>NZ_JAOWGP010000040.1:0-283624 GCF_030333065.1 Citrobacter sp. Cm046 | reverse complement strand
CCGCACAAAGGAGATGTCGTGAGTCAGGTGATTGAGGGGGCGTATGAAGTGCTGGGTATTTTTGACCGTGTGGAAGAGAAGCGGGATGCCATGCAGTCGCTGATGCTGCCGCCGCCCGCACAACAGGCTCTGGCACAGGCCGCACTGACGTACCGTTTTGGTGAGGACCACCAGCCGGTGACAGCACCTCAGATACTCTCCCCACGCCGCTGGCAGGATGAGAGCAATGACCTGTGGACCACATACCAGCGTATTCAGGAGAACCTGATTAAGGGCGGGCTCAGTGGCCGGAGTGCAAAAGGTGGGCGAACACATACCCGCGCCGTGCGTGGTATCGACGGCGATGTGAAGCTCAACCGGGCTCTCTGGGTGATGGCGGAAGCGATGCTGAGTGGGTTTCAGTCCTGAGCTTGTTATCAGCATGTTGGGAAAGGACACTCCCTGTCCGTTTTACCTCCATTGGATTGAGTGTTTTATCACCGTATTTCACGGTGCGCCGCGTTGGGCTTGCCTCCGGTGGCAGATAAAAAATAGTTCATTCCATGTCCATACCCTGTCCGCCCCCCTCTTTAGAATCATTTCATATTCAGTCAGTTAATTATTACGGAGATTTGAGATAACACAGGCAGAGCGCCGTCACGACCGACTGGCTGTCAGGCTGTCACTGATAATCAGCCGCCTGGTTGCCGGTGAGACGCTGAACATGGCCCGGCTGGCTGCAGAGTTTAGTGTGTCAGTCCGTACCCTGCGACGGGATTTTCGCGAACGGCTGATGTATCTGGACCTGGAGTATCGACGAGGGCAATGCCGCCTGCGCAGCACCAGTGGGGGCGTACAGGGTGAGCTGGATGCGCTGACCTTTGCTCACCGGTCCGGACTGGCCGATATCTTTCCGGGGCTGGACCGGCGTCTGGCGGGCATGCTGCTCACAGCAGGAGGGATGCCCTGTCTGGTGTGGCAACCGCCACAGACTATATCACCGGCCACCTCACTGGTGTTCTACCGTCTCGTCAGTGCTATTACCGCCTGCCAACGGGTACTGCTGCTGGCTGAGGGAGAGCGCTGTGACGGACTGGCCCCGTACCGCCTGATATCACTCGACGGCTGCTGGTACCTCACCGGTGAACTTAACGGGCATATCACCGTGCATCCACTGGCGACCATCCATGCGGTGACAGTCCTCAATACAACTTTCACCCCGCTAAAACGTCTCAGCCAGTTAACCACACAGGCGGGCTTTATCCGGGCCCTTCCGCACTTCAGCTGTATCCGTGAAGTCCTGTCTCCTGGGCCCTCAGAGGAGGAGCCGGGCAACACACTGATTTAATTACCTCTGTTAAGAAGGAAAAACAATGACCTGGCATTACGAGAAAAATGGCATACGCCACGACAATGTGACCGAAGACGACATCACCAGCCTGATTATGCGCGGTGAACTGACTGCATCCACTCTGGTGTGGCGACAGGGAATGGCAGAGTGGCAGCCGGTCTCCGCTACTCCGCTGGCTTCGACGCTGCTCCGGAGCACCACACCACCAGCGCTGCCGGGGAACCGCATTCCGGGTGGCGTTGTGTGGACGCTGGCATTTGCTCCCTTCATTGGCTACGCGCTGGAGTTGTGGACTGCAGGATTGAGCGGGATGTCATTTGACGAGGCATATGATGCCGTCTCGGGTGGGCAGTACTGGTTTATCACGCTGCTGCTCAATATTGCTCTGGGGTATCTCGATGAACGACGCCTGCGTAAGGCCGGAGTGGACACCACCACGTTCGGCAAACTGGCCTGGCTGGTGCCGTTCTATCTGTGGCGGCGGGCGAAAACTCTCGGTCAGAAACCGGCTTACTTCTGGGTATGGCTTTTGATGCTGGCCCTGACTGTCTGGGCCTGAATGACCGCTACCTGATTCTTTCTCTGTTTAGGACCAACGTAATGAAAACACTGATTAAAGTACTGGGTATTACCGGCAGCCTTCTGCTCTGTGTGGGCGCTCAGGCTCAGCCTTATAACCGGACCCTCCCTGCTGTAGTTAATGACAACAACGGGAACATTTTCTGGTGCGATGCGCATCGTCAGGTTACCGGAAAATGCGAAGCCATGTCTGTTGACCGCCTGGGCGGGATGGTCACGGTGCGTTCCGCACCCTTTAAAGACTGCGAAGGCGGCCTGTGGGGCTGGATAACTATCATGCGCAACGATGTGTCGAAAGGATTCACCATTACTCCGGACAAGAAATACGGACTCACCGTAAAAGACCTGTGCCGTCCGGGCACGGTAGTGACCTTTAAACCCAACCAGAAGAAGCCGGAATATGACGACCTGGTGGCACTTTACCAGGGCAAAGAGCTGTTTCGCTACCGGCGCTTCTGATAACACCCGATATCAACCTCTCTTATTTTGCCCGACAGCGGGCTGGATTAATTCAGGAAGAAGACCATGCTGAAAATAATGACCTCTGCTGTACCCGCCCTCATTCTGTCACTTGCCGCCTTCAGTGCCGGTGCCGCTCAGCTTCCGGCAAGCCTGATGGATAAGGACAATCCCGGCCAGGAGTACTGGTGCCAGGGAAACGACATCAACACCTCCATGTGCTCACTCACCGGTATCAGCGACGACCATAAATTTGCCCTGATTCAGGACCTGCCGGGCCCGGCCTGTGAAGACTTAAGCTTCGGGGTTATCGACCTGGTGCGCCAGACCGGTGTCAACATTCCTTACGACGGTGGTGACTGTAAGGGCGATGTACAGGCCGGGTTTGTGCGCGGCACAAAAGATAATGCCCTGTATGTGAAAATTGTCCGGGGCAGTAAAACCCTGCAGCTGTATAAGGTACAAACCGGTTACTGATAATCATCCCACACCTGCATACACCCACAGCCCCTGACGCTTCTGCGTCAGGGGCTTTTGCTTTTAAGGTACACCGAATGCCTGAATCTCACATGCTGCCACCAGGACCGTTCACCCGGCAACAGGCAGAAGCAACTACCCGTCACTATCACAACGTCTGTATTGAAGACGACCAGGGCAGTCACTTCCGCCTGGTGGTCCGCGACGCCGAAGGCCGGATGGTCTGGCGGGCATGGAACTTTGAGCCGGATGCCGGTGAAGGTCTTAACCGTTATATCCGCAGGTCAGGCATCCGCACTGACACTTTCACCCGCTGACCCCGAATCATTTACCAGCAACATTTCACCTTCCCGAACCCACTTTATTACCCCCTACGCCAGCCATCGCCGCTGGCATTTTTTATTAATGGAGACATACCCATGACAACAGCGACACAAAACAACCTTGCATCTGCTAACGAATCCGAATTTGAACTGACCGTAACGCAGGTACCTGACGAACAGCGTATCTGCTTCTGGCCGCAGCACTTTGGCACCATTCCACAATGGATAACCCTGGAGCTGCATATTTTCGCCTGGATGGACCGCTTCTGTGATGAGTACAGCGGTGGTATCTGGTCCTTTTACACGCTCAGCAATGGTGGTGCGTTTATGGCCCCTGATATTGACAATGACGATAAATGGCGTCTGTTCAACAGCATGAACGGCAATAGTGCGGAAATGAGCGTGGAAGCCGCCGGTATCGCGGTCTGCCTGATTGAATACAGCCATCACGCCTGCCGTACAGAGTGTGACGCAATGACCACGCACTATTACCGCCTGCGGGATTACGCCCTGCAGCATCCTGAAGCCCACGCCATTCTGCGTATCATCGACTGACCAGAGGAACAACGAATGAAACAGCTTTCCTTTTTACCCGGCGAGATAACGCCACAGGACCGGCGTCTCATTCAGCGTGCCCTCAGGATTCTGGACCGGCATTTGCATGAGCCCGGGGTAGCCTTCACCTCCACCCACGCCGTACGTGAATGGCTGCGACTGCATATGACCGCGCTTGAGCGGGAAGAGTTCCGGGTGTTGTATCTGGACAACCAGAATCAGCTTATTGCCCATGAGACGCTCTTTAGCGGCACGATTAACCGCACCGAGGTCCATCCCCGGGAAGTGGTCAAACGTGCTCTGTATTTCAATGCGGCGGCGGTGATACTGGCGCATAACCATCCTTCCGGCGAGACGACGCCCAGCCAGGCTGACAAAGCCCTCACGCAGCGACTGGTTCAGGTACTTCAACTGGTGGATATCCGCGTACCTGACCATCTGATTGTTGGTGGCAGGCAAATCTATTCGTTCGCAGAACACGGTCTGCTGTGAGGTATGACATGAAAATTTATATGAACGCAGGGCAATGACGATATACCGCCAGCATCCTGAGTCCCGAATCTTTCGCTACTGCACCGGCAAATACCAGTGGCATGGCAGCGTCTGCCATTACACCGGCAGGGACGTGCCGGATATCTCAGGTGTTCTGGCGGTATACGCCGAACGCCGCTAGGACCGCAACGGGCCCTATGCCTGCCTGATGAGTATTACCCTGAACTGACAAGAAAGGAGGTTATCAATGAGTAACATCACATGGGGCCTGCAGCGGGATATCACGCCGCGTCCGGTAGCCCGTCTGGTGCAGGAGGGCAACCGGCTTCATTATCTGGCTGACCGGGCCAGCATCACCGGCAAGCTCAGTGACGCAGATTGCCGGAAGCTGAATGAAACATTCCCGCTCTTTATCAGCCAGATGGAATCCATGCTGAGCACGGGCGAACTGAATCCGCAACACGCCCACTGCATCACCCTGTATCACAACGGTTTCACCTGCGAAGCCGACACCCGTGGTAGTTGCGGCTACATATACATCACAATTTATCCCACTCAGCGCTAATAACTTTCACGAGAGCAAACATGAAACCTCTACCTGCAACAACTTCGCGGGCGGCGAAGCCTTGCCTGTCGCCCGTGGCAGTCTGGCAAATGCTGCTGACCCGACTGCTCGAAAAACACTATGGCCTGACGCTAAACGACACCCCGTTCAGCGATGAAACGGTTATTCAGGAACATATAGACGCCGGTATCACGCTGGCTGATGCCGTTAACTTTCTGGTGGAAAAATACGAGCTGGTTCGAATTGATCGCAAAGGATTTAGCTGGCAGGAACAATCACCTTATCTTCGGGCTGTAGATATACTGCGAGCGCGACAGGCAACTGGCTTGTTGCAGCAAAGCCGTAATAACACAGTACGGTGAATATTGCGTACAACCTTCCCGATTTAAATTTCTGATCTTTCTCCCTTGTTTACATGTTGCATAATGCGCCTGCCATTCGCTGGTTGGGCGCGTTTGCTTTTTACGGACAAAATATCATGCAAACTGAAGTATTAACCGATCATAGCGAGCTGAGTTGCTCGACCAGTATTGAACGCATAGTGACAGGCCGCGATACAACACTAAATCAGATTGAGCAACTCATCCAGAAACTTGATGCCATTTCACGGCTAACCTCAGAAATTGGCGGTGGTACAGCGCAAGTTTGCGGAAGCTATTTAGGTTTGGAAGCGACTCTCACAGACATTGCGTCCAAAAACTTCAGCGGCGACAAAATCATCCTTATAGTTGCACTCTGAACGTTGTTGAAAAAAACTCTCCCGCATAGTTCAATAAACCACTTGGGATTTTTCTCACTATCTTTCGCAAGGAAGTTTATGCCCGCATCCAATTATTACCAAGCCAAACCGGATGGTTATGTGCGCTTCGAACAAAGCGGAAAGCCTATGGAGGGTGAGTTTTTCAGCTATGAATCATATGATGACGATATTGATCTCAAATGGGGTTACATCCGACCATTCAATAGAGTAATTAGGCAGCAATTAATCGACAATTTACAGGCAACTCACGGCATTGATCTCCAGAGATTCATCTCTCAAGGTGACCTGATCACCTGTGATGCTTTTGTGACCCATAAAGACTTCCAAGCAAAACACCAAGTTGTCCTTGGCTCTTTTGAATTCATTGATGAATCCGAGCTGACAACTGAAAGAGAACTCATTAGTAACTGCCGGGTCGATTTATTACGACGCCAATATACTGTCGGCATCCGGCTTAAACGATCTAAAGAGTCCTTGGACAATCTCAATGCAGAGTTCCTTAAATGGGTAACGCCTTTCTACGAGCCGCTGCGTTACGAGCGGAAATGGTCAACTAAGCATCGCGAAGGGTTATTAGGTTTTGGCTCGTTCGTTGTTATGGCTGTGCTCGCGTATTTCCATTTTAGCTAAGTAATTAGCGTGCGGCTTAGCCAGTCGCACTATCAAAACATCGCAAATTCCGCACCATGATTTCCTCTAGCCTTGATAAAAAACGCGCCACAGAGCTTCCTGCACGTTTGGCACATTCTATGATTTATGTCTGCGCCGCGCGTCGATGACTACCTTGATACCTACTTGCGAGTCAAACTGCGCAATATCCGGCAAACTGTAGCGAAGCTGAGAAATCACGCCAAATTACTCCCTACAGCCAAAATTGCTGGGAGAATGTTTTAACAGTTCACGTAACAGGGCGCAGTTATGTTCAAAAGGCCAGCGTCGGAAGCGTCCTGCTGGCAGGGCTTCAGACCTTCCACACCTGACAGTGTGAATCAGTTAATCCAGCGCCCGACAGATGAACGGGCGCAGCAGAGTGTCCTGGCAACGTCGCTGACGCGCTCGCCCCGGTGCAGCATCAACATAGCAGTGAGTCTGCAGGCATGATTTTTATCACGAATTTTATGGATAGCTTTCTGCATCAGGCGTCTTTCACCTCGAGGAATAGGTGCTATGATCGGTACCGCTCAGTCCTTTTGGTGATTTGTTTTGATTTGGCGATTGATCAGATCGCACAATCCGGGCTGAGTTCCCTCAAAGTGATCTACTATTCTGCGCTATTTAGATGGTAAACCGATACCCGACAACCGTGGCGATGTTACTACTCGATTGATGGATCATATTCGGGCCAACCCTACGAAGGATATTTACGAAGATGATTTCTTCAGTATCCGTTACTTCCGGAAGGGAACAGCGCACATCACTTTTAAACGGTGTGATCTGACAGAAAAGTTGAATGATATCGTGGCGAAGCACTATCCGGGGATGCTGGCAGCGGGATGAAGAGGGTAGGGAGGCAATTCCTTACCTGACCCATTACCTGACCCGATTCGTATAAAACGAAAAAGGAGTCAGACGATTTCTCATCTAACTCCTTGTTTTATTTGGTGGCCCCTGTTGGGTTTGAACCAACGACCAAGCGATTATGAGTCGCCTGCTCTAACCACTGAGCTAAGGGGCCGTGGCGGTGGATTATAAAGTAACTCTGTGCTGCAATCCAGCCATAAGCGTACGGATGCTGTTTTTATAAACAATGTATTTTCAGTCCGTTATACTTGTCCATTGATGTATTGCTGGGAGTGATTATGGTTAAGGACATACTGGCGCCGGGGCTGCGAGTGATTTTTTGCGGCATCAATCCGGGGCTATCTTCGGCGGGGACAGGGTTTCCATTTGCACATCCTGCAAACCGCTTCTGGAAAGTCATCCATCAGGCGGGATTTACCGATCGCCAGCTAAAGCCGGAAGAGGCGGAACATTTGCTGGATTTCCGCTGTGGTGTTACCAAATTTGTCGACAGACCGACGGTACAGGCCAATGAAGTGAAGCTACAGGAAATGCGTAGCGGTGGCCGTAAACTCATTGAGAAAATTGAAGACTATCAGCCTTCGGCGTTAGCTATTCTGGGTAAACAGGCGTTTGAACAAGGTTTCAGCCAGCGTGGGGCGCAGTGGGGAAAACAGACGTTCACGATTGGTGGTACGCAGATCTGGGTGTTGCCAAACCCCAGCGGGTTGAGCCGGATTTCGCTGGAAAAGCTGGTGCAAGCGTATCGGGAATTAGATGACGCCCTGGTTGTTCGCGGGCTGTAAAGAAAAACGCCACCTTGCGGTGGCGTTTGTGCTTATACGGCGAGATTAATCGTCGAGGAAGCTACGCAGCACTTCAGAACGGCTCGGGTGGCGCAGTTTACGCAGCGCCTTCGCTTCGATCTGACGGATACGTTCGCGGGTAACGTCGAACTGTTTACCCACTTCTTCCAGCGTGTGGTCGGTGTTCATATCAATACCGAAGCGCATACGCAGAACTTTCGCTTCACGAGCGGTCAGGCCAGCCAGAACGTCGTGCGTAGCGGCACGCAGGCTCTCAGTAGTGGCAGAGTCCAGCGGCAGCTCGAGGGTGGTATCCTCGATGAAATCACCCAGATGCGAATCTTCGTCGTCGCCAATTGGCGTTTCCATGGAGATAGGCTCTTTGGCAATCTTCAGCACTTTGCGGATCTTATCTTCCGGCATCAACATACGTTCTGCCAGTTCTTCCGGCGTCGGCTCGCGACCCATCTCTTGCAGCATCTGGCGGGAGATACGGTTGAGCTTGTTGATAGTCTCAATCATATGTACCGGGATACGGATGGTACGTGCCTGATCCGCGATCGAACGGGTGATCGCCTGACGGATCCACCAGGTTGCATAGGTGGAGAACTTGTAACCACGACGGTATTCAAACTTATCTACCGCTTTCATCAGACCGATGTTGCCTTCCTGAATCAGATCCAGGAACTGCAGACCACGGTTGGTGTATTTTTTGGCGATAGAGATAACCAGACGCAAGTTTGCTTCAACCATCTCTTTTTTCGCACGGCGGGCTTTCGCTTCACCGATTGACATACGACGGTTGATATCTTTGACCTGCTCAATGGTCAGTCCGGTTTCTTCTTCGATCTGCTGCAGTTTCTGCAGGCCGCGGTGAACATCATCTGCAACGTCGTGCAGTTTTTCAGACCACGGCTTGTTCATTGCGATTGCTGCGTTGAACCAGGTTTCGCTGGTTTCGTTGCCGGTGAACAGAGTAATGAAGTTTTTCTTCGGCATTTTGCACTGCTCAACGCAGAGCTTCATGATCAGACGTTCCTGAGTACGCACACGGTCCATCATGACGCGCATGCTGTTTACCAGGTAGTCGAACTGCTTCGGCACCAGGCGGAACTGTTTGAACACTTCAGACAGCTTCTGAATTTCTTCCTGCGCGGCTGCATGGCTGCGGCCTTTCGCTTTGATAGTGTCACGGGTGATTTCGTACTGAGTACGCAGCTCACCGAATTTCTCACGCGCTAATTCAGGATCGATGCTGTTGTCGTCATCGCTGCTGTCGTCGTCTTCTTCTTCATCTTCGTCTTCGTCGTCATCCATCTCTTCCTGAGAGAGTTCAGAGCCAACGTGCGTCGCTGTTGGTGCCAGGTCTTCTTCCGCGTTCGGATCAACAAAGCCGGTGATCAGATCGGAAAGACGCGCTTCTTCAGCTTCAACGCGATCGTATTGTTCAAGCAGGTAGGTGATGGCTTCCGGGTATTCGGCAACGGAGCATTGAACCTGGTTAATCCCGTCTTCAATACGTTTAGCGATGTCGATTTCGCCTTCACGGGTTAACAGCTCAACGGTACCCATTTCACGCATATACATGCGTACCGGGTCAGTTGTACGGCCGATTTCGGACTCAACGCTGGACAGAACCTGGGCAGCCGCTTCTTCCGCGTCTTCATCGGTGCTGTTGGAGGTTTCGGCAAGCAGCAGATCATCGGCATCCGGTGCTTCTTCCATCACCTGAATACCCATGTCATTGATCATTTGGATGATGTCTTCGATTTGATCTGAATCGACGATATCTTCCGGCAGATGGTCATTGACCTCGGCATAGGTCAGATAGCCTTGCTCCTTACCACGTTGGACAAGAAGCTTCAGCTGTGACTGCGGGTTTTGCTCCATAAGACGGTATCCACACTTAATTCGTTTGATTGGTGTTGGGCGGTAAAACCGCCAACGGCAAAACGAGGGCATACTTATATTTGCCGCTGCCTCTCCGTGCGGCTGTCGGGGTCTTCCCGAACGATATTCGGCAGTTAAGCCGTTAAATACTTCATCCTTCACGTTGTCTCTGCGTTAGCTGCGTTCACTCATCCTGGTCATGTACTGATGTACACTCCCTGGAGTTCGTTCACTTACTGCCTTGATACAACGCGAATGATTTTGTCTTTCGCTTATTTTTTAGCCAGCTCCTGGTTCAGTGTCCAGAGTTCCCGGCGTTCTTCGCTGCTTAAACCGTGTGTGCGCTCACGAGCTATCAACTCTTCCTGGCGCAGTTCAAGCATCGAATCAAACATATGGTTGAGTGAGTCGGTGAAGGTTTTTTCTGCGATATCTTTATCTGCTATATCGTCCCACATCGACAGTTTTTCAAGGGTTGCAGCATCATTTGTGCCGCGATAGTGCTCTAAAAGTTGTCCGGTGGTCAGACCTGGCTGAGACAGACAAGTGTTGACCAGTTCTCTAAATAAGCCAAGTCCGGGTAGCTTATTTTGGTCCAGGGCGCCTAACGGCGGAACCAGCGGTGCTAAGTCCGGGTTTTGCACCAGTAACCCTATCAGTATACGCATGGTAGTGCGTTTTAGCTGTGGAACAGGGCGGGAAGCCCCATTTTCTGCCAGTTTTGGCATTAAACGTTCAAGCTGGCTGTCATCCAGAATGCCGAGCTTGTTCCCTAACTCCTGCCGCAGATAAATACGCAGCGTTTCGCCTGGAACCTGAGTGATCAGCGGCAGTGCTAAAGTGCTTAGCTGTGCACGTCCATCCGGAGTACTCAAATCCACCTGGGGCAGCAGGCTGTTAAATAAAAACGCGGAGAGCGGTAAGGCCTGCTCCATCCGGGTTTCAAATGCCTCTTTCCCTTCTTTACGCACCAGCGTATCGGGATCTTCGCCATCAGGTAAAAACATAAAGCGCAGCTGACGTCCGTCTGTCATGTAAGGCAGTGCGGTTTCCAGCGCGCGCCAGGCAGCATCGCGTCCGGCATGGTCTCCGTCGTAACAGCAAATGACGTTGTTCGTCGCACGGAACAGCAGTTGAATGTGATCGGCGGTGGTTGACGTCCCAAGGGATGCCACGGCGTAGTTAATGCCGAATTGTGCCAGCGCGACCACATCCATATAGCCTTCAACCACTAACAGGCGCTGTGGATCGGCGTTATCCTGTTGGGCTTCATAAAGGCCATACAACTGACGACCTTTATGGAAAATATCGGTTTCCGGGGAGTTCAGGTACTTCGGCAGGGCATCGCCCAGCACGCGTCCACCAAAACCAATCACCCGACCACGTTTGTCGCGGATGGGGAACATAACCCGTTCACGGAAACGATCGTAACTGCGTCCCTGATCGTTGGTGACCAACATACCCGCGTCGATCAGCGATTTGCGATTTTCAGGATTACCGCCAAACCGTTTCAGGACGTTGTCCCAGCCGGGGGGCGCAAAACCAATAGCAAAACGGGTGATCACGTCGCTACTGAGTCCTCGCTTTTCCAGATACTGGCGCGCAGGTGTAGCGGCGGGTTGCATCAGAGACTGTTGATAAAACGTGTTCAGGCCATCCATCAATTGATAAAGACTTTGCCGTTGATGGCGCTCTATCTGACTGGGGCCACTGCCTGCTTCATAAGGCACTTCGAGGTTGTGCATTGCGGCAAGTTCTTCGACGGTTTCCACAAACTCGAGCTTGTCGTAGTTCATGAGAAAATCGACGGCGTTGCCATGCGCGCCACATCCAAAGCAGTGATAAAACTGTTTTTCACCGTTTACGGTGAAAGAGGGGGTTTTTTCGTTATGGAACGGACAGCACGCATGATAATTTTTGCCCTGCTTTTTCAGCTTCACCCGCGCATCGATCAGATCGACAATGTCGGTTCTTGCTAGCAGATCATTAATAAAAACACGTGGAATTCGTCCAGCCATAAGCCCCGTTATTTCTGATGACTATAAACGAAAATAAGCCGCGCATTCCTTTCGGAAGCACGGCCTTACAACTACAACTCGGTCTGAATTGAGAGACTTAGCTCTCAGAAGACTTAGTACAGACGAGTGCGGCGTGCGTTTTCGCGAGCCAGTTTCTTCGCGTGACGTTTCACAGCAGAAGCTTTAGCGCGCTTACGTTCGGTAGTCGGTTTTTCATAAAACTCACGACGACGAACTTCCGCCAGAACACCTGCTTTCTCGCAGGAACGCTTGAAGCGACGCAGTGCTACGTCGAACGGCTCGTTTTCACGTACTTTAATTACCGGCATGTAACTCTCACCTTTAATAAATTCGGTTTGCCGCTGGCATCAACGCCAGCTTATTTCAAAATGGTGCGGAATTTTACTGCAATTGCTGCTGCTTTGTAAAGCACCGACACGATATTGAAAGGGACTTTTATAAGGGTGAGGAGTATACACGACGCTTCTTCCTGGGGCGAACAAAGTTTTACATCAACCCGCATTCGACCTACACTGCGCGGTATTAGAGCGAGGTAAAACAAGACATGCGTGTACTGGGAATTGAAACATCCTGTGATGAAACCGGCATCGCCATTTACGACGATGAAAAAGGTCTTTTAGCCAACCAATTGTATAGTCAGGTGAAATTGCACGCTGACTACGGTGGTGTTGTGCCTGAACTGGCCTCGCGCGATCACGTGCGTAAAACTGTGCCGCTGATTCAGGCTGCGTTAAAAGAAGCGAACCTGACGGCAAAAGATATTGATGCGGTGGCTTATACTGCAGGCCCAGGTCTGGTTGGCGCGCTGCTGGTTGGGGCAACGGTTGGGCGCTCGCTGGCGTTCGCATGGAACGTGCCTGCAATTCCTGTTCACCATATGGAAGGCCATCTGCTGGCACCGATGTTGGAAGATAATCCGCCGGAATTCCCTTTTGTAGCACTGCTGGTTTCCGGTGGACACACACAACTGATTAGCGTCACTGGTATTGGCCAGTATGAACTGCTGGGCGAATCGATTGATGATGCCGCAGGCGAAGCGTTCGATAAAACGGCCAAGCTGTTGGGGCTGGATTATCCTGGCGGCCCGATGCTCTCTAAGCTGGCATCGCAAGGCGTGGAAAAGCGCTTTGTCTTCCCGCGCCCGATGACCGATCGTCCGGGACTGGATTTCAGCTTCTCCGGTCTGAAGACCTTTGCCGCGAACACCATCCGTAATAACGAAAATGACGATCAGACTCGCGCGGATATCGCTCGTGCCTTTGAAGATGCAGTAGTCGATACGCTGATGATCAAGTGCAAACGCGCGTTGGATCAAACCGGTTTTAAACGTCTGGTGATGGCGGGTGGAGTGAGTGCGAACCGTACTCTGCGTGCGAAACTGGCGGAGATGATGCAAAAACGCCGTGGTGAAGTGTTCTATGCGCGCCCGGAATTTTGTACTGATAATGGGGCGATGATCGCCTATGCCGGCATGGTGCGTTTTAAAGCCGGTGCTACGGCAGACCTTGGCGTAACGGTGCGCCCACGCTGGCCGCTGGCGGAATTACCGGCAGCATAAGTTGATATAGTGCCGGATAGCAGTATCCGGCCTACAGATTCCGTAGGCCCGGTAAGCACAGGTTACCGGGCAAGAAAACTACTCCCGCAGCATCCCTTTTTCTTCCAGAAATGTGATTATTTTTTCCAGACCCGCGCCCGTTTTTAAATTAGTAAACGTCCACGGACGCTCGCCGCGCATGCGCATAGTGTCGCGCTCCATAACTGCCAGTGAGGCTCCGACGTAAGGGGCGAGATCGGTTTTGTTGATCACCAGAAAATCAGATTTAGTGATCCCTGGCCCGCCTTTACGTGGGATCTTTTCGCCTTCGGCGACGTCGATCACGTAGATCGTCAGATCCGCTAATTCCGGGCTGAAGGTTGCGCTCAGGTTGTCGCCGCCGCTTTCCACAAAGATCAGCTCCAGATTGCCAAACTTTTTGCTCAGCGCTTCCACCGCAGCCAGATTCATCGAAGCATCTTCGCGGATCGCCGTATGTGGACAGCCGCCGGTTTCCACTCCCACGATTCTTTCCGGCTCCAGCGCCCCCGCTTCGGTGAGAATGCGCTGATCTTCTTTGGTGTAAATATCGTTGGTCACCACAGCCAGTTGGTATGTGTTGCGCATGGCTTTGCATAATGCCTCCAGCAACGCCGTTTTACCGGAACCGACCGGACCACCCACGCCAACGCGCAGGGGATGTTTGTATTCACTCATTTTTTCTCCTCAGGAGCGGAATAATCGGCAATATTGGGTTTCATGTCGGGCAGAGGCGATAGCGGCCAGCGGTGTTGCGGATCCCAGTCCGTCATCAGGACATGTCAGTGCCTGATCCAGGCCCTGCGCATATCGATCGCAAAGCAAAAGAATCAATCGCTGCGCCGCCTGTTGCCCAAAGGGAACCAGTTTGACCCCGGCCATGACGGCGCTCTCGATCCAGCTGTAGCCGAAACTCAGAGCGAGACTGATCAGAGGGATTTTCCAGCGCACGCCCAGCCAGGCCAAACCGCAAAGCTGGCTGTCGGCGAAGATCGCGCGCCATTCCTGGACGCAATCCGGTTCCCAGTCGACTACCAGGCGTGCGAAGGCTGCACCTCTGCTGCGTTCTTCCTCACGCAGTTCTCGGGTTTCCCGACAGGCCAGCAGATATGCCGTCCAGCGGCGAGCGGTACTGATATCATCCAGCTCGCAGGCATGGTAAAGGCGGGCCAGCAGTGGTAAATCGACGGAAAAAAAGTTCTGTTCCATCTGTTGGATTTGCCACTGCGCGAAGGTTTCGGTATCTGTTATCCAGCCGATTTCCACCGCCCACTCCAGACCCTGGGACCAGGTAAACGATCCCACCGGTAAGCTACTGCTGGCGAGCTGCATCAGGCGCAGCTGTTGGGTTTCACGCATCAGTGTGCATGACTGTGATGGTGCCCGTGGGACTCGCTGGCATACGCGCCCGCTTCCGGCTCAAAGGGCAGGTGGGCAAACGTGACCTGTAGATCGAACTGGCGCAGCATGTCATCCAGCACATGATCGTGGTGATAGCGCAGTTCATCGGGCAGAATTTGCAGCGGTACGTGACGGTTTCCCAGGTGATAACAGGCTTTAGCGAGCAGGAACGGATCGGCGCAGTGCACGACGGAGACTGCTTCGTTTGCTGCGATAATTTCTACCACTTCTGTACCTTCTGCCGTGCTCAGACGATCCCCCCCGCGTAACAACAGACCACGTGGCAGCAGTAAACCCGCCTCACGCCCGTCGTTCAGCCGCACTTTCGCGCGGCTTTTGACGCGAACATCGATGGGCAGCGTCAGCGTGGCGGTTACAGCGGCAGAGGTTTCAATACGTTGCGTCAGAAACAGCATCTCGACTCCTTAAAATAAAAAGTAACGTTGCGCCATCGGCAGCACGTCTGCCGGTTCGCTGGTAATTAATTCACCGTCGATGCGTACCTCATAGGTCTGGGCATCGACGGTAATATTGGGTTGCAGACAGTTGTGGATCATGTCGGCTTTTTTTACCGTCCGGCAGCCTTTTGCCACCGCGATAGCGCTTTGCAAATTGAGCTGCTGTGGGATGTTATGTGTAGCAGCAGCTTGCGAAATAAACGTCAGGCGGCTGTGATGGCGTGCTGCGCCGAGTGCCCCGAACATCATGCGGTAATGCACCGGCTGTGGAGTGGGAATCGAGGCGTTGATATCGCCCATCGGCGCGCAGGCAATCATGCCCCCCTTAATGATCGTGGCGGGCTTCACGCCAAAAAAAGCGGGTGACCAGAGCACCAGATCCGCCAGTTTTCCGACCTCTATCGAGCCAACCTCATGGGCGATGCCGTGTGTCAGCGCCGGGTTGATGGTGTATTTGGCGATATAACGTTTAACACGCTGGTTATCGTTGTCGCCGGTCTCTTCCGCCAGCGCGCCGCGCTGGATCTTCATCCGGTGGGCTACCTGCCAGGTTCGCAGGATCACTTCCCCGACACGTCCCATCGCCTGGGAATCTGATGACGTCAGAGAAAACGCGCCAATGTCATGCAGGACGTCTTCGGCAGCGATCGTTTCCCGGCGAATGCGTGACTCGGCAAACGCCACGTCTTCGGCAATATCCGGGTCGAGGTGATGGCAGACCATCAACATGTCCAGATGTTCATCGATGGTATTGACGGTATAAGGCAGCGTCGGGTTGGTGGAAGAGGGTAAAATATTGGCATATGCGCAAGCAGTGATGATATTCGGTGCATGCCCGCCGCCAGCACCTTCAGTGTGGAAGGTATGAATAGTGCGATCGCCGATCGCCGCCAGTGTATCTTCGACGAAGCCGGACTCATTCAACGTATCGCTGTGTAGCGCGACCTGAATGTCCATTTCTTCGGCCACGCTCAACGCACAGTCGATCGCCGCAGGTGTTGCGCCCCAGTCCTCATGGATCTTCAGACCGATCGCACCTGCCATTACCTGTTCGCGTAGAGCATCAGGACTCGAGCCGTTGCCTTTGCCCAGAAGACCAATATTGACCGGTAGCGTGTCTGCCGCCTGTAACATCCGGGCGATATACCACGGACCTGGCGTGCAGGTTGTCGCATGGGTCCCGGCAGCAGGACCTGTGCCGCCACCGATCATTGTTGTCACGCCGGAGACCAGCGCCTCTTCTGCCTGTTGTGGGCAGATCCAGTGAATATGGGTATCCACGCCACCTGCGGTGACGATCTTTCCTTCACCGGCTATCGCTTCCGTCCCTACACCGATCGGGATCGTGACATCGGGCTGTATATCCGGGTTGCCCGCTTTGCCTATAGCGACGATCCTGCCCTCTTTTATGCCGATATCTGCTTTGACGATCCCCCAGTGATCGATGATCAACGCGTTAGTGATCACCAGGTCCACGCACGCCTGAGCGTTCATTTGCCCCTGGCCCATACCATCGCGGATCACCTTTCCACCGCCGAATTTGACCTCCTCACCGTAAGTGGTGAGATCGTTTTCTACTTCGATCCACAGTTCGGTATCTGCCAGACGGACTTTGTCACCAGTGGTGGGGCCAAACATGTCGGCGTAGGCCTGCCGGGATAGATCACTCATTGTCTGCCTCCAGCGCGCCCATCACGTCGCCGCGAAAACCAAAGATCCGCTGTGCACCCGCCACGCGAACCAGTTCGACTTCCCGCTTTTGACCAGGCTCGAAACGTACTGCTGTACCTGCAGGAATATTCAGACGAAAACCTAATGCTTTTGGACGATCAAAACGCAGCGCCGGATTGACCTCATAAAAGTGATAATGCGATCCGACCTGAACGGGGCGATCGCCATGGTTCTCCACCACGATCGTGCAGGTTTCTCTTCCTGCGTTGATAGCGATATTTCCCGCCAGAATTTTATATTCACCAGGGATCATGACCGCTCCTTATATGATCGGGTTGTGAACGGTGACCAGCTTCGAACCGTCCGGGAAGGTGGCTTCAACCTGAATGTCTGGGATCATTTCCGGCACCCCCTCCATCACCTGATCGCGGGTCAGAACGTGGCGACCGTCTTCCATCAGTGATGCAACGGTTTTGCCGTCACGCGCACCTTCCATGATGAAGGCGCTAATCAACGCTACCGATTCCGGGTAATTGAGCTTCAGTCCGCGGGCCAGACGGCGCTCCGCCACCAGCGCGGCAGTAAAGAGCAACAACTTGTCTTTTTCTCTGGGAGTCAGTTCCATAGTGGTTCTCTTATGTTTGCCAGATTCGGGGTAGTACAGGGGGTTTTTGAGTCAGCAGCGGGCGCAGAAACTGCCAGAGGTTGCGCATTACGCGCTGAACGACCAGGTTGTCATTGGCGAGAACGCGTACCGTCAACAATGAGTCGACCACCGTTGCCCCGGTATAATCGCCGAGAGGCGCAAGCCGTTCGCGAATGCCATCCAACATGTTTTCTGTGGCCGGATAGCACAGCAGCGTGCCAAGCCAGGGCTGACAGGCAAGGGCATTCAGTTCACCGTTTTGAATATGTAGCCGTTCTATCAGCAACGGCAAACCCTCTCGCCACACCTCCAGACGGCTGTGTAGCGAGCCGTGGTTGAAGGCTTCCTGCATCACCGGTCGCCCCAGGCAGTAGAGATCCCAGGCCAGCAGACGGCTGTTACTGGCAAGATGAAACGCGGACTGAAGGTTCGCGTGTGCGCCGGGAAAGAGGATCGTATCCTGCGGGAGCCATTCCAGCGTGCTTTGCGGAGCGAGTGTAAAATCCTGGCGCAGTACTGCCAGTGGACCTGAACTGCGATAAAACTTCCCTGCACCGGGCATGGTGATTAACGCGTGGCTTTTGTTATCCAGAGCGACGGAGATATGTAACTCATCGCCTCCGACAATCCCGCCGGGCGGATGAAGTAAATAGAGGTGGCACACGTCTTCTTCCGGGTAGAACGGGCGTTGTACCGTTAGTGGACCAACATGGCGAGCTGAAGCGAGCACTGTTTTGTGCGCGGAACGGGTGAACCGCAGGTCCAGTTCAGCCTGCCAGCCCCGTGTGAGTGTCTCGTGCGCCGCGGTGTCCAGAGCGTTTCCCTTATCAACGTGAGGATGTGTGCATACCAAAAAGTATGCCTCAGCGCACAGGTAAACGGTCATACAAGAAGCTTATGGAAAAAAGGGGCGGCATCATGTCGCCCCAACGAGGTTTACAGCAAAACGAGAGGCATCCAGACCAGACCGGTTATCACCAACAGCACCAGGAAGATCAGGCCGAAAATTGCGCCCAGCCGCCAGTAATCAACCGTTGGTAAATAGCCGCTGCCGTAATAGATCGGGCTTGGACCTGTTGCGTATGGGGTAAGAATACTGCCCAGACCAATTGCAGCCCCTACCATCAGGCAGAATACTGGCAGCGGGATTGCCGGCATTGCCAGTGCGGCAGCAATCATCATTGGAGCCAGTGCGGAGGTATAAGCTGTGGCACTGGCAAAGAAGTAGCGCAGCAGGTAAAACACCACGATCAGTGCCACCATTACCATGATGGGCGAGTAACCGCTTAGTCCGTTCGCCAGTAATTTACCAAACCAGGTAATAAAGCCGGTGTTATTTAGCCCGGTCGCCAGGGTAATCAGTGAGGCCAGCCAGAAAAAGACGTTCCATGCTGCTTTATTACTGACAATGTCATCCCAGGATATGATACGTAGCACCAGCATCAGTGCGACGACGCTGTAACCGACCATTGCGGCATCGATATAATCGCCGCCAAAGATCCACAGCACCAGTGCCCCGACCATCAGTACCAGCATTTTCTTTTCTCGCGAGCAGAGGGGGCCCATCGCGTTAAGTTCCGACTCTGCCCAGAGAGGAACCTGATTGCCTGATTTCAGCACCGGTGGGTACAGCACATACGCCAGCCATGGCACTAACAACATCAGTAAAATGCTCAGCGGCAGCATACCTAAGAACCAGTCGCCCCAGCTTAGTGCGGTATGAGAAGCGCCTTTCATCAGGCCAATCAGCAGCAGGTTTGGCGCCATTGCCGTTAAGAAAATGGCGCTGGTGACGCAGTCAGCGACGATTCCCATCCACATAATATAGGAGCCAATAGAGCGAGAACTGGAATCATTCGGCTGTGAATTATACAGCGGCGGCAGGTTACGAATAATCGGATAGATAATTCCTGCACCACGCGCAGAGTTGGAAGGGGTGACGGGGGCGAGGATCAGCTCAGAAAACATCACCGCATAGCCGAGAAACAGTGTACGGTGTCCCATCCTTTTCACCAGCCATAGCGCAATACGCCGACCCAGACCGGTTTTCTCATAACCGGTACCGAACATAAATGCTGCGAAAATCAGCCAGATAACCGAGTTTGAAAAACCAGAAACTGCCCACGACAATGATTTGGCGGTAAATTTAAAACCGTCCTGGGCAAGTTGTTCAGGGCTAAATAACAGCCATGGCGAAAGTACAGCGATGATCGAGATCCCGATCATTGCCACCACAGCGCCTGGTACAGGTTCCAGAATGAGTCCCACAATCACACCGGTAAAGACGGCAAAATAGAGCCAGGTATGACTCTCAAGACCAGTGGGAACGGGCAGAACAGCAATAATGGCGATGACCACCAGCGGAGCCAGGTATCGCCACCAACCAGCTAAAGGTGCCATTGTTGTATCCCTGCGAAAAGAGGAGAGGCATCACGCCTCTCCGGGAGGGTTATTTGATGTAGTGCACGTGCTCGCAGATCTCGTCCACGATAGGGTCGCGACGTTCAGCGAACAGCTTTTTGTTTTCAGCGATCAGGTTGTTACCGTGGGTATCGATGGAGACAATCAGCGGACCGAACTCTTTTACCCGACAAACCCATAGCGATTCCGGCATCCCAAGCTCTGTCCAGTGCACTTCTTCGATCTCTTCAACCTGCGTTGCGGCAACTACCGCACACCCTGCGGGGAAGATCACATGCAGCGCTTTAAACTGCTTACATCCTTCTTCAGTCAACGGCCCCATGCCACCTTTACCGACGACCAGTTTCACGCCAGTTTGCTCAATGAACTCTTTCTCAAAGGCCTCCATACGCATGCTGGTGGTTGGACCGACGGAGACCATCTCCCATTTTTCCCCGTTCTTACGCACGATAGGCCCGGCGTGGAAGATCGCTTTACCGTTGAGGTCGAAAGGAATAGGACGTTTAAGCTCGATCAGGCGGCGATGACATACGTCACGGCAGGTGACCAGCGTACCGGTAAGGTAAATCACATCGCCAACGCGAATATCTTCCAGGTCTTCGGCTTTGATCGGGGTTGTCAGGATCTTTTTCATAACGCGCTCCGGGTGTGAGACAGATTTTCGAAGGAGAGATCGGCATGAACCAGCAGCGTGCCGCGACGATGCGCCCAGCAGCCGGTAGAAACGGCGACACCAATCGTCGATGGATGACGTGCAGCGGATTCAATATGTACACCCATGACGGAACTATTGCCGGTTAGCCCCTGTGGACCAATCCCCAGACGGTTAAGTCCCTCTTCCAGACGCAGTTCCAGCTCAGCGGCTTTTGGATTTGGGTGGCGTGTTCCAATAGGACGCAGAACGGCCTTACGTGAGAGCACGGCAGCGGTTTCCACGGAAGTGGCGATACCAACGCCTACCAGCACTGGCGGGCAGGCGTTTACCGCCAGTGTTGAAATGTTTTCGAAGACAAATTTCACCACGCCTTCATAACCTTCGGAGGGCATTAACACTTTGGAACGTCCTGGTAACGTACAGCCTCCACCTGCCATATAGACTTCGATTTCAGCATCATCACCGTCAGGGATGATGTCCCAGGTCACCCACGGCACGCCGGTACCGGTATTTTTCCCGGTATTTACTTCGTCAAAAATCTCTACTGCGTTATGGCGCAGCGGTGCTTTTACCGTGGCATCTTCAACGGCCTGCTTAAGAATGCTTTGCAGTTCACCCAGGAGAGGAAAACGTGAACCGACCTTCACAAAGAACATGATCTCACCGGTGTCCTGACACGCCGGGCGATTCAGGTCGATAGCTTTTTGCATGTTATCGAACATGGTGTGATAGATAATTTTGCCCATGGGCGAGGTTTCGCCTTCCCGTAGCTGTTTTAATTTATCCACAACGTCATCGGGCATCCGGGTAGAAATCATGGCGGTAAAATCAGCGACAATGTTAGTCAACGTCTTTATCGCATTCTGGTTATTTTGATTGCTCATCATGTCAACTCCAGTTCTTTTATTTATCTGGAAATAAATTCTCCGCCACAAACTACCACTAAAAATGTGGTTTTATATTTTTTGCTGCTGTGAATATCTAATTAACAGTTCGTGAATGATGTCAAAATAAGGCGCTGAAAATTGCGCAAGGGCAGGGTTTAATTTGTTACGGGGAATTACACTGCGACTAACACTATCCACGGATATTCAGAACATGCTGAACACTTATCCCTTAGCCAAAGACCTGCAGGTACTGGTGGACATTGTTCATACCGGAAGCTTTAGCGCTGCCGCCGCGACGCTGAGGCAAACACCTGCGTTTGTGACGAAACGCATTCAGATCCTTGAGCAAACGTTGGGGACTACACTGCTGAGCCGCTCTGCTCGGGGTGTGACACTAACGGAAAGTGGGCAGCGATGTTATGAACATGCGCTGGAGATCCTCGCCCGTTATCAGCACCTGGTGGATGACGTCACACGAATCAAAACACGCCCGGAAGGGATGATCCGTATCGGCTGTAGTTTTGGGTTTGGGCGTAGTTATATCGCCCCGGCTATTACCGAATTAATGCACAGTTATCCCGAATTACAGGTACATTTTGAGCTTTACGATCGGCAAATTGATTTAGCTCAGGATAATATCGATCTGGATATTCGTATTAATGATGAAATCCCAGACTATTATATTGCGCATTTGTTAACGAAAAATAAAAGGATATTGTGTGCAGCACCGATGTATTTACATAAATACGGTCAACCGATGACGCTACAGGAATTAAGCCACCATGATTGCCTGGTGACGAAAGAACGCGATATGACGCATGGGATATGGGAACTTAATAATGGGCAGGAGAAAAAATCGGTTAAGGTCGCAGGGCATCTGTCTTCTAACAGCGGCGAGATTGTGTTGCAGTGGGCGCTGCAAGGAAAGGGAATTATGTTGCGCTCCGAGTGGGATGTTCTGCCATTCCTGAAAAGCGGCGAGCTGGTACGTGTGCTACCGGATTATGCGCAAAGCGCCAATATTTGGGCGGTATATCGGGAGCCGTTATACCGTAGCACCAAGCTAAGAGTGTGTGTGGAGTTTCTGGCGACATGGTGTCAGCACCGATTGGGTAAACCTGGCGAAGGATATCAGGTTCCGTAGGCCGGATAAGACGCGTTAGCCTCGCCATCCGGCAGCAATTATTCGGGATCTTTTTCGCGTTTTTTCTTCAGCTTGGTCCAGATTTTCGGTTCCTGACGACGCCACAGACGCTGGATATTGTCATGATGGCGCAGCAGAATTAAGCACGACAACATAGAGACCGGGAAAGTGAACTGGGGTTTGAACCACCAGACATAAAACGGGGCAATCAGGGCGCTGACGATAGCCCCTAACGAAGAATAGCCGCTCAATAATACGGTTAGCAGCCACGTTCCCGCCATTACGCCAGTAAGATCCCAGCCTATTGGCGCTATCGCACCAAACGCAGTGGCTACGCCTTTACCGCCTTTAAAGCCAAAGAATACCGGCCAAATGTGGCCCAGACAGGCGGCGATAGCGATCAATCCCAACCAGAAGGGACTGACGCCTAGCGCATATGCGCCCCACACGGGTAACATACCCTTCAGGACGTCGAAAATCAGCACGGCTACGGCTGCTCCCTTGCCACCTATACGCAACACGTTTGTTGCGCCGGGGTTACCGGAGCCGCTGTCGCGTGGGTCGGGTAAACCCGCGAGGCGGCAGACCAGAATGGCACTGGAAATTGAGCCGCAGAGGTACGCGAAGATGATCATTCCAGGCGCGATTGCACTCATAAGCTGTTCCGTTTTGAAAATGTCGTGTAAAACGCTACTTCTGTGGATAATACGCATATTTCGCCGGAAGTGGTATCCGGGTTAGCCAAAAAGCAGGCAGGTCGTGATGGATATTGTATTTATAGAGCAACTTTCGGTAATCACCACTATCGGTGTTTACGACTGGGAACAAACCATCGAACAAAAACTGGTGTTCGATATCGAAATGGCGTGGGATAACCGCAAATCGGCCAAAAGCGACGATGTTGCTGATTGTCTAAGCTATGCTGATATAGCTCAAACCGTTGTCAGCCACGTGGAAGGCGGGCGATTTGCGCTGGTCGAACGTGTGGCAGAAGAAGTGGCGGAGTTGCTATTGAGTCGTTTTAATTCTCCATGGGTGCGTATCAAACTCAGTAAACCTGGGGCGGTGGCACGCGCGGCAAACGTTGGGGTGATCATTGAGCGTGGCAATACTCTGAAAGAAAATAATTAACTTAATAATATATAAACCAAACGTGTATAAAAGGGTCTTAAAGCAGGCTCTTTTTTTATTGTCCGTTTTTTTTATTTAGGGGTTTATTGATGAGCGATATGCACTCGCTGCTGGTGGCGGCCATTTTGGGTGTGGTTGAGGGGCTGACGGAGTTTTTACCTGTCTCCAGTACAGGCCATATGATTATTGTTGGCCATCTGCTGGGGTTTGAAGGTGATACCGCAAAAACATTTGAGGTGGTGATCCAACTGGGATCTATTCTGGCAGTTGTGGTGATGTTCTGGCGGCGTTTGTTTGGCCTGATTGGCATCCATTTCGGCAAAACCCCGCATGAAGGCACTGGCAAAGGACGTCTGACGTTGGGACATATTTTGCTGGGGATGATTCCGGCAGTCGTGTTGGGATTAGTGTTCCACGACATGATTAAGTCGCTGTTTAACCCAATTAACGTTATGTACGCACTGGTGGTCGGCGGTTTGTTGTTGATTGCTGCAGAATGCCTGAAACCCAAGGAACCGCGAGCACCGGGGTTGGATGATATGACTTATCGTCAGGCATTTATGATCGGTTGTTTCCAGTGTCTGGCTCTGTGGCCTGGCTTTTCGCGTTCTGGTGCGACCATCTCTGGTGGGATGCTGATGGGGGTGAGTCGTTATGCCGCATCTGAATTTTCGTTCCTGCTGGCAGTACCGATGATGATGGGCGCAACGGCGCTGGATCTCTACAAAAGCTGGTCGTTCCTGACGACAGCTGATATTCCTATGTTTGCTGTGGGTTTCGTGACGGCTTTTGTCGTGGCGCTGGTGGCGATCAAAACCTTCCTGCAATTGATTAAACGTATTTCGTTCATTCCGTTTGCGATTTACCGCTTTATTGTGGCTGCCGCTGTTTACGTTGTGTTCTTCTGAGTTTGCCATGGTGCCGGATGGTGACGCTTACTCGTCTTATCCGGCCACGCCTGCTGGGTAAGCGCTGAACGCTGTGTCAGTTATTACGTTTTCGGGCAACGTTGCTCTTTCCAGGCCGCTACTGCCGCAATGCGACGTCGGGTTAACTCCTCGCGAATTGCCGGTCCTTTAAATCCTGCTTCGACGACATCTTTTGTAGGAACTGCCTGCGCTGTCAGCCAGGCTTCGCGCAGCCAGCGGCCTTGCGGGTAATCTACCGCTTCGAAACCGGTTCGACCACGCACATCGGCCTCACTGGTCAGAGCGATTTGTTCCACACGATGTGGTTTACGCCAGGCATCGATGGAATCGAATAGCTTAACGATGGTTTTCGGCTGCAGTATCGGGAAGGTATGAATGAGATCGTGAAACTCGGCCACCAGTTTGGCTAAATCACGAATGTCATTTGGTACGCGCAAACGCTGGCACAATTGCTCTACCAGCTTAACACCTGCCGGGCCATGGCCGTGATGGCGAGGCCAGAGTGAGGGCGGTGTGAGTGATTTACCAAGATCATGACAAAGTGTGGCGAAACGCACGTCAACTTCCTGGCTCAGCATGGCGGCCATCGACAGTGTCATTAGGGTGTGTATTCCGGTGTCGATTTCTGGATGCCATTTTGCCGGTGCCGGTACGCCAAACAGAGCGTCTATTTCAGGAAACAGTACGCGTAAGGCACCGCAATCGCGAAGCACCTGGAAAAAGACCTGCGGATTGCGGGTGGTTAAGGCACTCTCAGTTTCTTTCCACACACGCTCTGGCGTAAGGTGCTCCAGTTCCCCTGCGTGGGTCATCTCCCGCATCAGCGCCATCGTTTCGTCGGCGATACGAAAACTAAGATGTGCATAGCGGGCAGCAAAGCGCGCCACACGCAGCACACGCAGCGGATCTTCGCTAAAGGCTGGAGAAACATGGCGCAACAGGCGGTTTTCGAGATCGCTACGTCCGTTATACGGGTCGATAATTTCCCCGTCATCGTCGCGAGCCAGGGCGTTTATCGTCAGGTCTCGTCGTTGGAGATCAGCTTCCAGCGTCACGTCTGAAGCGGCATAACAGGTAAACCCGGTATAGCCTGAGCCTGATTTTCTTTCGGTACGCGCCAGCGCATACTCTTCACGAGTTTTCGGATGGAGAAAAACAGGAAAATCGCGGCCTACCTGCTGGTAGCCCGCGTCAAGCATCTCTTGTGGCGTGGTACCGACAACAACCCAGTCTTTATCTTTAATCGGTAGCCCTAATAACGCATCCCGAACAGCACCACCGACCAGATAAATCTTCACGCCACTTTCCTTTTGAAAAAGTTAATCCCTTAATAATATGTCAGTGTGGCAGAGAAGGCGATTCAGTTCATCCAGCGATCTTTGCGTTTACGTGTTGGGATCATATGTGGCAGCACCAGACCGAGCAGCAGACCGAGTCCTAGCACGCCGCCGCCATACATAAACCACTGCATGATGATGGTACGCTGCTTGTCATCAAGCTGAAGGTTGGCTGCGCTGACTTTCTTTTGTGCCACAATAAGCTCGTTCTTCAGCTTCTGGTTTTCTGCTTTCAATCCATCGATCACGCTGTCGCTTTGCGCCACTTTTTGCTGCATATCGGCGGTGCGCTGATTCCAGGTGGTATCGATATTAGTGAGCTTATCGGTCAGAACTTTAACCTGATTTTCTAAGTCCGGGACGCGGGTGCGCAGGCTTGGCGTACTGTTCAGCTCTTTCTGTGGGATCCAGGCGGTACGCCCGGTACTGTCTTTGACCTGCGCGTAGTTGGTGCTGGCGTCGGTCTGTAATAGCGTAACTTCCTCGCCGGCGTTAACCGTACCCACGAGGCGATAGTTATCTCCTGGACCACTGCGGACCCAGGTGTTCAGTTCGTCAGAAACATAGCGCTTTTCTTCGGCATGGGAGACGGCAGTGGCGCTAAGTGCGAGTAAAGTTAATCCAATCAGGCGTAATTTTGGCATCAGGCTGTCGTTGTTGTCATAGAAAGTGGAACGATAGTAGTGGCAACAGTGTCTCTACGCAAAGCATTAGACATCAATCGGAATCATCTGTGTCCTTTTTGCCACCACTCGAAACTTTTACGCCCGTCAAATTGTCCGTTGCATGGCAATTTGGCGCAAAATACTATCTACTGACAATTAAGAAAGCACTTAGTTCGCAGTCTGTCTTCTCAACTGTGACATAACCCATAAGTACAAGATCATGGCCCAGGAAATCGAATTAAAGTTTATCGTCAATAGTGATGCCGTAGATGCGCTACGTGAACATCTGAATACGCTGGGGGGAGAGCACCATGCGCCCAGCCAGTTACTGAATATTTATTACGAAACGCCGGATGCGTGGCTGCGTGCTCACGATATGGGGCTGCGTATTCGCGGTGAGAATGGTTGTTATGAAATGACCATGAAAATTGCCGGAAGAGTGACGGGCGGCCTGCATCAGCGACCGGAATATAACATTGCGCTGAGTGAACCAGTGCTGGATCTCGCACAGTTTCCTGTGGAAATCTGGCCCAATGGCGAGCTGCCAGCCGATCTCGCTTCCCAGGTACAACCGATGTTTAGCACCGATTTTTACCGTGAGAAATGGCGCCTTGATGTTGACGGTAGCCAGATTGAAATCGCCCTTGACCTTGGGGACGTGAAGGCGGGAGAGTTCGCTGAGCCTATCTGTGAGCTGGAACTTGAGCTCTTAAGCGGCGATACCCGTGCAGTGCTGAAGCTGGCGAACCAACTGGTTTCGCAAACGGGTTTACGCCAGGGCAGCCTGAGTAAGGCGGCACGCGGTTATCATTTGGCTCAAGGAAATGCGCCACGCGAACTCAAACCCACGAGCATTCTGAAAGTGCCTGCGAAGGCGAGCATTGAACAAGGGTTGGAAGCTGCGCTGGAGCTGGCGCTGTCACAATGGCAGTACCATGAAGAGTTGTGGGTTCGCGGTGTCAAAGGGGCGAAAGCCGAGGTGCTGGCGGCTATGGGGTTGGTTCGTCACATCCTGATGCTGTTTGGCGGTAATGTTCCGCGTAAAGCGAGCGCTCACTTACGTGATTTACTGACCCAGTCGGAAGCGACCATTGCCTCGGAAGTTTCTGCTGTTTCAGCGGTGTATAGTACGCAAACGGCGATGGCAAAACTGGCGCTTACCGAATGGTTAGTGACCAAAGCGTGGCAACCGTTTCTGGATGCTAAGGCGCAGGGCAAAATTGCCGATTCCTTCAAGCGTTTTTCCGATACCCATCTTTCACGTCATGCGGCTGAATTGAAAACTGTTTTTGGTCAGCCGTTGGGCGATCAATATACCGATCAGATCCCGCGTCTGAGCCGCAACATTGATAGCGTTCTGATGCTGGCGGGATACTACGACGAACATGTCGCGTCGGAGTGGATTGCCAACTGGCAGGGTTTACTTCATGCCATCAAAACTCGTCAACATATTGAAATTGAACACTTCCGCAATGAAGCGATCTCTCAGGAACCGTTCTGGCTGCATAGCGGAAAACGTTAATCAGAGCCGAAGCAGGGATGCCTGATGGCGCTCTACTTATTCGGCCTACGCGATAGGTGCATGTATCATGTAGTCCGGATAAGGCGAAACATAGCCATCCGGCATCATTGAAAGGATAAGCCTTAAATGAAGCAGCTCTCTTCACCATTACAGCAGTACTGGCCGACCGTTGTTGAGCGTTTGCCAACAGCACTTCCTGAGGCATCGCTGAGTATTCAGGCGAAGTCAGTACTTACATTCAGCGATTTTGTCCGCGATAGCATTATTGCTCATCCTGAGTGGCTAAAGGAGCTGGAAAGCGCGCCCGTCCAGGCTGATGAATGGCAGCGCTATGCCGCCTGGTTACAGCGCGCGCTGTCAGACGTACACGATGAAACGGCGTTAATGCGCGAGCTTCGACTGTTCCGTCGTCGCATCATGGTGCGTATTGCCTGGGCACAGACGCTGTCGCTGGTGGCTGAAGAGAGTATTTTGCAACAGTTAAGTCATCTGGCGGAGACGTTGATTATCGCAGCGCGTGACTGGCTGTATGACGCCTGCTGTCGAGAATGGGGAACACCCTGTAATTCGGACGGCGTTGCGCAACCGCTGCTGATTTTAGGCATGGGGAAACTGGGCGGGGGCGAGCTGAACTTTTCCTCTGATATCGACCTGATTTTTGCCTGGCCGGAACATGGATCTACGCAGGGCGGGCGGCGTGAACTGGATAACGCGCAGTTTTTCACCCGCATGGGACAGCGCCTCATCAAAGTGTTGGATCAACCAACGATGGATGGTTTTGTCTATCGGGTGGACATGCGTTTACGTCCGTTTGGCGACAGTGGTCCGCTGGTACTGAGTTTCTCTGCGTTGGAAGATTACTACCAGGAGCAGGGACGTGACTGGGAACGTTACGCGATGGTTAAAGCGCGTATTATGGGGGATGCTGACGGCACCTACGTCAGCGAGCTTCGCGCTATGCTGCGGCCTTTTGTTTTCCGTCGCTACATCGATTTCAGCGTGATTCAATCTCTGCGTAACATGAAAGGGATGATTGCCCGTGAAGTCCGCCGGCGCGGCCTGAAGGACAACATAAAGCTGGGGGCGGGCGGCATTCGTGAAATCGAATTTATCGTTCAGGTATTCCAGCTCATTCGCGGCGGGCGCGAACCCTCGCTGCAATCCCGCTCGTTACTCCCTACGCTTAGTGCGATCAATGCACTGCATCTGCTGTCTGATAATGATGCGGAACACCTGCGAACCGCCTATCTCTTTTTACGTCGTCTGGAAAATCTGCTGCAGAGCATCAATGACGAACAGACCCAGACGCTGCCGGGTGATGAGCTAAATAGGGCCCGCCTGGCATGGGGTATGGGGGCGGATGACTGGCAGCAGTTAACCGATACGTTGGCAATACATATGGGCAACGTGCGTCGGGTATTTAACGAATTAATTGGCGATGATGAAACTGATACACAGGAAGAGTCGCTGTCGGAACAGTGGCGTGAACTTTGGCAGGACGCGTTGCAGGAAGATGACACCACACCAGTGCTGACGCATCTGGCGGATGACGATCGTCGCCGCGTGCTGGCTCTTATTGCTGATTTCCGCAAAGAGCTGGATAAACGTACGATTGGCCCACGGGGGCGACAGGTGTTGGATCATTTGATGCCGCACCTGCTGAGCGATGTCTGTTCCCGCGATGATGCTTCCGTACCGTTGTCGCGTATTACCCCGCTACTGGTGGGCATTGTCACCCGCACCACCTATCTGGAGCTGCTGAGTGAATTCCCTGGCGCGCTGAAGCATTTGATTTCGTTATGTGCCGCCTCGCCGATGGTGGCCAGCCAGCTGGCGCGGTATCCGTTGCTGCTTGACGAGCTGCTTGACCCTAATACCTTGTACCAACCAACCGCAACCGACGCTTATCGTGACGAGTTACGCCAGTATTTACTGCGTGTGCCGGAAGATGATGAAGAACAGCAACTGGAAGCGCTGCGTCAGTTTAAGCAAACGCAACTGCTGCGTATCGCAGCGGCTGATATCGCTGGTACGCTACCGGTGATGAAAGTGAGTGACCATCTGACTTGGCTGGCGGAAGCCATTATTGATGCCGTGGTGCAGCAGGCCTGGATGCAAATGGTCGCCCGTTATGGGCAACCAACCCATCTTGGCGATCGCGATGGTCGTGGTTTTGCCGTTGTCGGTTATGGCAAGCTGGGTGGCTGGGAGCTGGGTTACAGCTCCGATCTGGATTTGATCTTCCTGCATGATTGCCCGATGGATGTGATGACTGACGGTGAACGTGAGATTGACGGTCGGCAGTTTTATCTGCGTTTGTCGCAGCGCATTATGCATCTTTTCAGCACCCGTACTTCTTCCGGCATTTTGTATGAAGTGGATGCTCGGCTGCGCCCATCCGGTGCTGCAGGAATGCTGGTAACATCCACCGAAGCCTTCGCCGATTATCAGCGCAACGAAGCCTGGACGTGGGAGCATCAGGCACTGGTACGCGCTCGTGTGGTTTATGGCGACCCGCAATTGACCTCTCAGTTTGACGCGGTGCGCCGCGATATCATGACACTCGCTCGCGACGGGAAAACTTTACAGACTGACGTGCGCGAAATGCGTGAGAAAATGCGTGCACATTTGGGCAATAAACATCGCGATCGTTTTGATATCAAAGCCGATGAAGGTGGGATCACCGATATTGAGTTTATTACGCAATATCTGGTGTTGCGCTATGCCCATGAAAAACCGAAGTTGACGCGCTGGTCGGATAATGTGCGCATTCTGGAATTACTGGCGCAGAACGACATTATGGATGAGCAGGAAGCACTGGCGCTTACCCGCGCCTACACGACGTTGCGTGATGAGCTTCACCACCTTGCTCTGCAGGAGCTTCCGGGACATGTCGCGCCGGAGTGCTTTAGTGCAGAGCGCTCACTGGTGCGGAGTAGCTGGCAGAAGTGGCTGGTTGCTGAGTGAAGTGTGCTATTATCGCGCGCAAATTTTAAGACCCTCAGAGAATCTCTCAGGAGACAGGAATGAAAGTAACGCTGCCAGAGTTTGAACGTGCAGGAGTCATGGTTGTCGGTGATGTGATGCTGGATCGCTACTGGTACGGGCCTACCAGCCGTATTTCGCCAGAAGCGCCGGTGCCGGTGGTCAAAGTGGATACCATTGAAGAACGTCCAGGCGGTGCGGCAAACGTGGCGATGAACATTGCCTCTCTGGGAGCGAATTCTCGTCTGGTTGGGCTGACCGGTATTGATGATGCGGCTCGTGCGCTGAGTAAAACGCTGGCTGATGTGAACGTGAAATGTGACTTTGTTTCCGTGCCGACGCATCCGACAATCACTAAACTACGCGTACTTTCCCGCAACCAACAGCTGATTCGCCTGGACTTTGAGGAAGGCTTTGAAGGTGTGGATCCGCAGCCGCTGCATGAACGTATTAACCAGGCTCTGGGTTCAATTGGTGCTCTGGTACTTTCTGATTACGCCAAAGGCGCTCTGGCCAGCGTACAGCAGATGATTGCACTGGCGCGTAATGCTGGCGTTCCGGTGCTGATTGATCCGAAAGGCACTGATTTTGAGCGCTATCGTGGTGCGACGCTGCTGACGCCGAACCTGTCTGAGTTTGAAGCTGTTGCCGGTAAGTGCAAAAGCGAAGACGACCTCGTTGAACGTGGTATGAAGGTGATTGCTGATTTCGACCTTTCCGCACTGCTGATAACGCGCTCTGAGCAGGGCATGACCTTGTTGCAGCCGGGTAAAGCACCGCTGCATATGCCAACCCAGGCACAGGAAGTGTATGACGTTACCGGTGCGGGGGATACGGTTATCGGCGTGCTGGCGGCAACGCTTGCAGCAGGTAACACGCTGGAGGAAGCATGCTATTTTGCTAATGCCGCAGCGGGTGTTGTCGTTGGTAAGCTTGGGACATCAACCGTTTCACCGATTGAGCTGGAAAACGCCGTGCGTGGTCGGGCGGAGACCGGTTTTGGCGTGATGAGTGAAACAGAATTGAAACAAGCCGTAGCCAGCGCCCGTAAGCGTGGTGAGAAAGTGGTGATGACCAACGGTGTGTTTGACATCCTGCACGCAGGCCATGTCTCTTATCTGGCGAATGCGCGTAAGCTTGGCGATCGTCTGATCGTTGCGGTGAACAGTGATGCTTCCACCAAACGTCTGAAAGGCGAAACCCGTCCGGTCAACCCGCTCGAACAGCGAATGATCGTGCTGGGTGCGCTGGAATCCGTCGACTGGGTGGTCTCTTTTGAAGAAGATACTCCGCAACGCCTGATTGCTGGCATTCTGCCGGATCTGCTGGTGAAAGGCGGTGATTATAAGCCAGACGAGATTGCGGGCAGTGAAGAGGTGTGGGCTAACGGTGGTGAAGTTCTGGTGCTGAACTTCGAAGACGGTTGCTCAACAACAAATATTATCAAAAAGATCCAGAAAGACAGCGATAAGTGATGAATGCCGGAAATGCACCGAACTTTTCGTTGCGGTGCGCTTCCTCCTGTTGACGCTGCTGTTTTTTCAACCCAGAGTGCAGGAATAAGGGTGAGAGGGGATTTTTCCCCCTCTGATTGACTGTTAATGAGCCTGGAAACTTATCAGTAACAGCACCCAGTATGATGACTCGTTTCATCATAACCCTTTCCCTATTAAAGCCCCTTCTTCGAGAGGGGGTTTCTCGTTGCAACCCCTTGCTGACAAGGCGATTGTTGGTGTGCGTCTATGCGGCGCAAGGGCTTCCTCGTCTCACTTTTCTATTGCTGGATCGGTTACGCAAAACAGAGATTTTCCTGGAGAACTGTTCGTGATCTTAATACCGTCGTTGGACTTCATTGGCTCAACGATTATCCCCTCACAGATTTTGTAGAAAAGTGTGAAGCAAGGCCTTTAATGTGCGCACTTAATGCACAGAACAGCTTCGCATATAGGTAAATACTGAGATCAGAAAAAGCATATAGCCTTAACAGATATTCAATAACTGGAGGGTATGCTCATGAACAGCAATATGTATTCACTGAACAATTTTGATTTCCTGGCCCGGAGTTTTGCCAGGATGCAGGCTGAGGGCCACGCTGTTGATATCCAGGCTGTGACTGGAAACATGGATGAGGAACATCGCAGCTGGTTTTGCAAACGCTACGCACTTTATTGCCAGCAGGCCAGAGAGGCGAAGAAATTAGAGCTGGAACACTAACAGATCAACGGGCCTTGCGGCCCGTTGCCATTTTTACTCTTGTGGATCGACTGGCGGGATCGCCGGAGCAGGCTTAACTTCGGCCGGTTTTTCACGTGCTTCCAGCTCAGTAAGACGTTGCTCAAGCAGCGCCAGCTTTTCACGGGTGCGCAGTAAAACCTGGGTTTGTACGTCAAATTCTTCGCGGCTAACCAGATCCAGACGCGTCAGCTGTGACTGCAGTGTTTGGCGGATTTTCTTCTCGACGTCTTCCCCAAACTCGCGGATCCCTTTCGGCATCGACTCGTGAACCTGACGAGCAATCTGCTCAATTTTTTTCGGGTCAATCATGGTGGTTTCCCTGAACTGGTACGTGTTGCTGCCTATTGTAGTGCGATATGGCACAGGCATAAACCAGAATTGTGTGAAGCTAAGTCGAGTAAAGGCGTTGATGACAGTAATCAATAGCGTTATAGTTAACCCGCTTATTCTCAGGGCGGGGCGAAATTCCCCACCGGCGGTAAATCAACTGATGTTGAAAGCCCGCGAGCGCTTTGAGTGCAAACTCAAAGGTCAGCAGATCCGGTGTAATTCCGGGGCCGACGGTTAGAGTCCGGATGGGAGAGAGTAACGATCCAGCCGGGCATGGACCCGCTCACGTTATTTTTTTGCCGCTTAAACGGTACTCCTAAGACTGCCCTGATTCTGGTAACCATAATTTTAGTGAGGTTTTTTTACCATGAATCAGACGCTACTTTCCTCTTTTGGTACGCCTTTCGAACGTGTTGAACATGCGCTGTCTGCGCTGCGTGAAGGACGCGGTGTAATGGTGCTTGACGATGAAGACCGTGAAAACGAAGGCGATATGATTTTCCCGGCAGAAACCATGACCGTTGAACAGATGGCGCTGACCATCCGTCACGGCAGTGGTATTGTCTGCCTGTGCATCACTGAAGACCGCCGTAAACAGCTCGATCTGCCTATGATGGTGGAAAATAACACCAGTGCTTACGGTACTGGTTTTACTGTGACTATCGAAGCTGCAGAAGGCGTAACTACCGGTGTTTCCGCTGCTGACCGTGTCACCACGGTTCGCGCTGCGATTAAGGATGGTGCGAAACCTTCTGATCTGAACCGTCCGGGACACGTTTTCCCGCTGCGCGCTCAGGCAGGCGGTGTGTTAACGCGTGGTGGTCATACTGAAGCCACCATTGATCTGATGACGCTGGCAGGTTTTAAACCGGCTGGTGTGTTGTGTGAATTGACCAATGATGATGGCACCATGGCGCGTGCGCCAGAGTGCATCGAATTTGCAGGCAAGCACAATATGGCAGTTGTCACTATCGAAGATTTAGTGGCTTACCGTCAGGCGCACGAGCGTAAAGCCAGCTGAGTTTTTGGCCATGCCCGTCGTGGCGATGCATAAAAAAACCGAAGTCAGTTTTCTGACTTCGGTTTTTTGTTACTGCGGCCAGGCTATTTTGCGCTGATCAGCTTGAGTATCCACGCACAACTCATCACCAGTAAAAACGCTAAACATAAACCAAAGGCCAGCAAACAGGATTGCGCCATATTCATAAATTGCCATGGCGGGATCAAATACCAGCCTTCGGACTGCTGGTAGAGATCGATAAACCATTGCTGTGTGCTGCTAAGCGTTACGCCATCAGGAACGACAGGCGCGTCATACCCGCAATCTCCAGTGGGTTTAAACCATTCTGGTGCCCAGTTTGCCAGTGGCAAATTGAAAGGGAATGTCGGATCGGTGGAACATCCCTGCACACCAAACAGTGAATCCGGGTCTGGGTTATGTACTGCATGATGAATGCTATTAAGCTTGATCGAGAACTTAACACCCATGATGCTGCCGTAAAACGCCGCGATACAGCCAATGAGCTTCAGAATGATATTTCTCGGGTTTACTGCCGCAATCAACCCACCAAAAACCATCACGAACATGGCAAAGCGAATGTAAACACACTGCTCGCAGGGTGCCATGTAGAGATAGATCTGGAAGAAAGAGTGCGCCAGTATAATTAACCCACCCATTGCGAGTGCCATAAACAACCACAGAAAGCGTTGTTCCTGCCACCTCACCAGAGTATCAACCGGCGTAGTACGTAAATTCCGCCACAATCCCTTTATGAAAGCCATAGCCTTATCCCTGTTTATTTCGCTGCCAGTTCCCTGACAAGTTCAGCCATAGAATCAATGGATTTGATGCTCTTGGTGTAGATCAGGTATTTACCATTGACGACGTAAGCCGGAACGCCCTGAATTTTGGCAACATCATAGGCCGCTTTCCATTTCTCTAGTGTTTCCTGAACGGCAGGTTCTTTTAATGTGCTTTCAAAGTCTGCCTGGCTCATACCTGCAGCATCCAGACCTGTTTTGATGAATGATGCTGGATCTTTGCCATCTGACCAGCGTTCTTTTTTGTCATGATAAGCTGCGTAGTAAGCAAATTTCGCTTTTTTGAACTGTGACTTCGCATCAAATAATGAAATACCTGCTGCTTTATCTTTGGATATCATCACGGCAAACACTTCGCTGGCTTGTTTGCCATATTCACCTTTAGTTTCCAGATGGAACGGCGTAAAGGTGACGAGATCTGCAACCTTATCTGATACAGGGCCGGTGACGGCTTTATCGTATTTGTAGCAGAACGGACAGGCGTAACTAAATACTTTGATTAATGTTTTATCGGCATTAGGAATAGGTTTTTCCAGAACCATATAATCGGTGCCTTCGGTAAAAGCGGATGCCGTAAAAGGCGCGACAAGCGCTGCAGTTAACACCATGCTTTTAAATAATGAAGTAATCCATTTAGCTGACATAGTTTATCCTTAATACAACGATTTTATTTAAATATGTGTTGTGGACGAATCGGTAATGCCCGGTAGTGGGTCTGGTTGGGTTTATCTGAAAGGACATCAATTTCAACTTTGACTTCTTTTGTTTTGTAGTCAATTTCATTGATCTTGCCGATTGTCGGTTTGCCAACATCAAATAAATTAATAGAACCGCCGAATCCAAACATTGTGTCACGGTCTTTTTGATATTCGATAACGGAAGTTATGGGACTATAGAAATCATAACCACGCTCTTTACCGTATTCCCAGATTTGTTGGACGGTTCCTTTTTTCTCGTCAATTTTATATTCGACGAAACGGGAGTACTTCATGGTTGGTAATGCTGGTTGCTCAAGCCCTCGGCCATCACCATTATCAAAGATGGTTAATGTTCCTTTACTGGATAGCCAGGCGGTATGTTGGGTATAGGTAAAATCGAAATCGGTGTTTTCGCACTTGCCATTTTCGTCACACTTCAGTGCATTACCTTTCGCATCTACCGGTTTTAACAGCTTGCTCGCCAGCTTTGTATTCCAGCCTTTAGAGGGTGCGAGGATCCACTTAACCTGCTTATCACGACCAATTTTGACGACGCCCTGGTGGCGAGAGGAAAGAATAATCGAGTCATCCTTGGCGTCGTAGGCGATAGAGTTGACGTGCGCCCAGTTACGGCCAGCCCCCACACCCAGAGCATCGCCGTAAGGGGTATCTGGCTCCAGTTTTGCTTGTTGACCGGCATGAGCGAGGTCGACATTCACGCATACCGCACCTGCGTCCAGTGCCCCCAGTAACGCATCGCGTAGCGGGTCGAGAATTTTTGTCAGGTCCCATACGTCAACAACGCGGCCGGATCTGTCGACTTCGAGGATTTGGTCACGGATGGTATGTACATGTACTCCATCTTCTTTACGGTAATTGCGTTTTCCTACGCGCAGTAATACCGTGCCCTTAACCGTTTCGATAGACTCATGCGTAGCGTCAAGGAAGCCGCGTGGCAGTTTATGATCTTCCAGAATTTGCCCCATCATATCGAATTCGTACCAGTGTTGCCCCTGTACAGCTGTGAACGTCCCGCGAGGCGTTTCACGAATCCCCATCAGGTAACCACGTTTATTGATATTAACATCATGCCCGTCATAGAACGTCTCTTGATCCAACCACCAGCGGTACTCACCTTCTGTGTCAACGACGAAGGTAAACGGAGCGATGTCGAAGGGAAGTGCGCCTCCGGCAGGTCCTGCATCAAGAATGCCGGCATTTTTATCTTTTTCGCCATGCCAGTGAATATCTGATCCCTGGGAAGTAAAGGTGTGGGTATTTACAAGATAAAGGCGATCTTCAAAACCTGGTGCGACTTTAATAACCTTGGTTTGTTGCAGATCGGATATAGAACGGTTATCCATATAATGATTAACGATGGCAGAAGTTTGCACTACATAATCATCTTTCATCGGTTTACCATTTTCTTTATATTCAACGGTAACATTATTGGCGAACTTTTGATAAAGGCCAAAAATAGGTACGCCATCATAAGTGATTAACGATTCTTTGCCTACGTTATAGGTAATGGGAACTCCTTTTTCACCTTTACCGTGTACGGTTACTTTGACATCTGAAATGACATGGCTGTCTAATTCAACCAATGCGGTCAGCGGTGCATTTCCATAAGGGTCAACAATTACCGCGCCCAGATTTCCTGCTGGTTGTGCCGGTTTAAAACCTGCAGCAAAAGAATTTGCTGCGGTTAATCCGTATGCCAGGGCAATAGTACCGACCAGTAGCTTTTTACGGTATTGCTTAAACATGGATATATCTCCTTATATTACCTGTAAATATAATGACGATGAATATATTATGTTTGTAGTGATGTATGACTTGATATAAAATATAGGGGAGAGCATAGCTTTATAATTTATTTGTTTTTTGAAATATATAAATTATCAATATTCGGTGTCTTTAATACTTTTGATAGTAAGTGAGTGATATTTTCAGAACAATAAATATTATTATGGAGTGTGATCGTTTCGACATTGTTTTCTTTTTAATACATGTTCTGTGATTGACCTTGTCTACTGGTTTATATGATCGAAATCATATATTTGTTTCTACATTATGCCACTATAGGGGTAGGTCAAAATAAGGTTATGTGAAATTTTAACGTTAAATGTTTAATGATGTTAAATTTTAAGGGTAAAAGAATGTTTATTGCCTGGTATTGGATTGTATTAATTGCACTCGTTGCTGTTGGTTATTATTGCCATATGAAGCGTTATTGCAAAGCGTTTCGACAAGACAGAGATGCATTACTGGAGGCACGTAACAAGCTCTTTCGTCGCACGGGCGAAGATGGCAGCACGGTCAGGGATCAGGAATAATTTCTGCTGTAGTTGAGGCGGATGGGCTGAACTACAGCGTAACATCCGCCATCTGTATTACCCGATGCCCATTGATTGCAGGATCACCAGGCTCAGCCCCATTACTGACATTCCACAGAGCACGCCATAGCTCGGATTATTATTGGGGTCGATTTCTTTAGCCAGCGGCATCAATTCATCTACTGATAACGCGACCATAATACCGGCTACAGCGGCCATAATTGCTGCCATCACAACCGGTGAAATCAGACTACCCAGAATTAACCACGCCAGTACCCCACCCAGTATTTCCGCCATACCTGAGATCCCTGCCCAGAATATCGCTGTGCGTTTGGAGCCGGTTGCGGCATAGACTGGTCCGGCAACGGCTAGACCTTCAGGAATATTATGTAATGCAACAGCCAGGGCGATGCCAAAACCCAGTTCGAGATTGCTGCTGGCGGTAACAAAAGTAGCAATCCCTTCCGGGAAGTTGTGCAGACTAATGCCAAGAGTTAATAAAATTGCGGTACGTTTTATGGAGCTGGGTAAAGGCAGTTTTGTTTTTTGCACCAGATCCTGAGGATGTGCGTGTGGCAGAAGGCGATCCAGACCAAAATAGCCCAGCAAACCAACAATAAACATCCCGTAGCCGAGTACTGGCGACATCCCTTCAGCGGCCAGCGCGGCGGGCAGCATTTCCATCAGGGAGATAAGCAGCATAATACCTGCGGCAAAACCCAGAGAAAAGGCGAGTACGCGATTAGAGGGTTTTTGTCCCAGAACGCCAAGAAACGCGCCAATAAAGGTGGCAGCCCCCGCCAGCAAAGTCAGAAGTAAAGGTACTGACATCGACAAATCCAACTCCTTATCAATCTGCTATCCGGCCAGATCGTCAAAATAACTGATGATCTCCATCATGGTTATCTGAGTTCTTCATCAACCGAAAAAGCGTATTGTGGTGATATCAAAATGACTCCCTCAGTAAGGATATCATCATGTCTTCAACTCGTATGCCAGCATTGTTTTTGGGTCATGGCAGCCCGATGAATGTTCTGGAAGATAACGTTTATACCCGTGCCTGGCAGCAACTGGGGGAAACGTTGCCACGTCCAAAAGCCATCGTTGTGGTATCGGCGCACTGGTTCACTCGTGGGACTGGCGTGACCGCCATGGAAGCACCAAAAACGATTCACGATTTTGGTGGGTTTCCACAGGCATTGTATGACACCCATTATCCGGCTCCCGGTTCACCCGAACTGGCGCAACATCTGGTGGATTTGCTTTCACCCGTACCGGTTACGTTAGACAAAGAAGCCTGGGGTTTCGACCACGGCTCATGGGGTGTGTTGATCAAGATGTACCCGAATGCAGATATTCCGATGGTACAGCTAAGCATCGACAGCACTAAGCCTGCTGCCTGGCATTTTGAAACAGGACGCAAACTGGCGGCGCTGCGTGATGAGGGCATCATGCTGATTGCCAGCGGTAACGTGGTGCATAACCTGCGGACAGCACGTTGGCACGGCGAGAATACGCCATACCCATGGGCGACCTCATTTAATGATTATGTGAAGGCAAACCTGACCTGGCAGGGACCTGTTGAGCAGCATCCACTGATCAACTATCTCGACCATGAAGGCGGTTCGCTGTCGAACCCGACGCCGGATCACTATCTGCCGCTGCTGTACGTTTTAGGTGCATGGGATGGCAAAGAACCTGTCACGATCCCGGTGGACGGTATTGAGATGGGTAGCCTGAGTATGCTGTCGGTGCAGGTAGGCTGATTTTTACCCGCAGTAATTGAGTGAAGGCCGGGTCAGGCGAAATCGCCACCCGGCACACGCACATTACTCGACAAAGATATGCGGATAGAAGCGAGAGAGATCCTGAGTGATCAATGCCCGATCTTCGCGAATGCCGATCCCGGCAGGTTGATCGTTAATCAGCCAACTACCGATCAACATGTAGCTGTCGCCAAACTTCGGTAGCTGATGGAACTGTTGTACGATCATTCCTTCTTCACCGTACGGACCTTCTACCGCTTCGATCGTTTTACCGTTCTCAATGATGGATACGTTGGCACCTTCACGGGAGAAGATGGGCTTCACGACGAATTTTTCCATCTGCGGATAGTCGTCTTCGGCGAAATACGCAGGCAACAGGTTCGGATGGTTGGGGAACATTTCCCACAGCAGAGGCAATAGCGCTTTATTAGAGATAATGCTTTTCCAGGCCGGTTCCAGCCAGCGAACACCAGCGTCTTCCAGCTTGGTGGAGAACATCTCGCGCAGCATAAACTCCCACGGATAGAGCTTAAACAGGTTGGCAATAACCTGATCCTCTAAGTCTGTGAACTGACCTTTTTCGCCAAGGCCAATATCTTCGACATAGAGGAATTCGGTCGCGATTTCCGCCTCGGCCGCGCAATCCTGCAGATACTGAATAGTCCCGCGATCTTCGACGGTATCGCGACAGCAGGTCAGGTGCAGCAACTGAAAACCATACTGTTCGCGCAACTCGGTAAAGCGCTCAATCAGCTTTTCCTGCAGGCTGTTGAACTGATCGCTACCTTCCGGCAGGTTCCCTGCATTGAGCTGATCTTCCAGCCAGATCCACTGGAAAAATGCGGCTTCGTACAGAGACGTTGGCGTATCAGCGTTGTTTTCCAGCAGCTTGGGTTCACCAGTGCCATCCCACGCCAGATCAAGGCGCGAATAGAGCGATGGTTGCTGGGTCTGCCAGGACTGGCGGACAAAGCCCCAGACATGCTTGGGAATGCGAAACTTCGTCATCAGTTCATCGCTGGCGATGACTCTTTCAACGACTTTGAGACACATTTGGTGCAGCTCAGCAGTGACATCTTCCAGCTTTTCAACCTGAGCAAGCGTGAGCTTGTAGTAGGCGTCTTCACACCAGTATGGCTCGCCGTACATGGTGTGGAAGTTGAAACCGTATTCGGTGGCCTTATCGCGCCAGTCCGGGCGCTCGACAATACTGATTCTTTCCATGTAGATCAGCCACCCATTGAACGTGTGGTGGTACCGCTTGCGCTACGCTGCATGGTGCTCTGTTTTGCCACAGACTCACCAAAACCACCGCGAGTTACGGTTGATGTGGTTGCCGGTTTTGGCGCCATTGCCGTTTTCGGTACGGTCATCGTGCGGCCTGGCTGTGCAGCGCCGTAGTTCTTACCACCTGCATCCGTATATTTGCCGTATGCCGGGCTGGCTGGGTTTTTCGAGCTGAAGAGAGGCTGCTGAGCGCCCATTCCGCCGCCCATCATACGACCCATCATATAACCCGCCATCAGCGGCATCCAGAAGCTGCCACTGCTTTGGTTCTGCGCCTGTGCCTGGCCTTCACCGGTCGGTGCCATACCTGCCTGTGCAGGTGCTTGCTGGCACTGGCCTTCGCCAAATTCAGCGATACAGTCTTCGCGAGTGGCGTATTTAGGCGCGGTACGTTCTGCTTCTTTCAGCGCGTTGTTGAATGCGGTAGTACATTCGGCGCTTTTACCCGGATTCGCTGCAGAGCAGTCATCTGCGTTTTGATAAAGCGAAACTGTTTCGTCACTCTTCTCACAGCCCGCCAGCATAAAAACAGCGGTCACTGCCAGAGCGACAGGAGTTAAATGGCGTGCGCTCCAGCTTTTGCGGAATGACGCGTGATGTATAGATTTTGTCCGTTTCATTTATGTCTTCCAGGACCCAGTAGTAAATACTGCTCAGAATAGTGGATGACTGGTCGAAATTGAAGCGGGAAGAGGCGAGAATGCGGAAGAAGGGGCGGATCTTTACGTTGCCTTACGTTCAGACGGGGCCGAAGCCCCGTCATCAGCATCAGTTACGGAACGGGTTGTTGCCGTTACTGCTGCTGGTTGTACGTGCTGCAGTCGGCTGGGCCGCTGGCGCCGCGTTATTCGCGGTATAGCCATCAGCAGCTGCGTCTTGCTGTGAGTTTTCCGGTGCAACCGCTTCGGGCGCGGTAGAAATCGGTTTGCCCAACGTATTGTTCAACGCTACCAGATCCTGCTCGTTTAACGTACCGAGCGCAGACTTGATGTTTAACTGGTTGATCAGATAGGTATAACGGGCATTAGCTAACTGTTGCTTCGCGTTGTACAGCGTGGTGGTTGCGTCCAACACATCCACGATAGTACGTGTACCCACGGAATAGCCTGCTTCCATCGCATCTAAAGAGCTTTGCGCAGAGACAACCGCTTGTTTGTACGCATTAATGCTACTGATAGAAGCATTGATGTTGTTGAAGGATGAACGGACGGTCTGCACCACGCTACGGTGTGCGCTCTCCAACTGCTCACTCGCGCCAACAAAGTTGTACTGCGCTTGTTTCACCTGAGAGTTAACCATCCCGCCCTGGTACAGCGGCAGTGAGAAGCTCAGACCGATTTTGTTCTGGCCCATATTGCTATCGTCGTACTGGGAACCAGTAGCACCACGGGTTTTAGAACCGCTGTAAGAGGTGTCGGAAACACCGGTAGAGGCGGTTAAATCCAGGGTCGGTAAATGACCGTCCTGCGCAAGACGAATTTGTTCACGTGCCAGGTCTTGGCTTAAACGCGCCTGCAATAAGGTCAGGTTGCGGTTTTCCGCTTCTTTCAGCAGGGCATTAACCGCCTGCGGTTTGTTGGTTTTAAAGCCATCAACGTTCAGCGAAGCCAGTTCCGGATAGTAGTTACCGGTTACCTGGCGCAGTTGTTCTACCGCGTTATCCAGATTGTTACGTGCGGTAACTTCATTTGCCAGTACGGTATCGTATTGTGAACGGGCGTTCTGCACATCAGTGATGGCGACCAGACCAACATTAAAACGCTGAGTGGTCTGATCTAACTGACGGTAGACGGCATCTTTCTGTGCCTGGGTGTAAGAAAGCACGTCGATTGCGTTCAATACGTTAAAATAGGCTGTGGCAGTGTTCAGGATCAGCGTTTGCTGATCGGTCTGATAAGTTACGTCCTGGATGCCTGCTGATTTTTCTTGCAGCGTCAGGGCGCGCCATTTCGACATATCGAAAAGAGACTGAGTCAACTGCAAGGACGCGCTGGTGGCGTTGGAGTTAACGCCGTTTGCGTCACGGTAGCCATTGCTGTAGGTGTAATCGGCACCTAAACCCAGTTGCGGCAGTAAAGGACTACGCGCTTCGTTAATTTTTTCGAATGCAGCATCGCGATCGGCGGCGGATTTACGTAATTCCGGGTTGCTCAGGCGTGCTTGCTGATAAACCTGCATCAGGTTTTCTGCCTGGCTCAAAGCACTGAACCCCGACAGGCTCAGGCCGATAAGGATGGGGAGCAATTTCTTCATTTGCATTCCTTGTTGTGAAGCAGTATTTAGCGCTGATCAAATTGTAAAAATAATTGCTGATTCTAGCAGAATCCGCCACTTCAAAAAGTTGGCGTTACGTGCCATACGGCGTTAATTTGCATCAATTTAACACAAGGGCGCTCAAACAGCAGTCAAACGACCTTGAAATTCACATTTTAATCACTATTGGTATCAGGACAGCACGATGCGTAAACCAGACAACTTGCCAATGACTTTCACTAAAAATGATGTAGAAATTATTGCACGAGAAACGCTATACCGCGGTTTTTTTTCACTGGATCTTTATCGGTTCCGCCATCGACTGTTTAACGGCGGAATGAGTGAAGAGGTAAAGCGCGAAATTTTTGAGCGCGGACATGCGGCAGTCTTGCTACCCTTTGACCCTAAGCGGGACGAAGTTGTACTGGTTGAGCAGATTCGTATCGCGGCATATGACACCAGCGAAAGCCCGTGGCTACTGGAAATGGTGGCCGGGATGATCGAAGAAGGTGAGACCGTTGAGGATGTTGCCCGCCGTGAAGCAATGGAAGAAGCTGGACTGGATGTGAAGCGGACGAAGCCCGTTCTGAGCTATCTGGCAAGCCCTGGTGGCACCAGTGAGCGCCTGTCTATTTTGGTAGGTGAAGTGGACGCCACGACCGCAAGCGGGATCCACGGTCTGGCGGATGAAAACGAAGATATTCGTGTTCATGTGGTTAGCCGGGAACAGGCTTACCAGTGGGTAGAAGAGGGGATAATCGACAACGCGGCCTCTGTCATCGCTTTGCAATGGTTACAGCTGCACTATCAAGAGTTAAAAACTGAGTGGAAAAAATGAAGCGTTACACACCTGACTTCCCTGAAATGATGCGTCTGTGCGAGACCAACTTTTCGCAATTGCGCCGCCTGTTGCCGCGCAATGACGCAGCCGGCGAAACAGTGAGCTATCAGGTGGCAAACGCACAATATCGGTTAACGATTGTTGAATCGACCCGATACACTACGCTTGTTGCGATCGAACAGACGGCGCCAGCCGTTACTTACTGGAGCCTGCCATCGCTGACCGTACGCCTGTATCATGATGCGAGGGTGGCTGAAGTGTGTTCAAGCCAGCAGATCTTTCGCTTCAAAGCGCGGTATGATTATCCAAATAAAAAGTTGCATCAACGCGACGAAAAGCATCAAATTAATCAGTTTCTGGCCGACTGGTTACGGTACTGTTTAGCACATGGAGCGATGGCGATTCCGGTTTATTAGCGTCGTGAAACCTAAGGACACCATTTGGAAAGCCTGTTAACCCTTCCTTTGGCTGGTGAGGCCAGAGTCAGGATCTTACAAATTACAGATACTCACCTGTTTGCCGAAAAGCATGAAACGCTGCTGGGTGTGAATACCTGGGATAGCTATCAGTCCGTACTGGATGCAATACATGCTGAGTCGCCTGAATACGATCTGATCGTGGCGACTGGAGATTTGGCGCAGGATCAATCCGCTGCGGCTTATCAGCACTTTGCTGAGGGCATCGCAAGTTTTCGTGCGCCCTGCGTTTGGTTGCCAGGCAATCATGATTTTCAGCCGGCAATGTACAGCGCCCTTCAGGAGGCAGGAATTTCCCCTGCCAAGCGCGTCTTCATTGGCGAACAGTGGCAAATTTTGTTGCTGGATAGCCAGGTTTTCGGCGTCCCACATGGTGAGTTAAGCGAATTTCAGCTCGAATGGCTGGAGCGCAAACTCGCTGATGTGCCTGAGCGTAATACCTTGCTGCTTTTACATCATCATCCACTTCCTGCGGGATGCAGTTGGCTCGATCAGCACAGCCTGCGTAACGCTGCCGAACTGGACAACGTGCTGGTGAACTATCCGCGCGCAAAGTACCTGCTCTGTGGGCATATTCATCAGGAACTGGACCTTGACTGGAACGGACGCCGCCTGCTGGCTACGCCGTCGACTTGCGTGCAGTTTAAGCCTCATTGTTCCAATTTCACGTTAGATACGATAAGCCCAGGCTGGCGTACGCTGGAACTTTTTGCTGACGGTACACTGCAAACCCAGGTCTGTCGTCTGCAGGGTAATCGGTTCCACCCTGATACAGCTTCAGAAGGTTATTGATGTCTACGCTCCTCTATCTACACGGATTTAATAGCTCGCCTCGCTCTGCGAAAGCATGCCTGCTGAAAAGCTGGCTGGCGGAGCATCATCCGCACGTTGAGATGATCGTACCGCAACTGCCGCCGTATCCTGCCCAGGCGGCAGAAATGCTGGAATCTATTATCCTTGAGCATGGCGGAGAGTCGCTGGGGATTGTCGGTTCTTCTTTGGGGGGCTATTACGCCACCTGGCTGTCGCAATGTTTTATGCTGCCTGCAGTGGTGGTGAACCCCGCTGTGCGGCCTTATGAACTGCTGGTTGACTACCTCGGCCAAAACGAGAACCCCTACACCGGGCAGCAATATGTGCTAGAGTCTCGCCATATTTACGATCTTAAAGTCATGCAGATTGACCCGCTGGAAGCGCCGGATTTGCTCTGGTTGCTACAACAAACGGGCGATGAAGTGTTGGACTACCGCCAGGCGGTGGCGTATTACGCCTCCTGCCGTCAGACAGTTATTGAGGGCGGGAATCACGCATTCACGGGCTTCGAAGATTATTTCAACCAGATTGTCGATTTCCTTGGACTGCACAGTTTCTGACGATCAATTCGAATTGCTAATTTAAACCATGACGCAAACTTATAACGCTGATGCCATTGAGGTACTCACTGGGCTTGAGCCGGTACGCCGTCGCCCAGGGATGTACACCGATACGACCCGTCCTAACCATCTTGGGCAGGAAGTTATTGATAACAGTGTGGATGAAGCACTGGCGGGCCACGCAAAACGCGTGGACGTGATTTTACATGCCGATCAATCACTGGAAGTCATTGATGACGGACGCGGCATGCCGGTGGATATTCACCCTGAAGAAGGCGTTCCGGCGGTCGAACTGATCCTGTGCCGCCTGCATGCGGGCGGTAAGTTCTCCAATAAGAACTACCAGTTTTCCGGCGGTTTGCATGGGGTCGGTATTTCCGTAGTCAACGCGCTTTCAAAGCGTGTGGAAGTGAATGTGCGCCGCGATGGGCAGGTCTACAACATCGCGTTTGAAAACGGCGACAAAGTACAGGATTTACAGGTGGTCGGTACCTGCGGTAAACGCAATACCGGTACCAGCGTGCACTTTTGGCCGGATGAAAGCTTCTTTGACAGCCCTCGTTTTTCTGTTTCTCGCTTAACGCATGTGCTGAAAGCTAAAGCGGTTCTGTGCCCTGGCGTTGAAATCACGTTTAAGGATGAGGTCAACAACAGCGAGCAGCGCTGGTGCTACCAGGACGGTCTGAATGATTACCTGTGCGAAGCCGTTAATGGTTTACCAACGCTGCCAGAAAAACCGTTTATCGGTAATTTTAGCGGTGAAACAGAGACCGTTGACTGGGCGCTGCTCTGGCTACCGGAAGGCGGTGAGCTGCTGACTGAAAGCTACGTCAACCTGATCCCTACCATGCAGGGTGGTACGCACGTCAATGGCCTGCGTCAGGGGTTACTGGATGCAATGCGTGAATTCTGTGAATACCGCAATATTTTGCCGCGCGGCGTGAAACTGTCGGCGGAAGATATCTGGGACCGTTGTGCTTACGTGCTGTCGGTAAAAATGCAGGACCCGCAGTTCGCCGGCCAAACTAAAGAACGCCTTTCTTCGCGTCAGTGCGCGGCATTTGTCTCTGGCGTGGTGAAAGATGCCTTCAGCCTGTGGCTGAATCAGAACGTGCAGTCAGCAGAACTCCTGGCCGAAATGGCCATTTCCAGCGCCCAGCGTCGCCTGCGCGCAGCGAAAAAAGTGGTGCGTAAAAAGCTCACCAGCGGTCCGGCGTTGCCGGGTAAGCTGGCGGACTGCACCGCGCAGGATCTTAATCGTACAGAGCTGTTTCTGGTGGAAGGGGACTCGGCAGGCGGATCGGCCAAGCAGGCGCGCGATCGTGAATACCAGGCGATCATGCCGCTGAAAGGTAAGATCCTCAACACCTGGGAAGTCTCTTCTGATGAAGTGCTGGCATCCCAGGAAGTACATGACATTTCGGTGGCGATCGGTATCGATCCGGACAGCGACGATCTGAGCCAGCTGCGCTACGGCAAGATCTGTATCCTGGCGGATGCGGACTCCGATGGCCTGCACATTGCGACGCTGCTTTGCGCGTTGTTTGTGAAGCATTTCCGCACGCTGGTCAAACATGGACACGTCTATGTGGCGTTGCCACCATTATACCGTATCGATCTCGGTAAAGAGGTCTATTACGCTCTGACGGAAGAAGAGAAAGCAGGCGTACTGGAGCAGTTGAAGCGTAAGAAAGGCAAGCCGAACGTTCAGCGCTTTAAAGGTCTGGGTGAAATGAACCCGATGCAGCTTCGTGAAACTACGCTTGATCCGAATACCCGTCGCCTGGTGCAACTTATCATTGATGACGAGGACGATCAGCGTACTAACGCGATGATGGATATGTTGCTGGCTAAGAAGCGTTCTGAAGACCGCCGCAACTGGTTGCAGGAAAAAGGCGACCTGGCGGATCTCGAAGGGTAGAGCGGCATTGTGTAGGCCGGATTAGGCGGTTTAAGCCGCCATCCGGCAATATGCTAATGCCTGATGGCGCTGTGCTCATCCGGCCTTGCGGCCATGACGAAAAATTAAATACCAGATTCCAGAATACGAATATTCATGTCCAGCACATCGCCTTTTACGGCTTCGCTGTAGGCTTTCATATGTGGGGTTTGCAAATGTGCTTCAAGATGCGCGATGCTTTCCCACTGTTCAATCATCACGACGGAATCAGGTGCCATAGTCTGAAAACTCACACCTGCGGCATGATCCACCATCGGTGCATAGCCGTGGCAACCCTCTTCCTTCAGTACGGTCGGAACGATTTTGGCAAACTGGTCCAGTACCGCCTGACGGTGATGTTGACCTGGACGTGTGCGGATTTCTGCAATGACTGTAAGCATGGTTAACTCCTTCTATAACCGGCATTCTTCAGGCTGTAGCTGCGTTTACTCGTCCAAATCACATACTTGAGTAAGCTTATCGGGACTCGCTCGTTTACCGCCTTGCTGCAACTCGAATTATTTGGGTCTAATTTTGAATAACTAGTTAACCAAAAATCTCGGTCAGATGCTTGCGATATTCTGCGATATAACGCGGGACATCCGGCATTTTAATCACATCATTGGTGATAAACGTCGGCAGCGATTCCATTCCCAGGAACTGGTTTGCTTTATGGAACGGCAAATACACGCCATCAACGCCAACGCCATGGAAGAACTGGTCTTTTTCAGTGAAAGCTTCCATTGGCGCGTTCCAGGTCAGGGACAGCATGTATTTTTTTCCCTGAATCAATCCACCAGAACCGTACTTTTTAGAAGCATCTGAACGTGTGCGACCATCGCTTGCATACAGCGTACCGTGTCCTGCAGTGAAAACATCATCGATGTATTTTTTCACCGTCCATGGAGCACCCATCCACCAGCCCGGCATTTGCCAGATAACCGCATCTGCCCAGACGAAGTTCTGCACTTCTGTTTGTACGTCATAATCGCTGTCAGCGCGTACAACTTTAACATCATGCCCGAGGTCGCGCAGGATGCCGTCCGCGACCTCGGTCAGGGTGTCATTCAGTTGACCATTGGAATGGCCGAATTTTTTCGCACCGTTGATAATCAGAATGTTGCTCATTTTTCGTCCTCAAGAATATACGTTTGAAGGCGATTTTACCTCCACCAGTGGCGCGGTGAAATTAGCAAAATGTGCAAAGTCTTTTGCATTATTAGCAATAATATTGTTGCTACCAGCTGATTTTTGCTTCAAACCCGCCTTCCGGAGCGTTGCCAAACGAGGCTGACATCCCGTGTAAAGTCGCAATACGACGGACGATCGACAGACCCAGACCGCTACCAGTAACGCTTTGTCCTGGCGGGCGATAGAAACGCTCACCAATGTGCGTCAGGACTTCCGCTGCCACGCCTGGACCGTTATCTTTGACGCTAAAAAATCGGGCATTGAGCGTCACTTCCACAATGCTACCCTGGGGACTATAACGAATCGCATTATCCAGCAGATTGCGTACCATCAGGCTGAGTAAGAGTGGCTGACCGGTACGCTTAACGTTGTGTGCGTTAATCTGCAAACGCACGTCGATATGAGCCAGCCGAGCCGGGTGGTAAATGTCCATAACGGCGGACTGCAACAACTCCTCCAGTGGGATGTCTGCTACATCCTGCAGATTGTCGAGGGAGTCGAGTCGTGAAAGCGTCAGCAGCTGATCAACCAGACGCGTGGCGCGCTCAATGCCTGCGTGAAGCTGCAGGAGCGCTTTTTCTCGCGTTTGCGGGTCATCATCTGACAGTTGCACCACTTCAGTTTGCACCTTCAACGCGGTTAATGGGCTGCGTAGCTCATGGGCTGCGTCGGAGGTGAAACGCCGTTCGCGGACCATCATAGAGTGTGTGCGGGTAAATAGCTGGTTGAGGGACTCGACCAGTGGTCGCACTTCGCTTGGCACGCCTTTAGGATCGAGCGGTTCTTGCGATTCAGGGGAACGCCAGCGCAGGGCCTGCGCCAGTTTTTTTAACGGCCTGAGTTCACGGCTGAGCATGACCACCAGAATAAGCAACATCAGCGGGAGCGCAATAAGCCACGGGGTTAATTGTGCGGTAACAATCGCCAGTGCCATATCCTCCCGGTATTCCCACTCCTGACCGACCACGATGCGATATTTACCATCCGCAGAGTTCAGCCACAGAAAGCGCCATCGGTCGTTGTCCCCATTGAGCTGGCCATCACTAAACCCTTCCCGGCGGTAGCTGTAGGGAATATCCTGGCCATTGTCGCCATCGTGCAGCACCATTTTTCCGTCGGTGGAGTAGATAGCAAACGCCAACGCGTCGTCATCAATATGACCGTGCTTCAGCTTCTTCGGCGTGCGGGCCATATCACGCGAGGCGGTGACGTCGCTGATATCCAGCGTACTTAGCCGTTTGGCGAACAGCATCAGCTGTGTATCAAACAGTTCGTCTACGTTATCCGTTGTCTGTTTCCAGGCGACAAAGCTGGAGATTGCCCAGGTTATCGAGGCCAGGATAAGGAAAATAAGTGTGAGCCTGACGCGCAGACTGAGACGTTGTGTGAGTTTCATGCGTCACCCAGGGTGTAGCCAATGCCATGCACCGTTCGGATAAAATCGCTGCCGAGTTTACGGCGTAAATGATGGACGTGTACTTCAACCGCATTACTGGAGACGTTTTCGTCCCAGTTGTACAGTTTCTCTTCAATAAGTTTGCGCGGCAGTACCCGACCTTTGTTGCGCATGAGCAGTTCCAGCAACGCGAACTCTTTTGGTTTTAGCGACAACGGCTCCCCCGTCAGCGTGACGGTCAGTGCGCCGGGATTAAGCGTTACCTGTCCGTGACTCAGTTCGCTACTGGCCTGGCCGCTGGCGCGACGCACCAGAGCTTCCAGACGGGCAGCAACTTCGATTAGCGCAAAGGGTTTGCACAGATAATCATCCGCGCCCAGGCGTAAGCCTTCGACGCGTTCTGCCAGCGCATCGCGGGCCGTCAAAATAAGTACCGGCTCCTGTTTCCCTTTTGCGCGCCATTCACGCAGGATATCGCGCCCGTCTATACCCGGCAGCGTCAGATCGAGGATCACAGCATCATAAGGGGCGCTGTAGAGCGCTTCTTTACCCTGACGACCTTCAGTAAACCAGTCGATACTGAAACCCATTTTACTCAGACCTGTCTTAAGACCATCGCCAATCAACGTGTCATCTTCTATCAGTAAAATACGCATATGTTCTTCCCTGTGATAACTCTGTTGCCTGTCAGTAAACCTTGTGGCAGCGGATGCTGTACAGCAAAAAAGAATCTTTTTTTGGCTTAAGAAGTTGTTAAGGATTAACTTATTAAATAGTCGTGAAACAACATGAAAGGGAGACATGAACATGAAAAAATTAGCTGCAATGGTTGCCGTGATGGCATTGTGTTCCGCACCTGTTTTGGCAGCGCAGCAGGGCGGCTTCTCTGGCCCGACCGCGACGCAAAGCCAAAGCGGTGGGTTCGTTGGTCCGAACGGCAGCAGCACGACGGTAGAAAGTGCCAAATCCCTGCGTGATGATACCTGGGTAACCCTGCGCGGTAATATCGTCGAGCGTATTTCCGACGATTTGTACCTGTTTAAAGACGCCACCGGTACGGTGAATGTAGATATTGACCATAAACGCTGGAATGGCGTAACCGTAACACCGCAGGATGTTGTGGAAATCCAGGGGGAAGTTGATAAAGACTGGAACTCCGTCGAAATCGATGTGAAACAGATTACTAAAGTCGCCAAGTAATCAGCATCAGGGCCGCATTCGCGGCCCTTTTCTTTGTCCTAAATGTGATACAAATCAGCCTGTAGAGGGCCACAACATGTAAAGTAGCGGTATCATTTTTATCGACAGAGAAATCATGAAAACGCATCCATTATTATGGCTGGTCAGCCTGATGTGCAGTCCCTCGCTTTTTGCCGCAACGATCCCAGACGGAACACCTCTCGCCCCACAACAAATTTTTCGTTACAACAACCACAGCGATCCGGGCACCCTGGATCCGCAAAAAGTGGAAGAAAATACCGCCGCGCAAATTGTACTCGATCTCTTTGAAGGGCTGGTCTGGATGGATGGTGAAGGGAAAGTGCAGCCTGCTCAGGCTCAGCGCTGGGACGTTCTGGATGGCGGTAAACGCTATATTTTTCACCTGCGTAAAGGGCTGCAATGGTCAGATGGTGTGGCGCTGACTGCACAGGATTTCGTGGCGGGATGGCAGCGAGCGGTTGACCCGCATACCCTCAGCCCGTTTGCCGGATATCTGGCGGCGGCGCATATTAAAAATGCGCAGGCGATTGTTGACGGTAAATCCCCCGTTAGTTCGTTGGGGGTGAAGGCTGTGGACGATGTTACCCTTGAAGTCTCTCTCGAACAGGCTGTACCGTGGTTCACTACCATGCTGGCGTGGCCCACGTTATTTCCCGTCCCGCAGCACACCATTGTGCAATATGGTGATGCGTGGAGTAAGCCTGAACATCTGGTTTCCAATGGTGCATTTGTGCTGGATAAATGGGTGGTGAACGAGAAGATCGTTGTGCGTAAAAATCCTCGTTACCGTGATGCGCAACATACTGTTTTACAGCAGGTCGACTATCTGTCGTTAGATAACGCCGTGACGGGGTACAATCGCTATCGTGCCGGCGATGTTGATCTCACCTGGGTTCCGACTCAGCAAATTCCGGCGATAAAAAAGAATCTGCCGGGCGAGCTACGGGTGATCCCTCGCCTGAACAGCGAGTATTACAACTTCAACATCCGCAAAGCGCCGTTCAACGATGTCCGGGTGCGTCGGGCACTGTACTTAACGGCCAATCGACAGCTTATTGCTGAGAAAGTCCTTGGATTACGTACACCTGCAACGACGCTAACACCGCCGCAGGTTACCGGTTTCACGCCGCCTGTGCTGACCGATCTTCAGGCACCGTGGAATGAGCGGGTTGCCGAAGCGAAAGCGTTATTGAAACAAGCCGGATTTGACGAGCAGCATCCGTTAACGTTTGAGCTGTTTTACAATAAGTACGACCTGCATGAGAAAACGGCCATTGCCTTGTCCTCAGAGTGGAAAAAATGGCTCGGGGCTGATGTTAAGTTGCGCACCATGGAGTGGAAAACATATCTGGATGCACGTCGCGAGGGGGACTTCATGTTGTCTCGCCAGTCGTGGGACGCGACGTATAATGAAGCGTCAACGTTCCTGAATACGTTGCAGTCAGGCAATGCAGAAAATGTCGGTCAGTGGCGCGATGCGCGCTATGACGCGTTGTTGGCGCAGGCGGCTCGTACGCCCGATGCTGCACAGCGAAACCAGCTGTATGCGCAAGCGGAAGGTATTATTAACCAGCAAGCCCCCATCATTCCTATCTATTATCAGCCGTTGATCAAATTACTTAAACCCTATGTGGGAGGGTTTCCTGTGCATAATCCCCAAGACTATGTGTATAGCAAAGAGCTCTATATCCGGGCGCATTAAGAGCGAAGTACTAAGGAGACGATTGCCGTCGCTATCTGCGGCGGTAAAACCACTGAACTTTGTGACTCAACACGCCAGATAGGGTAGTATCTGCGGCAATATTGCCTGACAGATACTGGGTATTGCTCGGGCTTACAGTTGAGGAACCACGATTAATGAGCGATATGGCAGAGCGCCTTGCGCTGCATGAATTCACGGAAAACGCCTATCTGAACTATTCCATGTACGTCATCATGGACAGGGCGTTGCCGTTTATTGGCGATGGTTTGAAACCCGTTCAGCGTCGCATCGTTTACGCGATGTCCGAACTGGGGCTGAATGCCAGCGCCAAATTTAAAAAATCCGCGCGTACCGTCGGTGATGTGCTGGGTAAATACCATCCACATGGTGACAGTGCCTGCTATGAAGCCATGGTACTGATGGCACAACCGTTTTCTTACCGTTATCCGCTGGTTGACGGGCAAGGGAACTGGGGGGCGCCGGACGATCCGAAATCCTTCGCGGCGATGCGTTATACCGAATCCCGACTGTCCAAATACGCGGAAATCCTGCTGGGTGAGCTTGGTCAGGGGACGTCGGACTGGGTGCCTAACTTTGACGGCACCATGCAGGAGCCGAAGATGCTGCCTGCGCGCTTGCCGAATATTCTGCTTAACGGCACCACCGGGATTGCCGTCGGGATGGCTACGGACATTCCTCCGCATAACCTGCGTGAAGTGGCGAAAGCGGCGATTACGCTGATTGAACAGCCGAAAACGACGCTGGATCAACTGCTGGATATCGTACAGGGACCGGATTATCCGACCGAAGCGGAAATCATCACTCCTCGCGCAGAAATTCGTAAGATTTATGAAAACGGGCGCGGCTCTGTACGTATGCGTGCAGTATGGACGAAAGAAGACGGCGCGGTGGTGATCTTTGCGCTACCGCACCAGGTTTCCGGGGCAAAAGTGCTGGAACAGATCGCTGCCCAGATGCGCAATAAAAAGCTACCGATGGTGGACGATCTGCGCGATGAATCGGATCACGAAAATCCGACCCGTTTGGTGATTGTGCCGCGCTCTAACCGCGTGGACATGGAGCAGGTGATGAACCACCTGTTTGCTACCACCGATCTGGAAAAAAGCTACCGTATCAACCTGAACATGATAGGTCTCGACGGTCGCCCGGCGGTGAAAAACCTGCTGGAGATCCTGACCGAGTGGCTGGCGTTCCGTCGCGACACGGTGCGTCGTCGTCTGAACTATCGTCTGGAAAAAGTACTCAAGCGCCTGCATATCCTCGAAGGTTTGCTGGTGGCGTTCCTCAACATTGACGAAGTGATTGAAATTATTCGTCATGAAGATGAACCCAAACCCGAGCTGATGTCGCGGTTTGGTATTTCCGAAACGCAGGCTGAAGCCATCCTTGAGCTGAAATTGCGCCATCTTGCCAAACTCGAAGAGATGAAAATCCGTGGCGAGCAGGATGAACTGGCTAAAGAGCGCGATCAGCTGCAGGGCATTCTGGCCTCCGAACGCAAAATGAGTAACCTGCTGAAGAAAGAGTTGCAGGCGGATTCAGACGCTTATGGTGACGATCGCCGTTCCCCTCTGAAGGAGCGCGAAGAAGCCAAAGCAATGAGCGAGCATGACATGCTGCCGTCTGAGCCGGTCACCATTGTGTTGTCTCAGAGTGGCTGGGTACGTAGCGCGAAAGGGCACGATATCGATGCGCCGGGATTAAGCTATAAAGCGGGTGACAGCTATAAAGCTGCGGTGAAAGGTAAGAGCAACCAACCGGTGGTCTTTGTTGACTCGACCGGGCGAAGCTATGCTATCGATCCGATTACTCTGCCGTCAGCACGTGGTCAGGGTGAACCGCTGACCGGTAAACTCACGCTGCCGCCAGGTGCGACGGTTGAGCACATGCTGATGGAAGGCGATGACCAGAAACTATTAATGGCGTCAGATGCTGGCTACGGCTTCGTCTGTACTTTCAATGACCTGGTAGCGCGTAACCGTGCGGGTAAAGCGTTGATTACGTTACCGGAGAATGCGCATGTCATGCCACCGGTAGTGATCGAAGATGAAACCGATATGTTGCTGGCGATCACCCAGGCCGGACGTATGTTGATGTTCCCGGTGAGCGATCTGCCGCAATTGTCGAAAGGCAAAGGGAATAAGATAATCAACATTCCTTCTGCGGAAGCGGCAAAAGGTGAAGATGGTCTGGCACTGCTCTATGTATTACCGCCGCAAAGCACGCTGACAATTCACGTCGGTAAACGCAAAATTAAACTGCGTCCAGAAGAGTTGCAGAAGGTAACCGGCGAGCGTGGTCGTCGCGGTACGCTAATGCGCGGTCTGCAGCGCATTGATCGTATTGAGATTGACTCGCCTCGACGTGCCAGCAACGGCGACAGCGAAGAATAACGCTGTCGTTTGGCTCTCCCTTCTTTTACGGAGGGAGAGCAAACGTTAAAAATTCCCGTGAAACCGTTGTTTATTCGTGCGTTGCGATTAACAATACGCTTTTCCAGAGAGCCGCTCTTAACAAAGCCCTAACCTGATACTGTGTTCTGGATCAGGTGACGTAAAATGCCAGGCTCTTAGGCCTTAGAGGTTGTTATGCTATATATTTTTCGTTTATTCATTACTGTTATTTACTGCATTCTGGTCTGTATTTTCGGTTGTATATACTGTCTTTTCAGCCCGCGAAATCCAAAACACGTCGCGACGTTCGGCCATATGTTTGGTCGGCTGGCCCCTCTTTACGGCCTGAAGGTTGAGTGCCGTATGCCAGCGGACGCGAAGGACTATGGTAATGCCATCTATATTTGTAACCACCAGAATAACTACGACATGGTTACTGCCGCGAATATTGTTCAGCCACCGACAGTAACGGTTGGTAAAAAAAGCCTGCTGTGGATCCCTTTCTTCGGTCTGCTGTACTGGCTCACCGGTAATCTGTTGATTGACAGAAATAATCGTGCGAAAGCGCACAGTACGATTGCAGCGGTGGTGAACCATTTCAAAAAACGCCGTATTTCCATCTGGATGTTCCCGGAAGGAACGCGTAGCCGTGGCCGTGGCCTGTTGCCATTTAAAACTGGCGCGTTTCATGCGGCAATTGCTGCTGGCGTCCCTGTTATCCCGGTATGTGTTTCAACGACCTCGAATAAGATTAAACTTAACCGGCTGAATAATGGTCTGGCGATCGTAGAGATGTTACCGCCAGTGGATATCAGTCATTTTGGTAAGGATCAGGTTCGTGAACTGGCAGCGCATTGCCGTACGCTGATGGAACAAAAAATCGCCGAACTCGACAAAGAAGTTGCCGAGCGGGAAGCTGCCGGTAAGGTTTGATTCGCGCAATTCGAGTTTTTTACAGGAAGTGATTTCCTGCGTGTTAATAGCCAGTTTTACATGGAGCTTATATGTCACTCAGTCGGCGTCAGTTCATTCAGGCATCGGGAATCGCACTGTGTGCAGGTGCTGTTCCGCTGAAGGCTAATGCTGCCGGTCAGCAACAACCTCTACCTGTTCCGCCACTGCTGGAGTCCCGCCGGGGACAGCCGTTATTTATGACCCTGCAACGCGCTCACTGGTCCTTTACACAAGGTACGCGCGCGCCTGTCTGGGGAATTAACGGGCGCTACCTGGGGCCGACAATCCGCGTCTGGAAAGGGGATGACGTTAAGCTTATCTACAGCAACCGTCTGACTGAAAATGTCTCGATGACCATCGCCGGATTGCAGGTACCTGGCCCACTGATGGGGGGGCCGGCACGCATGATGTCGCCGAATGCGGACTGGGCGCCGGTCCTGCCGATTCGCCAGAGCGCCGCGACGTTGTGGTATCACGCCAATACGCCAAACCGTACCGCACAGCAGGTCTATAACGGTCTTGCCGGGATGTGGCTGGTCGAAGATGAAGTGAGTAAATCACTGCCTATTCCCAACCATTATGGCGTGGATGATTTTCCGATCATTATTCAGGATAAGCGTCTGGATAACTTTGGTACGCCGGAATACAGCGAACCGGGCAGTGGTGGTTTTGTCGGTGATACGTTATTGGTCAACGGGGCGCAGAGTCCTTATGTGGAAGTGTCTCGTGGCTGGGTACGTTTGCGTCTGCTGAACGCGTCTAACTCTCGTCGTTACCAACTACAAATGAGCGACGGGCGCGCACTGCATGTTATTTCCGGCGATCAAGGTTTTTTACCGGCTCCGGTGTCGGTGAAACAGCTATCGCTGGCGCCTGGCGAGCGGCGTGAGATTCTGGTGGATATGACTAACGGTGACGAAGTGTCGATCACCTGTGGTGAGGCAGCCAGTATTGTTGACCGGATCCGGGGATTCTTTGAACCTTCCAGTATTCTGGTCTCCACACTGGTATTAACGCTGCGACCCACAGGCCTGCTACCGCTGGTGACTGACAGTCTGCCGATGCGTCTTTTGCCAACAGAAATTTTGAGTGGAACGCCGATTCGTAGCCGCGATATCAGCCTCGATGACGACCCTGGTATCAATGGTCAACTGTGGGATGTAAACCGCATGGATATCACCGCTCAGCAGGGAACCTGGGAGCGCTGGACAGTACGCGCGGATATGCCGCAGGCGTTCCATATTGAAGGCGTCTCTTTCCTGGTCCGTAATGTGAATGGCGCAATGCCGTTCCCGGAAGACAGGGGCTGGAAAGATACCGTCTGGGTGGATGGTCAGGTGGAGTTGCTGGTCTATTACGGACAGCCTTCCTGGGCCCATTTCCCGTTCTACTTCAACAGCCAGACGCTGGAAATGGCGGATCGTGGCTCCATCGGACAGATGCTGGTGAATCCGGCACCGTAATGCGCAGGTGGGCCTGTTAGGCCCGCCAGAACATGCGCGAGAAAAGGATCAAAATGGGGTAAATCTCCAGGCGCCCCATGATCATAGCTGCGCACATCAGAAGCTTTGCCTCGTCGTGTAAAGTGCCAAACGTTGTAGCGGTTACGCCAAATCCCAGTCCCATATTATTGATGCAGGCGGCGACGGTGGCGAAAGATGAGAAGAGATCGTAGCCCATCAAATTGAGTGCCCAGATGAAAAAGCTGGTAAACAAAACATAAAGAAAAAAGAAGCTCCATACCGAGCGAACCACACGGTCGGTAACCACGTTGTTGCCAACTTTGATATTCAGCAATGCGCGAGGGTGCGCGAGTTGGTGTAACTCCTGACGACACTGCTTGAACATAATTAGAAAGCGCAGCACCTTAATTCCCCCGCAGGTCGAGCCCACACAACCGCCAAAGAAACTGGCGCTGAGTAGCATGAAAATTGTGTGTGAGGGCCACTGTGCGTAATCCGCCGTCGACAGGCCATTATCTGTCAACATGGAGCTGGCCAGAAAAAAGGCGTGCACCAGACTGTCTGATATACCGTACATGCCCGCTCGCCAGACCTGCCAGGTGCTGACCAGGGTGATAACCAGCGCAATAATCAAGAAGAATTGCAGTTCGGCATTACGGCGAAATGGCTTGAAGGTTCGTTTTACGATAGCGACGTACCAGAGGGTGAAGTTAAATGCAGATAACAGCGAAAACAGCCCGGCGACAAGCTCAATAGCATGGCTGTTATAAAAGCCGATGCTCTCGCTGCGGGTGGAAAATCCGCCAAGGGAGACCGTCGAAAGCCCGTGGCATACAGCGTCGAAAAACGACATACCGGCAATCCAGTAAGCCAGAGTGCAGATAAGTCCCAGAATGAAATAGGTTAGCCACAGCGTGCGTGCAGTGTCAGCAAGTCTTGGCGTGAGGCGTTCTTCTTTAAAGGGGCCGGGCATTTCAGACTGATAGAGTTTCATACCCCCGATACCCAGCAGCGGCAATACCGCTACGGCGAGGACAATAACCCCCAGGCCGCCAATAAAATTGAGCTGAGCCCGATAGTACAGATAGGACTTTGGCAAGGCGCTGACGTCGCCAATCACCGTTGCTCCGGTAGTGGTAATGCCGGAGACCCCTTCAAACAGGGCATCGGAAAAGGAGAGATTTAAGCCATCGTCCATCCACATCGGCATCGCGCTGATAAATGAAAAAAGCAGCCAGAAGAGAACGATGATGACGAAACCATCCCGGGTTCGTAGCTGAATACCGGCATGTTTTGTTACCAGCCATGCACCGCCGCCGAGGGTAAAGAAAGTCATAAATGTACTGAAAAAAGCGAAAAAGCTCCGCTCTTTATGCAACAGAGCGATGGCCATCGGTGGCAGCATAGAGAAGCTGTACAGAAGAACCAAAAATCCGCACAGATGAACAACAACCCGTAACTGGGAAATATGCAGTGAATCGTTGAGTCGCAATGAAAAATCCCCCGCCGAAAAAGAGATATCTCAACAGGTCGGCATGGTGTTAATTATGATTGAAAAAAATGGGTGTAGTAAAATTTAACAATTTATAAAGCTTTCTACCCGTCTGGCTCAGACTCCACTTCATTTCTTGCGGACATACAGCGTATAATCCCCGGCCTTTGATTATTTTTTTACCATTTTTGGAAGCACTATGAGCGCAATATCCCTGATCCAACCGGACAGAGACCTTTTCTCCTGGCCGCAGTACTGGGCCGCCTGTTTTGGTCCCGCGCCGTTTCTGCCGATGTCGCGAGAAGAGATGGACCAACTTGGCTGGGATAGCTGCGACATTATTCTGGTTACCGGTGATGCCTACGTCGATCACCCAAGCTTTGGTATGGCCATTTGTGGTCGTATGCTGGAATCCCAGGGATTTCGTGTCGGGATTATCGCGCAGCCGGAGTGGAACAACAAAGACGATTTTATGCGTCTGGGTAAACCGAACCTGTTCTTCGGCGTGACCGCCGGCAATATGGACTCGATGATCAACCGTTATACCGCCGATCGCCGACTGCGCCATGACGATGCCTATACGCCGGACAACGTTGCAGGCAAACGCCCGGACCGCGCTACGCTGGTTTATACCCAGCGCTGTAAAGAAGCCTGGAAAGATGTTCCGGTGATCCTCGGTGGTATTGAAGCCAGCCTGCGCCGTACTGCGCATTATGATTACTGGTCTGATACCGTGCGTCGCTCTGTGCTGGTGGATTCCAAAGCGGATATGCTGATGTTTGGCAACGGCGAACGTCCGCTGGTAGAAGTGGCGCACCGTCTGGCGATGGGCGAGACAATTGATCAGATCCGCGACGTGCGTAACACCGCGATCATGGTCAAAGAAGCGCTGCCAGGCTGGAGCGGTGTGGATTCCACGCGTCTGGATACGCCGGGGAAAATTGATCCTATCCCACATCCGTATGGTGAAGATCTGCCTTGCGCGGATAACAAGCCTGTTGCACCTAAAAAGCAGGAAGCAAAAGCGGTCACCGTTCAGCCGCCACGTCCGAAGCCGTGGGAGAAAACCTACGTGCTGCTGCCGTCTTTTGAGAAGGTGAAGGGCGATAAAGTGTTGTATGCACATGCATCACGAATCCTGCACCACGAAACAAACCCTGGCTGCGCGCGCGCCCTGATGCAAAAACACGGCGATCGCTACATCTGGATCAACCCGCCAGCGATCCCGCTGTCGACTGAAGAGATGGATAGCGTCTTCGCGCTGCCGTATCAACGTGTTCCTCATCCGGCGTACGGTAACAGCCGCATCCCGGCTTATGAAATGATCCGTTTCTCGATCAACATTATGCGTGGGTGTTTTGGCGGATGTTCTTTCTGTTCGATCACCGAGCACGAAGGACGCATCATCCAGAGCCGCTCGGAAGATTCGATCATCAACGAGATCGAAGCGATTCGTGACACCGTTCCGGGCTTTACCGGTGTGATTTCCGATCTTGGCGGCCCAACGGCCAACATGTATATGCTGCGCTGTAAGTCGCCGCGCGCGGAACAGACCTGTCGTCGCTTGTCTTGCGTCTACCCGGATATCTGCCCGCATATGGATACCAACCACGAGCCGACCATTAATCTCTATCGTCGTGCGCGTGATTTAAAAGGTATTAAAAAGATCCTTATCGCCTCTGGTGTGCGTTATGACATCGCGGTTGAAGATCCGCGCTATATCAAAGAGCTGGCGACCCACCACGTGGGGGGCTATTTGAAGATTGCGCCGGAACACACCGAAGAAGGCCCATTGTCGAAGATGATGAAGCCGGGCATGGGCAGCTACGATCGCTTTAAAGAACTATTCGATACCTACTCTAAACAGGCCGGTAAAGAGCAGTACCTGATCCCATACTTTATCTCCGCGCACCCGGGTACGCGTGACGAGGATATGGTGAATCTGGCGCTGTGGCTGAAACAGCGTCGTTTCCGTCTGGATCAGGTGCAGAACTTCTACCCATCGCCGCTGGCGAACTCGACAACCATGTATTACACCGGGAAAAATCCTCTGGGTAAAATTGGTTATAAGAGTGAAGATGTGGTGGTGCCGAAGGGCGACAAACAACGTCGTCTGCATAAAGCGTTGCTGCGTTATCACGATCCAGCCAACTGGCCGTTAATTCGTCAGGCGCTGGAAGATATGGGTAAAAAGCATCTGATTGGTGGTCGTCGCGAATGTTTGGTTCCGTCTCCTACGCTGGAAGAGATGCGTGAAGCGCGTCGCCAGAACCGACATACACGTCCGGCGCTGACCAAGCATACGCCAGTGGCACATCAACGCCAGACACCTGCGGCGAATAAAAAACGCGGGAAAGTGGCAGGGCGCTAAATGTGTAGCCCGGTGGCGCAACGCTTACCGGGCCAGTTTCACTTCAGCTTAGTACAGACCCAACACCTTCCACCACATCAAACCCACGGTCAAGAAGACCGCCTGGTTAAACAGGCTGATGACAAATCCTGTTCGCCACCAGACTCCCGTTGGTACATATCCCGCGCCAAACAGGATCGGACCACGGGCGTGAGTATACTGAGTGAGAGAACAGTACAGGCTGCTGGTGAAGGCCAACATTAATGCTGTAGGAGCAGCCGGAATATTCAGATGCAGGCCGACGCCAAGGAATACGGCATACAGTGCGGCAATCTGCGCGTTTCCGCTGGCAAAAAAGTAGTGGGTGTAGAAGTAGGCGGCGTTAAGCAGCAGCAGAACGATCACCCAACTGGTACCGTGCATGGTGCTGCTAAGGCTATCGCCAATCAGGTTACCAAACCAGGTGGTAAAGCCGAGTTTTTTCAACTGGTTTGCCATCATCAGCAACGCGGCGAACCAAATCAGCGTATCCCATGCGCCTTTTTCGCTTTTCACATCTTCCCAGCTCAGAACGCCGCTAAGTAATAAAATCGACAGGCCAACAAACGAGGCCGTAGTGGCATCGACACCTAACGTATCACCGAAGATCCACAACACCAGCAGAACGCCGACGGTCGCCAGCATCAACCACTCGCCGCGTGACATGTGGCCCATTTCTGCCAGCTCTTTACGGGCCAGATTAGGGGCATCAGGCGTATGTTTAATTTCCGGGCGCACCAGCCAGTACACCAGCAGCGGAACCAGCAGCAGTGACACCAGGCAAGGCAGCAGCGCCGCCATAAACCAGCTTCCCCATGTCAACGTGATTCCTGCGTTTGCCGCCAGTTTCACCGCCAGCAGGTTACCGGTATACCCAGTCATAAAGAGCGCGGCGGTGACGTCGTTGACATTGCCGATACAAGTGATGAGAAAGGTACCGATTTTGCTGCGAGATTCATCTTCCGGGTTTGAGTTAAAACTGCGTGCCAGAGAATCGGCAATCGGATAGATAACGCCGCCGCAGCGCGCCGTATTACTTGGCATGGCGGGAGAAAGGATCAGATCGGCAAAAGCCAGACCGTAGGCGAGCCCCAGCGTGCGTTTACCGAGCAGTCGGATCATCTGTAACGCAATACGCCGACCCAGACCGGTTTTGATGAATCCACGGGCAATCATAAAAGCGACGACGATAAGCCAGATAAGCGAACTGTTCAGCTCGCTTAGTGCTGTAGTTATAGCACCACTGGCCGTTTTATCCCCCGCGGCATAGGCGAGTGCAAAAACGGTAATGCCAATAATGCCGACAGCGCCAATCGGCAGAACTTTTGCCACGATAGAGGCGATAGTGGCGACAAATATAATCGCCGAATGCCAGGCTGGGGCACTTAACCCTGTTGGTGGGGTGAGTTGCCAGAGACCAGAAGAGATTAATATTATAAGAATCAATGGGAGCCATTTAACTCCCTGGGATTTGTTTTCCGCCACGGTTTGACACCTATAAAAAATTGATATGTGTATTCTTTAAATATAATAACCATTAATAATTAGGTGGTTATTTGGTGGTAATGCTGCGCTTGTGAACGCAGGAAATACACATATAAACAGGTGTTTTATTGTTTCCTGATATTTCATGAAATGAAAAGGCCCAGCAGAATGCCGGGCGGGAGAGGGGAATTAACCGCCGAATTGGTCTGGATCAGGACCCAGGCGTTTACTCTGATCGAGTTTAGCTATTTCGCCTAATTCATCTTTGTCCAGGCGGAAGTCCCAAACATCAAAGTTCTCTGCGATACGGGAAGGGGTTACCGATTTCGGGATAACCACCAGACCGTTATCCAGATGCCAGCGGATAACTATTTGTGCCGGAGATTTGCCGTATTTCTCAGCAAGGTCGCGAATAATCTTTTGATCGAACACATCTTTCCCACCTTGTGCCAGTGGACTCCAGGACTCGGTCTGGATTTTATGCGTCGCATTCCATGAATGTAACTGACGTTGTTGCAGCAGTGGATGAAGCTCGATCTGGTTGATCACCGGCGAAACGCCCGTTTCATCCATCAGACGCTGGAGGTGGTTGATCTGAAAGTTGCACACGCCGATGCTTTTAATCAGACCCTGTTTTTGCAGGTCAATCATGTTTTCCCACGCTTCAACGTAATGGTCGATAGCCGGGACGGGCCAGTGCATCAGGTAAAGGTCAAGGTAATCAAGCTGGAGTTTCTCCATACTTTCGAGCAAAGCTTCACGGGGACGTTTCTGATCGTCATTCCACAGTTTGGTGGTGATGAACAACTCTTCCCGGGGTACGCCCGAATTACGTAACGCTTTCCCAACACCTTCTTCATTTTTATACGCGGCGGCAGTATCGATAGAGCGATAACCCACTTCCAGCGCTTTATGAATAGCGGAGATTACTTCCTCATTACTTGCCTTCCAGACGCCCAGGCCCAGCTGTGGCATTACGTTACCATCCTGTAGCTTGATAACAGTTGGATTAGTCATAATTCCCCCCATACACTTAATCCTTCAAGCTGCCTCTTTGTTGGCTGCTTTCGTTTACCCCAGTCACGTACTTATGTACGCTCCTGGGGATTCTCTCAATTGCCGCCTCGATGCATCATGAATGATTAGGTGTAAATTGAGTTCACCGGAGCAGGCTCCGGTGAGGTTTGTGTGACTTAAGTCTGGACTAAATGACCAAAAACGAAAGTCAGAGGTGAAAAAAGCTTAGCGTGCTGCTTCGTAAATCCGGCGACTGACGTCAAGTGTAATGTCCTGATGTTCGCCCAGTTTAGTACCACCGTGTGCCTCCAGTTTTTCCAGCAGCGCCGGGATGGAGCTACCATCCAGACCGTAGTCAGACAGACGCGTTGGTACACCCATTTGCTCGAAGAAACGACGGGTGGCAGCGATGGCAGCATCAATACGCTGGTCATCGGAACCTTCGGTGATATTCCAGATGCGCTCTGCGTACTGCAGTAATTTGGCTCGCTTGGTATCGCGTTTTTCATTCCACAGTGCAGGCAGGACGATCGCCAGCGTTTGAGCGTGGTCGAGACCGTGCATCGCAGTCAACTCGTGACCCAGCATATGGGTTGCCCAGTCCTGCGGTACACCTGCGCCAATCAGACCATTCAGTGCCTGCGTTGCCGCCCACATGACGTTAGCACGTACGTTGTAGTTTTCTGGTTCCTGCAACGCTTTCGGACCATCTTCTACCAGCGTAAGCAAAATACCTTCGGCAAAGCGATCCTGAATTTTCCCGTCTACCGGGTACGTCACGTACTGTTCCACGGTGTGGACAAACGCATCTACCACACCGTTAGCGACCTGACGCGGCGGCAGGGTGTAGGTGTAAACCGGATCCAGTACGGCAAATACAGGCTGTACAAACGGGGTCATAAAAGCCAGTTTATCGCCGGTGGTTTTGCGGGAAATCACGGCCCCGGAGTTAGACTCTGAACCGGTTGCTGGTAGCGTCAGTACAGAGCCCATTGGTACTGCGCTTTTCACGTCGTTACCGCGGGTTTCCAGAATGCGCCATGGGTCGATACCATCAGCGTAATGCGCTGCAGCTGCGATGAATTTTGTGCCATCCAGTACAGAACCGCCGCCTACAGCCAACAGGAACGTCACTTTCTCATCACGCACAATTTTTACTGCGTTCATCAGGGTTTCATAAGACGGGTTTGGTTCAATTCCGCCAAACTCAAGTACGTCCAGTCCTTTCAGGGCATCTTGTACCTGCGCCAGAACGCCGGTTTTTTTAACGCTGCCGCCGCCGTAGGTAATTAACACGCGAGCGTCCTGAGGGATTTGATCGCGCAGCTCTGCGATAGCGCCTTTACCGAACAAAATGCGAGTAGGGGTATGTAGATTAAAGTTGTTCATTGCTCGTTCCCTTATGTGGGTAAAAAAGAGGGCAGGCGAGTGTCTGCCTGATGGTGAACATTGTGGTCGCCAGAAGCGCTCCTCTCAATGCTCATTTCTGCCAATGTCTTGCCCATTTCTACAGACTGCTGGAGAAAACGGATAAATATGCGCACTATATCAAGGTCGAAAACCGATAATGAAATGGTGCTCTATGAACCGTGATGAGATCTGTCTTCTGTTGACAGATAAAGTTAACAAACTGAAAAACAATGAAAATAGATTAAACGAACTACTGCCTGATGTGCGCTTACTGTATGGCACTGAGCCGGGACAGCGTACGCCAGTGATGTATCAGCCTGGCATCATATTTCTCTTCTCGGGGCATAAAATCGGTTACATAAACGAACGTGTATTTCGTTATGACGCCAACGAATACCTGTTACTGACAGTACCTTTACCCTTCGAATGTGAAACTTATGCGACACCGGAGGTTCCGCTGGCCGGTATCCGCCTGAATGTTGATATTCTGCAATTGCAGGAGTTGCTGATGGATATTGGTGAGGACGAGTTGTTTCAACCCTCAATGGCGGCAAGCGGAATCAACTCTGCCACGCTTTCGGACGAGATTCTCTGCGCAGCTGAGCGTTTACTGGATGTAATGGAGCGACCGCTGGACGCGCGCATCCTGGGGAAACAGATTATTCGCGAGATCCTTTACCATGTGCTGACCGGGCCACGTGGTGGCGCATTACTCGCACTGGTCAGCCGCCAGACGCATTTCAGTTTGATAAGCCGTGTGTTGAAGCGGATTGAGAACAAATACACCGAGAACCTCAACGTCGAGCAACTGGCGGCAGAGGCCAATATGAGCGTATCGGCGTTTCATCATAATTTTAAATCGGTAACCAGCACTTCCCCGCTGCAATATCTGAAGAGTTATCGCCTGCATAAAGCGCGGATGATGATAATTCATGACGGCATGAAAGCCAGTGCGGCGGCGATGCGGGTAGGCTATGAGAGTGCATCGCAGTTTAGCCGCGAGTTCAAACGCTACTTTGGTGTGACGCCGGGTGAGGATGCGGCAAGAATTCGAACGATGCAGGGGAGTTGATTTTGAGGATGTCGCAGAAGCGCCATCCGGTAATGTGTACCGGATGGCGATGGCTGTTACTCAGGCACTACAGTATTTTTTTTTAATCACCACAAATAAGGTTCCCAGCAGACCTGCGGTTAGCAGTGCAATCGGCAGGATCATCAAAAAGGTCATGACCTGGTCTTCATGGCGTTTAACGAACGGGATCATGCTGAGCGCATAGCCAAAGCTGGTGACGACGCTGACCCACAGCAGACCGCTCAGCCAGTTAAAAAACTGGAATCGACGGTTAGGAAGGCCTGAAATTCCCGCCATCGTAGGCAGCAAAGTGCGAACAAACGCCAGGAAACGCCCGGCGAGCAGCGCCATTAGTCCATGTTGGTCAAACATACAGGTGGCACGTTGGTGATATTTTTCGGGTAATTGTGCCAGCCAGCCTTTTACCGTGCGCGTGTTGCCCAGCCAGCGTCCCTGAATGTAGCTCAACCAGCAGCCCAGACTGGCTGCAGCTGTCAGAATAGCGATGGTGGGTAAAAAGCTCATCACGTCCTGTGCAATCAGTGCCCCTGCCAGCAACAGCAGGCTGTCTCCGGGTAAAAAGGAGGCAGGCAGCAGGCCGTTTTCTAAAAACAGTGTGGCAAACATTACAAAGTACACAACGCTCACAACGTGCGGATCTGCCAGCGCGGCAAAATCGTGTTGCCAGAGCGCGGAGATAATATCTTGAATGACGACCATGAACTTTCCTGTGGAACAGCGTTTATGAGTGGATTGTACTCCTGAATTGTCCGGGATGCCTTGATCCCGGACGCAACAATTGCAGACTTTTCCACCAGAAGTGTCTGCATATATGTCCATCTGCGGCAATGTTACTCGATTCGGGCAAATCCTGCGGCTAAATCCACAATCAGATCATCAACATTCTCTAAACCGATGTGTAAACGAATGAGTGTCCCGCTGAAGTCCACTTCTCCTTCCGGACGGATTGCCGCAATGTGTTCAGGTTGATTCGCCAGAATCAGTGATTCAAACCCCCCCCAGGAGTAAGCCATGCTGAACAGGCTAAAGTGGTCAAGATATGCCGCCAGCTCTTCATTATTCAGTTTTTTATTCAACACGAATGAGAACAGTCCACTGCTGCCCGTGAAATCACGTTTCCAGAATTCGTGGCCTTTGCTGCCCGGTAGCGCAGGGTGATTTACGCGGGCAACCTGCGGATGGCTTGCCAGCCACTCGGCAACTTTTAAACTGCTTTCATGATGTTGGCGCAGGCGAACGCCCAGGGTACGTAATCCACGGCTGGTCATATAGGCGGTATCTGCATCCAGCATTTGTCCCATCAGATAAGCGTTCTCGCGCAGTTGATCCCAGCAACGGGAATTTGCCACCGCCGTACCGACCATCGCATCGGAATGGCCAATCAGGTATTTGGTGCCAGCCTGAATCGAGATATCGATACCAAAATCCAATGCTTTGAACAGTACTCCGGCAGCCCAGGTGTTATCGATCATAATGATTGCGTCAGGTGCAGCGCTTCTGACCGCGGCAACGATGGCTGGAACATCATGCACCTCCATCGTGACTGAGCCGGGTGACTCCAGAAATACGACTTTGGTGTTCGGCCGGATGTGTTTCACAATATCGGCGCCCACCAGCGGATCGAACCAGCCGGTTGTGACGCCGAGCTTGCCGAGAATTTTGGTGCAGAAATCCTGGCTTGGTTCATAGGCCGTGTTCGTCATCAGCACATGGTCGCCTTGTTCAACAAAGGCCAGAATTGTGTTGGCGACGGCTGCTGCACCGCATGGGAAAAGGGCACATCCCGCACCGCCTTCCAGTTCACACATTGCTTCCTGTAGTGAAAAATGTGTCAGCGTTCCGCGACGACCATAGAAAAGAGCGCCGTTAGCACGGTTGTGCGTAGCCTGTTTTTTTGCCTCAACGGACTCAAACACCAGCGAAGAAGCGCGCTGGATCACGCTATTAACTGAGCCCAGCGTGTACTTTTTACTGCGCCCTGCCTGAACAAGTTTGGTCTCAAGATGCTTGTCTGCCATGTTTTAATACCTGTTTTTATACGTCTGGATGTCTAAACTAGCATGGATCCAGCATCATGCACCCTGCACGGCGGTCATAAAGTAGAAAATAATCTCAAAATGATTCTGGTGACTTTTTTACTGCGTAAGCGCAAGGAAAAGAAACCAAAGGTGCGGCACTATGTAAATAGTAATGAGAACGACTATCAATTCGACGTCGTTTTGATATGATTACGCTCAGATTTTGTGATTTGCGTCCTGGAGATACAGAGTGGGTAATAATTTGATGCAGACGGACCTTTCCGTCTGGGGTATGTATCAGCACGCCGATATCGTGGTTAAGTGCGTGATGATTGGGCTGATTTTGGCATCAGTGGTCACCTGGGCTATCTTCTTTAGCAAGAGCCTTGAGTTCTTTACACAGAAGCGCCGCCTTAAGCGTGAACAGCAAATGCTGGCTGAAGCCCGCTCTTTAGATCAGGCAAGTGAGATTGCCGCTGGATTTGATACCAAAAGCCTGGGCTCACTGCTAATTAACGAAGCACAGAACGAGCTGGAACTGTCAGAAGGCAGTGATGACAACGAAGGGATCAAAGAGCGTACCGGATTCCGCCTTGAGCGTCGTGTCGCCGCAGTCGGCCGTCAGATGGGCCGCGGTAATGGATACCTGGCGACCATCGGGGCCATTTCTCCATTTGTGGGGCTATTCGGTACGGTATGGGGCATCATGAATAGCTTCATCGGTATTGCTCAAACTCAAACGACTAACCTGGCCGTTGTTGCACCGGGTATTGCAGAAGCTCTGCTAGCGACTGCAATTGGTCTGGTAGCGGCAATTCCTGCAGTTGTTATCTACAACATCTTCGCACGTCAGATAGGCAGCTACAAAGCTATGCTGGGTGATGTCGCGGCACAGGTGTTGTTGCTGCAAAGTCGCGATCTGGACCTGAGCGCAAGTGCTGCTGCTCATCCGGTACGTGCTGCGCAGAAATTACGTGTAGGATAATGTTCCATGGCAATGAGCTTTAATGAAAACCTGGACGATAACGGTGAAATGCACGAAATAAACGTGACGCCGTTTATCGACGTGATGTTGGTTTTGTTGATCATTTTTATGGTGGCAGCGCCATTGGCAACTGTGGATGTGAAGGTGAATCTCCCTGCATCCACCAGTACGCCGCAACCGCGTCCGGAGAAACCGGTTTACCTGTCAGTGAAAGCCGATAACACCATGTTCATCGGTAACGAGCAGGTGACGGATGAAACCATGATTAGCGAGCTGAACGCGCTGACGGAAGGGAAGAAAGATACCACTATCTTCTTCCGTGCTGATAAGACCGTCGACTATGAAACCATGATGAAAGTAATGGATACGCTGCACCAGGCAGGGTTCCTGAAGATTGGTTTGGTTGGTGAAGAGGTTGTGAAAGCAAAATAACCTCTTTGTTGCCGGGTGATGCTGTTAGCCTTACCCGGCCTTCCACTTCCGCGTTTTCTTCCCCCGTTATCACCTTGGACTATCTGTCTTCGTCCAATGCGACTGTAGTGATTCTGGTCGCTTCGTAGTTCCCCTCTGACAGCTTGCGTGTCAGGCGTAATGTGGCTGTTTCGCGAGCGAGTATATGTTGATATGTGCTTTCCAGGCGTGCCAAGATTTTGTCGCGCAACTCTGGTTGCCGGGCAATGATGGCTTCAATAGCAGCCCCGTAGATCTCTTCTTTAGCCTGCAGGGCATAGATTTCACGGCGATTTTGCCATTTCATACGTACCAGCGCTGCGGGTATTGAGACCATATCCTGAGCTACGCTTTCCAGCGTCGCGTTCTTATTGGCAATTAACACCGCCAGATTTTGCTTTAAGACAAACTCATCACTTTTATGGTTATCTAAAGCTAAATAAACATTATTATCCTCAACATCTTTCATCTTATTTTTCTACCAGAGAATAAAAAATGGGGGCGTCGGTTTCACGAGTAATTAAATTAAGCCAAATTTTATTGCCATGTTCATTTATCATGTTCGTTTTTTGAGTCAGAATTTCACTTAATTCTTGAGAGTTAATGTCACCCTCTGCCTGTAAGGCATTTAGCAAGCGCGTGAACGATTCAATTTTTGCTACGTGAAAAAGGCGTTCTTTTAAATGACGATCGCGCTCTTCAAACAGCATATTTCGTGACTGTCCGGTCGCTGCGGAACTGATCAAAATATCTTTTTCATAATCGCTTAACGTAATCTTTCCCTGAGTCAAATTTTCACTATTTTCTGTGGTGCTGGTATTGCTCGGGGAAGTGGATAAATGAAAGTGAGAGGGAACAAGATGCTCGGGAAGCATGTTGATATATCCTTTGCTGCCAATGATAGGATGTTTTTAATAAGATAGGCCGCGTTGACAATAACATGGGGTAAATTTAAAATCAAAAAAAACGGAGCCTGCATATGAACAGTATATTTTATTCTGTTATTACCCTGCTATTACTTACCTGCGGTGTACTTTTTCTGATGCGTAGTACAAATAAAAACCGATATGCAGAGGATTTTACATTAGCAAACCAACCAGAAATACTAAGCAAAGAAGAGGGTGAAGATCATTTTGCGGTACTGATGAATTCGATCACCCCAGTATGGTACTGGCGGGTTAACCACGAATATATTGATTTTATTCACTCGACGATAAAACGGATGACAATGGTGGAGTTGAATGAAACTCCTGGGCTATTTGACTCACAGCGACGCTGTAGCGATCTCAACTCTGCGGTGTATAAATATTACGACAACATCAAAAAGCGCTGTCTGAGTGGGGAGAAAGTACCACATGCCGATCTCGACGTGCTCAATTTGCGACAATGCTTCAGGGAGTTCAGTCTGGAAGCTTACCCCACACTCGTCGCGCTGGTATGGCCGGAGCACCAGCGTCCGCAGATCAAAGCGGAAGAGATTTGAGGCGTCTGTTATTTCAGTACTGTACTACATCATCATGCCTCTGAACTTTGTGCTCTCGGTAGTTGTGATGACCAGCTGATACGACATAAGTACTGAAACATTCTGGCCGGGGCCGGCAACGCCGCCACCCGGCACAGTATTAAAGACGATTATTTGTCTGATGACGCCTGCCATAGATTAAGCTGACCATCGGCGACGTGTTTATCAATCTGCGCCAGCTCTTCTGCACTGAATGTCAGATTGCTTAATGCCTGAACGTTTTCTTCCAGTTGTTCAGGTCGGCTGGCACCGATTAAGACTGACGTCACCCGGTTATCTTTCAGTAACCAGCTCAACGCCATCTGCGCCATTGACTGTCCGCGTTGTTGCGCCATTTCGTTCAGCAAGCGCAGGCTGTTAATATTCGCCTCCGACAGCATTTTTTCCGTCAGTCCACGAACCTTTTTCCCTTCACGCTGCATGCGCGAACCTTCCGGAATGCCGTTGAGATATTTCCCCGTCAGTAATCCCTGGGCCAGTGGCGTAAAAGCTATGCAGCCCATGCCGTTGGATTCCAGCGTATCGAGCAAACCACTGCTGTCTACCCAGCGGTTAAGCAGGTTGTAGGAGGGTTGGTGGATCAGCAGCGGAATTTTCCATTCCCGCAGCAGCTCTGCCATTTTTTGTGTTCGTTCGGGCGAATAGGATGAAATACCGACATACAGCGCTTTGCCACTTTGCACAGCATGGGCCAGCGCAGCAGCGGTCTCTTCCATTGGCGTGTTTTCATCCACGCGGTGAGAATAGAAGATATCAACGTAATCAAGTCCCATCCGTTTCAGGCTTTGGTCAAGGCTGGCAAGCAGGTACTTGCGCGATCCGCCCGAACCGTATGGTCCCGGCCACATGTCATAGCCTGCTTTGGTGGAGATGATCAATTCATCACGATACTGAGCAAAATCTTCGCGCAGTAATCGGCCAAAATTCTCTTCCGCGCTACCCGGAGGCGGCCCGTAGTTATTGGCTAAATCAAAATGGGTGATCCCCAGATCAAATGCTTTGCGCAGCAGGGCACGCTGTGAATCCAGTGCTTGAACGTGTCCAAAACTATGCCATAAACCCAGCGACAACGCGGGTAAGCGCAAACCGCTACGGCCACAGTAGCGATAGAGCATCTGCTCATAACGTTCAGTATTGGCAAACCAGGCCATGAGATCTCCTTAGTGCAGGTGAATTTCGAAACAACGTTTCTATTCTAGCGGGTTAGCGATGAATATCCCGTTCACAAGTCACATTGGGATGAAAAACTGGGCAAAAACAGGCCGCTGTGCTTTGCTTAAAAAAACATCATGCAGGAGTGGAACTATGCCGCGTTTGACAGCCAAAGACTTTCCACAGGAGCTACTCAATTACTATGACTATTATGCTCACGGTAAAATATCTAAACGAGAGTTCCTCAATATAGCGGCGAAATATGCAGTTGGCGGCATGACGGCGCTGGCATTATTTAATTTGTTGAAACCGAATTATGCCCAGGCGGTGCAGGTGGAATTTACCGATCCCGATATTCTGGCAGAGTACATTACCTACCCGTCACCTGAAGGGCACGGCGATGTGCGGGCTTATCTGGTTAAGCCTGTGAAAGTGTCGGGGAAAATACCTGCGGTCATTGTTGTACATGAGAATCGTGGGTTGAATCCGTATATTGAGGATGTCGCCCGGCGGGTGGCTAAAGCTGGCTATATGGCACTCGCACCGGATGGATTAAGTTCAGTAGGGGGCTATCCGGGGAATGATGATAAAGGCCGGGAATTACAGCAACAGGTTGATCCTGTTAAGTTGATGAACGATTTTTTTGCCGCAGTTGAATTTATGCAGCGTTATCCGACAGCGACGGGGAAGGTCGGCATAACCGGATTTTGCTACGGAGGTGGCGTATCAAATGCAGCGGCTGTCACCTTTCCTGAACTGGCCTGTGCCGTTCCCTTTTATGGGCGGCAGGTGCCTGCGTCAGATGTCCCTAAAATCAATGCACCTTTGTTATTACACTATGCAGCATTAGATGAGCGTATTAATGAAGGCTGGCCAGCTTATGAAGAAGCGCTGAAGGCCAATAAGAAAGTCTATGAAGCATTTATCTATCCTGGGGTTAATCATGGTTTTCACAATGATTCAACGCCGCGTTATGATAAAGCCGCTGCCGATTTAGCCTGGGAGCGGACTATCTCATGGTTTAAAAAATATTTACAATAAAAAACAAGGCATTATTTAGTTAACCTGGTTAGTTATCTGAATAAGAATGCTACCTGGTTTCATTAGCATTCATATTGATATGGCCGGAAAAGACCAAGATGTACTTAAAAAAGTAAAAAAATAACAAACGCATTATATCTTCTCTGCTCTCTGCCGATAACAAGGGTAAGTCTCGCCTGATGGCGAATCCCCTCATCAACGGCAAGGAAATTATTATGCGTTTGCTGAAAAACTTCACTATTCGTATTGTTATGTTGGCAATACTTGGACTTTTTTGCCTGCTCTGGTCGGGCGTGGGTTTATTCAGTCTCCATTCTTTATCAAAAATCTCAGAAGGGAATGATATTGATCGCCATCTGGTACAGCAGATGACGATTCTCAGCCAGGGAAACGATCAGTATTTCCGTTTTGTGACGCGTTTAAGTCGGGCAATGGATGTCAAAATTAGCGGGGGAACACCTGATTTTGTTCCTGCCCAACAATCGCTGAATAACATGAGTAAAAAGCTTGAGGAGATGAAGAAACTGTCTCCAGGGCCGATGGATCCGGAAATTGCTGCCGCAGTACTGGCGAAGTGGCAAGCACTGCTGGACAAAGGCGTGACCCCACAAATGCAGTTGGCGCAGCAGGGAACCCTCACGGCATGGTCAGAACATGCCAGTACCGTCACACCTGCACTGAGCCGTGAATTTGGCGCCAGCGCCGAGCGTTTTAATACCACTGCGGGTGAGAGGCTGGATACGACACGTGTTATGGTTGACAGCAAGACGTCTATCATCCGGACGTTAATTATCACTGCCGTCATCCTGGGGATTGCAATCCTTATCTTTACCGACCGTTACCTCGTTTCAATGATGGTGAAGCCGCTGGCGCGTATTCGCCAACAGTTCCGTCAGATTGCGCAGGGCGATCTCAGTCATCCAATTGAAGAATTAGGGCGTAACTGCGTGGGCCAACTGGTGCCTTTACTGTCCGCGATGCAGGACAGCTTACGTGAAGCTGTGAGCACGATTCGTTCGGGAAGCGACAACATCTGGCGTGGGGCAACAGAAATATCCAGCGGCAATAATGATCTCTCTTCACGTACTGAAGAACAGGCAGCTGCGCTGGAAGAGACCGCAGCCAGCATGGAACAGCTGACCGCAACGGTAAAACTGAACGCTGAAAACGCGCGCGAAGCCAGCCAGCTTGCCGACACTGCGACAGAAACGGCGGGTAAAGGTAGCACGTTAGTTTCGCAAGTGGTCGACACAATGGATGGTATTGCGGCCAGCTCGAAACAGATCGCTGAAATTACCTCAGTTATTAATAGTATCGCCTTCCAGACGAACATTCTGGCGCTCAATGCTGCAGTCGAAGCTGCCAGAGCTGGCGAGCAGGGACGTGGTTTTGCGGTGGTCGCCGGTGAGGTTCGCAATCTCGCCAGTCGTAGTGCCGGGGCGGCGAAAGAGATAGAGACATTAATTGGCGAATCGGCGCGCCGTGTCGATCAGGGGGCTCGTCTGGTTAAAGAGACTGGCTCGACGATGGAAGCAATTCTGCGCGGTGCGACCGAAGTGACCGTCATTATGAAACAAATCGCTTCTGCTTCTGAGGAACAGAATAAAGGTATTTCGCAGGTCAGCGTGGCGATTACGCAAATGGACAGCGTGACCCAGCAGAACGCCGCGCTGGTGGAACAGGTTTCTGCTGCGGCGGTTGCACTGGAGCGGCAGACTGAAGAACTACAGCGCTCTGTACAGCAGTTCCGGCTTTCTGCAAATGATGTGCAATACGCTTCAACTAACACCGCTTCCTCTGCAGAAGAAAGCAGAACACCTGCGACACCTAAAACGGACGAATGGGTGGCCTTTTAATCTGGCACAAAAAAGTGCGTGATACCTCTGGTCTTTGCTTAAAAAATCGCTATATAATTTGTTATATAGAGATTGGAGAATATGCATGGACAACCATTTTGGTAAGGGCCTGATGGCCGGGTTAAACGCCTCAAGTGCGGACAGTGCACGTAAAGTGGCTGGTTTTTGTGCTGACTATAAGCGCGGATTTGTGCTCGGTTTTTCGCATCGTATGTTTGAAAAAACGGGTGATCGACAGCTTAGCGCGTGGGAGGCGGGGATCCTGACGCGTCGTTATGGACTGGATAAAGAGATGGTGATGGATTTCTTTAAAGAGAACCAGTCGAGTACAACAATTCGGTTTTTCATGGCCGGCTATCGGCTCGAAGCTTGATCCAAAAGGGGTATTATCTTGCTTTAATTAATTACACTATTGACCTACGCCTTCGTTTTGTTGCTCCGCCGAAGTATTATAATGCACATAACCATATAAAAAGTGTGGTAAATGGCGCGCCGATCGCAATATGCAACATGCGAATGGTGCAAAATAAAAAGCCAGGTCTTCGCAACGGAATAACAATAAAATGACTGGAGATAATTCTCTCATCAATTCGAACGGCATCAATCGCCGTGATTTCATGAAGCTTTGTGCAGCACTGGCCGCTACCATGGGGCTCAGTAGCAAAGCCGCCGCAGAAATGGCAGAATCAGTTTCCCGTCCTCAGCGCCCGCCAGTTATCTGGATCGGTGCTCAGGAATGTACGGGTTGTACTGAATCTCTGCTTCGTGCGACACACCCTACAGTGGAAAACCTCGTCCTTGAGACAATCTCTCTGGAATACCATGAGGTGCTCTCCGCCGCCTTCGGCCATCAGGTTGAAGAGAATAAACATAACGCTCTGGAGAAGTACAAAGGGCAATATGTTTTGGTGGTAGATGGTTCTATCCCACTAAAAGATAATGGTATTTACTGCATGGTTGCCGGTGAGCCAATTGTGGATCACATCCGTAGAGCGGCAGAAGGTGCAGCAGCTATCATTGCTATCGGCTCTTGTGCCGCATGGGGTGGTGTTGCTGCCGCTGGCGTTAACCCAACGGGTGCCGTCGGTTTGCAAGAAGTTCTGCCAGGCAAAACCATCATCAATATCCCCGGCTGTCCGCCGAACCCGCATAACTTCCTCGCGACTGTCGCGCATATCATCACCTATGGCAAACCACCGAAGCTGGATGCGAAAAACCGTCCGACATTTGCCTACGGTCGTCTGATTCACGAGCATTGTGAACGTCGTCCGCACTTCGATGCTGGCCGCTTTGCCAAAGAGTTTGGCGATGAAGGTCACCGTGAAGGTTGGTGCCTCTACCATCTGGGCTGTAAAGGACCAGAAACGTATGGCAACTGCTCAACATTGCAGTTCTGTGATGTTGGTGGCGTGTGGCCGGTGGCAATTGGTCACCCGTGCTACGGCTGTAACGAAGAGGGCATTGGTTTCCATAAAGGCATTCACCAGCTCGCCCATGTGGAAAACCAGACTCCGCGTTCTGAGAAGCCTGATGTCAACATAAAAGAAGGCGGCAACATTTCAGCCGGGGCTGTTGGGCTGCTTGGTGGCGTAGTAGGACTGGTTGCCGGCGTCAGCGTGATGGCGGTACGTGAACTGGGGCGTCAGCAAAAGAAAGATAACGCTGACTCACGGGGAGAATAACCGTGAACAGACGTAACTTTATTAAAGCAGCCTCCAGCGGAGCGTTGCTGTTGGGCGCTGCGCCGTCCGTCAGCCATGCGGCTGCAGAAAACCGTCCGCCGATCCCGGGTTCTCTCGGGATGCTCTATGACTCGACGCTGTGCGTAGGCTGCCAGGCCTGTGTCACCAAGTGTCAGGATATCAACTTCCCGGCGCGTAACCCGGAAGGCGAGCAAACCTGGTCGAACAACGACAAATTGTCACCGTATACCAACAACATCATTCAGGTGTGGCGTAGCGGAACAGGCGTTAACAAAGATCAGGAAGAGAACGGTTACGCATACATTAAGAAACAGTGTATGCACTGTGTCGATCCTAACTGTGTCTCTGTTTGCCCGGTCTCCGCGCTGAAAAAAGATCCGAAAACCGGCATTGTCCACTATGACAAAGATGTTTGTACCGGGTGTCGCTACTGCATGGTTGCTTGCCCGTACAATGTCCCTAAATACGACTACAACAACCCGTTTGGTGCTCTGCACAAGTGTGAGCTTTGTAACCAGAAAGGTGTTGAACGGCTGGACAAAGGTGGTTTACCGGGGTGTGTTGAAGTGTGTCCTGCTGGTGCCGTGATTTTTGGTACGCGTGAAGAGCTGATGGCTGAGGCGAAAAAACGTCTCGCGCTGAAGCCTGGCAGCGAATACCACTATCCGCGTCAGACAGTGAAAGCCGGTGATACCTATCTGCATACGGTACCGAAGTACTACCCGCACCTGTACGGTGAAAAGGAAGGCGGCGGTACGCAGGTTATGGTGCTGACCGGTGTTCCTTACGAAGATTTGGATCTGCCAAAACTGGATGATCTTTCAACCGGTGCGCGTTCCGAACATGTTCAACATTCCCTGTATAAGGGCATGATTTTACCCCTGGCTGCGCTGGCGGGCTTAACCGTGCTGGTTCGTCGTAACACGAAAAACGACCATCACGATGGAGGAGACGATCATGAGTCATGATCCTAAACCGCTGGGCGGAAAAATAGTCAGCAAACCGGTCATTATTTTTGGGCCGTTAATCGTCCTGTGTATGCTCCTGATCGTGAAACGTCTGGTCTTCGGATTGGGGTCTGTCTCCGATCTGAACGGCGGTTTCCCATGGGGTGTGTGGATCGCGTTTGACCTGTTGATCGGTACTGGCTTCGCGTGCGGCGGTTGGGCGCTGGCGTGGGCAGTATATGTTTTCAACAGAGGGCAATATCATCCGCTGGTTCGCCCGGCGCTACTGGCGAGCCTGTTTGGTTACTCGCTGGGTGGCCTGTCGATCACCATTGACGTAGGTCGCTACTGGAACCTGCCGTATTTCTACATTCCGGGCCACTTTAACGTGAACTCGGTACTGTTCGAAACGGCGGTCTGTATGACCATCTATATCGGCATTATGGCGCTGGAATTTGCTCCGGCCTTGTTTGAGCGTCTGGGGTGGAAAGTCTCCCTCAAGCGTTTGAACAAAGTGATGTTCTTTATTATCGCCCTCGGTGCGCTGCTGCCGACTATGCACCAGTCTTCAATGGGTTCATTGATGATTTCTGCAGGCTATAAGGTCCATCCGCTATGGCAAGCTTATGAAATGTTGCCGCTTTTCTCTGTATTAACCGCCTTCATTATGGGCTTCTCGATCGTCATTTTTGAAGGCTCGTTGGTACAAGCCGGCCTGAAAGGTAACGGTCCGGACGAGAAAAGTTTGTTCATCAAGCTGACAAATACGATTAGCGTCCTGCTGGCGATATTCGTCGTCCTGCGCTTTGGCGAGTTGATCTATCGCGACAAATTGTCGTATGCGTTTGCAGGCGATCTTTACTCCGTGATGTTCTGGATTGAAGTCGTGCTGATGGTCTTCCCGCTGGTAGTCCTGCGCATCGCTAAGCTGCGTAATGACTCGCGTATGCTGTATCTGTCCGCGTTGAGTGCATTGCTGGGCTGTGCGACATGGCGTCTGTCCTATTCGCTGGTGGCATTTAATCCTGGTGGTGGCTACCACTACTTCCCGACATGGGAAGAACTGTTGATTTCTATTGGTTTTGTGGCTATTGAGATTTGTGCATACATCGTACTCATTCGTCTACTGCCGATACTTCCTCCTTTAAAACAAAACGATCAAAATCGTCATGAGGCGAGCAAAGCATGAGCCAGAGAATTACTATTGATCCGGTAACCCGTATTGAAGGCCATTTACGCATCGACTGCGAAATCGAAAATGGCGTGGTATCTAAAGCATGGGCGTCCGGTACCATGTGGCGCGGCATGGAAGAGATTGTGAAGAATCGCGATCCGCGCGATGCATGGATGATTGTGCAGCGTATTTGTGGTGTTTGCACCACGACTCACGCTATCTCTTCTGTGCGTGCAGCAGAAAGCGCACTGAACATTGATGTTCCCGTGAATGCACAGTACATCCGTAACATCATTCTGGCAGCGCACACCACGCATGACCATATCGTGCACTTCTACCAGCTGTCTGCGCTGGACTGGGTGGACATCACCTCTGCGCTGAAAGCCGATCCAGCGAAGGCCTCGGCGATGCTGAACGGTGTGTCGACCTGGCACCTGAACAGTGCGGAAGAGTTCACCAAGGTTCAGAACAAGATTAAAGACCTTGTTGCCAGCGGCCAGTTAGGTATTTTTGCTAATGGTTGCTGGGGCCACCCGGCGATGCAGTTACCGCCGGAAGTGAACCTGATTGCGGTCGCACACTACCTGCAGGCGCTGGAATGCCAGCGTGATGCAAACCGCGTCGTGGCGCTGCTGGGCGGTAAGACACCGCACATTCAGAACCTGGCGGTAGGCGGGGTTGCGAACCCAATTAACCTCGACGGTCTCGGCGTGTTGAACCTTGAACGCCTGATGTACATCAAGTCCTTCATCGATAAGCTGAGCGACTTTGTTGAGCAGGTTTACAAGGTGGATACCGCTGTCATTGCGGCGTTCTATCCGGAGTGGTTGGAACGCGGTCAGGGTGCGGTTAACTATCTGAGCGCGCCGGAATTCCCGACTGACGGTAAAAACGGCAGCTTCCTGTTCCCGGGCGGTTACATCACCGATGCCGATCTGTCGACCTATCGTCCGATCACCTCTCACTCTGATGAATACCTGATTAAAGGGATCCAGGAGAGTGCGAAACACGCGTGGTACAAAGACGAAGCGCCGCAGGCACCGTGGGAAGGCACAACGGTTCCTGATTACACTGGCTGGTCAGATGATGGCAAATACTCCTGGGTTAAAGCACCGACCTTCTACGGTAAAACGGTTGAAGTGGGTCCGCTGGCCAACATGCTGTGTAAGCTGGCAGCGAAACGCGAATCTACCCATGCCAAGCTGAATGAAATCGTTGCAATCTATACGAAGCTGACCGGTAAAACGATCGAAGTAGCGCAACTGCATTCCACGCTGGGCCGTATTATTGGCCGTACCGTTCACTGCTGTGAACTGCAGAACGTTCTGCAGGATCAGTACAATGCGCTGATCGTGAACATCGGTAAAGGCGACCACACAACCTTCGTGAAACCGGATATTCCGGCAACAGGCGAATTCAAAGGTGTCGGTTTCCTTGAAGCGCCGCGCGGTATGCTTTCTCACTGGATGGTGATTAAAGACGGCATTATCAGTAATTACCAGGCGGTTGTTCCGTCAACCTGGAACTCTGGCCCACGTAACTTCAATGACGAAGTAGGGCCGTACGAGCGTTCGCTGGTAGGCACGCCAATCGCTGATCCAAACAAACCGCTGGAAGTGGTTCGTACCATTCACTCCTTCGACCCTTGTATGTCATGTGCGGTGCATGTGGTGGACGTTGACGGGAACGAAGTGGTCTCAGTTAAGGTTCTGTAATGCGGATATTAGTCTTAGGGGTCGGCAATATTTTGCTGACCGACGAAGCCATCGGGGTACGTATCGTTGAGGCATTAGAACAACGATACATCCTGCCAGACTATGTTGACGTTCTGGATGGCGGTACGGCTGGGATGGAACTTCTCGGCGACATGGCGAACAGAGATCATCTGATCATTGCTGACGCCATTGTGTCGAGAAAAAACACGCCGGGAACCATGATGGTCCTGCGGGATGAAGAGATTCCGGCGCTGTTTACCAACAAAATCTCACCGCACCAGCTTGGCCTGGCCGATGTTTTGTCGGCCCTGCGCTTTACCGGCGAGTTCCCGAAAAAACTGACTCTGGTTGGTGTTATTCCGGAATCGCTGGAGCCGCATATCGGTCTCACCCCGACGGTTGAAGCCATGATTGAACCTGCTCTTGAGCAGGTTCTTGCTGCGCTGCGCGAATCGGGTGTGGAAGCGATCCCTCGGGAGACGGCCCATGGCTGAAGAGTTTTTGGGCTTTCAGGCGGCCCCGAAGGAGCAGATTCAGGCTGCGTTTGAAGAAGTAGCCCGACGTTCGATGCACGATCTTTCTTTCTTGCATCCGAATATGCCGGTGTATGTTTCTGATTTTTCGCTGTTTGAAGGGCAGTGGACGGGGTGTGTTATCACGCCCTGGATGCTCAGCGCACTGATTTTCCCGGGGCCAGACCAGGTCTGGCCCGTACGTAAGGTCAGTGAGAAAATCGGGCTGCGTCTGCCGTATGGTGAGATGACATTTACCGTTGGCGAACTTGATGGCGTATCGCAGTACTTTTCCTGTTCGTTGATGTCACCGCTTTCGCACAGCATGTCGGCACAAGAGGGTGTCCGTCTGACTGACGATTGTGCACGAATGTTGTTATCGTTACCTGTTAGCGACCCGAATGCGCCGCAAATGGGACGTCGGGCACTGTTGTTGGGCCGCCGGAGTAGCGAAAATGCATGAGCTGTCTCTTTGCCAGAGCGCGGTTGAAATTATTCAACAGCAGGCAGAGCAGCACGATGTAAAACGTGTTACCGGCGTTTGGCTGGAAATTGGGGCGCTCTCGTGTGTTGAAGAGAGCGCCGTACGTTTCAGTTTTGACATCGTCTGCCAGGGCACGCTGGCGCAGGGATGTGAACTACACATTGATTACAAACCTGCCCAGGCCTGGTGCTGGGATTGCAGTCAGGTCGTGGAGATCACCCAGCATGATGCGCAGTGTCCACTCTGTCAGGGCGATCGTTTGCGGGTTGATGCCGGCGATTCACTGAAAGTTAAAAGTATAGAAGTCGAATAGCCCATAGGTTGCTATGGGGCGGAGTCAGATATGTGTATTGGAGTCCCGGGTCAGGTTCTGGCCGTTGGTGAGGATATTCACCAGCTTGCGCAGGTTGAAGTGTGCGGCATCAAACGAGATGTCAATATTGCCCTGATTTGTGAAGGTGATACAGCCGAGCTGGTTGGGCAATGGGTGCTGGTGCACGTAGGGTTCGCCATGAGCATCATTGATGAAGATGAAGCTAAAGCCACGTTAGATGCACTTCGCCGTATGGAGTATGACGTCACCAGCGCGTGACCACTTCTGAAAATGCCGGATAGCGAACAGGCTAATCCGGCATCTTATTTTAACCCTGACGTTTATCTTCGGTATTCGTGTCGAAGTCGCTGGCGTCATGGCGTTCATGCAACTGCTCGTTAAGCGGACCGTTAGTGCGGTTTACAATGCGACCACGCTTAACCGCCGGGCGTTTTGCAATCTCTTTTGCCCAGCGCTGAACATTTTTATAACTTCCCGCATCAAGGAATTCTGCCGCGTCATAGACGTTCCCCAAAACGACATTGCCAAACCATGGCCATACTGCCATATCGGCAATAGTGTACTCATCCCCTGCCACAAACTGATGATGCGCCAGCTGCTTATCCAGCACGTCGAGTAAACGCTTGGCTTCCATCGTAAAGCGATTGATCGCGTACTCAATTTTAACCGGTGCATAGTTATAGAAGTGTCCGAAGCCACCGCCGAGGAAGGGCGCCGCTCCTTGTAGCCAGAACAACCAGTTCAGCGTTTCGGTACGTTTCGCCAGATCCTGCGGCAGGAAATAACCATACTTTTCCGCCAGATAAAGCAGGATGGCGCCAGACTCAAACACGCGAACTGGCGGGTTTTGCGAATGATCGCGCAAAGCCGGGATCTTGGAGTTGGGATTCACTTCCACAAAGCCGCTGGAAAACTGATCTCCATCGCCAATGCGGATAATCCATGCATCGTATTCCGCGCCCTTCACCCCTTGCGCCAGCAGTTCTTCCAGCATAATCGTGACTTTCTGACCGTTTGGCGTACCCAGCGAGTAAAGCTGCAATGGATGCTTGCCGACTGGCAGCGTTTTCTCGTGTGTGGCACCGGAAACAGGGCGGTTGATATTGGCGAATGCGCCGCCGTTTGATTTATCCCACGTCCAGACTTTCGCGGGCTGATAAGTATTGTCTGACATGTTGACCTGCCTTCTGAGTGGTTGTGTTGAAGCAGTGTAGCAGTTAGGTAGAACTCAATTTAACAGATTGGGACTTTATGTCGCTTTGTGCTGAAAGGGGAAGATAAATATAACCCGTTCATTGTACTCAGACCGTACTCCATCAAGAGGAAATCAATGTAAGACGGAAATTGCTACCGTACTCACCATCAATCATTGGCGGTCAATAAGCAGTAATAATGAAAAAGGGTGTTCCAGGAGTAAGCGGTTATCAGGGACCGGCGGGTGGGTGGGGCGCGGTAAAAGCCGTCACTGCTTCAGTGTTTTCGCAAAAGGCAGTCGTGCGCGACATTATCGCGATGTTTAAAATGAACCAGGTGAAGGGGTTCGACTGCCCGGGTTGCGCATGGCCAGATCCGGGTCATCGTGCGCCGATGGAGCTTTGCGAAAACGGCGTAAAGGCAGTTTCCTGGGAAACCACCACGAAGAAAGCGTCACCGGCGTTTTTTAGCCGCCATCCGGTTTCAACCTTGTGGCAATACAGCGATTATAAACTGGAAAATACAGGCCGTTTGACGCATCCGATGAAATACGATGCCGGAACTGACACCTGGCAGGCTGTCGAGTGGGACATTGCGTTTCAGGAAATTGGCGAACGCCTGCGCAGCTATGATTCAGCACAGCAAGTAGAATTTTACACATCCGGCAGAACCTCAAACGAGGCAGCGTTCCTTTACCAGTTGTTTGCCCGCGAATACGGCAGCAGCAACTTTCCCGATTGTTCAAACATGTGCCACGGCCCAACCAGTGCCGGGCTGACGCGGGCAATCGGTTTGGGGAAAGGAACCGTAGAACTTGACGATTTTAACCATTGTGATCTGGTGATTTGCATTGGACATAATCCTGGTACTAATCATCCGCGCATGCTCACCACGTTACGCGATGTCGCCAACCGTGGGGCCAAAATTATCTCCATCAATCCGCTGACCGAAAGAGGGCTTGAGCGCTTTAGCTTCCCGCAGAGTCCGAAAGAGATGTTCACCGGCCAGGCGACGGAACTCAGCAGCGACTACTACCAGGTCAAAATGGGCGGCGATGCCTCATTGCTCAAGGGTATTATGAAGGCGTTGATCGAAATGGATGAGGCGCGGATCTTGCTCGATCAACCGCCGACACTCGATCATGCGTTTATTGATGAACATACCGCCGGATATTCTGCGCTGTATGAGGATTTACGCCAGCGTAGTTGGGCGGAACTGGAACTGGATTCCGGTCTGACGCGTAGCCAGATGGAAGATCTGGCACACAACTACAATAAGTCCCGCGCCACCATCATTTGTTACGGACTGGGTATCACCCAGCATAAAAACGGTACGGAAAATGTTCAGCAACTGGTGAACCTGCTGTTGCTTAAAGGCAACATCGGTAAGACGGGGGCGGGGATTTGCCCTCTGCGTGGTCATTCGAATGTACAGGGTGACCGTTCTGTGGGGATCAATGAGGCGGCATCAGAAGATTTCCTGCAGCGGCTCGAAGCACATTTTTCTATCACCGTTGCGCGTAAACATGGTCGATCCAGCGTGGAAAGTATTCGGGCAATCGAACGGGGCGAGGCGAAAGCCCTCATTTGCATGGGAGGTAACCTGGCGGTGGCGATGCCAGAACCGCAACGTACCTTCGCGGCGATAAAAAAGCTGGATATGCAGGTCCATATCGCGACCAAGCTGAACCGATCGCATTTGCTGCTGGCAAAACACAATTACCTGTTGCCTGCGCTGGGCAGAACGGAACGCGATATACAGGCTACCGGTGTTCAGTCTGTAACCGTCGAGGATTCGATGTCGATGGTGCATGCCTCCTGCGGTGGGCTGAAGCCGGCCTCCAGATGGTTAAAATCCGAACCCGCCATTGTGGCTGGAATGGCACGCGCCACACTTCTTCATTCGCCGGTAAACTGGGAAGACTTAGCAGGTAATTACGCGCTGATCCGCGAGGCTATCGAAGCCGTTATCCCGGAGTTTCATGATTACAATGCACGTATCGCTGAGCCGGGTGGGTTTCGCATGGATACGCCAGCATCACGTCGCGAGTGGCGAACTGCGAATGGTAAAGCCAACTTTGTCGTCAGCCGTCAGCGCGCAATCGAACGTGAAAACCAACCTGCTTATGCGCTGGTGCTGGCAACGTTGCGTAGCCACGACCAGTACAACACCACTATTTATGGGATGAACGACCGTTACCGTGGCATTACCGGTCGGCGCGATGTGGTTTTTTTAAGTGAAGATGAAGCGACTGCTCGTGGTCTGATTCAAGGTGATGTTGTGAACGTTCAGGCACTGGACGATAGCGGGCAGCCTTGTGTTGAACGCATGATGTACGGGCTAACGGTGGTGATTTACGACATGGCGGCGGGTTCCATTGGTGCGTATTTGCCGGAAGCGAACGTGCTGCTGTCACTCGATGCGGTCGACACGGAAAGTTTGACCCCGGCATATAAAAGCGTACCGGTTATCCTGATGAAAGCGTAGTTCCTGATGTGAATTTTTCTCCTCTGAGCGCCAGTCGCTGCGTTGAGGTGTATGATAGGTCGACCTCTGTCCGGTTAGTGTCGCAGAGCAGGCAATCAGAGCGAAAATTCACGCCAGACTGCTCAGGCTGTATTGTTTTGAGGTAAGGTGCATGAGCAAAGGAACGACCAGTCAGGATGCCCCATTCGGGACATTATTGGGCTACGCCCCAGGCGGCGTAGCAATCTACTCTTCAGATTACAGCTCCCTCGACCCGCGGGACTATGACGATGATGCCGCCTTTCGCAGCTATATCGACGATGAATATATGGGCCACAAATGGCAGTGCGTTGAGTTTGCGCGCCGCTTTCTTTTCCTCAACTATGGTGTGGTGTTCACGGATGTGGGCATGGCGTGGGAGATCTTCTCCTTGCGCTTTCTGCGTGAAGTCGTGAATGACAATATCCTGCCGCTTCAGGCATTCCCCAACGGCTCACCCCGGGCACCGGTAGCAGGTGCGCTGCTTATTTGGCAAAAAGGTGGCGAGTTCAAAGATACCGGCCATGTGGCAATTATCACCCAACTACTGGAAAACAAAATCCGCATTGCTGAACAGAATGTGATCCACACGCCGCTGCCTCCTGGACAGCAGTGGACTCGCGAACTGGAGATGGTGGTCGAAAATGGCTGCTACACGCTGCGTGATACCTTTGATGACACCACGATCCTTGGCTGGATGATCCAGACTGACGACACCCGATACAGCCTGCCGCAGCCGGAAATCGCCAACGAGTCATTGAAAATTGACGGTGCACGCCTGGAAGATAAAGGGCAATTTGATGGCAAATGGCTGGATGAGCAGGATCCGCTACAAAAAGCCTACGTGCTGGCGAACGGACACGTGATTAATCAGGACCCACACCAGTACTTCACCATTACCGAGAGTGCAGAGCAGGAGCTGATAAAAGCGACCAACGAGCTGCATCTGATGTATCTCCACGCCACTGATAAAGTGCTGAAAGACGATAATCTGCTGGCTCTGTTTGATATCCCGAAAATCCTCTGGCCACGACTGCGCCTTTCCTGGCAGCGTCGTCGCCATCATATGATCACCGGTCGTATGGATTTTTGTATGGATGAGCGTGGGCTGAAGGTATACGAATACAACGCCGATTCTGCATCGTGCCATACTGAAGCCGGCCTGATCCTTGAAAGATGGGCTGAACGGGGTTACACGGGGCAGGGGCACAATCCTGCAGAAGGGTTGATTAACGAACTGGCGGGCGCCTGGAAGCACAGTCGTGCGCGTCCTTTCGTGCATATCATGCAGGATAAGGACATTGAGGAGAACTACCACGCGCAGTTTATGCAGCAGGCGCTACATCAGGCTGGTTTCGAGAGCAAAATCCTGCGTGGTCTGGACGAGTTGCGTTGGGATGAAGCGGGACAACTGATTGATGGCGACGGTCGTCTGGTGAACTGTGTCTGGAAAACCTGGGCATGGGAAACCGCGATTGAGCAGGTGCGCGAGGTGAGCGAAACCGAGTACGCCGCTGTTCCGATTCGTACCGGACACACCCACCAGGAAGTGCGCTTGATCGACGTGCTGCTGCGCCCGGAAGTGCTGGTCTTTGAGCCACTGTGGACGGTTATTCCCGGTAATAAGGCGATTTTGCCGATCCTGTGGCAACTGTTCCCACATCATCGCTATCTGCTTGATACGGATTTCACTGTCAACGACGAACTGGCACAAACCGGTTATGCGGTGAAACCTATTGCAGGACGTTGTGGCAGCAACATCGATCTGGTGAGTCATGAGGAAGAGTTACTGGATAAGACCAGCGGTAAGTTCGCTGAGCAGAAGAACATTTACCAACAGCTTTGGTGTCTGCCAAAGGTTGCTGGTAAATATATTCAGGTCTGTACGTTCACCGTAGGCGGTAACTACGGTGGCACCTGCCTGCGCGGTGATGAGTCGCTGGTGATTAAAAAAGAGAGCGATATCGAACCGTTGATTGTGGTGAAGGCGTAGCCTTGTTATCCCCGTGCTGGCTGATTTGCCATCGCGGGGTTTTAACGAGCGAGCCGTAATTGAAAATCCAAAAAGTAAAAACCGCCATCAGGGCGGTTTTTTTTGAATAGTGGTGTTGGGTCTGGACTTACAGTGCACACTGGCCATCGCTGCACCCTGATGTTACAGGTTCTTCTGAGGGAACAGACAGAGATTCGCTCAACAACGCGCCGATTTCTGCCCCCAGTGCCAGGTCGTCTACCTGACCAAAATATTGCTGGCGTAAGTATCCCTGCTGATCAATTAACGTCAGTGTCGGTGTACCGCGCATAGTGTAGGCCTGCATGGTTTGAGGAATGTCGCTTTCCGCAGACGGCATGTCCACTCCGACGGGAAAGGGGATACGGTATTCTGAAAGAAAGGTTTTCAGCGCTTGTGCGGTCATCACATCATGATGTTCGAAAACAGTGTGTAGCCCGATCACTGCCACCTTATCCTGCGGAAAAGTGGCGTAAACGCGAGAAACCTGCGGTAACCCGTGAGATACACAGCCTGGACACAGCATCTGGAATGATTCCATCACCACGACCTTGCCGCGCAGTGACTCCAGGGTTATCGGCTGTGGTGTATTAAACCAGCGTTCAACAGTCAGGGCTGGTGCGCGCGGATGACGAATCTTATTCATGTTCTCTCCAGAATCCGCATGGATCTGCGGGTTAGTATCAGTTACTGGTTTACTTTACCCGGCAGCATTGGTTTACGAAGGTAACTTTAAATACATCCTCGACGCAAAGCAGCAGCGCGTGAACGGATGCATTAGCCCGTCATACCGGCCAACCCGCGTGAAAGAAAATGGCGACTCTCCCTGTGGGATAATAGTATCGACTCGGTATCATTCGATTGTATGCGCAGGCAGAATCGCCTGTCAATATGGTTTTGATTCGATACTATATGCAAGGCAAACTCCACACCCAGGCTGGAAGGTGTGCTTATCGGATATGTTTACTGGTAAACAGGAACGGGTTGAGGTGACCTTGAAAAGGGACAGGTCAGGATAAGCCGTTAGCTTTGGTACTCTGCTTTGCTGACACAAACGTTTGTCGGAGAAAAGGTATTCCCTAACAGATAAGCGTTGTTAATTTCATAAATCTGTACGCGTTTTTCAGGCATAGACAGGTCAAATATATTACGGGTAAACAACTTATCAGGAACGTCATCGATATTATGTTTGTTCATTTTCATCTCGTTCATAAACACAGTACCGTTTTCTTCAATTCGATAATCGAAGCTGACAGAACGTTGCAAGATGAGTTGTTTTTCGGGACGGTTGCCTGATTCTGCTTGCGTTGATATGACGCCAGCAAAATCCAAAATGCCAGTGTTATCTTTCTGGAGTTGAACCATCAGGCTGCCATTGTATTTCCCGCCTCCAGGTAGTTCAGGAAGCGAAAGTATGGAAATGCAGCGCACACTTATCCCGTGATGAGCAGGAATGACTGTCACACCATTAAGACTTAACAGGGCGCTGCATACCAGCAACATGGCTGAGGAAGAAAGCAATATTTTATTTTTAATATTCATGTATATATACATCCTTGCATCCGGCAAATTTCGTTTTTTCTGCATTTTTGAAAGTACAGCGGGACAGAAAAACACGCCCCTTTTCGCCGTAAACATACAGGTCGTCAGGCTGAAAAATAAATGATGCACCGGGCTGACATTTCAGGTGTAAATCAGCCATCTTTCTGGCCTGCTCAAGCTTGACTGGAGCCACTTCTTGCGAACTTTTATAAAGGGTATAAACCGGACATTGGTCAATGTTGCCGAGTTTGTGCAATGGCAGGACAGGAATGCTGTTTTCTTTGCCACTAAATAAAGACATTACCGGGTAAGAAAGCATAAACAGCGAGAGGCAGATGGTAGTGAGCAGCGCTATTTTTACTCGCTTCGAAATCGGGGGGATGATTTTAGCGATGTGAGGGGGGGAGAAGGAGACACGAGGATGCTCTTCTGCCACAGATATTAAACCCTCAGCAATAAAAAAGCCCACGCGTGGCACAGTCTGAATGATTTCTTGCTCACAACCAAGCTCCAGCAATCCTTTGCGAATCAGGGAAATATACTGGCTCAGTGAGTTATTTGATGCCTGCAGACCATTTTTGTCCCAGACATTGATGAACATCTCTTCTCTGGCGACGACTTTCCCTTGCTGCTGCAGCAGATAAGTCAGGATTCGGTTTGCTGTAATAGATAGCATTACTGAATTGTCAGGTATACTCAGGCTTGTCAAAACACCGTCATCACTTCTGAATGTAACTTCATTGTTAATAATATATTTCATTTTTTATTCATTAACAGAGTATCACTTAATTATAAACCATCACAATTCTTCTTTCTTGTTGCAGAATGATGAACTGCCTGATTGCCTAAAATGTAGTGTTTTATTTTTTTCTTTTGACATAAAAATTTAAAGTATCAGTTTAAATATCTATAGATGCGTATTTTTTTGATACAAATACCTGGTTTTTTTGAGGGGTTTTATTCTAGACTCGTTTTTTTTTTGATAAAAACTCCCTGAAACATACAGTTCCAATATGTCGTTATTCCCTCGGATATCCGGAATGTTAAGGCGCACAACAGTAGCTATCATTTCTGCTAAACAGGAATTACTTCGTTCTTACTCATGGTTCTTACCTTCATTATTCTATTGATACGTTACTGAAAAGCGCTGATACGGACAAGATTTTGTGTTTCTGCATCGCTATTCATTTGCTCAAGTTGATAAGGGATCAGGCGCGTTAATATCAACGTGTGGCGAGGTAATATTTATCTCATAACGATTAAGGTTCTCCAGAGTCATTAGGTCATTGATTGATTTGTAAATGACCGATGTTTTTAGAAGATGGTGTTTCACCCTTCATGAAAGGGCTAAAAAATCACACTAATAAAATAATAGAAAAATTGCAAAGCATCAAGAGACTTAAAACATTGGCCAGTAGCGTGTGATGCTTTTCGCTTATTATATACGACAAGCAAAGTCTTTGAACCTGCAAAATTGGCGAATTGTGAAGTGAAGTTTTTCCAACTGCAGTCGTAGTCATCGTCCATGAATGTAATTTTTTGCAAATCAAGTGGGTTGAACTTTTTATTATAAAGATTATAGTATGAGATTAGTCTTATAGATATCTTTGTCTGTATTCAAATTCTAATTTTAAATGAATGGAGACTTATTATCATTTGAATTTTTGCAGTCTTTTAATAAGCTGGAATTGTTTATTTGTTGTGATGTGAGTGTGTTATGTAAATTACAAAATTTATACATATCATTATCAACCATTTGGTTGTTTTTTGTACTTCGCTAACATAAAAATCTTTACTGACTTAAATTTATAGTCATATTATCTATATAATGTATAATTTTCGATATAAATAGATATTGCTATGCTTGAGTAATACCATCCGTCGAGTACAAGTTGCTCAATGTTTCAGCGGAAAACTTCCAGCGAAGAAGTCGTGTCCGTCCGCTGTATATTCATGAGTTCATCTACTGCTATGTGACCACGAAAATTTGCCAGTAAATAAAGGCATCGTGGAGTCCTTCGGAAAGGTAATTATGAATAAGATTTATAAAGTGGTATGGAGTGTGTCGCGCTCGTGTGCAGTTGTTGTTTCTGAATTGGCTAATCGATCTGGTGCTTCAGTAGAAACTAATAGCGACGTAGGTATTCGAGTTAATAACTATCGCTTTAATTTATCAACGTTGGCGTTAAGTATAATTGGTGCAGTATTCGCGACGCAGTCGGTAAATGCTCTGGCCGCTGATTATGTGCTGCCAGAATACACACCATATACCAATAGTAATGGTGTTGGTCAGCTTGTTGTTGGCGATGGTGAAACGATGAATATCGTCACAGGCGCTAAAGGATATGGCAGTATTGCTTCCGGGGCATCTGGTTTCCAGACGATGACAATTCAGCAGGCAATGGATAGCGGGTATATTTCATCTGGTAGTGAAAATATAAACCTGAAACAAACGACATTAGGTGGTCGTACGCACAGTATTCAATATGTCGATCCTGTCACTGGAGCCTCACGCACAATACAGGTTTACGACAGTAATAATTTCTCCACTAATAATATCGGCGATCTGACGACATATCTGGGGGTTGCAGTTGGCAACGGACAGTATGTCAATATGAAGCTGGCAACCGTAAAGTCGGGTGGTGAGCTTGATGTCAATATCGGTTCAAAGGGAAACGATTGGGCAGAACACACAGAGAACAAGTTTAACGCTGTCACTAAGGTTTCCGGGATTTATAACGTTGAGACCAGCGCCAGCGATACAAAAGATGCCGTACTGAACTACAACTCTAAAACTATCGTGCAAAGCGGTAGCATCGGTAATGTCGCGGATACTTCTGGAAAAACGTTTAGCTTTAATACCGCAACTTACAATGGCACCTTCTCCAGTGCGTTAGGCCAGTATACCGTTAACAATATTGATGATTTAAAAACCTATAATGATGCCCTGGTGAAGGCTGTTGAGGCGGGCCAACTCTCACCTGCAGACTATCAGGCGGAGTTAAACAAAGCCTATTCCACGGAACAAAAAAGCATCCACTTCGATACCAAGATCCCGGCCGGCGATGCTGTATTGCAGCTTGCAAACCGGGATGTGAATAGTTTCATAAAAGCTACCGGAGCGCACTCTGTCGTTAATATTTCTGCTGATGCAAATATTCAGGCTGTGTTCAGTGATACCTCCGTGGTGACATTGACCAAAGGCGCCACGCTGAACAACAACGGTACGTTAGGGACCGCTGCTGGTGCATCGGGGGGCGATTATGTCATTTCGGCACAGGACAGCATCGTGAATAACAACGGTGTTATTGACGGGGGTACCAGTCTTGATGTGAAAAACGCATGGGTCGGTGCGCATACCGCGATTCTGTCGACAGGTACCACGAAAGTGCAGAATGACGGCATTATCAACCTCGCTTCTCACCAGGATATTTATAACGCTTACGCTTTGCTGATGAACGACACGGCAACGTTTATAAATAATGGCGTAATGAATATTGCGACTGGCGGTGAACCAGTGCAATCCATCGATAGTGTATACACCTACGGTGTATTTGCTCAGCATAATGTCGTTGCGACAAACAACGGGACTCTCTATATCGGACGTACCGCCCAGGCGGTAAAAGATGAAACGACCAGTGAGGTTGTGGTGACGCTCCCCGCCATTGGTATGTATGTGAAAGGTGGGACTATCAATAACCCCGGCAACATTACTATCGGGGAAAAAGTAGAAAATGCTGTTGCTATCAAGGCGGATGGTAGCGAGTCGCCAGATGGCATCAGCGTTAAGCAAAATGGTGTTATCGATATCAATGGTACCGGGTCAGCGCAAAATACCGGGCTGATGGGTATTAACGGCGCGAAAGGTCTGGAAAACAGCGGCAAGATCAATCTGAATGGGTACAGTGCCAGCGGGATTGAGCTACAGGGAGGGAGCGAGGCGATTCACTCCGGCAGCATCAACATCACCAATGGCAGTACAACCGACAGTACGCAGAAAAACATTGGTGCCTGGGTTGAAGGATCGGGTTCACGACTGACCATGAGCGGGAGTGTCAGTCTTGCTGCAGATAACGCGATTGGTCTGCATGTTCGTGATGGCGGTACGATCGATATTACCGATACGGGTAAAATGTCTTTTGACAGTGGTAAGAACCAAATCGGTTATTTTGTTTACGGTAGCGGTTCTAAAGTCAACGCATCCTCTTCGACCCTGCAGGACGTATCGACTGAAGGGTCAACGCTATACCGTATTGAAGGCGGTGCAACCTTTGATGGTAGTGGGTCATCAGGTACGACAATGACGGCATCAGGCAAAGACTCCACTATTCTGCAAGTGACGGGGACGGGAAGCCATTTTGATTCCGGTTCGCAATCATTGAGCATCACGGGCGACGGTGCCACTGGCGTGCGTGTGGAAGGCGGTGCTGATGGTGTTATCACTAAAGATGCGGTGATTGTTAAGCTCTCCGGTAAAGGGACCACTGCCGGGATTGTTGATGGTAATTATTACGATCTGTCCGGGAAAGTTGATGCGAGTCTGAAGGGCGACTCTGTACTTACCAGCTATGCCACATTGAATACCAGCAACACAGCGGATGGTGCCTTCGGCTACATCGCTCGCAACGGTGGTACGCTTAACCACCAGGGTACTATTGATTTCGCCCAGGCGGGCAGCACTGGCGTCCTGGTTTCTGGCGGCACGCTGAATAACGCTGGTGATATTAACGTTAATGGTGTCGCGGTCAGTATTGAAGGTGCTGATTCGGTTGTTAAAAACGATGCGACGGTAACCGCGACGGATGGCACAGCAGCCTATCTTGTTGGCAATGATGCCTCGCTGAGCTTGACCGGTTCGGGGGAAACCAAAGCAGCAGGAGACGCGCATGGCATCCTGCTGGCTAACGGCGCGAAAGGCCTGACTGTTGATGGCGCTACCATTACGATGGACAGCGCTGGCAAAGGGAGTGCTATTGAAAACGTCGCTAAAATTGCGGGCATCCAGTTAAAAGATACTACTGTAAGCGTAGGTAACGGTATTGGTATTCATACCGGCGCATCGCTGGCGCAAACCAACTCCGGTACTGTTACCGTAACGGGTAGTGGCACGGGGATTTTGTTTGAAAATATTGACGGTAGCGAAACCGATCAAACGCTGGATATGTCCGACTCACGCAATCTGGTGATCAACGTCGAACAGGCTGCAGGCAAAGGGATTGTCACCAATGCGTCAACCGATCTGAAAACAGGTGTCAGCGTTAACGTGCTCGACAGTGACGGCGGTGAAGCGCTGATTATTGGGGGGACAACCAAAAATGTTGAACAATCTGGTGAGCTAACCTCGAAGTCAACAAGCCATGCGGTGGTCAACGCTGATAATGGTGCACTGGAAAGTTTCATTAATAAAGGTGTGATTAAAGCGCTGGATGCCTCGCAAAAAGCAGTGGAAATGCTGACGGGGGCCGGGGTTGCGTTTACAAACGCCGCAGGCGCGAGCATTGTCGGACAGGTTAATCTGATGAGCGGCGATAACACGGTTACGCTGGATTCTGGTAGTACGGCCACGGACGTCACGACCGGAAGCGGTAACGATTTGTATGTGCTCAATGATATTAAAGAGACGGAGACATCGCTGTTTACCAGCCTTAATGGTGGTGCGGGTGGAGATACACTTCAACTGAAAAACGCGCAGTACATCCTGAATCGTACTGATGCTATCAGTGGTATGGAGCATATTGATCTCACTGCTGGCTCCGTATTTACCGTTGATAATGTCACATTTGCGCTGGGTGATAATCAAAACGATGCTGCTGATACTGGTTATAGCGTCGACGAGACCAGCACGCTGTCGCTGAAATCCAATAGCACGTATGTCTTTAACAGTCATCTGGCGGGTACCGGTACGGTAGAGGTGGATGCCAGCGGTAATGCGTTCGATTTTACCAGCAACAATGCAGCAGACGGATTCAATGGCACGCTGGCGCTGAGCAACAGCACCTTTGAACTGGCGGGGTTGAATACTCTGGCGCTGAGCCAGGCGACATTAAGTGCGGGTACGGGTAGCGTGACGCATGTGGCTGTTGGCGAGCAGAAGATTGGAGGACTCGCCTTTAACGGCGGTACGGTCAGTTTTGACGGTGTGACCCCTGGGCAGAGTAACGCTGAAGGGACTATTCATTCAGGGAAGATGGATCTTTCCGGGCGCGGTACCGTGCAGGTTGATACTGGCACGATCAGCAACGATCGTCCGCTGGCTGATACCACGCAGTCACTGCTTGAACAGGACGATGCGCAGTCGCTGATCCAACTGGCTACCTCAGATACCCCTGTTTCAGGCGGTGCGGGTAACCTGACGCTGACTGATAGCAATGGCAATATCATTAGTGATGGCGTGGAAGTCGATATCAGTCAAAACGGCGAGGTCGTGGCGAAAGGGACTTATGACTATCGTCTCACCGGCGGTGCGAGTGATGACGGCCTGTACATTAACTATGGCCTGACGCAGGTAGAATTGCTGGCATCTGGAGATAATGCGCTGGTACTGGATGCAAACGGCAAGACCGGCAATGCGGCGGATCTCAGCGCCCGTGTAACCGGGAGCGGAGATTTGGCGTTTGACAGCCAGAAAGGCCAGACGGTATCACTGTCCAATCAGGATAATGATTATACCGGCGTTACCGATGTACGCAGCGGCAACCTTCTGATGCAAAATGATAATGTTCTTGGGCAGACCAGCGAACTGCGTCTGGCGACAGAGTCCGGGTATGATATGAATGGTCATCGCCAGACTATCGGTAAGCTAGCTGCGGCAGCAGGCTCTTTGCTGAATATTAACGGTGGTAGCCTGACACTTGAGCACGGCGGCTCAGCAGACGGTGTGTTAACGGGAAGTGGTGAGCTGAATGTGAATGCCGATACGCTGACCATTACTGGTGAAAACAGTACGCTGACGGCGACAACCACCATCGCGGAAGGTGCCCGCGTGTTAATGAACACGACCCTGGGCCTTGGTTCGGGTGATATTGTAGCGGCAGGAACGCTATCGATCGGTAAGGCCGCAGGCAATCTATACAATAATATCAGTGATGCCGGGCTGGTTGAACTCAACGGCAGTGATGTTGTGCTGGTAGGCAATAACAGCGCTTTCACCGGTCAGTTCTCTATCGATGCGGATTCCCAACTTACCGCTTCTATTGCAGAAAACCTGGGCAGTGCGGATGTGAGTAATACGGGCTCTCTGGTATTGAACAGCGACACTGACTGGCAACTCAATAATGATGTATATGGTAGTGGTCGAGTGACCAAACTGGGCGCAGGCTCCGTTACCGTAGGTGATAACGCAGCCTGGACCGGGCAAACGGATATTGAGCAGGGCGGCTTAGTGCTGGGCAACGCAACGTCGCCGGTTATCCTTGCCAGTTCACAGGTGAATGTTGCGACATTTGGCATGCTCTCTGGTGTCGGTGGTGTTGCTGGCAATGTGAATAACGCAGGGAGAGTGCAGGTTGGTACCGGGACTGGCGATGATCTTCTGTTTACGGTGGGAGGCAATCTCACTAACAGCGGTACTATTAAGACCGGCGTGAATGGCCAACTGGCGGGCAACCAACTGGTAGTTAATGGCAATTATGCGGGTAATGACGGCCATCTTTCATTAAACACTGCTTTGGGGAATGATGATTCCGTAACGGATAAGCTGGTTGTGAAGGGTGATACCAGCGGCACAACTTCAGTTAGCGTCACTAATGCTGGTGGGAAAGGGGCTGCCACGATCGACGGTATTGAAGTGATCCACGTAGACGGGCAGTCGGATGGTGAATTTACGCAAGCAGGTCGTATTGTGGCGGGCGCTTATGATTATACTCTTGGGCGTGGTCAGGATGAGAACAGTGGCAACTGGTATTTGACCAGTGGTAAAACAGATCCAGACCCGGATCCGAAACCAGATCCTGATACTGATAAAGATCTGCGCCCGGAGGGTGGGAGCTACACGGCAAACCTGGCGGCAGCAAATAATATGTTTGTTACCCGTCTGCACGATCGTCTGGGTGAAACCCAGTACATCGACGCGCTGACAGGCGAGCAGAAAGTGACAAGTATGTGGATGCGTCATGTCGGTGGACATAACAACTGGCGTGACGGTAGCGGCCAGCTGAAAACCCAGAGTAATCGCTATGTAATGCAGATTGGTAGCGATATTGCCCGCTGGAGTGGCGATGGGCTGGATCGCTGGCATCTTGGCGTGATGGCCGGGTATGGACATAACAACAGCAATACGCGCTCCTCATCTACAGGTTATCGTTCTGATGGTTCCGTGAATGGTTACAGTGCTGGGGTCTATGCAACATGGTATGCCAATGATGAAACGCATCAGGGGGCTTATCTGGATACATGGGCGCAGTACAACTGGTTTAATAATAGTGTCAAAGGCCAGGGTATTCAGAGTGAATCATACAAATCGAAAGGGATTACCGGATCGCTGGAGCTGGGTTATACGCACAAGCTCGGTGAATTCACCGGAAGTAAAGGTTCTGAAAACGAATGGTTTATCCAGCCGCAGGGACAAGCTATCTGGATGGGGGTTGAAGCAGACGATCATCGTGAATCGAATGGTTCTCACGTCAGCGGCAAAGGAGATGGCAATATCCAGACTCGGCTGGGAGTCCGTACTTTCCTGAAAGGCCACAGTGCAATTGATGATGGCAACGCACGAGAGTTCCAGCCGTTTGTGGAAGTGAACTGGATCCACAATACCCGTAACTTTGGCACAACAATGGATGGGGTCAGTATCCGACAAGAAGGCGCACGTGATCTGGGTGAAATTAAAACGGGTGTTGAGGGGCAAATTAATCCGCAGCTCAATATCTGGGGTAATATTGGCGCGCAGATTGGAGATAAAGGTTATAACGATACTTCAGCGATGATTGGTATTAAATATAACTTTAAGTAACTCAAACTAACTAGATCGAATTCAGTCAGTCCTGGCAATTGACTGAGTTCGAGTTACTTTTTTGGTGCCAGAAAGCAAAAAACCAGCCCTAAGGCTGGTTTTTCTAAATAGTGGTGTCTGGAATCGGATTCGGGGAACTTAAATACTCGTGTCTGGATAGAGTATTTTATGCTAAGTTTTAGATAAATAATCTATCGCATGTTAGAGAGTGTCGATATTAATGGCTTCCTAAGGTAAATATTTAATACGTTATATTTATGTTTTGTTGCATTTACTGCGGTTTATAGCGAACTTGATTTTTTTGTGTTCTAATATTATTTAGAACAGTTTTTAAGGAGTTATATATGGAATACATTCCAATTTTTCTGGCTTTCGGTTCTGCTCTGATAGCAATTATCGGTAATACATGGGACAAGAATGAGTCCGGCCTAAAAAAACTTACGATTCCAGGACGCTTCACACTCGCTTTAGTAGTTTTTGCACTCATTTACTCATTTGTTTCTACGTATCAACAGCGTGAAAATGAACAACATATTAAATTAGAAAAACAAAAGCTTGGCAAAATTATAAACTTAGAAATATCAAAAAGTTTGAATTCTATAGCATCACCTTTTCGAAGTCTTTACATTGAAAATAATGGTGGTAAATACATCAGTGATAACAACATCTCTTTTGATTTAATGCTTAAGAAGCCGATGCTGGAAAAGGCTCAGAACACATGCCTGGAATTGCGACCAAAGACTTTCTTCTCTGTGCCTGATGGCGGCACATGGAATGATATATTTCGTACTCATATAACATCTGGTATTAATCGTCTCGATAGACTGGTAGATCGCTATGGTTCCTCAATGAGCGTGGATATGCTGGATGCTATCAATGACCTTCAGGTCAATGGTTATTTCAGTTGGTATGCATATAGTATTCCTCGTCGGGAGAGTTCTTCCAGATCAGAAAATGCTATTCCTCCATGTGCTATTGGGCAAGCAATAGGGGTTCATAAAGTGTATCTGGAAATGCTAAAAAAAATTGAGGTTTTGAATGATAGTGAGACGCTTGTTCGTTGAACACGCGTTATGAACTATTTATATGCAGATATCAGTGGATATGTGAGCATACTCATTTTAATTATGCGTACTTTTTAATAGTTCCGGGGCTTCAGTCACAAGCCGGTATTTCGTTCGGAAGCACCTACTGCTGAGCAAAACGTTGCCACACCTTGTATCAAAAAAACGAGCGCCGCTCAGCGAGAGGTTGGTGACATTTGCAGTCAGAACGACCACAAATCTACTGCATCCTTCAGAAAGCAAAAAACCAGCCCTAAGGCTGGTTTTTCTAAATTTTGGTGCCGGACTCGGAATCGATGTTTTGTTTTATTTTTATGATTTGCAATCAAAATTTTTGATTTGATTATATTTATACCCTCATTTGTACCCTCATTCCCGATTGGTATGAATCCGAAACCCGAATCGGTGACGATAAGGGGGATACTCGCCTCAGGCTGATGTGTTGATACTTTATGATGGTCCTTTGTTTGGTGACGCTCCTGGTACGTTACAGAATCCAGTAACAAACCACCAGAAGAAAAGCACCAGGAACGCCAGTATCATTTTGTCCATAAGCAGGCGAACCTGGCAAGGGGTTTGTTTAACACTGCACTGGTACTGACATTTCACATATGCGCAGGCCCCTGATTACTGTCCGGATGCCAGCATTCCAGGGTAGTGACGGGCGATGATGTCATTCAGCTTATCGACCAGTTCTTGCCGCTTAAAGGTGATATGAGCAGTTCCCTTCTGAAAGTATTTGATTGCAAACATCTCATCCTCGTAACGATTGCTGTGCCTGTTTTCATGGATATGATCGGCGAGACGACGGGTGACGTCGGCACGGTTGTCGGGAACCGGTTTTCCGTCCAGAAGCATCAGCATCCGCTCAAGGTCAGCTAACCGATCGTGTTGCCTGCCCCAGAGAAGCCCAAATCCCCACCGGTCACATTTGACTAGTCCACTGACGATGATTTTCCCTCCAAATTTACAGGGGCTGTTCGTCTTAAAATCCCAGCTCAACCCTTTGAAGACGTTAATGACACCCCGCTCAAACACATCACCTTTATTCAGATGCAGTTGCTCAAAAGTGCTCAGAATGTTGGCTTCGCTGACTGCAGGAATGTTCTCTCCCTCAAGGTTTCTGTACCACTGATCACGCGCCTGAGCGTCCATGATGGAAAGCATCCCTGACTTTTTCATTAAATCGCGCCATATACCACGATCGAGATTACGGGTAATGGCTTTCATCGCTGTTTCTCTTTTTTCCATCAGCCAGCAGCCACAGCGAAAGTCCTGCTTCATAGCCCAGTCCAGCGCGGTTTTGCCACCGATACTGCGGGTCAGGGTTGAAATATCGTCGAGTTGTTGCATTAGCTCTTCGATCTGCGCCAGCGCGGCATTACGTCCGGTGACGATGCGTTCAATGCTGGTCGAGCAAATCACATCGGTATGGTCGGTTAATATTTCGGGTTCGGTGAGAGTGAGGTCTGGCATCGTTTCTTTCCTTTTATAAAATAAAACGTCAGTCGGTCAGGACTGGCGCTTATGTGCGTGTGATAAGTCTGGCTCGGGGGCTAATCTGTTCTGGCCTGTTGCAGAAGCTGCAGATGGCGGAGATCCCGAACATCTTTGAGCGCCTGTTCAATCCAGGGCAACAACTTTGCTGAGCCGGTGTTGCCTTCGTCGTTGTCGAAGATGATCCTCGTACCGCTATCGATATTGTCCTGCAGCCAGCCAGTCAGACTATCGAGAGCGATTTCAGTGGTTAACTCTGGAAATAGATATTTTTGTGGTGATTGATGTTGGGTTACCAGTCAAATGTGGGAAAACCTGGCAGCACTTCGCCACAGGCATCAGGATGAATAATGCTGACGGAGTAACGACGCATAAGTGCTACCACCAGACGACGACAGGCTTTCGACAAACCGAGGCGTTTTAGCCGCAACACCGGAAATGACCACGCGCTCAGACGGAGCAGATAGCCGGTGCCCGAAAAATGGATCCATTCTGACTCGCTAAAGTCTTCATGCTGATGCGACTGTTTGTACAGCAGGGTGTTGTCGGCTTCGGTGATATGCGCGGTACTGCAATGGATACCGGTAAGGTGGGCGGCGGGTAGTAATGGATCTTCAACAACCCGCTTTCCGGGGGTATCAGCAATACGAAGTGAATATCCGTTGTCGCAGATCGCGTTAATAATGTCGTTCAGTTCAATGCCATCGATATCCACGATGATACGACCCATGTTGAGGGCCAGTATATTGATAGCATCGGCTTCTGCCGTCAGGGATAGTTTCATGAATGTTGCTCCTGAGCTGCATTTCCAGCGATGAGAAGAGTGATCCTTTTATACCCGTTACGTTGCATCAAACCCGTTGCCCGTCTGGCCCGGAGAATATCAATCACCCCGATAAAAGGGGACTGATGCTTAATGGAGAAACCGGGACGATCAATCCGCACCAGTTCAGATTTTTCAACGAGAAAATTGAGTGCATCTGACAGTGAGATACCGGCGTCAATATATTGCGTAATAATCTTCTCATCGGAAAATTGCGTGTCGCTAAGCGAAAGGCCGTAATGTCTTTTTAACAGATACGTAAGAAGTTGCTGCCAGATTTCAACGGGCGTCGGGTGTGACGGTGCCTTCCGCGTCGGGATGGCGGATAAGGTCTGCATAATAAAATGTTCCTGAATGAAGTCGGGTTAAAAAGAATGAGGGATTATGGGGTGGGATTACCGGGTTATGCTGTTGTCTGGTGTCGGATACATTGCTGTATAAATGTAGCCATGTGATCCGAGGGAATCTGCTTCACAGGTCAGCCCTTTTGCATATAACGTGACACAGTGCTGATGGCGGGGATTGAGCTCACCGGAAACCAGCATTAATTCCAGCTGTTTGAGCAGTGCCGGAAATGCCTGATCGAGATGGCGTAAATCCGCATCGCTGAACACACCGGCGATACTGGCCCGATCAGCCAGATAATGCAGGCGGTTGCCTTCCTGTACCAGTCGTGCGCCAAAACACGGAGTGATGCCCGGTTTCAGCCCCCACCAGGGCTCAGAGACATCATGGTTTACTGGAGGTAGTTGATTCGACAATTTAGTGCTCCTTAATTAAGGTTAATTGAGCGTGACGCTACGCAAAACGACATACGGGCCGTTACGGTCCTGGCGGCGTTCAGCGAATACAGCCAGCACACCACTGATATCCTGCACCTCCCGGCCGGCATAGTGGCATATACTGCCGGACCACTCGTATTTCCCTGTACAGAAGCGAAACAACCGGGACTGCGGGTGTTGACGGTATATTGCCATTGCCTGACGTTTGCTGATTATTTTCATCGCTGTTTACTCCTTAGAGCCAGCCGCGTTCAGCAAAGGAGACAATATCCATCCCGCCGATGATCAGATGGTCCCGCAGGCGAATGTCAACCAGTTCCAGAGCCTGTTTCAGGCGTTCCGTAATCAGCCTGTCGGCTTTACTGGGTTCAGCCTCCCCCGACGGGTGGTTATGCGCAAGAATGGCTGCGGCAGCGTTATTTTTCAGGCCGGATTTAACGACCTCACGCGGGTGAACGGTGACAGTGTTGATCGTCCCCAGGAACAGTGTGTCGTGGGCTATCAGTCGATTCTGGTTGTTAAGCCACAGGACGGTGAAAGCTTCGCGGTCAAGTGTGGCAAGCTGCAGACGCAGCCAGTCACGAACGGCATGGCTGGAGGTAAATGACGTGCCGGGTTCACGTAGCTGGCACTCCAGCAGGGTTAAGGCTTCCCGGATAGTGTGTTGTTCTGATGACGTTAATGAGGCGGCAAATAGTGGTAACTGTTGTTCCATACCAGAGCTCTCTCAGTCAATGATGCGCATAATGGCGTTGCATTCAGCGTGGTTAATCGCGTAATCGCGCAGGCGGTAATAGTGTCCGGTCATGGCATCGCATTCCGTGCGACAGGCGTGGTGGCTGTAGGCGATGAGACAGACCGCAACCCCGGCGGCTTCAGCGCTCATCTCCGCGCCGTTGCCGTTCATGGGGTTAAACAGCGTCCATTTCTCATCGTCGCCTTCGTCAGCGTCCGGGGCCATATATGCCCCGCCGTTGGCCAGCGTATAAAAATTCCAGATGCCCCCGCTGTAGTGCTCACAGAAACGCTCCATCCACGCAAAAACAGCCGGTTCAAGGATTATCCATTGTGGAATGCTGCCAAAGTGCTGCGGCCAGAAGGCAATGCGCTGTTCATCCGGTACAGGTGTGCAGACAATTGCGACTGCGTGCTGTTGTTCCGGGGATGCTGAGTCGACGGTATTGTCGTCCAGGGTGAGCATGTTGTTCATTTGATTTCCTTTGTATTTTCAGGTGGGTTGTTGAAACGAAGTGACGGACAGGACTGTGCGTAGCCATTCTCGTCACAGCGTGAGGGCCAGTGCCCCTCAGGGATACTTACGCTGCACATGCTGAGTTCACCGGGACGATAAAGAAGGTGAGAGCACCAGGCGGACAGGTCGGCATCAGAGATGGAGCGGCAGCCTTGCTCACTGATCAGGGAGAACGGATGTGGCTAAACCTGAATCACGCCGCCGGGAATACACTGCATTACTTCAGGCTCCCGAGCAGGCTTTCCGCCATTACCCACAGGGCGCGGTTGAGCTTCACGTCGCCGTCAATGCCGTTAACCGCACGGGTGTGGGCCCGTTTACCTTTCGTTGTTCTGCCCGGCAGGCCGCCTTTAATCAGGTTTTCCTGGATACGCTGGTAGGTGGTCCACAGGTCGGAGCTTTCATCCTGCCAGCGTCGCGCAGACAGAATCTGTGCTTCCGTCACCGGCTGGTGCTCTTCCCCAAAGCGGTACGTCAGGGCGGCTCTGGCAAACGCCTGTTGTGCCGGCGGAGGAAGTAGCAGTGACTGCATGGCATCCCGCTTCTCCTCCACCCGGTCAAATATCCCCAGCACCTCATAAGCCCCTTCAATGACTTTCTCCACCACATTGCCCTTGTGCGGTACGCGAACCTCACCAAAGGTTTCGCCACAGACAAGTCCGTTCTGGCAGACAAAGCGAAACAGGCCCGGCAGCATCTGGTATGAGCTGGAGCCGTCGTGGCTGTTCAGGAGAATGATTTCGGGGACCTGTTTGCCGGTGATTTGCCCCTCACGCCGCAGACGCAGCATGTGCTTTGTGTGGTCGCGTTTATTCAGGTCGCGAACGCGGGTCTGGCAGGCAAAGAACGGCTGGAAGCCTTCCCGCTGCAGATTATCAAGCAGTGTGATGGTCGGGATATACGTATAACGTTCTGAGCGTGATTCGTGCTTTTCTTCACTGAATACGCTGGGGACGTAATGGGACAGTTCGTCGCGGGTCAGTGGGCGGTCGCGGCGTACGAGACTGGCCGCACCAAAACGGCTGGCTAAGCGCATGGTTAATACCTCTGATATCAGGTTAAAGGGCATAAAAGCAGAAAGGCCATGCTCCGGAAGGTGCATGGCCTGTGGGGGACTGTGTTCTGTTGAAAAAAATGAGCAGAACTTCGCCACTCAGTGGCTCAGTGGCTGTGGTGACACAGGGATACCGTCGCTGATGAGACAGCGGTTCAGCATCTCTCCGGCCTGCGGGGCAAAATTCCAGTCCCGCCATATCAGCATTTCGCTGCAGTCGCGTATGACCAGCCGAAAATGGGTGCCCTGGTCGTCTTCGACAGTGACGTTGAGGTAGCGTGCGACCATGGCTTCCGCCTGTGCCCGGGTGAAGGGGCCGGGTGGCAGCGACGCATTATCAGTATTCTGCATATCTGATCCCTGATGAGAAATAAAAGAAAACACCCCGCTCAGGTGAGCAGGGCGTCGGCGGTGTGAAATACTGGTGCAGTGGTCAGGGCTGGCGGGTTTGTTCTGCCTGAGCCGGGATATCCGTCATGGACTGAGGTTCCTGTTGTCGTGAGCGTGAATGAATTCAGAAAAAAGGCGTTACCGGCCTTTATTACGGCAGGGCATATTTCGGCAGACAGCCGCTGTCCCCGAACGCGGGAAGGACCTTCCCCGCACCGTTAAGCGTAAACACGGCTGCCTTTACGCCCTCCCCGGACACAATGACCCGCTTACCGGTGCGCAGTTTATCCCATGCCCATGCCACGTTGTCTGAGCCCACATGTGACTCGCTGTCACTGACGCTGACAGGCTCCTCATCGTCAATTTTCATGTCCAGCGACTGGCCGTTATCCATCCTGACCTGATGACCGTTTGCGTCGGTGAAGGTCATGGTGGCCGCTCGTGAGCCGGTGTCTTCGCAGGTCAGGTAAAGCTGCGACTGTCCTTTCCCCAGAATCACAAACTCAGACATCCCCTGACCCCAGCCGCTGGCCCAGATATCACGGTTACCAAAGGCCTGTGACACTGCCGGAGTCAGGGCAGATATCAGAAGAGTGGAAAGCAGTATTTTCTTTTTCATGGTATTCCCTGAGGGTGATGGTTAAGACGATACGGGTCTCTCCTGAAGGCGGTGAGACGCGTTAAGAAAGAGGGCGGATAAGTGATACTGGCCATATCACTGGCTGACGGTGAATGTGCCCTGGTCGGTGAACACCCTGGCCTCAACAAAATTGCAGGCTTTACCAAAGTCGAGCGTGTGACCAAATTTCCAGAAGACACTGTCAGCGAAGGTCATTTTGCGGGGTGTGAACGGTTTATCTGTGGGCCACCAGCCATCCACGTTCCGGCCCCTGTAGGCTATTTTTCGGTGTGTCAGCATCGGGCATTTTCCCCGGTTAACATCGATTTTCTTTATCATAACGGTGTCGGTTTTTGCTGTCACGGTGACATAGACGCAGCCATAGCATTCATGACCGGCATGGCTGACCTCCACTTTAACGGGCATATCGCTGCCGGCCAGGGAGGGAAGTGAGGTGAACAACAGACTGGCGGTCAGCGCCATAAAAAACCTTTTCATTACTTTTCTCCGGATGAAGGCATTCCTGCAATTCATCGCATTGATTTTTAATCAGTAAATGGCTGAATACAGTATCCCTGAGGGATTCTATAACCGGAAATTCATCATGAATAATGAATAAAACCGATCGGGTCGATCGACAAAATCGATCGTGACAGAGCCAGATTATTTATCGAAACGGAAGACAGGCTTATCGATGTGGAAGTCAGCCAAAGAAGAAGGACCAGACGGTTCGGGCAGCACGGGCCACTGTGTGTGTGACGGTCTGAAGTGCATAACGTGCAGCCTGCGGCAACGGGGCCAGGTCGATGACCGCGTCAATCACTTCCACCACGGCATCGCCAAAGCTGTTGCGGGCGGTACTGATAATGCCGGGGGTGTGGTACCCGCTCTGCAGGTGAGGCACCAGCGGGCTGCGGGCCTGCTTTGGGAGACGGGTAATCATCGCCTCCACCAGACGGGGAAGGTGGTACCGTCCCCTGACTGACACCGGAAGAATATCCGTCTCTGCTGTTCCCATCTGACGGGCGACGGCCTGGCGCTTCTGCGTAATATGCTCACTCTGTGATACTGAAGGCTGTGCCGACAGCCAGTTCCACTGTTCAGCCGGTTCGGTTTTATCCACCTGGTTGAGGACCCACAACACCGGTGGTAGCGGTCCGCTGTATTGTGTGAATACCCCCTGATAAAAATGCTCTTCCACCGAAAACGCCCGGTCATCGGCCTTCAGCACCCACAGCACCATATCGAGTTGCGGCATGAGTTCGCGGTACAGCTCACGGTATTCATCGTCGCGGCTAATACTCTCCCCCACACCGGGCAAATCCACCAGTGTCAGGTAATGACTGCCGAAGCGCAGGCGCACACGTTGTGGCTGCCGGGTGCAGGCTTCCACGGCATTCACCGCACAGACTTCGCTACGGAACAGCGCATTACACAACGAGGATTTTCCGACGCCGGTTTTGCCCATAATGCCAATCACGGGTTCGTATGTGACGAGTTGGTTGAGTTCCTGGAGAAGATGCTGACGCAGGGCGCGGGGATAGCGTCGCAGATGGCGACGGATAAGGGCATAGCCCGAAGGATGTTTCATATAAGCCTCGGCATAATAAAAAAGGCCATCCGGTGGGGATGGCCTGACTGAAGTAAACGGGAAGGAATTCATTGGTGTGATATATATCTGATATTTTTTTAAAATATAAAATACCTGTGCCGTCGGGTCGAGATATTACATCTTATCTGCATTTAGGCGTATTGATTACATCTGTTTATACGGACTTGCGTATCTGGATTTTTGCTTTTTTATTTTTCCTTTTCTTACGTTCTTCTGTGTTGAGGTAAGTGAAATTATTGGAACTGGTTCTGGTTCTCACTCCAGGAATGCTATTATATATTTGGGACTGAAGACGGAAAAAAGTGAGGTATCCTTTTCGGTTATGACAGATGGTATTTCTGTGTTCATCATTGATTAAATCTAAAATTTTAATTTCTTGCCCAACATCCACTACCTGTGTGGCATTATGGAAGCGTAACGGATCGTTACGTTTATTTTTTAATCGCGGACCATCTGAAAACTTGTAACAAATAACCATGGGATATTCCTGCCGTTCCGGTACCCCTGTGTTTGCCCATTTATTATAAATATCTGACGAAATATAGGCACTGGCATAGGCGTCAGGATGTTTGATGAAAAAGAAGTTAACAAGATAAAATGGCTGATGCCCAACAGTCATCAGGATTAGTCGTGAATAACCCCGAACTGATTTATATAACGGGTCTGACATTATTTGTTTTTTTAAAGAGGTAAAGCGTTGTCTGAGTTCCATCAGAGACCTGGTGAATGTATTCTCTGCACGGATAATCTTGTTATCATTATCGGGAAGATAAAAAGAAAATGTAATCATTTCAATCTGGCGATATTGTTTCACCATTGAAAGATAATGATTGCTGAGGTAAGTCTGAGTATATTCTTTTTCAGTAATTGCTCGTATTAGTTCTTTTTTGTTTTCAGAAGGGATCCTTTCGCTAAGGATGATTTTCTGATTTCTGTTATTCATGTTGGGACGCCGGAAGTCTCGTTCCCCACTGGTGTACTGGATACGGTACAACTTATCCAGCAGATCATACATACCGTAAGGTGGCTTGTTATTCCTGAAAGCGGTGAACAGATATTTCCTGCTAATGTCACCCCATGTATGTTCGGGTTTTTCATAAAACCGATCCTCCCTGCGCAACTCAAACACCCGGAAATCATCCCATATCGTCATACCTCGTTCTCCTTTTTGTGGCTGACAGGTGATACCTTAGCCTGGGAAATTTAGTCCAGATTGTACTCTTTTTTACTGTAAATGCAGCGGTATTATAATCTTTTTTTGTGGTTTTTTATTTACAATTGATATTGTAACTAACTGATTATAATGTGCTGCTATGATGTGGTTGTTGCTAATTTCGCTGATTGGATCAGGTTGATCTGTTCTTCATTACTGGCAAGTAGTCAGTGTCCGTGGAACTGAGTAGGGGGAAGTAACGATATACAGTGGATATGTAAGCGGTGGACGTACGGAGGAACGCCCTGTTTTCAGAGACCGGCATCAAACCGGACAGAATGTGTTACAGATACGCTGTCAGGGTAAGCCGTTGTGAGAGGAACAATACGATAACAGATAGCGCTTCTATATTTTGTTTGTGATAAATAAAAATAATAGCGGAGATCTTTTAGGCTGGAATGTGAAGGTGTTCCCTGAGTCTGCTACCCCCTGAGTAGTGAATGAATCCGGTTAGAGGGGAGTGTGTCTGATTGTCCGGTATGTGCATTTCGGTTGTAGGTCTGAAAAAATATTCGTAAATATATTTACGTTTTTCGAGTGTTCTGAAAAATGATAACTTGGTTATTTATTGCCTGCTGGTTTGTATGTTGTTTTTAGCCTTTTTTCATAAGGAGTATTTTTGTCAGGATGCTTTTCCTTCCGGGATACTATCTTCTTCGCACTGGTTCGTTACGAGAGTTGATGATGGTAATGGAAAGTTTAATATGTTATTTAGAACGTGTGTTTTGAGTATTGTTGGTTGTCACATTTTTGTACTAATTTAGGTATTATTATTGTTACTTAAGGAAGTCAATTATTTACGTTTGATAAAACAATCCATCTCAGATATATTTGAAAGAAATACACTATTTTAAGTCAGTACGATAACTCTCCATAACATTAAACAACAAATTATTCTCCTCCATCAAGTAATACACCCTGCCCGGTGATGCACTTAATATTCTCTCAGAATAAGTTCCTTTCACAACTGAATTATATCATGACAGTGTTTTCAGTATCGCATCATTCTTAATCATCTCTCGTTACTCGTCATTCAGTAAACGCGGGTACATATTTTTTGAACTGAGCATTTGAGTCATTACAATTTGATATATCTCTCTTATCCAGTGTTAACCACAGGAGAGAAATAACATGACTTATCGAATTAATGAGACTTATACCCTTAACGATGAATTGTTTCATGATCTGACGGATCATATGGAACGTATGCGCGACCGTTACTCTGACATTATTCCTCTACGTATGGATTTCGCTTATAAGACGACCAGTCGCCGTTATGCTGATCGTTATCGGGATCGCTGGGATATGGACATGTACCGGCTGGCAGAAAGAGTTATGAGTGCGGGTGTTGTTATTGGTTATGTGTGGGTGATGGAGTTCACTTATCGGCATGGCCTGCACTTTCACGCCATGTTTTATCTTGATGGACAACGTAAGCGGAACTGTTACTGCTCTGCGCGGGTGATTGCTGAAGAGTGGCGAAGCATTACGGATGGTGAGGGGATATTTGAGAACTGCCAGAAGAAGGTTTACCACAAAGTTAACGGTGCCAGATGCCTGCACCACTCAGACAGTGAAGGCTATCAGGACCTGGCGTTTATTCTTAGCTATCTGGCTAAGCAAGAGCAAAAAGAAGACTGTGAAGACCCTGTATTCTGGCTGAGTGAGATAAAGCTCAGAGGACGGGGAGGAAGGCCCCGAATCAGAAGTATCGGTTAAAAATTACGTCAGTGCGTCATTGTTTGAAGAAGTCTGCGTTCACCATACCTGACTTCTTCTCCCTTACCACCAACGGAGAACAAACGATGACCACACCCACCAGCCTGCTTAACGATAAGTTTGTCGATATGGCGTTTATCACCCAGCTCACGGGCTTGACGGATAAATGGTTCTACAAATTGATACAAGACGGTGAATTTCCTAAACCCATTAAGCTGGGCAGAAGCTCTCGCTGGCTTGAAAGCGAAGTGGAAGCCTGGCTACAGCAACGCATTGCAAAGTCCCGCCAGTGAGTGATTAAACGCAACCACATCTCCCACCTGATTTAATCGTATGACCTGCACTGCTGCCCTTTCTGGGATGGTTTAGCCCTGCGCGTAATCCAGCAAAGGACCAATACTATGTACGCAAAATCGTTTATTGCTCTCGATGGCAATCGACGTCTCACTGGTTCGACCACTGCACAGCTTTCCCCTTACGATCACTACTCCTGTCACCTCTGCGGCAGCGCTCTGATATTCCATCCGGAATGGGGTTCCAACCGTCCGTGGTTTGAACACACATGGGAAGATCTGACGGAAACCGGGCGGGGCAGGCCGATGGCCCATCCCAACTGGACTTTACAGCGTGAGGCAAGCCCGGCGGCAACGATGTTTTTCGCCACATAGCGAGCAGCGTAGGCTGCGGAACGATCAACCTTCGACGGGTCTTTACCGGAAAACGCGCCGCCGCCGTGGCAGGCTGCACCGCCGTAGGTATCGACAATAATTTTACGGCCCGTTAGGCCGCAGTCGCCCACCGGCCCGCCAATCACAAAACTGCCTGCCGGATTCACCAGAAAGCGGGTTTGCGGCGTAAGCCAACGTGAAGGTATCACCGGTTTGATAATCTCTTCGATGACCGCTTCACGTAGCGCGTCCAGCGAAACGTCTGAGCTGTGTTGGGTAGAAACCACAACGGTATCTACCGAATGAACGTGGTTATCCTGATAGCGCAAGGTAACCTGGCTTTTGGCATCGGGAAGTAAAAACTGCAGCCGTTGGGATTTGCGCAACTGCGCCTGGCGCTCCATCAGACGATGGGCGTAAACCAGCGTGGCGGGCATTAGTTCCGGCGTTTCGTCACAGGCGTAACCGAAGGTGATACCCTGATCACCCGCGCCCAGCTCTTCCATCGAGTGGCCGCGAATACCGTCAGCAATATTTGCGGACTGTTTGCCGAGAATGTTCAATACGCCGCAGGTATTACCATCAAACCCCAATCGAGAATGGTTGTAGCCAATCTCTTTTATGGTGTTGCGGACAATCTGCTCGATATCCACGGCGGCATGGGTAGATATTTCTCCTGCGACAATAGCGATACCGGTTTTCACTAGGCATTCACAGGCAACCTTACCCCACGGGTCTTGTAGGAGTAGGCATCCAGAATGGCATCGGAAATTTGGTCCGCCATTTTATCGGGATGCCCTTCGGCAACGGATTCGGAGGTAAACAGGTAATCGTTCAAAGCGAGGCCACTTGTCTGGAGGGTTTATTCCTATCTTAGGGGGGAACCAGACAAGTGGGCGTAAACTATCTTGCGGGCGTGTTGGACTATTTTGTTTTCATTATCGGGCCAGCGCAAAATCACGCTATCGCCGTATAATCCCCCGGGGTCACGACTTTTCGATAATCAGAGGGGGCCATGCCAGTCTCTCCCCCTTGATCAAGGATAGTGTAGCATCGACCCGTTGAACTCACTGCGAGGAACGGGTGTTGTTTACCGTGCTCTGTGTCAATTAACGGGGAGCAGAACAATTGTGCCATTCATATTTAGAGATCATCCGGCACAATCAATCTTCTCTGTGCATTCCACAACCCATCATCTGATAAATGTAGTCTAGTGCTAATGGGATGATGTGTATGACCAATGTCAGTTATAACATTGGCCACACTATTATTGTTATTTGAACCGAGAACGTTGAGCGTCTTTACTTGTGGTATCTATTTCACGACACCAGCGAGGATGGTGTTTCTTCGCCCAGCGTCGACTCACTTTCCCTTCGATCATACCTTTAATTGAACCTTTTACCCAAAACGCCATGTACATATGGATCAGAATGGCGTGGATCAGCACAATGGCTGCTGTCGCGTGGATTAACAAACTCCAACGAACAATGTTAATTGAGAAATAATGGGCAAAGTAGGGCCTCTAGATAATAATGCCGGTAATCAGTAATACCAGAATTAGACTCATGATGCTCCAGAACATCATTTTCTGCCCTGCGTTGTATTTCCCAACATCAGCGACTTTATGCTCATTGCCTTTAAGTACCTCAACGATCCCTTTAATCCAGGGGAGGTCCTGTTTATCGGGAATGTTGTGGTGTACAAAACGGACGAACATAAACATCAGCACGATGAAAATCATCACCCCGAAAAACGGATGTAGAATTCGCCCCATTTGCGGTGTACCGAAAGTTTCGGTGAGCCATTGCAACGTCGGGAAGAACAGCGCAATACCGGAAAGCGACACCAGGAAGAAGCTTATTACCACCGTCCAGTGACAGGCCCGGTCGATGAATTTGGTGCGCAGAATCATTTTGCTTTTACTCATGACCGTTCTCCTCTTCATCATCATCCGTCTCTTTGTTTGGGCCGACTCCCACGTAGTGGTAAATCAGCCCGGCAAAGGTGGCGATAAATCCGGCGGCGGAGAGTGGTTTTAAAATCCCCTTCCAGAGGTTTACTGGTGCGGCGATTTTTGGCTCATCCGGCAGATTGTGGTACAGCGATGGTTGATCCGCGTGATGAAGTACATACATCACGTGGGTGCCGCCGACCCCTTGCGGGTTGTAGATGCCCGCATTGGCATAGTCGCGTTTTTTCAACTGCGCCACGCGAGTTTCCGCTACATTGAGCATCTCTTTTTTGGTGCCAAACTGGATAGCGCCGGTCGGACAAGTTTTCACGCAGGCCGGTTCCTGGCCCACGCTGACCCGGTCAACGCACAGCGTACATTTGTAGACCCGGTTATCTTCGGGATTAAGCCGGGGAATATTGAACGGGCAGCCAGCAATACAGTAGCCACAGCCAATGCAGTGCTCGGACTGAAAGTCGACAATCCCGTTGGCATACTGAATGATTGCTCCAGCGGATGGACAGGCATTCAAACAGCCGGGATCGGCGCAGTGCATGCAGCCGTCTTTGCGGATCAGCCATTCCAGCTTGTCATTCTGGGTGGTTTCGCTAAAGCGCATCACCGTCCAGGACTTAGCGCTGAGATCGGTCGGGTTGTCGTAGACTCCGTTGCAGTAGCCCACTTCATCGCGAATATCGTTCCACTCTGAGCAGGCGACCTGACAGCCTTTACAGCCAATACAGGTAGTGACATCAATTAATTTCGCCACTTCTGCACGGTAATCCCGCGCCTGGGGCGGCGGCGTAATGCTGTTCGTCGCCGAGCGTTTAATAATATCTTGTGATTGCATAGCCATGAGTTCCCTTCCTTACGCTCGCTCGATGTTGACCAGAAACGCTTTATACTCCGGTGTTTGCGAGTTCGCGTCACCCACCGATGGCGTTAACGTATTGGCGAGGAACCCTTTGCGTGTGGCGCCTTCAAAGCCCCAGTGACAAGGGATACCGATAGTATCGACCTGCTTACCATCGATCGTCAGCGTTTGCAGACGTTTGGTGACCACCGCCTTCGCTTTGATAAAGCCGCGTTTCGACATCACTTTCACCGTATCACCTGCCGCAATGCCTTTTTTGCTCGCCAGCGCCTCACCGATTTCGATGAATTGATCGGGTTGAGCAATGGCGTTGAGCAGCGCATGTTTGGTCCAGTGGCGGAACAGCTCGGTAATGGAGTAAGTTGTGGCGACGTACGGGAAGGCATCCGCTTTACCCATATTGGCGATATCGTCATGGTAGATACGTGCAACCGGGCTGGATACAACATCCGGGTGCAGCGGGTTGGTACCAATAGGCGACTCAATGGGTTCGTAATGTTCCGGGAATGGCCCGTCGTTCATTTTGTCGATGGAAAACAGACGCGCTACGCCTTCCGGGTTCATGATAAACGGACCAACGTTGCTGCCCGGTGCGGCCTGGCCGTAGTCGGCTACGTCCATACCGGCCCATTTTTTGCCATTCCAATGCAGCAGGGTTCGTTTGGGATCCCACGGTTTTCCTGATGGATCGGCCGAAGCGCGATTGTAGAGAATACGGCGGTTGGCAGGCCATGACCACGCCCAGCCCGGTGTGCAGCCCAGACCATATGGATCGCTGTTGTCGCGATTGGCCATCTGGTTGCCTTGTTCTGTCCAGCTTCCGCAGTAGACCCAGCAGAAACTGCTGGTCGAGCCGTCATCGCGCAACTGTGCAAAGCTGCTGAGCTGCTGGCCTTTTTTGGCTATAAGCTGGCCTTTGTCATCATAAAGGTCTTCAAGCGCCTGGCCATTTGCTTCACGCGCAATCTCTTCTGGGTGTGGGTCGTATGGATCTTTATAATTCCAGGCAATATTCAACAAGGGTTGCGGATTCGCTCCACCTTCCTGTTGATACAGCTCGCGCAGCCGCATAAACAGGCGACCAAGGATCTTCCCGTCATGTAAGGCTTCACCTGGTGGTTCTGCCGCAGCCCAGTGCCACTGCAACCAACGTCCGGAGTTAGCGATTGAACCATTTTCTTCAGCAAAGCAGGAAGAGGGCAGACGGAAAACTTCGGTCTGAATATCTGCCGGGTTTACATCGTTCATCTCGCCATGATTTTGCCAAAAATTGGACGACTCAGTGACCAGCGGATCGATAACCACCATATATTTCAGTTTTGAAAGCGCGCGAGTTGATTTGTTTTTATCCGGAAACGCCGCCAGCGGATTGAAGCCCTGAACGATGTAACCATTAATCTTCCCTTCGAGCATCAATTCAGCCTGGGTCATTACGTCATACAGGCGCTCCCATTTAGGTAGCCAGTCGTAGCCCCAGTTATTTTCCACAGTTGCATTGTCGCCCCAGAAACTTTTCATCATGCTAACAAAGAACTTCGGCGTATTTTGCCAGTAATTGACCTCATTCACGCCTAGCGCAGGCGGCGTGATTTGCGAAATATAGGTCTGGTAGTCTGGCTGTTTTTCCGACGGCAGCGGCATATAGCCCGGCAGGTTCGTCGACAACAAGCCAAGATCGGTATAGCCCTGAATATTGGAGTGGCCACGTAAGGCGTTAACGCCACCGCCCGCCATGCCTATATTGCCCAGTAGCAACTGGAGCATAGCGGCGGCGCGAATAATCTGTGCCCCGGCGGAGTGGTGTGTCCAACCCAGCGCATACAGAATAGTGGCGGTGCGGTCAGGCACGCTGGTGCTGGCGAGAATTTTGCAGATACGATTGAAATCTGCCACGGAGGTCCCACACAACCGGTTAACCATTTCTGGCGTATAGCGGTCGACGTGGGCTTTCAGCAAATTCCACACGCAGCGTGGGTGAGACAATGTTTCATCACGCAGGGCATTACCCTGTTCGTCAAGCTGATAGAACCAGCTCGATTTATCGTACTGGCGTTTGTTGTCGTCATAGCCACTGAACAAGCCGTCGTCGAACTGATAGTCATCACGGATAATCAGGCTGGCGTTGGTGTAATGGCGCACATAGTCGTGCTGCACCTGGTTGTTTTCCAGCAGATAACGGATTACACCGAGCAGGAATGCGGTGTCGGAACCAGCGCGTATTGGCGCATACAGATCGGCGACGGCGGCGCTACGGTTAAAGCGCGGGTCGACTACCACCACGGTGGCGTCGTTTTTAGTTTGCGCTTCGACTACCCATTTAAAGCCTACCGGATGTGCCTCAGCGGCATTGCCGCCCATAATAAGCACTACGTTGGCATTTTTAATATCGACCCAGTTGTTGGTCATCGCACCACGTCCAAACGTTGGTGCAAGAGCAGCAACAGTGGGGCCATGACATAACCGTGCTTGACAGTCGATAGCGACCATACCTAGTCCGCGAGCAAATTTACCGTCGAGGATCCCGGTTTCATTACTTGCCGCTGAGGAGCAGAGCATGCCCGTGGTGGACCACCGGTTGACGGTAACGCCCAGGGCATTTTTCTCAATAAAGTTGGCATCGCGATCATCCTTCATGAGTCGGGCAATACGATTAATCGCATCCTCCCAGCTAATACGCTGCCATTTATCCGAACCCGGTGCACGATATTCGGGATACTGCAGACGGGTTTCACTATGAATATAATCCAGCACGCCAGCGCCTTTAGGGCACAGCGAACCACGGCTCACCGGATGATCCGGATCGCCCTCAATATGGTAGATACTTTCTTTGACGTTTTTGGCTGAATCGCCAAGGCTGTACATCAGCATGCCGCAGCCTACTGAGCAGTACGTACAGTTATTACGTGTCTCTTTTGCTTTTAAGAGTTTGTATTGACGGGTTTCCGCGTGAACGGAAAAAGATGATAAGAATCCGAGAGATGCAACAGTTGTTCCTGCCATACCGCCCGCGCAGATTCGAAAGAACTGCCTCCGGCTGAGCTCCATGTATCCTCCAGCTTAAACTTAAGACTTGAAAAGGGAGGGTATTATAAGAATACCTTACCAATTAAACCACTAATCAGGTGTGGGTAACTGTACGGTGCAATATCCAGATTTTATCTGACGCCGCTTTACATGTTCCTGCTTCAACTGCGGGAAGGACATCCCATGATGTACTTGCAACGTTAGGCATGTGGCGAGCAATAGCACTAAGTAGCGGCTTATCTTTAAGAGCTGTGGCTAACTTGATTTCTCCTTCATCGATGCGTTAGTCACTCAAGCGGGTCTTCTGGGACGTCCTGTGTCAGGGGGGATATCCTTTAAGGCATGATGGAAACGCTTGCGGATAATCCTGCCACTAACACAATCCCCTCAGGTAACTCATCTAACTGGATACGGACAGGTACGCGCTGCGCAAGTCGCACCCAGTTAAACGTGGGATTGACCTCCGGCAGCCCAAGTCTGCCCGTTTCGTCATTGCTGTCACCGATCCCCCGCCCGATACTCTCCACACGCCCCGTGATGAGCGGATCAAATCCCATCAGCGAAATCTGCGCGGTTTTCCCGACGCGGATATGACGCAGTTTAGTCTCTTCAAAATAGCCCACCACCCAGAAACTGTGCGCATCGACAATGGCGACTTTTGTCTCTCCTGCGGTGGCATAGTCACCGGGCTGAAGACGGAGATGTGTGACATAGCCATCCACCGGTGATCTCACGGTGGCATGCGCTAAATTAAGCTGCGCCAGTTGCAGCGCGGTCAGTGCGCCCTGATAATTGGCCCCCGCGATGCTTGCCGCACTGCCTGTTTGCTGGATGTCCTCACTAGATATCACCCCTTTGATCAGCGCCCGTCGCCTTGCCGCATCCTGCCGCATCAGCATCTCATGACGTTTTGCCTCAACGTCAGCCTGTGAACTGAGCACAGCCAGCTTCAGCCAATGGGGATCGATGGCATAGAGAATATCGCCACGGTGAACCCACTGGTTATCGCGGACCGCCACGCGACTCACCGGCCCGGAGACATCCGGTGCAATCTGCACCACATCCGCACGAACCCGCCCGTCGCGTGTCTAGGGTGTTTGCGCATACTGTTTCCAGAAAATAAATGCCACGAGTGTCGCCACCGCAACGGCACTTAATGTCAGCGCATAGCGACCCAATAAAGAGAGTAAAGATTTCATGCAAATAACTCCAGAGTGGTCAGGCCCTGCAAAAGCAGGAAACAACTAATGATAAAAGTCGAAAAATCAATCAACGGGAGAAAGGGCAAACGTCGGTAAAACCTGCTGTAAGAGAAAATTAATAAGAGTGATAACGTACAGATCAGCGCGATGTGCACAGTCATTAGCAGACCGGGGAAAAAAACACCCCCGATACTGATGTCATTTATCATTTGTGGATTCCTCGTCCTGCGTTCGTAACGCGCAGTGCAAATCAACCAGTTTGTCGACTAACTGGCGTGATGGTTTATCAGTGGCGGGCAAGCATTGAACGGTTATCTCTGCGATGCGCTCGCGCAAGGTTTCAGTCTCCGTAGAGTGGGTAATGTCATAAAGGATGGCGTTGATGCCACTGCCTGTGGGCATGTCGCAGCGGAGAAGATGCATCACACTGAGGCCAATGCGCAGAAAGTGCATCAGGTGAACAAGTGCCCGAGCGGATGATGGCCTGCTACGCGGTATGCGCGGCAGCAGCAAGGCAGCTGGATCAATCATCTGATTGGTCCAGTGCGTTTCATCGCCTTTAAATACGCCGTTCACGCTCCGGTGGATATCACGCTGACAACAAAGGAGATCGCTATGCGTAAAGCCCGTTTTACTGAGCATCAGATCATTGCTGTAATTAAATCGGTTGAAGCCGGACGAACCGTTAAAGATGTCTGCCGGGAGGCCGGTATCTCTGAAGCCACCTACTACATCTATGGACTACCTCCGTTTTGCAAGTACTGAATCTGGTTTTGAGTTGTTGCTTACATCTATCCGGCATCAGGAAAATCTGTGCCCAAATGGGTAATCCGCACACAATCGCCTCGACAACTGGACGGTCTCTGAGGCCAATATAATAGTCAGGTTCCGATTGTGCAGGTGCAACCTGTCACCATTTCTCAGTACGCTGCAACTTTTGCTGGTAGGGGATTAATTTCACACTACCTGATACTCGGTCTCATTTCTCAGCATCGACCAGATTATTCTCGCGTTTTTGTTAGCGACCGCCACGGTCGTTTTATTAAATCCGCGCCGTTCCTTTAACTGGTTAACCCACTGATTCATATGACTATCATTGTTATTCGTGGCAACCCTGACGACAGAGCGGGCACCATGAATAAAAAGTGTTCGCAGATGCTTGTCGCCTTTTTTCGTCATATTCATCAGCACCTGCCTGTCGCCACTCGAATGCTGGCGTGGAACCAGACCCAGCCATGCAGCAAAGTGGCGGCCATTCTTAAATTCAGTTCCTTTGCCAGTAGCAGCAACAACGGCCGTGGCCGTTTTAGGGCCAATGCCTTTAACTTTGGCGATACGCTGACAAGCTTCTGATTGCCTGAATACTGTTTCAATTTCCTTATCAAAAAAATGGATCCGACGCTCGAGATCGTTAAAGAGATCATAGAGTTCGGCAATCGTCCTGCGCATTCTAACGCTAAGACCATTTTCAGCATCTTCAAGGATAAGCGGAACAGCACGACGAACTCTTGAGACTGCCGCGCCGATTGTTATTCCCCGATCAAGCAGCAGTCCCCGGATTTGACAGACTGTCGCAGTACGATGATTGACAATACGCTGTCTTGCACGGTGCAGAGCCTGAATATCCTGCTGTTCAGGGCTTTTCGGTGAAACAAACTGCATCGTAGGTTGCATCAGAGCCACAGCTATCGCCTGCGCATCGTTACCGTCATTTTTTTGCCCACGGACAAAAGGTTTTACATATTGGGGGCTGATGACTTTTACGTTATGACCCAGTTTTTCAAACTCACGCTGCTAGTAAAATGCCCCGGTGGACGCTTCGATCCCAATCAGACATGCAGGAATATTTGCCACCGCCTGAAGTAATTCTTTTCGACCAGTACGCTTTGAATAAACTGACTTACCCATGCCATTGTGATTTTAAACATCATTAAAATTATAGCCATTGGCGCATTGTAATTATAACCTCTAAAGATCAATGGATTACTTTGTTTCATGTTGTGTTTGACAAAAGTCAACATGTCTTTGATTGGAATTGCTGATTGTTTTTTTGTTTATTAATAGGTGCTAATCCATGAAACAGTCTCAATCAAGTTGTAAAAGAATGTATATTTAATCCCGAAATAGCATTCTTTGACGCCGACAGCATCGACGAATTCTTTTATAGAATCCGTTCCTGACGCTTTAAATATTGCGGCTTCCGGTCAGTCGAGGTTTCTATTAACAGTCGTACAAGTTGGCATCGCATATCGCTTCTGATTTTTGTGCGAATTAACTGTTTGCTCATTGATACTTAATTCACTCTGACAAGGAAATGGCAATGAAAAAGGTTCTTCTCTCTGCTGCAATAGCGACTGCGTTTTTTGGTATGGCTGCGGCAAATGCTGCTGATACCAATGTAGGCGGCGGTCAGGTTAATTTCTTCGGTAAAGTTACCGATGTCTCTTGTACTGTTTCCGTAAACGGCCAGGGCAGCAATGCTGACGTTTATCTGGCTCCGGTGACTTTAACGGAAGTTAAAGCGGCTGCTGCAGATACCTACCTGAAACCAAAATCGTTCACTATCGACGTTTCTGACTGCCAGGCTGCTGATAAAACTGCACAGGATGATGTGAGCAAACTGGGTGTGAACTGGACCGGTGGTAACCTGCTGGCTGGCGCAACCAGCAAACAACAGGGCTACCTGGCGAACACCGAAGCAGCTGGCGCGCAGGATATCCAGCTGGTTCTGTCCACCGACACCGACACCGCACTGACCAATAAAATCATCCCGAACGGCAGCTCCGCGCAACCTAAAGCCAAAGTTGATACGAATGCCGTAGCAAATGGCGCTCGCTTCACTTACTACGTTGGTTATGTAACCAGCAAACCGGAAACTGTTACCGCCGGTGTGGTTAATAGCTACGCGACTTACGAAATTACCTACCAGTAATATCGACTGAGAGATAAAGCCGCCTCGCGCCGGGGCGGCATAAAACAATAATAAAGCGGCCGCTGCTGCCGCTTATTTTTTATTCTGAGGTCAGCATGAAGCGTATTGCCCTTTTTTTCTGTTTCATTTTTAGTTTTGTGGCCCATGCCAATAATATTATTGTTAACGGCACCCGCTTTATTTATCCAGGAAATGAAAAAGAAATAACGGTGCAGCTCTCCAACACCGCCGACCGTCCGGCGCTGGCGCAAGCCTGGCTGGATAACGGTAATGCTGACGCAACGCCGGATACTATTACGACTCCATTTATTATTACCCCACCTATTTCCCGCGTAGACGCGAAAAGCGGCCAGACCCTGCGTATTAAGCTCGGCAGTAATGCGGGACTCGCTAAAGATAAAGAGACGCTCTGGTGGCTAAACCTTCTGGAAATACCGCCGGTTGAAGCCAGTCAGAAAAACGAAGGGCAGAATATTCTGCAACTGGCGATCCGTTCGCGCTTTAAATTTATCTATCGTCCCAATGGATTAGGCAACCGCGATGCGGCGGCAGAAAAATTAGTCCTTTCTGCAAACGGCAACAATTTGTCCGTCAGTAATCCGACGCCATTTTATGTCACCGTCAGCCGTATCTCCCGCGACGGCGGCAAAGCGCTGAACAGCAAAACGGTGATGTTTGCCCCGCAGTCCAGCCAGACCATCGCCCTTTCTTCCGCAGTGAGCAAAGGCGAGACCCTGACCGTTAACAACATTAATGACTATGGCGCAGATGTCGCAGTGAAAGTTGCCGTCAAATAAGGGAAACGATCATGAAGCAGAGGTCAATCTGCCCGGGAAGATTAAGCACGGCCATTGCGGTTGCGCTGTGCTGCTTTCCGCCATTTTCCAGCGGAGAGGAAAACCCGGGAACGGTCTATCAGTTTAACGATGGGTTTATCGTCGGCAGTCGCGAAAAGGTCGATCTGTCGCGCTTTTCTACCAGCGCTATCAGCGAGGGCGTCTATTCACTTGATGTGTATACCAACGGCGAATGGAAAGGGCGCTACGACCTGAAAATCACCGCCGGTAAAGATGGCAAAATGGGCGTCTGCTATACCAAAGCGATGCTGATGCAATACGGGATCTCGCCTGAAAAATTCAACCCGCAGCTCAGCGAGAAAGAGGGCTTCTGCGGACGCCTGCAAGAGTGGCGCAACGAAGAAAATGTTAAAGACACTCTGATCCAGTCCTCCCTGCGACTGGATATATCCGTACCACAAATCTACGAAGATCAGCGTCTTAAAAACTTTGTCAGCCCGGAGTTCTGGGATAAAGGCGTTGCGGCGCTGAATTTAGGCTGGATGGCAAACGCCTGGAACAGCCACAGCTCGTCGTCCAACGGTTCTGATAACAGCAGTGCTTATCTGGGTATTAACGCGGGCCTGTCGTGGGACGGCTGGCTGCTCAGGCATATCGGTAACCTGAACTGGCAGCAGCAGCAGGGAAAAGCCCACTGGAACAGCAACCAAACTTACCTGCAGCGGCCCATTCCGCAGATTAACTCGATAGTCAGCGGCGGGCAGATTTTTACCAACGGCGAATTCTTCGACACCATTGGCCTGCGCGGGGTAAACCTGGCGACCGATGACAATATGTTCCCGGACGGCATGCGCTCCTACGCCCCGGAAATTCGTGGCGTAGCGCAAAGCAACGCCCTGGTAACGGTTCGTCAGGGCAGCAATATTATCTATCAGACCACGGTGCCGCCGGGGCCGTTTACCCTGCAGGATGTTTACCCTTCCGGCTACGGTAGCGACCTGGAAGTTTCGGTTAAAGAAGCCGATGGTACAGTTGAAGTGTTTAGCGTGCCTTACGCCTCGGTGGCGCAATTACTGCGTCCAGGGATGACCCGCTATGCGCTCTCTGCCGGTAAAGTCGACGACAGTTCGCTGCGTAATAAGCCGATGCTCTACCAGGGAACCTGGCAGCACGGTTTAAATAACCTGTTTACCGGCTATACCGGCGTCACTGGTTTTGATGACTACCAGGCGTTCCTGCTGGGAACCGGGATGAACACCGGCATCGGCGCGCTGTCATTCGACGTTACTCATTCACGGTTGAAGAGCGATACCCTTGACGAGCATGGTCAAAGCTACCGCGCCACCTTTAACCGCATGTTTACCGAAACCCAGACCAGTATCGTGCTGGCGGCGTATCGTTACTCCACCAAAGGCTATTACAATCTGAACGACGCGCTGTATGCGGTTGATCAGGAAAAAAACCACAACAGTAATTACACCGTCTGGCGGCAAAAAAACGGTATGACCTTTACCGTTAACCAAAATCTGCCGGACGGCTGGGGCGGTTTTTATCTGAGCGGCCGGGTGGCGGATTACTGGAACCGTTCCGGAACCGAGAAGCAGTACCAGTTTAGTTACAACAATATGTACGGCCGGCTCTCGTGGTCAGTGAGCGCTCAGCGTGTCTATACCCCGGATAGTTCTGGCCACCGTCGCGACGATCGGGTTTCGCTCAACTTCAGCTACCCGCTGTGGTTCGGTGAAAACCGTACCGCTAACCTGACGTCAAATACCTCGTTTAATAATTCACGCTTCGCTAGTTCACAAATTGGCGTCAACGGTTCGCTGGATAGCGAAAACAACCTCAACTACGGCGTGTCGACAACCACGTCTACCGGTGGTCAGCATGATGTGGCGCTGAACGGCAGCTACCGTACTCCGTGGACCACGCTGAACGGCAGCTATAGCCAAGGCGAAGGATATCGCCAGAGCGGTATCGGTGCCAGCGGAACGCTGATTGCCCATCGCCACGGCGTGGTGTTCTCGCCGGAAACCGGCACTACCATGGCGTTGATCGAAGCGAAAGACGCCGCTGGCGCGATGTTGCCCGGCTCGCCGGGAACCCGTATTGACAGCAATGGCTACGCCATCCTGCCGTATCTGCGGCCTTACCGGATTAACTCCGTTGAAATTGACCCGAAGGGCAGCAACGACGATGTCGCCTTTGATCGTACCGTGGCGCAGGTGGTGCCGTGGGAAGGCAGCGTGGTTAAGGTTTCCTTCGATACCACGGTGCAGAACAACATCACGGTACAGGCGCGCCAGACTAACGGCCTACCGTTACCGTTTGCCGCCACGATATTCGACCCGTCCGGGAAAGAGATAGGCGTGGTGGGCCAGGGCAGCATGATGTTTATCAGCGATGCCAGCGTGCCGAAGGCGACGGTTAAGTGGAGCGGCGGACAGTGTTCGGTGGATTTAAGTCAGGCAAAAACAAAGGAAACGCTATGTCGCTAAGTAAAAAACTGACGCTTTTTATTGGCTTAATGGCGCTGGGGACAACGTCGGCATGGGCTGCCTGTACGCGCGGCCCCGCACCAACCGTGCAATTGGATATGGCAATGGGCAGGGTGGTTGTAAACCCCGACTTACCCGTAGGAGCGGTCATTGCCACACAAAACTGGACCATGCCCGCAGGTTCCGGCATTAACTATCGATGCACCGGTACCACCGTTTTTAAAGCTAGCATTGTGGCTTCAGGCGTCACCGACCTGGGAAATAAAGTTTATTCTACCAATGTGCCGGGTATTGGTATGCGTTTTAGCCGCGGCGGTTCAACGGTCAATATTATCTATCCGGGGTCGTTTACGACAGGAGGCGGTAATTTTTCGCTTGAAGGGTCGCGTTTTACGCTGGAAATCATAAAGACCGCAGCGGTAACCGGCAGCGGCACCCTGGCGGCGGGTAAATATACCTCTTATGACTGGGAGAACGGTAATAACCCGATCCTGGTGACGCTCCTGAGCGCCAATGCGATAACCGTGGTTTCACCCTCGTGTACCATCCTGAGCGGCAAAAATATGAACGTTGATGTCGGTACCATCAAGCGCAGCGATCTCAACGGCGTGGGAACCACCGCCGGGGGTAAGGATTTTAATATTGAGCTACAGTGCAGCGGCGGGTTAAGCGAGTCGGGGTACGCCAATATTCAGACTTCTTTCTCCGGCACGTTGGCGACGGGGACGGCCTTGACTCGCGGGGCGTTGCTGAACGAAAAAGCAGGAACCTCGCTGGCGAAAGGCATTGGTATTCAGGTTTTGAGAGAAGGCACGCCGCTGGAATTTAACAAAAAATACAGCATCGGGAGCTTGCGCACGCAGGAAACCCGCTTTATCACCCTGCCTCTCCATGCGCGCTTCTATCAATATGCGCCGACTACCAGTACCGGTGAAGTGGAGTCGCACATGATCTTTAACCTGACGTACGATTAATGCGGGAGGCGGGTATGAGTGATTCAGCAAAGTATAAAAATAGCACACGACTCATTCAGTTGGCCTTGATGAGCGGGACGCTTATTGCCTCCTCGGCGTGGGGATTCGAGACGAATTACGATCGTGGGCGGGTTGATTTTGCCGGACGAGTGACCGACATCTCCTGTAGCGTGGCGCTTAACGGCGGCAATAATGCAGGGAGTGGAAGCGTCTGGCTGGCGCCGGTCAGCCTGGCAGAAGTACACGATCGCGGGGCGGGGGCATTTATGAAACCACAGCCTTTCACGCTGGAACTCTCAAACTGCCAGCTTCGCCATGATGGCGGCGCGGCGGATAAAGATGAAGTTCGGATGGTGAGCGTACGCTGGATTGATGGGTTTATGGTCAATTCCGTCAGTAATGAAAACGCCGGTTATCTGGCTAATACGCGCGCGGACGGGGCCAGCCATATTTTCCTGGCCCTGTCGACTAACGACAATAATACGCTGGACAAGAGCAATAAAATTGTCCCGGCTGACCCGCAGCAAAACCGGGTGCCTCTGGTCGAAAAGGCGGTGGATGGCGGGATATTTACTTATTACATTGGCTACGTTACGCCAGCGCCGGAAAAAGCGACCAGCGGTCCGTTGACCAGCTGGGCGACCTGGGAGTTAGTTTATAATTGAGTGATTGATTGACTTTATTGCGCGAATGTTAATATTGATGCCGGAATGCTCCGGCATTTTTTTAAACCTTGATATCTTCTTTGACCAGTTGTTCAATACTGACTTCCTTCCAGTAGTGTCCCTGAATAGCAAACCATTCCATGCCCTGTAACCATTTCTTGTGCGCTTCACTTTCTACGCCTTCAATAATCACATTATGGTGGTTACGGGAAAGAAAGGTGATCAGCGCGTCCATCAATGGTCGGCCAGAATCTTTTTGCATTAAATGCCAGAAGAAGTCTTTATCGATTTTGACATAATCAAAATGGTAGCCTCGAATCGCGCTAATACCCGCATTACCTGAGCCAAAATCATCGAGCCAGAGCGTCGTACTTTGCGGATCGCTCCAGGTTGCAAGAGCATTGTTCAATAATTTATTCGAGTTTTCTGTTACCTCAAAGTGAACGCAGCCAATGTGATCAACGAGGTTTTTAATCTCTGGTCTTAGCAATATGTTGAGTATATGGTCATCAATATTGATTGTTGCAGAGATGCCGTTTTTATTAAACCACTGTTTATGTTTTTCAATAAGCGCCAGCTGCTCCATGAATATGCTCTCGCGCAATCCCGTATTGGCATAGCGGAAGAAGTTTTCTGGAGAGATAGACAGGCTATCGAAACGACTCAGGCACTCTACGGCGACGAGCGTATTTTTTGGGGAAAACATCTTTTGAAAGACATAACGAACGGATATATCGCTACGTGATAAATTATGATTGGAAAACAGAGTCGCGTTCATTATCTCTCGTCAAAAATCAGGTCGGAGGTAAAGAGAAGATAACTTTATTATAGGTGAGGTTTATGTCGATGGGAATGATTATTAAAGGCAGATTACCAATGAATTATCGGCTTTTGATTGGTCACCCACATATTTTTGGCTTTAGCACCGATACATATTGACTATCCTTTTATTCATTATCCGTGAGTTATTCATCCCCAGTTTCTTCATAATATGTACTTTATGGCTGTGTACCGTTTTGTGATCAATATCGAGGAGTAATGCGATTCTTTTATTGTTGTTACAGGCAATGATTAGCTCCAGAACCTGAAGTTCCCTGGCGGTTAGCTTACGCCGGGTACATAATCCCTGACAGCCATCGGCGGTCAAAGGTCTGTTGATGATGGCTGAGAAATCTGATAAAGAAGATTTTTCAGTCAAAATCAATAAATGATCGATATCAAGCAGCTCCCTGAACAGTCTGGAGAGGTCACTTTTTACAATTAAAACCAGCAAAGCACAGTGCGTAAGACGCTTGCGCAGGGTGTTAAGCAATGCGACCGTTGTGGCTGCAGAGATATCCTTATGGATAGTGTTGACAATAATGGTAGTGGTTGATGGCGCGCTGGTCCCCTTAACAATATCCTGGAAGTTAAGAGTGGTGATGTTTTTTTTGTTATCAATCATATAATCATGGATCGAGTGTCCGATGATATTGTCGTCAGTATAAAGTAATGTGTTTTTCAATGTGTTAAATTTTCCTGTTGACTATCGTTATCATAAAAAATGTCTTGTGTGCTATTGAATTAATAGTGTTTTAGGTTAAAGTGGTTGTTTTTTATTGAAATTGTATTTCATCAGGTAAATTAAACTAGGGTTCGCCTGTTTTTTATTTTTCTATCAATTATCAATTTGACAATTATTTTTTCTATCTCCTCTTTTTTTTCTTCACTTTCGTAATAAAACATGCAAGATACTCTGAAGCTTGTTGTATCACATTGTTTGTGATTATTTTTCTCGGATATATGCTTTATCTTTAAATTAACAAGGATTTGTCCGTACTCCCCAAGATTTAACTCTGAATTTTCAAGTTTATTTCCATTCCTAATAAAACTATGCAAAGGTTCCAGGGATATAAACGAGCAACCACCTTCAGATATATCATTCAAGTGATATTTATAAATAGTGCCACTTCTGTATCTTCCAGAGCAATAAAACTGGCTTTCGTACCTAACGTTAATTCTTGGTGATGTCCTTCGTTGTAGTATTGATAATGATTCAGGGATAATGAAGCATAGAAGATTGTTTGAATTGTTTTTGGCAGTGATTCGATTGTTGGTTGTGAATTCTATTTTTCCTAATGGGCTGTGGATGATAAAATAAAAAATGCTCTCTTTAGGAAGGCCAGGATGAGAGGTGGATGGTTTTATATAGAAAAAATTTCCTTCTATTTTTTTTAGTGTCGACTGGTGTTTTATATTATTACAATAGAAGTACAATTTAGATTGAATCCTGAGTTCATCTCTCAGAATTGCAATGATTTCATATCTGGAATTTTTAGAAACTCCTTCAGACATATTGACTCCCTAATCCAAAAATAGCCAGAATTTTAATTTATTATCCCATGTTTGAATCGTATTTTTCTTAAAAAAAACGCCATTACAGCCTATTGTTTAATGTAAAAAAATAGGGTAATTCTATTGATTGATGGTTGACACTGTCGAACTTTCTTTATTGGTATTTGGAATGAATAATCTTTTAATATGTAAGCGTTCAGCGAGCGCCGTATTGACGGCTATTTATTGGTGAGATCTACGTTCCAGGGCAGAAGTTCAGCCACTTTGTTCGACGGCCACTCCGGCAGTACACTCAGGATGTAGCGAAGGTAGGTTTCCGGATCGATACCATTGAGCCGACATGTTCCGATCAGCCCATATAGCAGGGCTCCACGTTCACCACCATGATCGCTGCCGAAGAAGATATAGTTCTTTTTACCCAGACATACTGCCCGTAACGCCCGCTGCGCTGCATTGTTATCAGGTTCTGCAAGGCCGTCATCGCAGTAGTAGCACAGCGCATCCCACTGGTTCAGGGCATAAACGAACGCCTCGCCCAGCCGGGATTTTTTTGACAGTGTCGTGCTTTTTTCCACCAACCAGTCATGCAGCGATGTCAGCAGCGGCTTACTTCGGGACCGCCTGGCTGCCAGCCGCTGAGATGCCGTGAGGCCGCGTATTTCTTCTTCTATCGCGTACAGCTCACCGATACGTTTCAGGGCCTCTTCTGCTGTCGCTGTTTGCGTGCTTATTTATATAGACGTCATGGATTTTTCTGCGCGCGTGGGCCCAGCATGCGGCTTCTGTCAGCGGCCCTCCTTCACGTTCCGGACTGAACAACCGATCATAACCTGCGAAGGCGTCCGCCTGCAGCACACCATGATAGTGGCGAAGATGCTGCTGAGGATGTTTCCCCTGCCTGTCTGGCGAGAAGGCGAACCACGCCGCTGGCGGATCTGACGAGCCAGCGCTCCGGTCATCGCGAACATACGTCCAGAACCGCCCGGTTTTCGTCTTCTTTCTGCCCGATGCCAGCACCGGAACAGGTGTGTCGTCAGTGTGTAGTTTGCGGCAGTCCATCACGTAGTGGTAAAGGGCTTCATCCAGCGGGGCCATTAACCGGCAGCAGGCACCCACCCAGTTGGAGAGCAGCGCCCGGCTGAGATCCACACCCTGACGGACCAGGATTTCAGTCTGGCGATACAGTGGCGTATGTTCACAGTACTTGCTCGTTAACACGCGGGCCAGCAGACCCGGTCCGGCGATACCCCGGTCGATGGGACGTGATGGCGCAGGGGCTTCAACGATACAGTTGCATCTGACGCAGGCTTTTTTCACTCTGACCGTGCGGATCACTTTCAGGGCGTTGAAGACCAGTACAATCTGCCAATGGAAACCCGGGACATATCCTTGTTCATTATTCAGGGAGCATGAGTTGCCATCTATAGTCTTCTGTTCACCGTTATAGGCTCTCTCCCGTTTGGCTTTTATTTCCTGGGTCCAGGGATGAGAAGGGTTAGCAGGACTCTAATTTCATAACGTCTTAGCCGAGCCTTTCAAAGGCTTTCACCTGTATGTGCCAGTACTGTTTGCGCTGGCACTGTCAAATGGCAACACATTGCCAGCCCCCTTTTTCATGAAACGACGCACGTTCTGCGCGTATTGTAATAGTGGCTAAAAATAGTTGATCGGATGCGCCATTTAAGTCAAATTTCACTTTAGTTTGTCCCGTCGTGCTACATCAATCTAAAGGATATTTAATCCTAAGTTATTACATTGAAGGATTGAATGTCCGTTTATGGCACGTAGCGGACCGCTTGAAGAGGCGTGTGGTCTGCTAAGAGCTGTGAGTTCACTGTTTGACAAAGACATGACTAAAATCGTGGCTTGTTAAATAACAGGGAACAAATAAAGGGATATATTCAATTGTTATCAATCCATTTTTTAAAATATTATATCGAATATCACCTTTTCTTGATTTTTTTGTTGTTCATTATTACAGTTGAATCGAGGGGGAGGGGGTAAAAACTTATATTTATCATTGAGATAAAATTTTATGAAATTGCTATCCTACCTCAGATTACTGGGCTGACCTAATCTATAGATCAGGTTCTCTTTATACTTTATGTTAGCGAAATACTAAGATGCTTCTTAGTGAGACCTCTTGACGGTAGAGGACGCGTGCATAGATTTTACAATCACTGCCTTTCGCCCCCTAACCTAATCCGCGAATGATGCATCCTGAACTTGCGCGCCAGTTCTTATACTCGTCGTCAGAGCAATCAAATTGCTGATGCTTTCTGCCTGTTCAAGGCATCTCCTGTCGTCAGCAATACTGTGCATATTTGATTGATTTCCTCTTAAGGAGAATTAGTTTCATGGGTATTAAAGCGCAGGTGAGTATCGCGCACAAGCTGGGGTTCACATCACACCAAAATGCAGTTCCGCTGTTACGTGAGCTTATCTTGCATAATGAGTCCGAAGAGACATTTCAGGATCTGACACTGCATCTGAGGACCGTGCCAGCTGTGCTCGAAGAAAAAAAATGGAATATCGATCGCCTGCTTCCCGGTACTTCACTTGATATCAGAGATCGGGATATCAAACTTAATGCTGAATGGCTAGCCGAACTGACTGAAAGCGTACTCTGCGAAGTCACGCTAAGTTTGCGCCAGGGTGAGGAAGAACTCTTCATTACCCATTACCCGCTTGAGGCACTGGCGAAAAATGAATGGGGTGGCAGTGCAATGATTGAATTGCTCCCTTCATTTATTATTCCTAATGATCCGGCTGTGGATCGTGTACTCAAGGCAACCTCTGATGTCCTTCGCCGTGCAGGCAAGGATGACGCTCTTAATGGTTATGAAAGCAAGTCGAGAACTCGTGTCTGGGAAATTGCCTCAGCTCTCTGGACTGCTGTTTGCAACCTCAATATCAGTTATGCCCTTCCCCCAGCCAGTTTTGAACGCAATGGCCAGAAAATTCGCACTCCAGGAGCCATTCTGGAAGGAAAAGTCGCGACCTGTCTGGATACAACATTATTATTTGCTTCAGCACTGGAACAGATTGGTCTGAATTCACTGCTAATGCTCAGTGAAGGTCATGCGTTTGCTGGTGTCTGGTTACAACCGCAGGAATTTTCGCAGCTAGTGACAGATGACGTCTCTGCGGTGCGCAAACGTGTCGACCTGAAAGAAATGGTCGTATTTGAGACAACTCTCGCGACCAGAGCTCACCCGCCTTCATTTACTCAGGCATCTGATGAAGCGTTAAAGCATCTTAACGAGGATGTTTTTCACGCAGCCATTGATTCCCGTCGCGCGCGTATGCAGAAAATTCGGCCACTGGCTCTGGGGGGCACTCGCCTTGAAGACCAGTCGGATGCTTGCGAGGTTATTTTGCATGGGTTTGAGGAAGCCCCCTATATCCCTGATGTTGATATTGATATCGAGACAACTGGCGAAAAAGAAGCCGGGGGGCGGCTGGTACAGTGGCAACGAAAACTTCTGGACTTAACCACCCGTAACCGCCTGTTACACCTGTCTGAAAGCGCTAAAGGCATTCGTTTGATCTGTGCGAATCCGGGCCATCTTGAAGATAAACTGGCTGAAGGCAAACGCATTCGCATTGTCCCGCTCCCTGATCTCGAAAGCGGCGGCCGCGATGCCGAACTTTATCAGCAGCTCACAAATGAGAACCTGCAGGAAGAATACGCTCAGATTGCGCTGGAACGCGGTGAAGTCGTCTCCTCAATGGAAAAATACCGCCTCGAGTCATCCCTGATCGACCTCTATCGAAAATCGAAAAGTGATCTCGAGGAAGGTGGTGCCAACACTCTTTTCCTCGCTGTTGGCTTCCTTAAATGGAAAAAATCTGCTGATGACCCCAAAAGTTACTCTGCTCCACTGATACTGCTGCCGATTCAACTTGACCGTAAAAGTGCACTTTCGGGCGTGACCATGCGTTTGCTGGAAGAAGAGCCCCGCTTCAACCTTACACTGCTTGAGCTGCTGCATAATGACTTTGCTCTGACAATCAACGGCCTCGATGGTGATCTACCCACCGATGAAAGTGGTGTTGATGTGGATGGTATCTGGAATATGGTACGGCGTGCTGTACGCGACATACCCGGTTTCGAAGTCACCCGCGATGTCGTGATTGGCACATTCTCTTTTGCCAAATATCTGATGTGGAAAGATCTCATCGACCGGGCACCTCAGCTGATGCAAAGTGCGCTGGTAAAGTATCTTATCGAACGCGGCCAGGAAAATGCCGTTCTGGATAAGAGCGGAGAAGTCATCAACGCTCATGAACTCGATGACAACATCAATACGCAGGATCTTTTCTTGCCGTTGCCTGCAGATTCCTCGCAAATCGCCGCTGTTGTAGCCTCTGCAAAAGGCAGGGATTTTGTTCTGGATGGCCCACCCGGTACCGGTAAGTCGCAAACCATAGCCAATATGATCGCGCATAACCTTGCGCTAGGCAGGCGCGTACTTTTTGTCGCTGAAAAGAAAGCGGCGCTGGATGTGGTCTATCGTAGGCTTGAGGCCCAGGGACTCGGTGAATTTTGTCTGGAACTGCACTCGAGCAAAACGTCCAAGATGGATTTTCTGAAACAGCTCGAGCGGGCATGGGATGCGCGTGATCTACTAACCACCGAGGAGTGGAAGGAAGAAGCGGCCAAGGTGCAGCACCTGCGTGACAAACTCAATGAGGTTGTCCGTTTGCTCCATCGGCGCTGGCCCAATGGCTTAACACTCCATCAGGCAATGGGCACAGTTATCAGGGATGCAAGTAGCGCCACGCCGCACTTTAGCTGGCCTGCATCGACTTTGCATTCTTCTGCAGAGATGACACAGTTCAGAGAGATAGTAAAACGTCTGGAGCTGAACCGTGATGCATGGAAACAGCACGGCGATCATTTTGAACTCATCGCGCAGGCTGACTGGACCAATGGATGGCAGTCCTCTCTCATTGCTGCAGCAAACTCATTGCCTGCAACCATCGATCACCTTGAAGACGCGACCGAGGCGTTACTGAAGGCGACGGGAGTTACTCTGCTCTCTACCGAGCCGGAGAGACTGTCGCAGTTAACTTCATTCTGTGAATTATTGTCGGAAGCTTACGGCATTGATCTGAGTTTCATGTTCGCACCGGATGCCGCAAGCCGTATAGAGTCAGCGAATAAAGCCGTTCACCTCCTGAAAGAGATTGAAGCGACAAAGGCTAATCTGTCAGTTACCTACCCTTGTAACAGTTGGCAGCACGTTAATGTCCCACAGATCAGAAACGCACTTGACGTCGCTGACAAAAAATTCTGGTTCTTTGCGACCAGTGCCCGCAAGAAAGTCATTGGTGAAGTTATCCGACAACACTCGCTAACGTCAGCCCCCGACTTATCCGTTGATCTCCCCATTGCTGAAACTCTGCAGACATTGCTGCAACGTCTGACCGAGCTTAACTCTGCTACTGTATCTCTGCCGGGATGGGTTGGACTGGATACCAACGTTGCACAGTTGCAGACCACCCTGCAACTTGCCGAATCTATCCGCAATTCGCTTGGTGGTTTCGCTTCTTCGCCACAGCAGTTGGCCGAGATCCGCACTGCGGTAAAAAACCTGATTGTTGATGCCAATGACCTTCTCGGTTCGCAGGGCGTTATCTCCGCACTAACCCGGAAACTGCGCACAGCGATCGCCGATTTCAATGATGCACAGGTTAGCTTCTGCAATCTGATAAAACCATCTGAGGATAAACCATCGCTCCCGGCACTGCGTGACTGCGCACTCAATATCCTGCAACATCAGTCCGCTCTTAAAGCCTGGAGTGACTGGAGCCGTGTGCGTGAGGAAGCGATTTCACATGGCCTGCAACCAGTGATCAACGCGCTGGTCCATCTTGACTCAGGAGACATCAGCGCGGCAGAGATTTTTGAAACTGCCTATTGCCGCTGGTTTGCATCGTGGATGATCGATTCAGAGCCGCTGCTGCACAATTTTGTGCCGGCTGAGCACATGAGTGATATTGAGGCTTACCGTACGCAAACCGATCGTCTGTCCAAACTGGCAGTACGCTACATCCGTGCCCGTTTATGTGGCGTCATTCCTGCAAAAAATGAGGTCAGCAAGCAGGGTGGTTTTGCTCTGCTTAAACATGAACTACAGAAATCCCGTCGTCATAAACCGGTACGTCAGATGGCAGCAGAAATGGGAGATGCCATGGCCAAACTTGCCCCCTGCATGCTTATGAGTCCGCTTTCAGTCGCCCAGTTCCTGCCCTCGGACCAGGACTTGTTTGACCTTGTGATTTTCGATGAAGCATCGCAGATTGCCCCGTGGGATGCTATCGGCACCATGGCGCGTGGCAAACAGGTGGTAATCGCTGGCGATCCCCGCCAAATGCCGCCTACCAGCTTTTTTAATCGTGCAGCCAATGACACTGACGATGATACTGAAGAAGATATGGAAAGCATTCTGGATGAGTGTCTTGCTGCCGGCCTGTATAACCACAGCCTGAGCTGGCATTACCGGAGCCGTCATGAAAGCCTGATTACCTTCTCCAACCATCGCTACTATGACAGTAGCCTGATTACGTTCCCCGCTTCGGAAACAAAGCAAAGTGCTGTCCAGTGGTGCAAGGTTGCAGGCGTCTACTCTAAAGGGAAAGGACGTCATAATCAGGCCGAGGCAGAAGCGATCGTCGCTGAAACGGTGAAGCGACTGACTGATAAAGAGTTCGTTGCATCAGGCAGATCGATAGGCATTATCACGCTGAATACCGAACAGCAAAAGCTAGTCAGCGATCTGCTGGACCGTGCCAGACAGCAACACCCTGAAATTGAACCCTTCTTCCAGTCTGAACTGGAAGAACCTGTTGTGGTTAAAAACCTCGAAACGGTTCAGGGGGATGAACGCGATTTGATCATACTCTGCATCGGGTACGGCCCGACTGAACCGGGCGCAAATACAATGTCGATGAATTTTGGACCGCTTAATCGCGAGGGAGGCTGGCGCCGACTGAATGTTGCCGTCACACGTGCGCGGCAGGAAATGATGGTCTTCAGCTCGTTCGATCCTTCCTTTATCGACCTTAATCGGACCAACGCCCGCGCGGTTGCTGACCTCAAACACTTTATTGAGTTTGCCCAGCGCGGCCCTGTAGCTCTTGCCCAGGCAGTACGTGGGTCTGTAGGCGGTTATGACTCACCGTTTGAAGAGGCAGTGGCAAATGGCCTGAGAAGAAAAGGCTGGCATGTTGTCCCGCAAATTGGCGTATCCCGTTTCCGTATTGATTTGGGGATCGTTCATCCGGATAAGCCTGGCGACTATCTTGTCGGTGTTGAATGTGACGGCGCCACTTACCATAGCGCAGCAACAGCACGCGATCGCGATAAAGTCCGGAGCTCCATCCTGCAGGGCCTGGGCTGGAAATTACTGCGCCTCTGGTCAACAGAATGGTGGATTGATAAAGAAGGCGCACTCGACAGGCTGGATGCAGCAATAAGTCGCCTGCTGGAGGACTCCAGAGCAGCGGAAGCCGCACTGATTGCTGAAGCAGAAAAACAAAAGCAGATTACGCCAGTCATCGCTCCCGTAACCAATGATGTCAGTGATGACATACTGGTTTCTGAAACTACACCTGTCGCTAATGATGCGGAAATATCCGCGTCAGTAACCCCTGTCATCCCGCTTACTGCCAAAGTAAGCGAAGATGATGGTAACACTGGGCTGAAGTATGCATCTTTAGCTTCTCAGAATAACGACAAGCCAGTGAATGTCGGTAAGTATGTCGTTAACGATCTTCAGGAATGGTGCGACAGGACAGATGCAGAACAATTCTATATCGCTGAATATGATGAGACACTTAAAACCCTCATTGAAGCGGTGGTGACAAGTGAATCACCAGTCCTGGATACAACGCTTGTGCAACGCATCGCACGTATACACGGCTTCACTCGCGCCGGCAGACTGATACGTGAACGCGTAATGGAAATTGTGGATCAACACTATCACCTTGCAACCGATCACTCAGGTGAAGACTTCGTCTGGCTGTCCGCAGCGCAACGTGCTGACTGGAATGTGTTTCGTTTGCCAGCCACGGATAACGACATTCGTCAGGTTGACGCGATCCCCAGTGAGGAATTACGCGCACTGGCGCTGAGTATTGAAGGTGACAATAAGATACAGGAAATGACCCGCTCGCTTGGCATTAAACGCCTGACTAGTCAGGCAAAAAAAAGGATTGAATCAGTACTTGATGTTGTTTGAAGGTCAACCGTGTGGAAAACCTCTTTTAGAGACTAACAGTCTGAAATATAGAGTCTTATTCGATCATCTTGAGACCGAATGTATTAGAGTCGATTTCTGACACCTCTTATCGTGGTTTTCTGCATCACCAACATCGACCAGTTGGGCGTAATCAAGGAGGACGTCTGGAAAACGAATCTATGGTCACTCCCGTTTTTGCAACACCGATTTTGACAATAAGTTGGTTTGCTTGAATCTATTCGGCATCAGAGTGGAATTTTTTTTCCACGCCTCGATGAGTTCCGCGCCTGATGAACCTCCAGAAATTATACGGCTTCAGCGAGCCTTTCCGTTTTACAGGCCGGTGGGCCGTTTGTATCATCAATAATCAGTATTCGCAAAACCAGATAAGTGATTGTTTAAAAGTGTTATTCTCGTTATGTTTCGTAAGTTTGCTGTCGTGCCGTAAGTGCCAAGGCTATTCTAGCCAGCTTGTTTGCGAGAGCGCAGGTCACGACAAAGTTACTTTTCTTACACAGTAACTCCCTGACCCAATCGGCAGGCTTGCCAGTCTGCTGTATCCGGAGTCCGACAGCCGTCCTGGCGAACTGGGGGATCCTGACTGGGCTGAAATCCACATGGAGCTGCGTAAAAAAGGCGTCACCCGTCATCTGTTATGGGAGGAATACTGTCAGCGGGTACCTGTCAGGGCATACAGCTACTCACAGTTCTGCTACTGCTATCAGGCATGGTGCCAGTTGCAGAAGCGCTCCATGCGCCAGCAGCATATCGCCGGGGAAAAATGCTTTATCGACTACTGCGGGCCAACGATTACTGTCATCTCGCCGGAAACTGGCGAATGCCGCCAGGCACAGATCTTCGTAGCCGTTCTGGGGGCCTCAAATTATACCTTCGCTGAAGCCACCTGGACGCAGTCACTGCAGGACTGGCTTCTCAGCCATGTCAGGATGCTGGAGTTCTTTGGTGGAGTACCCGAAATACTGGTACCGGATAATCTGAAAAGCGCGGTAAACAAGGCCTGCCGTTACGATCCCGAGCTGAATCCATCCTACCAGCAACTGGCTGAGCATTATCAGGTTGCAGTGATACCCGCCCGTCCCCGAAAGCCCAGAGACAAACCCAAAGCGGAGGTAGGCGTGCAAATCGTCGAACGCTGGTTCCTGGCCCGGTTACGTCACCAGGTCTTCTTCTCGCTGTCGGAGCTGAACCACTGTATCCGTACGCTGGTTGCCAGCCTCAATGCGCACCCCTTCAAAAAGATTCCCGGCAATCGCAGGGAAGCCTTCGCAAGATTGGATCAGGCCGCGCTTCGCCCTCTGCCGGTACATCCATGGCGCTACCTGCATATTAAAAAAGCGAAAGTGAATATCGATTACCACGTTGAATCTGAGCAGCATTATTACTTTGTTCAGGTCAGCTTCCATCTGCGCGATACGGCGGGAGACCTTTTCGGAACGACTGCCGAAGTTCATCCGGCGGAGCTTGTCCAGTTGCGCCTGCAGATAGTCTATTTCGCGTTCACGGGAGGCCAGTTTTTCCAGCAGGGCCTGGTTCAGCGCTTCCTGTTCGGCAAGGCGCTGTTTCAGCTGAAGGATGTCGTCAGAAGAGGTGTCGTTCATAAGCCCGTATTTTACCAGGCTTATACAGCAACAACCAGGATAAAGAGGACTACAGCATGGTCAGGGATGTCAGCAGCCTTTTAGGCTGTCGCCAGTCGATGCCCTCGAGGAGCATCGCCAGTTGTGCCGGCGTCAGGAACACTTTGCCATCGCGGGCCGACGGCCAGGCGAAGCGGCCGCGCTCCAGCCGTTTGGTCAGCAGGCACAGCCCGTCGCCGGTTGACCACAGCAGTTTGACCTGACTGCCGCTAAGGCCCCGGAAGATGAATACGTGGCCGGACATCGGATCATCTTTGAGCGCTGTCTGCACCTTTGCGGTGAGGCCGTTGAAGCTATTACGCATATCGATGATACCGGCAAGCAGCCAGATTTTGGTCCCGGAAGGTAACGGGATCATCGCTTCAGTTCCTGTATCAGCAGAGTCAGAAGTTTTGCGCTGACAGAGCCATTGAGGCGGAGCGTCCCGTGCCGGAAGCTCACTTCACAGCTGATGCTGAGCTCTGAGTTCTCAGCGGGCTGTTCTGGCTGTACGGCGGTGGCATCGAGAGCCACAGGAAGTAGCTGAGGACGCTCTGAGGAAGGTAATAGCAGCTTTCCCTCTCGCCACTGCTGGTGCCATTTGAACAACAGATTAGCGTTAATGCCATTTTCAAGCGCCAGTTTTGAGATGGATATCCCGGGTTAGCAGGAGGCGGCAACGAGCTGCTGCTTAAACTCCGGAGAATAATTAGGGCAGCCTTTACGTCTGCCGGGAGTTACATTTTTCTGCATATCTGACACTTTGGTTCCCACTACTTATTGGTCTGCGCCCCAGATCTTGGACAACCCTATGCAGCTTGCCTTAGTCGGTATTCTACCGTACTAAGGCCTCCAAGTTTTTCTTTTATTCTCAGATTGTTGTAATAATCAATATAGCTGGTGATGTCTCGTTTTAACTCTTCCACGCTTTTGTACTCATTAAGGTAATAGCATTCAGCTTTCAACGTCCCGAAGAAGCTCTCTATTGCGGCATTATCAAGGCAATTTCCCTTACGTGACATGCTCTGGGTTATACCATTGCTCATTAGCCATTGCTGCCATCGCGGCATCTGATATTGCCAACCTTGATCGCTATGCAGGAGTGGTCGTTCAGCTTTAGCCAACAGTTTCATAGCGTCGGTGAGCATAGTATTCACCATCGATGGCAATGGATGGGCAGCAAGGTTGTAAGCGATAATTTCACCATTATAAAGATCCATTATCGGTGATAAATAAAGCTTCCGACCATTTACTTTAAATTCAGTGACATCTGTTACCCACTTCTCGTTTGGTCGCTCTGCATCAAACTGTCGCTTCAGGATGTTATCGCAGGTTCTACCTTCTGACCCTCTGTATGATCGGTATTTTTTTATGCGGATCAGACTGCTAATCCCCAGCTCTTTCATTAATTTTCTGACAGTTTTACCGTTAAGTAATACCCCCTCGTTACGGCATGCCAGTCTGATCCTTCGATATCAGGGCTGAGTATGATCTCTGATTGCTTCATTTCAGCCCTGAAGGATACACAAGAACCCCGTTCGGTCCGCATTGGACCCACGAAGGAGTCAGAAACTGTAGCCCACTCATAACCCAGGTGTAGCCAGACTGAAAGAGCATACTGATCGACCAGAATTCACTCGCTGCTGCCGTGAGTAATAGTGTGACCAGAATAAGTACTATGATCGACGTTAGTCGCTCAACCCGGTGATATGACTGCATTGCGGCATTAACAGGAAGACCTGCCAGCTCCTGGTAATCCTGTTCATCCAGAAAACCATATAACTTATTTCTCCAGGTGGTTCTGTTTTTTCCCAGCAGTAAAAGGGAATGCCTGTTGATATAGACCGACACCCCGTATGAGATGGCGATATACAGGGCCAGTGCACAAAATGCCAGGGCATACACTTTTTGCGGACCACTTGCCTTCAGAGCCTCCAGACTGTAGCGAAGAACCAGCGTGCTGATAACCAGGGCCATATCTTTCCACAACGCGGAAGACAGGTCTCGCGACTGCTGCAGAATTTTTTGGGTATCCTCTGTCAGGTTTTTTCGCAAATCGCCCAGCGATTTCAGGGTGTCTTTTCCCCCCGTCCGGATATGGGCCTTGTAGAGCAGCCTGGCTGACTCCAGCGCAGGGGGGAGCCGGTACACAATGCCTTCACAGAATGTGACACCCTCCGGCCATTCTCTGGCCAGTTCGCTGGACAGAAAGGTATGTTTAAGCTCAATTTCGTCCCCTTCCAGAAAAATCCATTTTGCCGTTTCCTGAATGACGTCAAAGGCGGACAGAGTCTCATGTTCTTCCCCGAAAGAGATTTTCCGTGGCGGTTTTCCGGACAATCCGACTTTTTTTATTTCAGCGGAAAAAAGCTCATTGGCGAAACACTTCAACAACTCCCGGCAGGCGAGCGACGCCCAGAGCTTCATGGGTTCGTCGGTCATTTTATCGCCGGATATCAGGATCCAGGGGGTGATGGTATCCGGAGGAAGAAAGTCGGTTGAAAAACACCTGATAATACTTTTTGTGGCGGAGACTGTCCGGGTGGGGGCGTTGGTTTCGCTCTCTTCCGGCTGCATCTGTTTCCATGGCACAACCTTCCACTGTTGTGTTTCAAACGATTCATTGACAAACAGGGCGTAGATACGGTGATACTGACGAAGCCTGGGATCCTGGAGTAAAAACGTGCGCCACCCTTCCAGGGTGAAGAGTCGCAGGATCCCGGGGATCTCATCGCTGATTATGGTGATAAAGTGTTTCTGACCGGGGACACCCTGCGCAGGGTGGATATCATCCCGACTTTCATCAACAAAGGTGATCCTAAGGTTTTCAGCATCAGTATCTATCACATCTCCCCATAACTGAAGGGTGTCATTATCCATGGTTCCGGAAATGAACAGTTTCCGGGTGGTTGTTTGCTGATCTTCCGTGATCACCAGATCAGATGCGCGGCGTGAGCAGTCAATTGCCTTACCGATTTTTTCCAGTATCGATGTCATCTGTCACCAGCCCAGCAGTCACAATCACTATACGTTTTCGCCCGTCTTCCATCGTTTCGATATCCGGGGCATTATCCTCATCGTAGATAACGATAACATCTTCCAGTGTTTCCAGTTTTCTTTTCCGTGGCTTAGGGATGTTCTCAGGGACGATCCGGAAAGATTCACCTGAAATGCCCAGGTCTTTTATTTTTCGGGTGAAGGATTTGACCAGTGGATGATCTTCTTCCATTGGTCCAAAAATCTGGTTCAGCAGGGAAAGCGGCTCATCGGTATTAAAATCCTGTGCCCCGTGATGTAACGTTTCATAAATCTTGTTAACACCACTGCGTCTGATGTCGTCCGGCAGCAGGTCGCGGTGCTTTTTGAAGACATCCTTAAGCGCGGCAACCAGTTTGTTGCTGAGGTCGGTTGTACTGTTGACTCGTTGTACCTGCAAAAAACGCTCAAAATAAACGGAGATATTGGTTCGTTTGCTGCGATCCCGTACGACAACCTGTCCACCCTGAGCATCTGCCGTCAGGCGGACCAGAGCAATTTTCTGCATGGCTTCCGCTTTCTTGACGAAACTTTCGCGGAAACGTTCGAGTCTGGGGACCTGAAACTCGTTTCCTTCTTCATCCAGCACGTAACGCACCACATCTTCATTATCATATTTAATGAGAGCAAACAGTTTTTCATCGTTGAGGGTGCGAAGCTCAAAAAGAAAGAATACCCCCATACTGGCATTCTTGGTGTGATGGTGAGACTGAAAATCGTTTGCAAGAAAGGTGGACTGTTCGGTGAAACTACTGGTGTTGGTATCGGCATGGTTCCTGATGAGGCGCAGAATACGCTCTGTATTGGACAATTCCGTAAACCGGAACATGTTACCGCTTAATGCAGATTTAATCCGCTCCAGAAAAAAATCGACGTGTTCAGGCGGTGATATTTCACTGAGCAGCACGGGGATCTCCAGTTCCCCGCCAACGACATGGAAAATCATTCGTTTTATTGTCAGTGCATTAATTTCTTCATCCGTTAAAAAGCTCATAGTGGCATCCCGTTATTTCGTGTCTTATTTTATCATTAATTGCTGTGGCAGGCTTTAACCTGGGTAGTATAGGTAATCCACTGTCCCTGCGTAAAATATTTCAGCTCAGGGTCAGGTGTTAGTGAGCCTCCAATACCTCTGTGAATAAAGGTATACAGGGAAAAAAATAAAATAAGGAAACATTCTCCCGGCATTTCTGCCGGGAGAAAAGATTATAATTATTGTCTGGCGTAATCGAAAGGTGAGACCGGCTTTTCATGGTTTGCATCCAGAAAATCCCCCCACCACTGCAGCATGAGCCTGCGTTCATCCAGAAACTCCGCTTTATGAATGTAAGCTGCACGTACGCCATTACGTTCCTGATGGCTCATCTGGCGTTCAACAGCATCTCTCGACCATAACCCTGACTCAATCAACGAACTACAGGCCATTGCCCGGAAGCCGTGGCCACAGACATCGACCTTTGTATCGTACCCCATCAGGCGTAACGCGTTATTCACCGTATTTTCACTCATGGGTTTCCACGGATTGTGATCGCCAGTGAAAATCAGCTCATATTCCCCGCTGATGGTGTGGATCTCTTTCAGAATCTCCAGCGCCTGAGTCGAGAGTGGCACCAAATGCTCTGTCCGCATTTTTGAGCCACGATAGGAATACTTCACCCCTTCAATCGGTTTCCGCTCTGGAGGAATGGTCCACATGGCTTTCCTGAAGTCGATCTCAGACCACCTGGCAAAGCGAAGCTCACTGGAACGGATGAAGATAAGCAGGGTAAGTTTAGTTGCCAGTCGGGTGAGAGGTTGTCCTCTGTAGGCATCCAGCCGTTCAAGTAGCTCTGAAATACGATTTAAGGCGAGGGCAGGGCGATGCTGGCGTTTCACCGTCGTTAAAGCACCAGCCATATCTACGGCAGGGTTATAACTGATAATGCCTGACTGAGCAGCATAGCGCATGATTGCAGTGATACGCTGCTGAAGGCGGGCTGCAATCTCATAAATCTCTTTAGCTTCGGCTGCTTTAACGGGAACAAGTAAATCGGGAGTCCTGAGGGTGGTAATGTCACGTGAGCCAATAAAGGGAAACACATGTGTCTCCAGGCTTTTCAGTATTTTCTCGCTATGAGAATCCGACCATTTTTTATTGCTCTTATGCCACTGTCTTGCGATGCCTTCAAATGTCTGAGCTGTTTCGGGTACAGATTTTTTGATCCGTTTCTGTTCGCAAGGGTCAGTTCCCTCAGCTATCAGCTTCCTCGCAGTATCGCGTTTTTCCCTTGCTTCTGATAACGAGACTTCAGGATAGACGCCCAGAGCAAGTGTTTTCTCTTTGCCCAGAAATCGGTATCGGAGCCGCCAGTAGCGCGAGCCGTTAGGGTGAACAAGCAAAAACATGTTGCCGCTGTCGGCAAGTTTATAAGGTTTATCATCCGGTTTAGCTGCACGGATTTTAGCGTCAGTGAGCGCCATTGGCGGTATCTCCTGATAGTAAAAAGGGTATAAATTTTATCGAATCAGACTATACCCTCAGTTATACCCTCGCAAGGGACTTGATGCGGGTTGAAGTTGATTGAGCTGGGTGGAGTTAAGGGATTGTAGAAGTGTTGCTTTTGGCGGGCTTAGAATGCAAAAACGGACCTCCGTGGAGGTCCGTTGATATGAATTTGGTGCCCGGACTCGGAATCGAACCAAGGACACGGGGATTTTCAATCCCCTGCTCTACCGACTGAGCTATCCGGGCAACGAGGCGCATTAAAACCGATTCGCTTCGTTTCGTCAACGAAATTTCTTCAATTCAATGCAGACTGCACAATCTATCACCAGATTGCTGGTATTGCACGCATTCTCAGGCAAAAAATGCAGTCCATGCAGCGGAAAGCGGCATTGCCAGTAGCAGAGCGGGAAGCATATTAACGACCGCGAACATTTTGATTCCACAAATGCGTAAGCCGGTTGCCAGCAGCAATAATCCGCCTACAGCGCTAAAATCGGCCATCATTGCAGGCGTTGTCAGTGGCAAAATCAACGCAGCACAGGTGACCAGAGTTAACTGGATTGCCAGCACCGGCACGCAAATGGCTGATACCGCAATACCCAGCGAGCAGGCGAAGATGGCGGCGGTGAAGAAATCGAGAAAAGACTTAGCGATTAAAATATTAGGGTCGCCAGTCATCCCTTCATGCATCGCCCCAAAGATCCCGGTACCGCTGGCGCAAAAAAGCACAATGATTGCTACATAGCTTTGGATAAAAGACTCATGCGTTGCATTTACATCTGATCTGGTGAAAACCTGTTGTGCTTTAGCTACAGCAGCGTTAATCCCTTTTTCCAGATAACAAATCTCGCCGATTAACGCGCCGACCAGCGTTGCCAGAACCATGACTGGCAGATTGGCGCACTTAATTACCAGTAAAATCCCAATACCCAGAGAGGCCAGCCCGAAAATAGAGGTCATTGAGACTCGAATACGTTCTGGTAAATGCTGGCTGAGTAGTGTGCCGAGAACACCGCCACATAAAATGGCGCTGGCATTAATAAAAGGTCCGATTACCACATTCGCTCCTGATTACCCGTTATCGTCTTGATGCTAAAGGCAATGGCCCGGGTGTGTTTATGTTTTCAGATTGCATTATTATGACGCTATCGATCGGAAAAATGGGTGTTTATCTGCAAGATATATGCATAGGATTTTGTCTTGCGCCTGATAGTTAAAGGTGCCAAAATTGCGCGAATTTTCTCCTGTCTGACGGGGCTGCCTGGGATGAATATATTCCCCCTACATCGCCTTCAACATCGCCTTTATGCGCGAAGATTGCCCCTTCCTGCGATATTTTTTCACTCTCCCACTATGCGGTGACGGCAACGCACGCTCACTGCAGGATAACAGTAAAATCAGAGGCTATCTGCTTTTACTGATGTCTGGCGGTCGGGGCTGGTTACCAGTTTGACCTGTCATTTCGTAGGGCGAAGCAATGCAGCTTTGCCCGGGGCTTTTGACTTTCCCGAAACGGGTTTTTGCGCTTATGAAATCAATGAATATTGCCGCCAGTGGTGAACTGGTCTCTCGCCTGTCTACCCATCGTCAGGTGGTGTCGCTGGACAGTACCGATTTTACTGATGTTGCGGCAGTCGTCATTACTGTTGCGGACAGCCGCAGTGGGATCCTTTCGTTGCTTAAACGCACAGGTTTTCATTTGCCCGTGTTTATTTTTTCAGAGACTGATGTGGGTGTACCTGCAGGCGTTGAGGCAATTATTCGCGGTAATGCACAGGACTGGCTGGAGCTTGAGTCCGCAGCCTGTCGTTATGAGGAAGAGCTGTTGCCGCCGTTTTATGACACGTTGACTCAGTATGTTGAAATGGGGAACAGCACCTTTGCCTGCCCGGGACATCAGCATGGCGAGTTTTTCAAGAAGCATCCAGCGGGTCGTCATTTCTACGAGTTTTTTGGCGAAAATCTGTTTCGTGCGGATATGTGCAATGCTGACGTCAAACTGGGCGATCTGCTCATCCATGAAGGGTCGGCCAAACATGCGCAAAAATTTGCCGCTAAAGTTTTCCATGCGGATAAAACCTACTTTGTTCTGAATGGCACATCGGCTGCAAATAAAGTGGTGACTAATGCGTTACTGACGCGTGGCGATCTGGTGCTATTTGACCGTAATAACCACAAGTCGAACCATCATGGTGCTCTGATTCAGGCTGGAGCCACGCCGGTTTATCTGGAGGCGGCACGCAATCCGTTTGGCTTTATTGGTGGTATTGATGAGCACTGTTTTGATGAGGAATATTTGCGCCAGCAGATCCGGGAGGTTGCACCGCAAAAGGCCGAACAGCCGCGCCCGTTCCGTCTGGCAATTATTCAGCTTGGCACGTATGACGGGACGATCTACAACGCCCGGCAGGTGATCGACAAGATTGGCAGTCTGTGTGATTACATCCTGTTTGATTCTGCCTGGGTCGGATACGAGCAGTTTATTCCGATGATGGCCGATGGATCGCCGTTGTTGCTGGAGCTTAATGCTAACGATCCGGGGATTTTTGTTACCCAGTCGGTGCATAAGCAGCAGGCCGGGTTCTCGCAAACCTCGCAGATCCACAAAAAAGATAACCATATTCGTGGTCAGGCGCGTTTCTGCCCGCACAAACGTCTGAACAACGCGTTTATGCTGCATGCCTCTACAAGCCCGTTTTATCCGTTATTTGCCGCGCTGGATGTTAACGCTAAAATCCATGAAGGAGGGAGCGGGCGTCGTTTGTGGGCAGAATGCGTGGAGATGGGGATTGAGGCACGTAAAGCTATCATTGCCCACTGTAAGCTGCTCCAGCCCTTTATTCCCCCCGTGATCGATGGCAAACCGTGGGAAACCTATCCGACGAAAACCATCGCCAGCGAGCGTCGCTTCTTTAGCTTTGAACCGGGCGCGAAATGGCATGGTTTTTCCGGTTACGCGTGCGACCAGTATTTTGTCGATCCCTGCAAACTGTTGCTGACCACTCCTGGCATTGATGCGCAGACCGGGCAATATACCGAGTTCGGCATCCCGGCGACGATTCTGGCGCATTACCTGCGTGAAAATGGCATCGTGCCGGAGAAATGCGACCTCAACTCAATTCTGTTCCTGCTGACGCCTGCAGAAAGCGCAGAGAAAATGGCGCAACTGGTGGCTATGCTGGCGCAGTTTGAACAGCATATTGAGGACGACACGCCGTTAGCTGATGTGCTGCCTACCATCACCAACAAATACCCGGTACGCTATCGGGATTACACGCTGCGTGAGCTGTGCCAGGAGATGCACGATCTGTACGTCAGCTTTGATGTGAAGGATCTACAAAAGGCGATGTTCCGTCAGGAGAGTTTGCCGGTCGTGGCGATGAATCCGCAGGACGCCCACAGTGCCTTTATCCGTGGTGACGTTGAGCTGGTGCGTATTTGTGATGCCGCGGGTCGCATTGCGGCAGAAGGTGCGCTGCCTTATCCTCCTGGTGTACTGTGCGTGGTACCGGGAGAAGTATGGGGTGGGGCGGTTCAGCGTTATTTTCTGGCGCTGGAAGAGGGCGTTAACCTGCTCCCAGGATTCTCGCCGGAGCTGCAAGGGGTCTACAGCGAGACCGATGCTGACGGAATTAAGCGTCTGTTTGGCTACGTCTTGAAGTAAGCGCCATCCGGCAAAAAAAAGGTCACCGACAGGTGACCTTTTCCAATAAATGAAGATTAATGCGCGACGGGTTGGGAGCCAGCCGGTACGCGAACGTGTTTGTATTTAAACAGTGCCACGAAAGCGAACGCCAGAACCAGTGAATAACCTGCGAAGATCAGCCACACGGTCTGCCAGTCAGTAATACCATTCAGTGTATAGTACTCAACCACTTTACCGCTCACCAGACCGCCCAGAATACAGCCGAAGCCGTTGGTCATCATCAGGAACATACCCTGTGCGCTGGCGCGAATTTCAGGTCGCACTTCTTTTTCCACAAATACGGAACCCGAGATGTTGAAGAAGTCGAAAGCACAACCGTAAACAATCATCGACAGAACCAGCAGCACGGTACCGAACGGAGTCGGATCGCCGTAAGCAAACAGACCGAAGCGTAGCATCCACGCGACGATACTGATAAGCATGACGTTCTTGATACCGTAACGGCTTAAGAAGAACGGGATGGTCAGGATAAACAGGGTTTCAGAAATCTGCGAAATCGACATCATCACCGAGGCGTGTTCAACGATAAAGCTACCGGAGAACAGTGGGTTGTTATCGAAGCTGTGCAGGAAGGTATTGCCGAACATATTGGTAATTTGCAGCTCTGCACCCAGCATCATTGAGAAGATGAAGAAAATAGCCATACGCTTGTTTTTAAACAACGCGAATGCATCCAGGCCGAGCATTGACGTCCAGCTCTGGTTTTTTTGCTGATTGGCAACCGGAATATGCGGCAGCGTCAGGGTAAACAGTACCAGTACCACGGATAATGTCGCGCCGATGTAAAGCTGCATATGACTCAGTTCAAAGCCAGAGAAGCTTACCGCCCACATGGCCAGAATAAAGCCGATGGTGCCCCAGATACGAATTGGCGGGAAGTCGGTGACAATATCCATCCCGGCAGATTGCAGGCGATAGTAAGAGATAGTGTTGATTAGCCCTAACGTTGGCATATAGGCCAGTGAGTTAAGCAAGATTACAAAGAACATAGCCCCTGGCGTGGTGACCTCGGCGGCGGCGAACAGTGTTCCTGCGCCGACCAGGTGGCAAAGTGCATAAACCCATTTTGCACTGATCCATTTGTCAGCCACGATCCCTAACAGCGTTGGCATAAATACGGCGGCAATCCCCAGGGAGCTATACACTGCGCCAATGGATGCACCATCGAATTTAAGGGTGACAAACATATAAGAGCCGAGGGTCGTGAGCCAACTACCCCACAGGCAGAACTGCAGAAAGGAGAGGACTTTCAGCTGCAGCTTAAGATTCATGTTAATTTCCTCACACCGTAATGCGGATGAATGTTTTAAAAGGCACATTTGCCGTTGCAATATGATGTGATTCTATCAATGAGAGACACTCTTTTTTTGTTAGCTGTGACAAATATTTGCAAACAATTTCTAATTGCAAGGTAAAAGAGTGACGGAGTTAACACTTTTGCTCTCCTGACATCCGTTAGCGGAGGTGTCAGGAGAGGACGATGTTAACGTCGACGATAGGTTTTCTGTGCGGAATTAACCTTGTAAAGATAACGACGTGATTCTGCGGATGGATGTCGCGTGGTCAGGGTTTGATAAACATCCCCCGGGGACATGCTGTTGATAATATTTGCGGCCTGAATCTTATCGCTGGAGAAAACGCGCAGCACGCTACCCGCCCCGCCGTTATAGGCGGTGATCACCGCATAGCGGCGCGAGGTCGGATTATCAATACCGCCCAAATAGACATTGTTGAGCATCGCCAGATAGGCTGTACCTGTGTCGATGTTACTGGCCGGATCAAACAGGAAGCTGCGGCTTGGCGTACCCGAACGCCCCTGAGAGCGGAATACATCTTTCCCGGCGCTGTGTTGTACCACCTGCATTAACCCCAACGCATCGGCATGGCTGACAGCATACGGGTTAAAGGACGATTCGGTCTGCATGATTGCCAGAATCAGCGATTCGTCGACACCGTACTTCCGCGATGCCTGCCGTACCATGCCGATATATTTATGTGCTCGCTTATCAAGGTGGTTTGGCACCAGATTGATCGTCACGCTATAGATGATGCGCAGGCCGTTGCTGCGGCTCTTAAGTCGCGTTTGTAGCAGGTAATTCGCGAAGTTTGTTGCACGCCCCTCCCAGCGAATGGGCTGACCGGTATTATCAACCACCTGCCCATACAGGAACGGCTCTTTGGAAATCTTGATATCATCGACATCGGAATAGAGATCGATAGATCCGGGATCATCGCCCATTAGCAATGTCTTGATGATCGCCCGACGCAGGTGTCCGGCGGGATCTGTCCCGGCGATGGTCTCAACGGTTATCGTACCGTCATCAAAGTTGATGTGGCTGCGGGTTTGATACTGATCGGTATACTTTACGTAGTCTTTCGGACCCGCAATCAGTACTTCCTTGAATCCCCACAAATTCTCAATGTTATGAGCAAATTGCCCCATCAGAATATCAAAACCGTTGGTATCCTTGACCCAGGCTTCGTTATAGGTATCGCCTTTTTTGGTCGAACTGGAACAGGAGATGAGCAACGGCGCAATAACGGCAAGCGCGAGAAATTTTTTCATCATTCCGGGAGTGCGTGTTGTGTTTGTTGTTGTATCGTTTTGCCGGAGGGTGGTGTGAGCACCTTATCCGGCCTACGAGATTGTCAGCAAGAGATGCTTATTTTTTATCTTCCGGCGTATAGCCTTCAATATGCACGTCCTTACCTTCAAACAGGAAGTTAATCATTTCCTGTTCCAGCAGCTTACGGTGTTCGACGTTCATCATATTCAGTTTCTTTTCGTTAATCAGCATGGTTTGCTTATGCTGCCACTGTGCCCACGCTTCTTTCGAAATCTCGTTGTAAATGCGTTTTCCCAGATCGCCTGGGTACAGCTGAAAATCCTGACCTTCTGCACCGCGTTGCAGGAAAGTACAAAAAATCGTTCTGCTCATAAAAAATCCTCTCTATTAACCGACACGTTAAACATGCGTACCGGTACGTAATTGCTGTAACAAACGCTCCACGGGAGCCGCCAGTCCTACCGACGGCGGTTGCGCTAAGTTATACCAGAGCGCATTGCCTTCATCCATGCATGAGGTGAATGAAGACACGGGAAGCCACATAGGCACAATATCTAAATGGAAATGGCTAAAGGTGTGGCGAAACGCATTAAGTTGAGTCAGATTATCTGCGTTAATGTGCCGTTGCGCCAGCCACTGACGTAGCCCATCTTCATCTTCAAACTGCGGAAAACAGTACAATCCGCCCCATAAACCGCTTGGTGGGCGCTGCGCAAGCAATACCTGATCATTATGCTGCACCAGTAAAAAATAGCCTGTACGTTCTGGTAATGTCTGTCTGGGTTTTTTACCGGGGTAAAGTGACCAGCTTGTGTTGGCACTAGCCACACAGCCATTTTCTAGCGGGCACAGGGAACATTTGGGCTTCGAACGCGTACAGACCATCGCTCCTAAATCCATCATTGCCTGATTAAACCGCTCAACGCCTTTAGCTGGCGTAACCTGTTCGCTCAAATCCCAGAGCTTTTTCTCGACCTCTTTTTTACCTGGCCAACCGCTGACAGCATAACATCGAGCCAGCACGCGTTTAACGTTGCCGTCGAGAATCGGAAAATGCTGACCCAGAGAAAGCGAAAGGATCGCGCCAGCGGTAGAACGCCCGACGCCTGGCAGGGCTGCTACTTCATCAAAGGTTTGCGGAAACGTTCCGCCGTGTAGCGTCACTACCTGCTGAGCGGCTTTATGGAGATTACGAGCACGGGCGTAATAACCCAGACCGGTCCATAAATGAAGGACCTCATCCAGCGGTGCCTGTGCTAAGTCAGTAACCGTCGGGAAGCGCGCCATAAAGCGATCAAAATAAGGAATAACTGTCGCAACCTGCGTTTGTTGCAGCATGACCTCAGAGAGCCATACTTTGTAAGGCGTCTTGTCAATTTGCCAGGGCAGCGTTTTCCGTCCGTATTTGTCGTACCAGCCCAACACCTGAGCTGAAAATTGAGACGCTTGCATGGTTACCGTTTCATAATGACTGGGGGCAAGATTGCAGCACAGCGGCAACGGGGTGTAAACCGGAACTTTCCGCTGCTCACTTTCTTCCTTTACTTGCATCCGGCAACTAACTTTGGATAATGCCCGTTTTCAGAACTCAAACACAGCAGACTAAACTTTTATGAAGAACGACGTCATTTCACCGGAATTTGATGAAAACGGCCGCCCTCTGCGCCGGATTCGTAGTTTTGTTCGTCGCCAGGGGCGACTGACCAAAGGGCAGGAACACGCGCTGGAAAACTACTGGCCGGTGATGGGCGTTGAGTTTAGCGAAGAGCCTGTGGATTTTGCCGCGCTGTTTGGCCGTGAAGCGCCAGTGACACTTGAGATTGGTTTTGGTATGGGCGCTTCGCTGGTGGCTATGGCTAAAGCTCGTCCGGAACAGAATTTCCTCGGCATTGAAGTGCACTCTCCGGGCGTCGGCGCGTGTCTGGCTTCCGCTCATGAAGAGGGTGTCGAGAACCTGCGCGTGATGTGCCATGATGCCGTTGAAGTACTGCACAAAATGATTCCTGACAATTCTTTATCAATGGTTCAGCTCTTTTTCCCTGACCCGTGGCATAAAGCACGTCATAATAAACGCCGTATCGTTCAGGTACCATTTGCTGAGCTTGTTAAAAGCAAGCTGAAACTGGGCGGCGTTTTCCACATGGCTACCGACTGGGAAGCCTATGCGGAACACATGCTTGAAGTGATGTCCTCCATTGACGGATATAAAAACCAGTCAGAGAGTAACGATTATGTACCGCGCCCGGAATCGCGCCCGGTAACCAAATTTGAACAACGTGGTCATCGTCTTGGCCATGGCGTATGGGACTTAATGTTCGAGAGGGTGAAATAATGGCAAAGAACCGTAGCCGTCGTCTGCGTAAAAAAATGCATATCGACGAATTCCAGGAATTAGGATTTTCGGTTGCATGGCGTTTCCCGGAAGGCACATCTGAAGAGCAGGTTGATAAAATCGTTGATGACCTTATCAATGAAGTTATCGAGCCGAACAAACTGGCCTTTGACGGCAGCGGCTATCTGGCCTGGGAAGGTCTGATCTGCCTGCAGGAAATTGGCAAATGTACTGAAGAACATCAGGCGATTGTCCGTAAGTGGCTGGAAGAGCATAAACTTGAAGACGTGCGTACCAGCGAACTTTTCGATGTTTGGTGGGACTAAGTAGCAAAGGGTCGGCAAATGCCGGCCCGATTTGTATTGAGGGATAGATATGATGCGCAAAACGCTGCTGGCGGCACTCCTAACGTTCACGGCGATGGCCGCACATGCTGATTACAAGTGCAGCGTCACTCCACGAGACGATGTGATTTTAAGTCCGCAAACGGTGCAGGTGAAAGGTGAAAACGGCGATCTGGTTATTACGCCGACCGGCAATGTCACCTTCAACGGTAAACAATACACCCTGAGCGCTGCGCAGCGTGAGCAGGCGAAAGATTATCAGGCGGCGTTGCGTAGCAGTCTGCCGTGGATTGACGAAGGTGCCAGAGCGCGCGTTGAGAAAGGTCGCGTGGCACTGGATAAAATCATCGCCAAAGAAGTGGGCGAAAGCAGTAATATGCGCGGTCGTTTAACCAAGCTTGATGCTCAGTTGAAAGAGCAGATGAACCGGATAATCGAGCATCGCTCCGACGGTCTGACCTTCCATTATAAGGCGATAGATCAGGTCCGCGCTGACGGGCAACAGCTGGTGAACCAGGCGATGGGCGGCATTTTGCAAGACAGCATTAACGAAATGGGAGCGAAAGCCGTGCTCAAAGGCGGCGGTAACCCGTTGCAGGGCGTGCTCGGTAGCCTCGGCGGCTTGCAAACGTCAATCCAGAACGAATGGAAGAATCAGGAACAAGATTTCCAGCAGTTTGGCAAAGATGTTTGCGCGCGCGTCGTAACGCTGGAAGATGACCGTAAGGCATTAGTTAACGGTCTGAAATAACATTCACTTCTCTTTAACGGTACAGAAACATTCTGTGCCGTTTTATTTTGTATTTTCCTGTTATTTTGATATCCACCTCTAAGAACGACAATTTCATGGAAATATAAATCTGGTTAATTGGACAATGTCACATTATTCATCTGTGAGATAGACATAATGCGGCAAATTCAAGTAACTGGAGAAATAACATGGAGTTTTTCAGGAAAACGGCACTTGCTGCACTGGTTATGGGATTCAGCGGCGCGGCGCTGGCATTACCTAACATCACCATTTTAGCCACTGGCGGAACGATTGCTGGCGGTGGTGATTCCGCAACAAAATCCAACTACACGGCAGGCAAAGTCGGTGTAGAAAATCTGGTAGATGCGGTGCCGCAACTGAAAGATATCGCTGTGGTCAAAGGCGAGCAGGTTGTGAATATCGGTTCCCAGGATATGAACGACGAAGTCTGGTTAACGCTGGCGAAGAAGATCAATGCCGAATGTGATAAAACCGACGGTTTCGTAGTCACGCATGGTACGGACACCATGGAAGAAACCGCATATTTCCTCGACCTGACAGTCAAATGCAACAAACCGGTGGTACTGGTAGGTGCAATGCGTCCATCTACTTCAATGAGCGCCGATGGTCCGTTTAACCTGTATAACGCGGTGGTAACGGCGGCAGATAAAGCCTCTGCAAACCGTGGCGTGCTGGTGGTGATGAACGACACCGTACTGGATGGTCGTGATGTGACCAAAACCAATACCACTGATGTTGCTACCTTCAAATCCGTTAACTACGGCCCGCTGGGATACATCCATAACGGCAAAATTGACTACCAGCGTACGCCTGCCCGTAAGCACACTACTTCTACGCCGTTCGATGTGTCTAAGCTGACAGAACTGCCGAAAGTGGGGATTATCTACAACTACGCTAATGCTTCTGATCTGCCGGCAAAAGCGCTGGTAGACGCAGGTTATGCAGGGATCGTCAGTGCGGGTGTAGGTAACGGTAACCTGTATAAAACGATTTTCGATACCCTGGCGACTGCCGCGCATAAAGGTACCGTGGTTGTGCGTTCTTCCCGTGTACCGACAGGTGCCACCACGCAGGATGCTGAAATCGATGATGCGAAATACGGATTTGTCGCTTCAGGTTCGCTGAACCCGCAAAAAGCACGTGTGCTGTTGCAACTGGCGTTGACGCAAACCAAAGATCCGCAACAGATCCAGACGATGTTTAATCAGTATTAATCTATAAAGATAGCTGCGCTTATCGTCTCTAAGCCCCCAGGCCTGATAAGCGCAGCGCCATCAGGCCTGGCTATTTTCAGTGTTATTCCGCTAAAAACAATTCCAGCAGAGAGTTTAAAAACAGCTTACCGTGTCGGGTAATCTGCCAGAACTCTTCGTTCTCTGTCAGATACCCCTGCGTGATAGCCTCATCAATCTCTTTACGAATAACGTCTTCGGTAAGCCCGGTATATTGGGTAAATTCAGCACGCGGCGCGGCTTCAAGTAAACGAAAACGGTTCATAAAGAACTCGAATGGTTTGTCGGTCTGCGCCACATCACGCTGGCTTTCCTGGTAGCGCCCCTGCATATATCCGCGCGGGTGTCGCGTTTTGGTGGTGCGCAGGATGCGTCCATCTGGAAAAGTGACTTTGCCGTGAGCTCCGCAGCCAATACCAAGATAGTCGCCAAAACGCCAGTAGTTCAGATTGTGCTGACACTGATAACCCGGCTTAGCATAGGCTGATGTCTCATACTGCTGATACCCGGCGGCGGTCAGCAACCGATGGCCCTGCTCAAAAATATCCCACAGCGCGTCATCGTCCGGTAATACCGGAGGGCGTGAGCCAAAGAGAGTATTGGGTTCAATGGTGAGCTGATACCATGATAGATGAGGCGGGTTGAGCGCGATCGCCTGCTGCAAATCGCCCAGGGCCTCTTCCAGGGTCTGATCCGGCAAGCCGTGCATCAGATCAAGATTAAAGCTGCGAAGCCCCAGACCGTTCGCCAGATTGGCGGCGCGTTTGGCTTCTTCCGGCCCGTGTATACGTCCCAGGCGCTCAAGTTTAGTTGCGCTGAAACTCTGCACACCTATGGAGATACGGTTCACCCCGGCGTGTTGATAATCGACGAAGCGATCGGCTTCTACTGTACCGGGATTCGCCTCCATCGTGATTTCTGCATCAGCCGCCAGATTCAGGCGTGCGCGCACACCATCCAGCAGCGTTTGCATTGCCGGCCCTGAGAGCAGGCTTGGCGTGCCACCACCAATAAAAATCGTCTTTACTTCACGACCTTGTGCGTACGCAACGTCGGCATCCAGATCGCTCAGCAGATGCTGAACATAGTCATCATGGGGAACTTCACCCTTCAGCGCATGCGAATTGAAATCGCAGTAGGGGCATTTCTGCACACACCACGGGATGTGAATATAAAGACTCAGTGGTGGAAGCTTAACCATTACGCAGGGCATCCAGCAGCAGCTTCAGCGCTTGTCCGCGGTGGGAGATGGCACTTTTCTCTTCACGAGTCAGTTCTGCCGCGGTTTTACCTTCAGACGGTACAAAGAAGATCGGGTCGTAGCCAAAACCGCCGTTTCCGATAGGCTCGCGGGTAATCACGCCCGGCCAGGTTCCGTGACAAACAATTGGCGTTGGATCGTCCGCATGGCGCATATACACCAGCACGCAATGGAACTGTGCCTGACGTTTCTCTTCAGGGATATCCCGCAGGGTGTGCAGCAGCTTTTCCAGATTCTGTTGGTCGGTAGCATCTTCTCCTGAATAGCGAGCGGAATAGATGCCTGGTGCGCCGCCCAGAGCGTTGACAGCCAGACCCGAGTCATCGGCAATTGCCGGCAGTCCGGTGATTTGCGCAGCATGACGCGCCTTCAGAATGGCGTTTTCAATAAAAGTCAGGCCGGTCTCTTCAGCGGAGTCAACGCCCAGATCTGTTTGGGCGACAACATCAAGCCCGAAATCGCTCAGGAGAGAGGCGAGCTCACGCACTTTACCGGCATTGCCGGTTGCGAGGACAACTTTTTGCATGGGATACCTAATCAGTTAGTGCCGCAATTTCTGGCGGGATTTGTTGCGGATGAATGATTTTAACCTGTTTGTGACGGCCAAGCTCGCCCTTCTCAATAACAACCTGGCTTTTCGCCACGCGGAATTGTTTACCGAGAAATTTAACCAGATGACTGTTTGCCTGGCCATCGACCGGCGGGGCGGTAATGGCGACTTTTACTTCGTCGCCATGTAAACCCACAATACTGTCCCGGCTGGCTTTAGGCTGAATATAGAGCCGTAAAACCAGACCGTCATCGCAGGGTGTTACGGCACTCATAGCGCCATCCACAGCCCCGGCAGCAGCATATTACCTGTCGCCTGTAATACCTCTGCTATCCCCATGTTGATGACATAGAGCAGCAGTACCAGGATCATCGGGGAAAAGTCGATTCCGCCCATGCCTGGCAGTATGCGACGGATAGGACGCAACAGTGGGTCCGCCAGTTGAATCAGCACGTACTCCACGGGGCTACGACCCTGACTGACCCAGCTCATGATGGCCATGACCAACAGCACCCAGAAAATCAGCAGCCCAATGGTTTTCAGAACAATAAGTACGGCGGCGATCCAGATAATCGGCTGGAATGTGACCACTTTGAATAGCACTATTGCCTTGATAAAACTGAGAATTAACGCGATTACTAACGAGGCGCTGTCGATTGGTCCCATCGGAGGGATAATGCGGCGTAACGGCCCAATAATGGGCTGCGTGATTTTCACAATGAACTGCGAGAACGGGTTGTAAAAATCACAGCGGGACCACTGCATCCATACGCGCAATAGCAGCGCCATGGTATACAGCTCAATTACCGTTGAGAGCAGGAAGGTCAACGTATTCATGGTGTTCCTTAGTTTTCCTTAATTTTTTGTGTAATCACGAGCACCAAAAATAGCAGTGCCAATGCGTACCATCGTGCTACCCGCCGCGATGGCAGCATCCATATCATCAGACATTCCCAGTGAGAGCGTGTCGATATTTGGGTAGCGCGTTTTCAGCCCGGCAAATGCTACAGCCATTTGCTGTGCAACTTCAAACTGCCTTACATAATCTGACTCTGGCGCCGGGATCGCCATCAGACCACGCAGGGTAATGCGTGGCAGTGCGGCGATCTCAGCGGCCAGGGTATCAAGTTCAGCAAGTTGAATGCCTGACTTACTGTTCTCATCGCTGATATTAATCTGAATCAGAACATTCAGCGGTGGTAAGTCTGTCGGGCGCTGTTCACTTAGACGGGTAGCGATACGCAGACGATCTATCGTATGGCACCAGTCAAAATGCTCAGCCACCAGACGACTTTTGTTGGACTGCAACGGGCCGATAAAGTGCCATTGCAGACCCTCTACGCCGCTTTCTTTGAAGTAGCGGATCTTGTCCACACCTTCCTGAACATAGTTTTCGCCAAAGGCACGCTGCCCTGCGGCAATGGCTTCTTCGATGGCGCTCGCAGGTTTGGTTTTACTTACTGCAAGCAACGTAACTTCTTCTGAAGACCGCCCGCAACGCGTCGCGGCGGCTAAGATTTTGTCCCGGACATGTGCCAGGTTATGCGCGATATCGTTCATTTTCCGAGGATGTTCATATGAATATGGAAGAAATAGTGGCCCTTAGTGTAAAGCATAACGTGTCGGATCTACACCTGTGCAATGCATGGCCTGCGCGCTGGCGCATACGGGGGAGGATAGAAATTGCGCCGTTTACTGCGCCAGATGTGGAACAACTGCTGATGGGCTGGCTCAGCGATCAACAACAGGTACAGTGGCGGGAAAGTGGACAGATTGATTTTGCCATTGTGCTGGCGGACTCTCGTCGTCTGCGCGCCAGTGCATTTGCCCACCAACAAGGGACTTCGCTGGCTCTGAGGTTGCTGCCGGTCGCCTGTCCGAACCTGGAGTCATTGCAGACACCTGACCTTATATCTGAACTGCTACATAGTGAAAATGGGCTGATTTTGGTGACGGGAGCCACGGGGAGCGGGAAGTCTACAACACTGGCGGCGATGGTGGAGTACCTTAATCTGAACGTTGAAGGACATATTCTGACGCTGGAGGATCCTATTGAATATCGCTATACCAGCAAGCGCTGTTTGATCCAACAGCGCGAGATGGGGGCGCATTGCAGCTCTTTTGCCGCAGGATTAAGAGCTGCGTTGCGTGAAGATCCCGACGTTATTTTATTGGGAGAACTACGCGACAGCGAAACCATCCGCCTGGCGTTAACCGCCGCAGAAACCGGGCATCTGGTGCTGGCAACGCTACATACGCGTGGTGCGGCGCAGGCGGTGGAGCGGCTGGTGGATACTTTTCCCGCGCAGGAGAAAGATCCGGTTCGTAATCAACTGGCGGGTAGCTTACGGGCGGTGCTCTCGCAAAAGCTGGAAGAAGATAAGCAGGGAGGGCGAGTGGCGTTATTTGAGTTGCTGGTAAATACTCCGGCTGTCGGCAATCTGATCCGCGAGGGGAAAAACCACCAGCTCCCCGGTGTTATACAAACCGGGCAACTGGCAGGTATGCAGACTTTCGCTCAGAGCCTGCAGCAGCGTCAGGCGCAGGGCAGGCTGTAATGGGCTGAGGGTTTATGCTGGAGCAAAATGAAACGATGACCTTTTAGTAACCCTGCTCGAAATAACTTTCGAGAATAACGACGGCAGAGGCGGAGTCCACTTTGCCTTTATTCAACGCACGGTATCCACCCTGCTCAAACAGACCGGAGCGCGCCTCCACTGTGCTGAGGCGTTCATCGTGAAGTGTCACAGTTACGCCAAAACGACCGTGAATTCGGTTGGCGAACTTGCGTGCGCGTGCGGTAAGGGGTTGCTCAGTGCCATCCATATTCAGCGGCAGGCCGACAATGACCTCATCCGGCTGCCACTCTTTAAGCAGGCGCTCAATCAAACTCCAGTCCGGTGTGCCATCCTGCGCTTTGATGGCGGGCAGCGGTCTGGCTGTACCGGTAATGCGCTGACCAATAGCCACGCCAATACTTTTGGTACCAAAATCAAAGGAGAGTAATGTTTCGCTCATTATGCATGCCCTGCCACGCCAGGCATGGTCAGAATATCTATCCCGATAAGTTTCGCTGCATCGCGCCAGCGATCAGCAATCGGTGTTTTAAATAAAATGTTGAGATCGGCGGGGGCTGTGAGCCAGGCGTTATCCAGCAATTCTTGCTCCAGCTGACCTTTTTCCCAGGACGAATAACCTAGCGCGACCAGTACTTCGGAGGGTTGTTCCTGTGTACCTAAGGTTTCTAACACATCGCGGGAAGTCGTGATGATGGTGTTATCTGAAATAAGAATACTGGATGCGAAGCGCGAAGGCGGGGTATGCAGAATAAACCCACGATCTTCTGCCAGTGGGCCGCCAAGCATCACGGCTTTATCCAGACGAATAGCCGGGTCACGCGCCTCTGGTGTAATCTTCAGTTTTTCCAGTATCCCTTCAATCTGTAAATTTTCCAGGGGTTTATTGATAATAATCCCCATCGCGCCGTTTTCATTATGCTCACAAATGTACACCACGGAACGGCGGAAAATCGGATCCTGGAGAGCAGGCATGGCAATAAGAAAGTGATGCTGTAAATTCATTGTCAGAGGTTCTGTTTCCTGGTTCAAAAAAGCAACAGTGTGCAGTATGTGGGGAAAGCCCTTAATTGTCACTCATGTAAGGCGTCTTTTGCCGGAAAGTAGCGCTTTTCCGGTTTGTAGGAGGCGAAAAACGTAGGCCGGATAAGACGCTTTAGCGTCGTCATCCGGCATTAAACGCTTTATTTCTGCAGACGTGCCTCGATAGCATCCATCAACATACCGGTAATGGATACCGGGAATTCTGCTTCAATCTCACGAATACAGGTCGGGCTGGTGACGTTAATTTCCGTCAGGCGATCGCCAATGATATCCAGACCCACAAAAATCAAGCCTTTGGCTTTCAGGGTGGGACCAATGCGACGCGCAATTTCCCAGTCGCTGTCGGTTAACGGACGAGGTTCGCCACGACCACCGGCGGCCAGATTGCCTCGGGTTTCTCCACCTTGTGGAATACGTGCGAGGCAATACGGAACGGGTTCGCCATCAACCACCAGCACGCGTTTGTCACCGTCTTTAATCGCCGGCAGGTAGTTCTGTGCCATACAGTAGCGGGTGCCGTGCTCGGTCAGCGTTTCAGCAATTACGCCCAGGTTCGGATCGCCTTCCTTCACGCGGAAGATAGACGCTCCGCCCATGCCGTCCAGCGGTTTAAGAATGATATCGCTGTGTTTCTGCCAGAAGGCTTTCAGTTGTGCTTTGTTGCGTGTGACCAACGTTTCCGGGGTCAGGTCGGCAAACCAGGCGGTGAACAGCTTTTCATTACAATCGCGCAGACTCTGCGGTTTGTTAACGATCAGTGTCCCTTTCTCTTCTGCGCGTTCCAGAATATAGGTCGCGTAGATAAACTCGGTATCAAACGGCGGATCCTTGCGCATCAGAATGACGTCCAGGTCTGCCAGCGGCAGATCCTGCTCGCTGTTGAACTCATACCATTTGTCGTAGTTCTGCTCTACGCTCAGGGTACGCGTACGGGCGCGGGCTTCACCGTTAATCAGATAAAGATCGGCCATCTCCATATAGTGAAGTTCGTAACCACGGCGTTGTGCTTCCAGCAGCATAGCGAAGCTGGAATCTTTCTTGATGTTGATGCTTGCGATGGGATCCATCACGATGCCGAGCTTGATCATTGTTCTTCTCCGTTAAAAGCCCAACCTCTTAGGCTATTTTTCTTGCCAGTTTAAACCTGGGCAGTGCTCGCAATCCTCACGTACTGCGTGTACGCTCCGGTTGCTGTGCGCTGTGCGCTGTCCATGTTCAAACTAGCTGCGACAATTACGCCTAATAGGGCGGTCTTAGCCCAGATCACCAAAACGCACCTGTAGCGCGGTAATGGCGGTGAGCGCAGTTGTCTCAGTACGCAGAACGCGAGGTCCTAACAGGATATCAGTAAACTGATAACGTGCGGTCATGGCAATTTCATCTGCCGACAACCCACCTTCCGGGCCAATCAGCAACCGGATGCGCTCTACGGGTAGCGGCAGAGTGTTGATGCTGGCGCTGGCGCGAGGATGAAGGTTAAGCTTCAATCCCTCATCCTGTTCGGCGCACCAGGCTTCCAAATCCATCGCCGGGCGAATTTCAGGTACCCGGTTACGACCGCACTGTTCACAGGCAGCAATAGCTATTTTCTGCCACTGCTGGAGCTTCTTGTTCAGGCGTTCACTATCCAGTTTAACGCCGCAGCGCTCAGAAAAAAGTGGCGTAATGAGGCTTACACCCAGTTCAATCGATTTCTGGATAGTAAATTCCATCTTTTCGCCGCGAGACATAACTTGTCCAAGATGGATATGCAGCGGTGATTCACGATCGTCGTGCTCAGCGCTAAGTACTTTCACATCCACGCTTTTCTTGCTGGCATGGGTGATTTCGGCGTCAAATACTTGATTGCTACCGTCAAACAGTTGTAGCGCCTGGCCTGCGCCCATACGCAGCACGCGGCCGATATGGTTGGCGGCATCTTCACACAATGAAATTTGGCTGCCGGAAGAGAGTGGTTCAGGGTGATAAATGCGAGGAATGCGCATAGTTAACCATCCGCGTCATGGCCCTGAGCAACTTAAAGGTCAGGGCATGGGTTAAAAATATTGACGCTAGTGTAGGTTAGCTCTTTTGCGCCTGGCAAGCGCGTTGCACGTATGGGTTATGGTTACCCTGTACCTTAGCGATGCGTTCGTCGCGTTCACACTCCCAGTCCGTCACCGGATATTGCTTATTCCAGGCATTAAAAAGCTGGGTTTGCTGGCGGGAAAGCGTCAGATTGTACTGGTCGCGCATATAAAAATAGGTACGAGCAATGGCACCACGAGCGCGTGCAGGCGGCTCGGCCACTTTTTCTTTAAAGTCGACCTTCATGGCGCACTGTCCGTACTGACCTTCACCGCCGTTCCACTGGCTGTACATGAAGTTAGCTCGATCGCCATTCACTTCACCCACCGCCGGTTGCAGGTTATGCATATCGCTTTCCATTTTGCGATAGACCGGATCTTTGGCACAGTTTTTACGTCCGCCGTCTTGCCAGCACTGGCGCTGATGACCAAATTGCCAGGCTGGCACGACATGTTCCCATTCAATACGGCTGGCACGATTTTCATTTTTTCGCACTTTATAGCCGCAGGAGGCCAGGTCAACGACCCCTTTTTTTCCCTGCCAGTTAATTTTACATCCGCAGTAGAAATCGCCAGGCGCATCGGCGTTAACTTTTACTCCTGCCGTTTTCGCTTGTGAAAAACTGTTGATGCCTTCGGCTAAAACCGGACCAGATAGCGCTGTGGCCAGCAACGCCACGGCAAAAGAGAGATTACGGTACATCACGAACTCCGTGTCAAATCGAGCGCGCAACGTAGCGAAAGTTGTTCCTGTATGCAATCAGCAGGATCAGAAAAGTTCCTGATAATTCGCAGGATTATTCGGCAACCAACGGTTCACCGCAGTGGACGCAGCGATAAGTCGCTTCACCGCGAACAACGCGATTGTGGCGACGGACAGTGAGCTGGTGCTCCTGGCACTTACAGTGGTAGGTATAGGTATTGCGTCGTACTGACTGAAGTTCGAACTGATGCGTGCGTCTGGCCGGTACGCCCAGCACATTCTCCATCATCCATTTCCACTCTTTACCGTGTGGCGGTACGCGGCCAAAGTATTTCCAGACCAGCAAATGCGCCAGTTCATGAGGAACGACCTCTTCAACGAACGCCTCGACGTTTTCCATCAACAGTACCGGGTTGAGGCGGATTTCATAGTTTTGCAGCCACGCCGTACCCGCTGCGGTGCCACGTTGTTGATAAACCAGCTTTGGTTCCGGGTAATTACGTTCCAGCTTTTGGTTTGCCTGGGCGAGTTTTTCCCGCAGGCTGCGCATTACGGCTTGCTGGATAGCGATGGGTAGACGGGAGGTTTTCATAACGCCAGAGGATAATGGGACAGGAAAAGGACTGCAAGAGGGAGGCTTCCCCCGGTGGGGGAGGAAGCCTCAGATGATTAGTCGTGTGCGCCGATTTCGCGCAGTTTACGGCCTTTCATCAGGTTACGTTCAATGTGTTCCAGAGAAACGTTTTTGGTTTCCGGAATCAGCCACAAGGTCAGGAAGATGAACAGGACGTTCAGACCACCGTAGACCCAGAAGGTATTGGCGCTTCCCAGCGAGTTCAGCATCGTCAGGAAGGTTGCGCCGACAATCATGTTGGCAATCCAGTTGGTTGCAGTAGAACAGGTAATCCCGAAATCGCGGCCTTTCAGCGGCTGAATTTCAGAACACAGTACCCAAATCAGCGGACCGGCACTCATTGCGAAGCCAACGATAAACATTAGTAACATCAACACTGCGAAGTACTGGGCAGCAGCAGAATGAATACCCACATGCATCATGGTACCCAGCACGCCCATACCAACGGCCATGACGATAAAGCCGAGGATCAACGTTGGCTTACGGCCCCAGCGATCAACCAGGCCAATGGCAATAAAGGTAGCCAGTACGTTGGTCAGGCCAACGATAACGGTGCCCCACATCTGCTCAGTGGTGTTGGTGTAACCCGCCAGTTCAAAGATTTTTGGCGCGTAGTACATGATGACGTTCATCCCGGTGAATTGCTGCATCACCTGTAACAGCACGCCGAGGAATACCGCGCGACGGAAGTTGCTGTTCTCTTTAAACAGAGCCCAGCCACTCTGTTTCACCTGCAGGCTTTCACGAATTTCATCCAGCTCGCGCTTGGCTTCTGCGCTGGTATCTCGCAGGCGCAACAGCACCCGTTCGGCATCAACAAAGCGACGTTTGGCGGCGAACCAGCGTGGACTGTCCGGCAGGAAGAACACGCCAACCAGTAGCAGCAGAGCAGGGATGATAATTACGCCCAGCATCCAGCGCCATGCACCGCTATAGCTAAATGCGGTATCGGACAGATAGGCGCCGAGGATCCCGATGGTGATCATCAACTGATACATGGAGATCATGCTGCCACGGATCTTTTCCGGCGCAATTTCGGACAGGTACAACGGTGCGGTGTAGGACGCGACGCCAACCGCCAGGCCCAGCAGTACGCGGGAGAGGAGCAGCACTTCAACATTCGGTGCGGCTGCGGAGAACAGCGACCCTGCGACAAACAGGATGGCGCCGATCATCAGGCTTTTTTTACGTCCCAGCTTGAAGGAGAGCCAGCCACTGCCGACAGCCCCTACGGCTGCACCAAACATCATGGAACTCACCACCCATTCCTGAGTGTGTGCGGAAATTTGAAACTCGTCGGTAATGAAAGGTAAAGCACCGGCAATAACACCGATATCCAGGCCAAAAAGTAATCCTGCCAGGGCTGCAAGAAAGCAGACAAAAAATGTCATGGCTTTGTTGGAACGCCCCTGTTTTTTATTGTCAGGCATGATGCCCTCCGGTTGGGTAGCTAGTTTTGTTGATGTTAAGGGTAGGTGAGTACGGAGTGAAAAAATGCGATTTTCATCACATTAGTGTAATCGCTTACACTAACATTCATATTGATTATGTATTATCCTATTGAAAATAAAGATTTTTAATAATGGTGTTTGGTGAGTGATTGCCTGGAATTAAGACGATGCTGAAAAAATATGTAACAGTATTGAAACTATAGAAATAAGGCAATGTGAATTCAGTGTGGGTTGATATTAACTGAATGTAATCGCTTTCATTTGTAGTGAAAGTCACGTGTAAAACGCATTGCCAGTGGGCTGAGTTGTGGGCGAGGCGAAGGCAAAAAAAAGACCAGCCTTCAGGCTGGTCCTAATTTGCTGTCTGTTGGCGGTGAATTACTTCAGACCGGCAGCATCACGCAGCAGTTGCGCTTTGTCAGTTTTTTCCCATGGGAAATGTTCGCGACCAAAGTGACCGTAAGCGGCGGTTTCTTTGTAGATCGGGTGCAGCAGATCCAGCATCTGAATCAGGCCGTACGGACGCAGGTCGAAGAACTCACGAACCAGCAGGGTCAACTGTTCAGAAGGTACTTTTTCAGTACCGAAAGTTTCCACCATGATAGAGGTTGGTTCAGCTACGCCGATAGCGTAGGAAACCTGAATCTCACAACGGTCAGCCAGACCTGCGGCAACGATGTTTTTCGCTACATAGCGGGCAGCGTAGGCTGCGGAACGGTCAACTTTAGAAGGATCTTTACCAGAGAATGCACCGCCGCCGTGACGAGCCATGCCGCCGTAGGTATCAACGATGATTTTACGACCTGTCAGACCGCAGTCGCCCATCGGGCCGCCGATAACAAAACGACCGGTTGGGTTGATGAAGAATTTGGTCGAAGCAGTCAGCCACTCGGTCGGCAGTACTGGCTTGATGATCTCTTCCATCACCGCTTCTTGCAGTGATTTTTGATCGATGTCTTCTGAGTGCTGAGTAGACAGAACTACTGCATCAATACCGACAATTTTGCCATCGTCATACTGGAAAGTGACCTGGCTTTTTGCATCCGGGCGCAGCCAGGATAACGTGCCGTTTTTACGTACTTCAGCCTGACGCTGAACCAGACGGTGAGCATAGGTGATGGGAGCTGGCATCAGCACGTCGGTTTCATTGGTTGCATAACCAAACATCAGACCCTGGTCACCCGCGCCTTGCTCCAGCGGATCGGCACGATCAACACCCTGATTGATATCCGGGGACTGTTTACCGATAGCACTCAGGACAGCGCAAGAGTTAGCATCAAAGCCCATGTCGGAATGCACGTAGCCAATTTCGCGAACGGTGTTACGGGTGATCTCTTCGATATCTACCCATGCGCTGGTAGTGATCTCACCGCCAACTAAAACCATGCCGGTTTTGACGTAGGTTTCGCAGGCAACGCGTGCTTTCGGATCCTGTTCGAGGATTGCATCCAGAACAGCATCAGAAATTTGGTCAGCGATTTTGTCAGGATGTCCTTCTGATACGGACTCGGATGTAAAAAGGTGTTTTGCCATATTTAATTTCACCTAAGGAGAATTTGGTTAGCTCAAACTGTTGCGTGGAATAGTCATGTGCAGAAGATTCTACCATGAGTCTGCATATTACCGACACTGGCAGTCTGAGTGTTAATCGGTATAGATGGATTAACTTCTGGACGTCTATTTTAGGTTACTTCTCCGCACGATTTCCAGCTTTTTTTGAGTAAAGTCGTATTGCACTGAAAATGTAACTGGAAATTTTTCCTGACGGTGCTGGCAATGCGTGCATTTATCTTTTGCTTTTTCGCACTGTTGTCGGTATAAAACGCGGCGCGCGGCTCAAATATCCGTCATAGTTCAAGTTGCATATGCATTGGCTTCCTGCAACTCGAATTATTTAGGGTAGACAAAAAGCACACGACGTTTTCATCGTGTTGCCACTTCCAGCCGGGTTAAAACTTTAGCTTTGGCTTGTGGGTTCGTTCTTTATGGAGCGACCATGGAGGTGATACGAGATAATGAACCGTTGTATTCTGCTGAATCTGTCACACCGTTCTGGTGTACATATGTCCCCCGCAATCTGCATCTTGCATACCTGCCGATGTTATACCCATCTCGGCGCTTCTCAGGACTCCAGAGCCGGTAACGGCAACTAAGGACTGAACAAGGGCGCTCTTGTTAAAACAAGAGTTTTCTCGTGGTTTCGCCGAACCGTCATCTTTAAGTTCGGTTACGTGTTTACAATGAAATGAAAAAGAAACCGGTCGCACAGTCGGAGCGTCAGCACTATCTGCTGGAAAATCTGCCTGTTTATGGGTTGTTATCGCGTCTTCGGATTGCGATAGTAGTCAACTGTTTTACACTTGTTAATAAAATCTGAGGTTCGCTATGTCTGACGACATTTCTATGGGTTCGCCTTCGTCAGCAGGCGGACAGGGTGTACTACGCTCCATGCAGGAGGTTGCAATGAGTTCCCAGGAAGCCAGCAAGATGCTGCGTACTTACAATATTGCCTGGTGGGGTAATAACTACTATGACGTCAATGAGTTAGGACACATTAGCGTGTGCCCGGACCCTGACGTACCGGAAGCGCGCGTCGATCTCGCTAAACTGGTGAAAGCCCGTGAAGCGCAAGGCCAGCGCCTGCCTGCATTGTTCTGCTTCCCGCAGATCCTGCAACATCGTCTGCGTTCAATTAACGCCGCGTTTAAACGCGCGCGGGAATCTTACGGCTATAAAGGCGACTACTTCCTTGTTTACCCGATCAAGGTCAACCAACACCGCCGCGTGATTGAATCGCTGATCCATTCCGGTGAGCCACTGGGGCTGGAAGCGGGTTCGAAAGCCGAACTGATGGCTGTTCTGGCCCATGCGGGTATGACCCGTAGCGTTATCGTCTGTAACGGCTACAAAGACCGTGAATACATCCGTCTGGCACTGATTGGCGAGAAGATGGGCCACAAGGTCTATCTGGTCATCGAGAAGATGTCTGAAATCGCTATCGTGCTGGATGAAGCTGAGCGCCTGAATGTGATCCCGCGTCTGGGCGTGCGTGCGCGTCTGGCATCACAAGGTTCTGGCAAATGGCAGTCCTCCGGCGGCGAAAAATCCAAGTTCGGTCTGGCGGCAACGCAGGTTCTGCAACTGGTTGAAACGCTGCGTGAAGCAGGGCGTCTGGATAGCCTGCAGTTACTGCACTTCCACCTCGGTTCGCAGATGGCGAACATTCGCGATATCGCGACCGGCGTACGTGAATCTGCACGTTTCTACGTTGAACTGCACAAACTGGGTGTTGATATTCAGTGCTTCGATGTGGGCGGCGGTCTGGGCGTGGATTATGAAGGTACGCGCTCGCAGTCTGACTGCTCGGTCAACTATGGGTTGAACGAGTACGCCAACAATATCATCTGGGCGATTGGCGACGCCTGTGAAGAAAACGGATTGCCGCACCCGACGGTGATCACCGAGTCTGGCCGTGCGGTAACCGCACATCATACCGTACTGGTGTCTAACATCATTGGTGTGGAGCGTAACGAATATACCGAGCCGACCGCACCGGTTGAAGATGCTCCACGTGCGTTGCAGAGTATGTGGGAAACCTGGCAGGAAATGCACGAACCAGGTACCCGTCGTTCGCTGCGTGAATGGCTGCACGACAGCCAGATGGATCTGCACGACATTCATGTTGGCTATTCATCCGGTACGTTCAGCCTGCAGGAGCGCGCCTGGGCGGAGCAACTGTATTTAAGCATGTGCCACGAGGTGCAAAAACAGTTAGATCCGCAAAACCGTGCGCACCGTCCAATCATTGATGAACTGCAAGAGCGTATGGCGGACAAAGTGTACGTCAACTTCTCACTGTTCCAGTCAATGCCGGATGCGTGGGGCATCGATCAACTGTTCCCGGTTTTGCCGCTGGAAGGGCTGGATCAAGTGCCTGAGCGTCGTGCGGTACTGCTGGATATCACCTGTGACTCTGACGGCGCTATCGACCACTACATCGATGGGGATGGTATTGCCACCACCATGCCGATGCCGGAGTACGATCCAGAGAACCCGCCGATGCTGGGTTTCTTTATGGTGGGTGCGTATCAGGAAATCCTCGGCAACATGCACAACCTGTTCGGTGATACCGAAGCGGTTGACGTGTTTGTCTTCCCGGACGGCAGCGTGGAAGTTGAGCTGTCTGACGAAGGGGATACCGTGGCGGACATGCTGCAGTACGTGCAGCTGGATCCAAATACTTTGCTGACGCACTTCCGTGACCAGGTCAAACAGACCGATCTGGATGATGCGCTGCAACAGCAGTTCCTCGAAGAGTTCGAGGCAGGTCTTTACGGATACACATACCTGGAAGACGAGTAAGGCTGTACCGGTTCGCTTGAACCGGGACAAATTAACGGCGATAATTCGCCCATATAAGTAGTTACGTAAATCAATCCCTTCCTCGTCGGGCTTAACGACGCGGAGGGGATTTTTTTTCACCGATTTTAAAAGAGGTCAGTACATGAGCACCTTAGGTCATCAATACGACAACTCCCTGGTTTCTAACGCCTTTGGTTTTTTGCGTCTGCCAATGAATTTCATGCCATACGACAGCGACGCCGATTGGGTGATTACCGGCGTACCTTTTGATATGGCAACGTCCGGTCGTGCGGGTGGCCGCCATGGCCCGGCAGCGATCCGTCAGGTTTCCACCAACCTCGCCTGGGAACATAACCGCTTCCCGTGGAACTTCGATATGCGTGAGCGCCTGAACGTAGTGGACTGCGGCGATCTGGTTTATGCGTTCGGTGATGCTCGTGAAATGAGTGAAAAGCTGCAGGCGCATGCAGAGAAACTGCTTTCCGCGGGTAAACGTATGCTCTCCTTCGGCGGTGACCACTTCGTCACTCTGCCGCTGCTGCGCGCCCACGCTAAGCACTTCGGTAAAATGGCGCTGGTACATTTTGATGCTCACACCGATACCTACGCCAACGGCTGCGAATTCGATCATGGCACCATGTTCTATACCGCACCGAACGAAGGTCTGATCGATCCGAACCATTCGGTACAGATCGGGATCCGCACTGAGTTCGACAAAGACAACGGCTTTACCGTATTGGATGCCTGCCAGGTGAACGATCGTAGCGTTGATGACATCATCGCTCAGGTTAAGCAGATTGTGGGTGATATGCCGGTATACCTGACTTTTGATATCGACTGTCTTGATCCGGCGTTTGCTCCGGGAACCGGTACGCCGGTGATCGGCGGTTTGACCTCCGATCGTGCAATCAAGCTGGTGCGCGGTCTGAAGGATCTGAACATCGTTGGGATGGACGTCGTAGAAGTCGCTCCGGCCTATGACCAGTCCGAGATCACCGCGCTGGCGGCGGCTACGCTGGCTCTGGAAATGCTTTACATCCAGGCAGCGAAAAAGGGCGAGTAACCGGTATCGGACTATTTTGCTCGCCATTTTGAACCCGGGCAGTGCTCGCCATCCTCACGTACTGCGTGTACGCTCCGGTGGCTGTGCGCTGTCCGTGTCCAAACTGGCTTCGCCAATAACGTCCGATATCATCGCAGAATAGGGCTAAAACTATTTAATCCCATCCGCGCTCATGCGATCGCGAATATGTTGAGCTCGTTCTGCTGATGCCGGATGATCGTCAAACATCGTGCTTTGACGTCCTTCCTCCAGTTTCGCCAGCTTCTCAAAACTGGTTGCTAACCCTGCCGGACTGATGCCACGTTTGCGCAACAAATCATACGAGTAATCATCCGCTTCGGACTCCTGACGCTGGGAGAACTGTGAGTTCACCAGTTTTTCACCCAGATCGCCCAATTGTGATTGTGACAGGCTGCCGACGATCCCGCCCGCAGAGGCCGCCGCGGCACGTACGGCGTTGGTTCCCAGCGCAACCTGCATACCTTTTTTCACGTGACCCAGCGCGACGTGACCCATTTCGTGACCAATGACCGCCTCAACTTCATTATCGGTCATCATATCCATCAGACCGCTATAGACGCGGATACAGCCGTTTGCCATGGCAAAGGCGTTCACATCTTTCGCCATGTAGACTTTGTAGTTTACCGGCTGGCCGTTGATGTTATCGCCAAGCGCAGCGGAAATTTTACTTAAACGCGTCGCATATTCGCTGCCCGCCGGGGCGATGGTCGCTTTGCTGTCCATATCCTTACAGGCCTGATCGCTCAGCGCTTTAACCTGGGCATCGCTCAGGCTGTAGGCCTGAAAAGCCTCCGCACCTGAAGAAAGCAGTCCGTTGGAGTCCATATTCTGGCAACCGGTCAATGCCGTAGCCATGCTCATAGCAAGCAGTAAAGCGCGAATTTTCATTTTTTCTCTTCCGCACAAAGTCAGGATTACTCTAAAAAATGCGTGGTTTGCAGATAAACCGACGCTCGGCCTAAGTATAAAGAAAAGAACAATAAGCGTGCGAGAAGATTGCGCAACTTACGAGCATGATCCGGAGATTTCTGAAGCGGTAAAAGGATGCTCCATGTACATGACACGCGGCTTGGGTTACATTGTTGGCACTTTTTTCCGGCGTAGCCCAAAACGCGCTGTCGTCAAGTCGTTAAGGGTATGGCCTTCATTATCCGATCTGGAGTCAAAATGTCCTCACGTAAAGAGCTTGCCAATGCTATTCGTGCGCTGAGCATGGACGCAGTACAGAAAGCCAAATCCGGTCACCCGGGCGCCCCGATGGGGATGGCTGACATTGCCGAAGTCCTGTGGCGTGATTTCCTGAACCACAACCCGAATAACCCATCCTGGGCTGACCGTGACCGCTTCGTGCTGTCCAACGGCCACGGCTCTATGCTGATCTATAGCCTGCTGCACCTCACCGGCTACGATCTGCCGATGTCTGAACTGCAGAACTTCCGTCAGCTGCATTCAAAAACTCCGGGTCACCCGGAAGTGGGTTATACCGCGGGTGTGGAAACCACTACCGGTCCGCTGGGTCAGGGTATCGCTAACGCGGTTGGTATGGCTATCGCTGAAAAAACACTGGCGGCGCAGTTTAACCGTCCAGGCCACGACATCGTTGATCACTTCACCTACGCTTTCATGGGCGATGGCTGCATGATGGAAGGTATCTCTCACGAGGTATGCTCCCTGGCCGGTACGCTGAAACTGGGTAAACTGATTGCGTTCTACGACGACAACGGCATCTCCATCGACGGTCACGTTGAAGGCTGGTTCACTGATGATACCGCGAAGCGTTTCGAAGCTTACGGTTGGCACGTAGTTCGTGGCGTAGATGGTCACGATGCTGATGCGATTAAACGCGCAGTAGAAGAAGCCCGTACAGTGACTGACAAACCGTCTCTGCTGATGTGCAAAACCATCATCGGCTTCGGTTCTCCAAACAAAGCAGGTACGCACGATTCTCACGGCGCACCGTTGGGCGACGCTGAAATCGCACTGACCCGTGAACAACTGGGCTGGAAATACGCGCCGTTCGAAATCCCGTCTGAAATCTATGCTCAGTGGGATGCGAAAGAAGCAGGCCAGGCAAAAGAAGCCGCATGGAACGAGAAGTTTGCTGCTTATGCGAAAGCCTTCCCTCAGGAAGCGGCTGAATTCACCCGTCGTATGAACGGTGAAATGCCGTCTGACTTCGATGCGAAAGCGAAAGAGTTCATTGCTAAACTGCAGGCTAACCCGGCGAAAATCGCCAGCCGCAAAGCATCGCAGAATGCAATCGAAGCGTTTGGTCCTTTGCTGCCGGAATTCCTCGGTGGTTCTGCTGACCTTGCGCCTTCCAACCTGACGCTGTGGTCTGGTTCTAAAGCGATTAACGAAGATGCCGCCGGTAACTACATCCATTACGGTGTACGTGAATTCGGTATGACCGCTATCGCGAACGGTATCTCTCTGCACGGTGGTTTCCTGCCGTACACCTCTACCTTCCTGATGTTCGTGGAATATGCCCGTAACGCGGTACGTATGGCTGCGCTGATGAAACAACGTCAGGTAATGGTCTATACCCACGACTCCATCGGCCTGGGTGAAGATGGCCCGACTCACCAGCCCGTAGAGCAGGTTGCTTCCCTGCGTGTTACCCCGAACATGAGCACATGGCGCCCATGTGACCAGGTTGAATCCGCAGTAGCGTGGAAATACGGCGTTGAGCGTCAGGATGGCCCGACCGCGCTGATCCTCTCCCGTCAGAACCTGGCGCAGCAGGAACGTACCGAAGAGCAACTGGCGAACATCGCTCGCGGTGGTTATGTACTGAAAGATTGTGCAGGTCAGCCGGAGCTGATCTTCATTGCTACCGGTTCTGAAGTTGAGCTGGCTGTTGCTGCGTGGGACAAACTGACCGCAGAAGGCGTGAAGGCGCGTGTGGTTTCCATGCCGTCCACTGACGCATTCGACAAACAGGACGCGGCTTACCGTGAATCTGTACTGCCGAAAGCCGTTTCTGCTCGCGTTGCTATCGAAGCGGGTATTGCGGACTACTGGTTCAAATACGTGGGCCTGAACGGTGCTATCGTCGGTATGACCACCTTTGGTGAGTCTGCTCCGGCAGAGTTGCTGTTTGAAGAGTTCGGCTTCACCGTAGACAACGTGGTCGCGAAAGCGAAAGCGCTGCTGTAATTCTGATTACAACGGTAAACGGGTCGCTCAGGCGGCCCGTTTTTTTTGCTCATCAGGGCAGTTCCGTGATTAATTGACCGGATTCAAGACGCACTACGCTGGCAAAATGGCGCTGTGTGAAAGCAGCGTCATGACTGATTGCGACAACGCTGGTTCCCCTCTTGCGGCATACTGAAAGCCAGTTTTCAAATATGCTCAGCCAGTGCGAATCAAAATCCCGGCTGGGTTCATCAAGCAGCAAAATTGCGGGGGCGAGGGCTTCCAGGCTGGCGACGGCGACCATACGTCGCTGCGCTGTGTGCAAATCCAGTGGATGTGCGTCGGCGACGTCCTCTAACCCGCATAATTGCAGTGCTGCTGTGGTGCGTTGCGCAATCTCCGTTGCAGGGCGCTTCTGTAACCGTAAGCCAAAGGCCACTTCTTCAGCTACCTTGCTGTGAAAAATTTGATTTTCTGCTTCCTGAAACAGTACCCCGAGAATTTTGGCTCGTTCACGGTTTTTTAGTTGCGCAATGGGCATGTTCTGCAGGGTAATCTCACCCGATGAGGGAGGCAAAAGCCCTGCCATTACACGCAGCAGCGTGGATTTGCCTGCACCATTATCGCCAGTTAGCGCCAGCCATTCACCTTCTCTAAGCACTAACGAAACATCGCGCAAACAGTCTTCATTAGCGTTTGGCCAGCGATAGGTGACCTGATTCAGCGTTAACATAAGGGGAATAAAGCTCCGTTGCGCAATTGCCAGGCCCGCTGGCACTGGCTCAGAAAAGGGGAGTGATTACGCTCGAAAAGTACGACCAATGAATGTTGTATCTGTGCCCATTGTTGCAAGCGCTCCAACAGCATGTCGGTGGCCTGTGACGTCAGACGACTGAAAGCCTCATCCAGTATTAATATCTTAGGTTGCATCGCGAGGGCGCTGGCAATGACAACCCGTTGAGTTTCGCCGCCTGAAAGCGTAGCTGGATGGCGATGACGCAGTGATTGACATTCAGTCAGCGTAAGTGCCTTGTCAATTCGGCGCATTATCTCCGCTTCGTCCAGGCTGAGGTTTTCCGGGCCGAATGCCACCTCCTCCTCTACGCTAAAAGTACACCCGGAAAGCTGTAAATAAGGCGATTGCTGCACAAGCTGGATGGTGCAGGATTGCTCCACGAGCGACACCTCCCCGACGGGATTACCCAGCAGTGTACCTTTGCCCTCAATTTCTCCGGGAAGAAAATCCGGGTACCAGCCCGCCATCAGCTGTGCCAGCGTACTTTTACCGCTGCCGTTATCCCCAAAAATCGCGATCATGCCAGGCGCTGAGTAGTGAAACTCAAAGCAGGCTGGCGGACGCGTGGCGTGTGTTGGGATATAGCGAAACTGCTCTAGCGTAACCATATCCACACTCCTGCTTCTGTCAGCATGGCGAACACCATGGTGTACCGGGCGATGCACTGTAATGTACTGTCTTCTGGTGCCCAAAGCGTGGTTCGTCTGCGGTGCAGGCGAAATGCCCGCATGTCCAGCGCTGCGCCGCGTACAACCAGATCGTTTAGCGCATTATGTGTTAACGGCACAATAAGTGCAGGTATGGCACGCAAGCGCTGATACCAGCGCTCATCCAGCGGTACGCCGCGAGCACGTTGAGCCTCATGAATGATCGCCAACTGCCGTTTGAGCTGCTCGACGACCAGTAGCGGACCTGCGAACAGATAGGCGACGCCGGGGGGCAGGCGGGAGGCGAACAGGGCGCGAATAAACCGCGATACCGGTACGTACTGCATCCACATCTGTGACGTTGATACAATCGCCAGGATCCGTAGCCACAGCGTGACGGCTCCGGCCCAGCGTTCTGGCGTGCGTGGTTGACCGCTGATCCACTCCGTCAACCATCCTCCGTGTACCAGCCACAGCCCAAACCCTAAGGGGAGCATCAGCCAGACCACATATTTCGCCCGGGGGCGCGTTGCTTTTATGCTCAGCAAACAGAGAAACATCGCCAGGCTGTAAACGGTAAGCGGTATTCCTGCCGGTAGCAGTAACGTCGAGCAGGCGGCAAACGCCCATAAGGTCAACGAGGTAAACGGATGCATTTAACGCACTGCAGACATCGTTGGAAAATGACGCGTTGTGCGCAACGGAAGCTGACGCAACAGTATCCAGACGATCACCGCCGTCAGAATTTTATCGACCAGATTCGCACCGATGACGGTGATGGCAACGGACTCCACCAGGTTCTGACCGACGGAATGCATCCAGGCGACAAATAAATCGGCACCGCTGCCGGTGACACCACCAAAAAGAGTGGTGCGGATAGGTACGGCGACGATTGTGACGGCCAGGGTAATAATCACGCCACTGACCACCACTTTCGGTAAGGTACGAAACCATCCTGCCCGCGCCAGCCATCCGGCAACCAGTCCGATAACCATTGCCACGGGAGCAAAGGCTGCGGCGATAGGATCGGTCAATAACCCCCAGAGCAGATTGGTAAGTAATCCTGTCAGCATCCCTACAATCGGGCCTAACAGCACCGCGCTGATTAAGGTGCCAATGGAGTCGAGAAAAATAGGCAGTTTCAACATACTGATGAGCTGTCCACCGACCATATTGATCGCTATAGCAATGACAATCAGTACCAGTGACTGGCTGGAAAATTGGCGACGCGCCATAAAAGACCTCTTTAAAGTGAAGCGTTAGCGGGATGAGATAACCAGTTCGTCATAGCCGGAAACAACGCAGGGCTGACGGCTAAAAGCCAGACTTGTCAGCTCGCCAATAACCAGTTCCAACGTGGTACGCACGGTGCAGCCAGCCATCATATGGCCTCCCAGCATCGCGCCTTGTGGGTCGGATACCGAGAGATGAAGGTGCTCTCCGGTGAGCTCAAGCGTACCGTTCAGGGAGATGACTTCCCATATTCCGGTCACTAATGTAGTTTCTTCGCGCCCTGCATAGCGTAAGGCTATGTTGGTCAGACTCCCGGTACAACCGGCTATCCAGGCAGCCTGGAGCTGATGCTGTTGTACAAAAGCGTGCAGTTGGGCAAAAACTTCCTGACCGGGTAATAAACGCAACGCGTGGAAGCGAGCTTCAGATGAGTGGGGGTAAAATGTGGCCATAGATTGGGGACTCCGAGACTCGGACGTAGCGCTGATAATATAGACGCAGGTAAGGGAGCTTTCTGATATAAATCAGGATTTGTGATACGGCAACGAAATTATCTTGCTACGCTTATTCACAATTCTGGGATATGGAATAAATTTAGCGATGAAGGGCTTTAAAATGTGACGTAAGTCAGATAACTGCGTTCTGTTGCTGGACAATCATTCCTTTTATTCCTTGTTTCGCTTATTCTAGCTGAAGCGTTTCAGTCGATTAAATGTTCGACAATTAATCAATCAGTCGCAGTTTGCGACAGGTAAGGTTTTCCTGAGCGGTTTGCTGCATTACTCTGTCAGCCACATCGTTTCTGAGAAATCCTTGCAGGAGACCTATGACCGTACGCGTAGCGATTAATGGTTTCGGTCGCATCGGACGTAACGTGGTTCGTGCTTTGTACGAATCCGGGCGTCGGGCGGAAATCACCGTGGTGGCAATCAACGAACTGGCGGATGCCGCTGGCATGGCGCATTTGTTGAAATATGACACCAGCCATGGACGTTTTGCCTGGGATGTTCGCCAGGAGCGTGACCAGCTCATTGTTGGCGACGACGCGATTCGCATCCTGCATGAGCGAACACTCGATGCGCTTCCATGGCGCGAACTGGGTGTTGACGTTGTGCTGGACTGTACGGGGGTCTTCGGTAGCCGCGAACACGGCGAGGCGCATATCGCCGCTGGCGCCAAAAAAGTGCTCTTTTCACATCCAGGTAGTCACGACATCGATGCAACCGTTGTGTTTGGCGTTAATCAGGAACAGCTGCGCGCTGAACACCGGATCGTTTCCAACGCCTCCTGCACCACGAATTGCATAATTCCCGTCATTAAATTGCTGGATGATGCTTACGGCATTGAGTCTGGTACTGTCACGACGATCCACTCTGCGATGCACGATCAACAGGTTATCGATGCCTACCATCCTGACCTGCGCCGCACGAGAGCAGCCAGCCAGTCGATTATTCCGGTCGATACCAAACTGGCAGCGGGTATCACGCGAATTTTCCCGCAATTTAACGATCGTTTTGAGGCGATTGCGGTACGTGTACCGACCATAAATGTGACGGCGATCGACTTAAGCGTGACGGTGAAAAAACCTGTAAAAGCCAGTGAAGTCAACCAGTTGCTGCAAAAAGCAGCACAAGGTGCATTTCATGGTATAGTTGACTATACGGAATTACCGTTGGTCTCTGTAGATTTTAACCACGACCCGCACAGCGCCATCGTTGATGGTACTCAAACGCGCGTAAGTGGCGCTCACCTGATCAAAACATTGGTCTGGTGCGATAATGAATGGGGCTTTGCTAATCGTATGCTCGACACAACGTTAGCTATGGCTGCTATTGGTTTCAGGTAAGGCGCGTGAGCGCTTGCAAAACTTTAAGAATCAACGAGAGGATTCACCATGTCTGTAATTAAGATGACCGATCTGGATCTTGCTGGTAAACGTGTTTTTATCCGTGCGGATCTGAACGTACCAGTTAAAGAAGGGAAAGTAACCAGCGATGCGCGTATCCGTGCTTCCCTGCCGACCATCGAACTGGCCCTGAAGCAGGGTGCAAAAGTGATGGTAACTTCCCACCTGGGTCGTCCTACCGAAGGCGAGTACAACGAAGAATTCTCTCTTCTGCCGGTTGTTAACTACCTGAAAGACAAACTGTCTAACCCGGTTCGCCTGGTGAAAGATTACCTGGACGGCGTTGATGTTGCTGCCGGTGAGCTGGTGGTTCTGGAAAACGTTCGCTTTAACAAAGGCGAGAAGAAAGATGACGAAGCACTGTCCAAAAAATACGCTGCACTGTGTGACGTATTCGTAATGGATGCTTTCGGTACTGCTCACCGTGCTCAGGCTTCTACTCATGGTATCGCGAAATTCGCTGACGTAGCATGTGCTGGCCCGCTGCTGGCTGCTGAGCTTGATGCGCTGGGTAAAGCTCTGAAAGAACCTGCTCGTCCGATGGTTGCCATCGTCGGTGGTTCTAAAGTTTCTACCAAACTGACCGTTCTGGATTCCCTGTCTAAAATCGCTGACCAACTGATCGTGGGTGGTGGTATCGCCAACACCTTCGTTGCCGCGCAGGGTCACAGCGTGGGTAAATCCCTGTACGAAGCAGACCTGGTTGATGAAGCTAAACGCCTGCTGACTATCTGTGATATTCCGGTTCCGGCTGACGTTCGTGTTGCGACCGAGTTTTCTGAAACCGCACCTGCTACGCTGAAATCCGTTAACGACGTGAAAGAAGACGAGCAGATCCTGGATATCGGTGACGCATCTGCACAGCAACTGGCTGAAATCCTGAAGAATGCAAAAACCATTCTGTGGAACGGTCCGGTAGGTGTGTTCGAATTCCCGAATTTCCGCAAAGGGACTGAAATTGTGGCTAACGCCATCGCAGACAGCGAAGCGTTCTCTATCGCAGGCGGCGGCGATACTCTGGCAGCTATCGACCTGTTCGGCATCGCTGACAAAATCTCCTACATCTCCACTGGTGGCGGCGCATTCCTCGAATTCGTGGAAGGTAAAGTACTGCCAGCAGTAGCAATGCTCGAAGAGCGTGCTAAAAAGTAAGACACTAATGGGCAGGGATAACCTGCCCAATTTTTAGCGCGCTTTTAGAGCGCGCCCCCTTTCCAAGGCCGAAGATACAGGACTCGCAACATGTCTAAAATTTTTGATTTCGTAAAACCGGGCGTAATCACTGGTGATGACGTACAGAAAGTTTTCCAGGTAGCAAAAGAAAACAACTTTGCTCTGCCAGCCGTTAACTGCGTAGGTACCGACTCCATCAACGCCGTTCTGGAAACCGCTGCAAAAGTTAAAGCGCCGGTAATCGTACAGTTCTCCAACGGTGGTGCTTCTTTCATCGCCGGTAAAGGTGTGAAGTCTGACGTTCCTCAGGGTGCTGCAATCCTGGGTGCTATCTCTGGCGCACATCACGTTCACCAGATGGCTGAACACTACGGTGTTCCGGTTATCCTGCACACTGACCACTGCGCGAAGAAACTGCTGCCGTGGATCGACGGTCTGCTGGACGCGGGTGAAAAACACTTTGCTGCAACCGGTAAACCACTGTTCTCTTCTCACATGATCGACCTGTCTGAAGAGTCTCTGGAAGAGAACATCGAAATCTGCTCCAAATACCTGGCGCGTATGTCCAAAATGGGCATGACCCTGGAAATCGAACTGGGTTGCACCGGTGGTGAAGAAGACGGCGTGGACAACAGCCACATGGACGCTTCTGCACTGTATACCCAGCCGGAAGACGTTGATTACGCGTACACCGAGCTGAGCAAAATCAGCCCGCGTTTCACCATCGCGGCTTCTTTCGGTAACGTACATGGCGTGTACAAGCCGGGTAACGTGGTTCTGACCCCGACTATCCTGCGCGACTCTCAGGACTATGTTTCTAAGAAACATAACCTGCCGCACAACAGCCTGAACTTCGTATTCCACGGTGGTTCCGGTTCGACTGCTCAGGAAATCAAAGACTCCGTAAGCTACGGCGTAGTGAAAATGAACATCGATACCGATACCCAGTGGGCTACCTGGGAAGGTGTTCTGAACTACTACAAAGCGAACGAAGCTTACCTGCAGGGCCAGCTGGGCAACCCGAAAGGCGAAGATCAGCCGAACAAAAAATACTACGATCCGCGCGTATGGCTGCGTGCTGGTCAGGCAACGATGATCACCCGTCTGGAACAGGCTTTCAAAGAACTGAACGCGGTTGACGTTCTGTAATTGACCCCTGCTCAACGTGACATGAGGCCCGCAAACGCGGGCCTTTTTTATGATTACAATATGCTGACGACAAAAATTTTGTGATCAATTTGGCAACAATGACGTTTTTTGTTTAACCTTGTCTGATTGCCAGCTCCTGTGGGGCGGCTTTAGTTCTCCCAATTGGGTAAGCATAAAAGGAATATTGAATGGAAGATTTGAATGTTGTCGACAGCATAAATGGTGCGGGCACCTGGCTGGTACGTAACCAGGCTCTGCTGCTGAGTTATGCCGTTAACATCGTTGCGGCTATCGCTATTATCATCATCGGGATGATTGTGGCGCGTGTTGTCTCTAACACCATTAACCGTGTGATGGTTGCGCGTCAAATTGATGCGACCGTTGCTGACTTCCTCTCTGCACTGGTGCGCTACGGTATTATTGCATTCACGCTGATCGCCGCTCTGGGGCGCGTTGGAGTGCAAACGGCCTCGGTGATTGCTGTTCTCGGTGCCGCGGGTTTAGCCGTAGGTCTGGCCTTGCAAGGTTCACTGTCTAACCTTGCCGCTGGTGTGTTGTTGGTGATGTTCCGTCCTTTTCGCGCTGGTGAGTATGTTGATCTCGGCGGTGTCGCCGGAACCGTGCTCAACGTGCAGATTTTCTCAACCACCATGCGTACCTTAGACGGCAAGATTGTTGTTATTCCGAACGGTAAGATTATCGCCGGGAATATCATTAACTTCTCACGTGAACCGGTTCGCCGTAACGAATTTATCATTGGCGTGGCGTATGACTCTGATATTGATCAGGTGAAAAAAATCCTTACCGATATCATCCAGTCTGACGATCGTATCCTGAAAGATCGCGAAATGACGGTGCGCCTGAATGAACTGGGTGCGTCCTCCATTAACTTTGTGGTGCGTGTCTGGAGCAATAGCAGCGATCTGCAAAGCGTCTACTGGGATGTGCTGGAGCGCATCAAGCGCGAATTTGATGCCAATGGTATCAGTTTCCCGTATCCGCAGATGGACGTGAATTTCAAGCGTGTTAAAGAGAACGCAGCAGAGTAATCAGTACAAGGCCGGTTTGCCGGCCTTTCTTTAAATTATCGTTATTAGCTGCTCTTATCACCAATTAAAATTATCAATTTCCGCTAATGATATTCCCGCGCTATAGTCTGCTTCTAAGAGAAACAGTTCGGGATGATTAACGTGTTATCGTATTATTTTCAAGGGCTTGTGCTTGGCGCAGCCATGATACTTCCGCTTGGCCCACAAAACGCATTCGTAATGAATCAGGGCATTCGCCGCCAGTATCACATCATGATTGCCTTACTCTGCGCCATCAGCGATTTAGTGTTGATCTGCGCAGGAATTTTTGGCGGTAGTGCATTGCTGATGCAGTCGCCATGGCTGATGGCTCTGGTGACCTGGGGGGGCGTGGCGTTCTTACTCTGGTACGGTTTCGGGGCGTTAAAAACAGCAATGAGCAGCAATCTGGAACTGGCCAGTGCTGAGGTAATGAAGCAAGGGCGCTGGAAGATTATCGCCACCATGCTGGCAGTAACCTGGCTCAACCCTCACGTCTATCTGGACACCTTTGTGGTGTTGGGAAGTCTGGGCGGTCAACTGGACGTTGAGCCTAAGCGTTGGTTTGCGCTGGGAACCGTTAGCGCATCGTTCCTGTGGTTCTTCGGACTGGCGCTGCTGGCAGCCTGGCTGGCGCCGCGACTGCGCACGGCTAAAGCTCAGCGTATCATTAATACGCTGGTGGGATTAGTGATGTGGTTTATCGCTTTTCAACTGGCGAAAGAGGGTGTTGGGCATGTTCACGCCCTGTTCAACTAAAAGTCTGGCCCATTAGGTTATTCTATTTGCCATTTTGACCATGGGCAGTGATCAACATCCTCACTTACTATGTATAAGCTCCTGTTTTTCCGCGTTGTCTGTGCCCAGACTGGCTGTAACAAGGACACCTGATGGGCCAGACTCTAAGTGTTGTCTGATGGACAACAGGCTGAGATCCGCTAAGCTTGCCTGCATGTGCCCTGAGTTTCGGGGTAATTAATGTAACATGGAGGAACGAGAGTGAAGTTCAAAGTGATGGCCCTGGCGGCATTAGTCGGATTCAGTGCACTATCGGTACAGGCAAATGAATTGCCGAACGGACCGCACATCGTGACTTCAGGAACGGCAAGCGTAGATGCAACGCCTGATATCGCAACTCTGGCGATCGAAGTCAACGTGGCAGCGAAGGACGCTGCATCAGCAAAGAAACAGGCCGACGATCGTGTGGCGCAATATCTTTCCTTCCTTGAGCAGAATCAGATAGCGAAGAAGGACATCAGCTCAGCAAACCTGCGTACACAACCAGACTACGATTACCAGAACGGTAAAAGCGTACTCAAAGGCTATCGCGCGGTGCGTACCGTTGAAGTCACACTGCGTCAGTTGGATAAACTTAACGCACTGCTGGATGGCGCGTTGAAAGCAGGTCTGAATGAGATCCGTTCGGTATCGCTGGGCGTTGCCCAACCGGATGCCTACAAAGACAAAGCGCGTAAAGCGGCTATTGATGATGCTGTTCATCAGGCACAGGAGCTGGCTGCCGGCTTCAACAGCAAGCTGGGCCCGGTTTATAGCGTGCGTTACCATGTCTCTAACTATCAACCGAGCCCAATGGTACGGATGATGAAAGCTGACGCGGCACCTGCGCCATCAGCTCAGGAAACCTACGAACAACCGGTCATTCAGTTTGACGATCAGGTGGATGTGGTCTTTCAGATAGAGCCTGCAGCGAGCCAGCCAACGGCAACACCAACAAAGACGCAATAACCATTTCAGGCCCGGCTAATCAGCCGGGCTTTTTCTGTGAACAACTGTAAAAGTGAGACCGCGTCGCGAGTCTTTTATTTGTCTGCATGAGGATATGCCATAGTGATTTTATGAGGTGACTATGGATATTTTTATCTCGAAAAAGATGCGGAATTTTATTCTGTTGGCGCAAACCAATAACATCGCCAGAGCAGCAGAAAAAATACACATGACCGCATCGCCCTTTGGTAAAAGCATTGCCGCACTGGAAGAGCAAATCGGCTATACGTTGTTTACCCGGAAAGATAACAACATCAGTCTGAACAAAGCGGGGCAGGAGCTGTATCAGAAACTGTTTCCCGTCTATCAACGTCTATCTGCTATTGATAATGAAATTAATAATTCCTCTCGTCGCTCGCGAGATGTCGTCATCGGCATCGACAATACCTATCCCACCATTATTTTTGACCAACTGATTAGTCTTGGCGACAAGTACGATGGCGTGACCGCTCAGGCTGTTGAGTTCAGTGAGAATGGGGTAATTGATAATCTGTTCGACAGGCAACTGGACTTTATTATTTCACCTCAGCACGTTTCACCTCGTGTGCAAGGACTGGAAAATATGACGGTCAGCGAGTTGCCACCGCTGCGTCTGGGGTTTCTGGTTTCCCGACGTTATGAAGAAAAACAGCCGCAGGATCTGCTGCGCGAGTTACCCTGGCTGCAAATGCGCTTTCAGAATCGGGCTAACTTTGAGGCGATGATCGATGCATATATGCGCCCGTGTGGGATCCACCCGACAATCATCTACCGTCCATACAGCTTTATGGCCAAGATAAGCGCAGTCGAGCGCGGGCAGTTTCTGACAGTGATTCCCCATTTTGCCTGGCGACTGGTGAATCCGGCGACGCTGAAATATTTCGATGCGCCCGGTAGTCCAATGTACATGCAGGAATTTCTCTATTCGCTGAAAAATCATCGCTATACCGCCACAATGCTACAGCACATTGTTGAAGATCGTGACGGCATGGCAAATTAACCCAGCATTGAGCCACTCTCTATTAAGTTGCGGTGCAGATCAAACGCATGACTGAGATCGTGATGGATATGCCCACCAGGCGCTTTCTCCAGATACTGGTGCAGGTAGTCCCGATAAAGGGGATGCGCGCAGTTTTCGATAATGGTGTGCGCCCGTTGCAACGGTGATAACCCGCGCAGATCGGCGATTCCTTGCTCGGTAACGATCACTTTTACGCTATGTTCACTGTGATCAACGTGACTGCACATGGGGACGATTGTCGAAATTTTTCCGCCTTTGGCAATGGACGGAGCCATGAAGATAGACAGATAGGCATTGCGTTCGAAATCACCGCTGCCGCCAATGCCGTTCATCAGGTTCACTCCTGCGACGTGCGTGGAGTTGGCATGACCGTAGATATCAAACTCCAGCCCGACGTTTAGCGCGATCACCCCAAGTCTACGGATGATCTCAGGGTTATTGGAGATCTCCTGCGGACGAAGCACAATCCGGTTGCTGAAGAAATCCATGTTGTCGTAGATCTTCTCCAGTGAATTTGCGGAAACCGTCAGGCTTGAGGCACTGGCGCCAGTGATTTTTCCCGTTTCCAGCAGATGTACAACGGACTCCTGCAACACCTCTGAGTACATCATAAAAGGCGGGATATCCGGGTTCTCACCAAGTCGTGCCATCACCGCGTTGTTAATATTGCCGACGCCGCTTTGTAACGGCAGGAACTCAGGCGGGATACGTTTGTGCGCCATTTCTGTCAGCAGAAAGGCCACTACATTATCAGCAATTTGCTGGCAGACTGGGTTGGTTTTATCCGATGCATTTCCGGCATCGGGAAGCTCAGTATCTACCACGGCGACAACCTTCTTCGGGTCAATCTGAACGCACTGGCTGCCTACGCGATCCATAGTATGAAAGATGGGAACGCTGTTACGGCGCGGCGGAGCGCCCGGAATAACAATGTCGGCCAACTCTGAGACGCGTGGATTATGATAGTGATTCAACTCAATAATCACTTTTTTTGCTCGCAGCAGCCAGGTTGGCGCATTGCCAATTCCGCTGGAAAGCCAAATCCGACCATCCGGTGCGATAGCGGAGGCTTCAATGACGGCAACATCGATATCGCCAAAAAAGCCGTAATTTACCATCTGAGCGACTTCACTCAGATGGAGATCGACAAATTTCACCTGACCCTGATTAATTTTCTGACGCAGGCCGGAAGAGGTTTGATAAGGGGCGCGCCAGGAAACAGCATCAGCCTCTGATAGCGCATCGTCAGCGGCCGCGCTAATGGACGCCCCGGTCAGCAGGCGGATCTGAAAGGACTGTCCGTCCTGATGCAGCTCGCTGGCACGTCGGGCAATCGCAGCAGGTAACGCTTTTGGTGAACCTGCTGGCGTAAAGCCGCTGAACGCGACCATATCATCGTGCTGGATAATCTCTGCCGCTTTTTCGGCACTCATCCGTTTCATGGCGATCTCCTTTCCCCCGTGTGATTAATGACCTACAAAGTTAGGTTTGCGTTTTTCCATAAACGCATTCATCCCTTCCTGATAGTCCTCGCTGTCATAAACTGCGCGGCGCATGCCCTGGATCCGCTCAAATTCATCTGAATTCATGGTGTGCGCCTCGCCCAGCACGCGTAGCTCTTCTTTGATAACGGCTATTGCCAGTGGCGCCTTTTCCGAGATGTGGTGTGCCATTTGTAGAGTGAAATCTTCCAGTTCATCAGTAGGGACCACATGGTTAAGGATCCCGACCGCCATTGCGCGTTGCGCCGTAATAGGGGAGGCGGTAAAAATCAGCTCTTTGACGATATGGAATCCCGCATCGCGGGTCAGGTTGTGAATACCCACCAGGTTATACGGTACGCCGAGGTTGACCGGCGTCATCGAGAAGGTGGAGGTTTCGGCGGCGATGATCAGATCGGAACTCATGATCATCTCAAACGCACCGCCCCAGACGCTGCCCTCGACCATGGAGATCACGGGTTTTGGGTATTTTTGGATCATGCGGGTGATCTGGCGCAGTGGATCGTCATAAGAGAGCGGATCGCGACGTCCGGCGGGGAGTTCATGAATGTCATGCCCGGCAGAGAACACTTTTGCCCCGCTCGGCGCGCGCAGGATAATACAGCGAATTTCCGGGCGGTTGAGGTCGCTCAGCGCCTGCATCAGATCATCGATAAACACTTTACTCAGGGCATTGAGCTTGCGGGCATAATTGAATTCGATGACCGCGACTTTCTGGATGATGACAACGTTGACGTATTGATAAGACATAATGTTCTCTTTATTCAAAGTAATGATGCTGGATAAATTCGCTGATATGCCGCAGGCCGGTGCGCGGCGAAAGATCATGGTTTTTGACCGACTGTAGCGTTTGCTGGAAGTAACGGTCGAAATCAGCGCGCGCAAACAGCAGGTGAAGCGCCTCTTCTTCGGCCTGTTTTTGTAACCAGTCCACAGACTGCTGTTGGCGAACTTTTTCCAGTCGGCCGCTGGCGGTAAGAGATGTTTTGAAGTCGGTTATCGCCTGCCAGATTTCCTCAATGCCTCGTTTTTCCAGTGCGCTACAGGCCAGAGCCTGCGGTTGCCACTCGTCGTACTTACGGCGCAGAATATGCAGGGCAGATTCATACATATGGCGGGCGATGGCGACGCTGGCCCGGTTTTCACCGTCGTCCTTATTGATGACAATCAGGTCTGCCATCTCCATGATGCCTTTTTTGATCCCCTGCAGATCGTCCCCGCCACCGGCGATTTGTAGCGAGATAAAGCAATCGACCATGCGGGCCACTTCAGTTTCGGACTGTCCAACACCAACGGTTTCAACAATTACCACGTTGAAGCCCGCCGCTTCGCACAACAGCATTAACTCACGTGCGCGTTGGCTGGTCCCCCCCAGATGGCCACTGGAGGGGACCGGGCGAATAAACGCTGCCTCTGCGCGTGCCAGTTCCGTCATCCGGGTCTTATCGCCAAGAATGCTGCCGCCGCTGACCGGACTGCTGGGATCGACGGCAATCACCGCCACCCGCAGTCCCTGGCGGATCAGCAACATGCCGAACGCTTCCAAAAAGGTACTTTTGCCCGCGCCAGGAGTGCCGGTAATTCCCAGACGCAGGGCGTTACCAGTGAATGGCATAATGGCGTCCAGCAATTGCGTGCTTAGCGCCTGGTGTCGCGGATGGTGGCTCTCCACCAGCGTCATGGCCTGAGCGAGTGTGGCGCGATCGCCCATACGCAAGCGCTGGATGGTGTCTTCAAGCGTGGTGGTGTTAATCATGATGTTGACTGATACGGGTTAATACATCGCGGACGCTGTCGAGCATTGGTGTGCCGGGGCCATATATGGCCGCCACGCCGCGCTCTTGCAGGAAAGCGTAATCCTGCGGCGGGATAACACCTCCAGCCACCACGCAGATATCTTCTCGTCCCCAGCCTTTGAGTGCGGTGACCAGTTCCGGGATCAAGGTTTTATGACCCGCCGCCAGTGAAGATGCGCCGATCACATGCACATCATTTTCGATCGCCAGACGGGCTATTTCTTCCGGGGTGGAGAACATTGGACTGAGATCGACATCGAAACCGAGATCGGAATAGGCGCTGGCGATCACTTTCGCGCCGCGATCGTGGCCGTCCTGCCCCATTTTGGCGATCAGAATGCGTGGGCGACGACCATTGTCTGCCAGGAACTGTTCGGTTTGCGCAAGGATGGCATCAAATTCGCAGGCGGATTTATCGGACTGGTGGTAACTTTGCGCAATCACGCCAGTGACGCACTGGCTTGGCACCAGATAACGGTCAAAGGCGGCTTCCAGTGCGTCGGAGATTTCCCCGAGCGTGGCGCGAACGCGGGCAGCGCAGACTGCAGCGGCAAGCAAGTTTTCATTATGCTGCGCGGCGTGGGTGAGCGCGTTTAGCGCCGCTTTGACTGCGGCATCATCGCGGGTGGCACGGATGTGCTCCAGAGACGCGATCTGTTCGTTGCGCACTTTGACGTTGTCAATTTCCAGTACCGACGTTTCATCCTCTTTATCCAGTTTGTACTTGTTAACCCCAACAATGACGCGCTTGCCCTGGTCGATCAGCGACTGCTCACGGGCAGAGGCTTCTTCGATCATGCGTTTCGGCAATCCGGCTTCGATCGCTTTCGCCATCCCGCCCGCCTTATCAATCTGTTGAATGATCGCGCGCGCCTGTTTGACGATTTGATCGGTTAACGACTCGACGTAATACGATCCGGCCAGCGGATCAACGGTACGGCAGATTTCCGACTCCTCCTGAATAATGATCTGCGTATTACGTGCAATACGTGCGGAGAAATCAGTAGGCAGACCGAGCGCTTCATCAAAGGCGTTGGTGTGTAAAGACTGTGTGCCGCCAAGTGTGGCGCCGAGCGCTTCAATAGTGGTGCGGACTACGTTGTTATAAGGATCCTGTTCGGTCAGGCTCCAGCCGGAAGTCTGGCAGTGGGTGCGCAGGGCTAATGATTTCGGGTTTGTCGCGCCAAAACCGCTGACTGCCTCGCTCCACAGATAGCGCGCGGCGCGTAGCATGGCGACGTTCATAAACAGATCCATGCCGATGCCGAAGAAGAATGACAAACGTGGGGCGAAATCGTCGATTTTTAACCCGGCAGAGAGTGCGGCTTTGATGTATTCAATGCCATCAGCCAGCGTAAACGCCACCTGCTGAACGCAGTTGGCTCCGGCTTCGCCCATGTGGTAACCACTGATGCTGATGGTATTAAAACGCGGCATGTTGCCTGAGCACCAGGCGATGATGTCGGCGATAATGCGCATTGAAGGTTTCGGTGGGTAAATATAGGTGTTACGGCACAGGTACTCTTTCAGAATGTCATTCTGGATGGTACCGGTGAGTAGCTCCGGTGATACACCTTGCTCCTCTGCGGCCACAATATAAAACGCCAGCACTGGCAGCACCGCGCCGTTCATGGTCATCGACACTGACATCTTATCGAGCGGGATCTGGTCGAACAGGACTTTCATGTCTTCTACGGTATCGATAGCTACGCCTGCCTTCCCAACGTCGCCTGCTACACGTGGATTGTCTGAGTCATAGCCCCGGTGGGTGGCAAGGTCAAAGGCGACGGAAAGCCCTTTTTGACCCGCGGCGAGGTTACGGCGGTAAAAAGCGTTGGACTCTTTAGCGGTGGAGAAACCGGCGTACTGCCGAATGGTCCACGGTTGCGCGGTATACATGGTTGCTCTCGGGCCACGTACGTAAGGCGGCAGGCCGGGGAGTGTGCCTGTTACTTCCAGATTATCGAGGTCAGCCTCAGTGTACAGCGGCTTGATGGCAATCCCTTCCGCCGTTTGTCGTTCCAGCGATTCGACGGTTTTGTCCCGTCGGCTGAGTTCTTTGTTGGCGAGTGTTTGCCACTCCTGTACGTTTGCCATTTTTTGCTCCGTATTACGCAATTAGTTGAATCTTTGCGAATACGGTGAGCTTTTTCATTGGGCTTGTCGCCAGCAAAAAATAGCCAACAGGGCGTCGTTTTTTGCCGCGTGGTGTGTTTTATTTTGTGATGAATTTCAAAGAAATGACGGAGATAATATGAGAGGTGTTAAGCCGGATAAACGAAGCGTCATCCGGCAATGAAATGAAAGGGTTAATCCTGGCGCAGCACGTTGTGCCCGTATGCCAGCAGTGCGTCAGTGACGTTGCGCATCATGCGGCTTTCCGGTGCAAAGCGGTGCCAGTACAGCATCCTGCGCTGGAATAAGCCCGGCGTTAAGTCGATAAGCTCACCGCTTTCCAGTTCTTTTTCTATCTGTAAGTGCGGGATCATGCAGCAGGTGGTGCCCTGGCGCGCTAATTGTACGAAGGCTTCGGACGAGTTAACGATATGGCATGGAACGCTGCCAGGCGGAAGATCGAAGTTTTGTTGCAGGAAGGCCTGGTGCATATCGTCAAGGTGGTCAAACGCCACCGCCGGCGCCTTCAGCAGGGCTGAGCGGGTGACGCCATTAGGAAAATAACGCTCGGCGAAAGGCTTTGATCCCACAAACAGGTAGTCAAGCGCGCCTAGCTTATCCACCAGACAGCTTGGCAGCGCCTGATGTTGAATACTCACCGCACCGACCACTTCACCGCGACGAAGGCGTTCCTGGGTGCGCGTTTCATCTTCAACCTGTAAATTCAGGCGAATCGGTGAGTTTGCCAGCACTGGTGCCAGCGCCGGGAGTAACCATGTCGCCAGGCTGTCGGCGTTCACCGCCAGAGAGAGCAACAGCGGGGTAGAGCCGGTTTGTTCATCGCCGAGCCACTCGTCTTCCAGCAGCTCAACCTGGCGCAGAAGCGCCAGCAGCTTTTGTCCCTGTTCAGTAGGACGAGGCGGTACGGTGCGCACCAGCAATGGTTGTCCGAACATATTCTCAAGCTGTTTTATGCGTTGTGAAACCGCGGATTGCGTGATGCACAGCTTTTGCGCAGCGCGCTCAAATCCTCGTTCACGAATAACCGCATCCAGTGCTTGTAGTGTTCTGTAGTCCGGACGTTTCATTGCTCTGACGTACTCCTGAAATTTTTGCGTGTTCTGCACTATGACACAATTTTTGGTTGGGTAAAGACGAAATCCGCCGCCTGCGAGCGGGTGTGGGGACATTTTTCTGCGCAATGTTCTATAATGCGCGTGAATTTTCACACCACAGGCGAAACGATCATGACGCAGGATGAACTGAAAAAAGCAGTAGGATGGGCGGCACTTCAGTATGTACAGCCCGGCACCATTGTGGGCGTAGGTACAGGTTCAACAGCCGCACACTTTATTGATGCGCTGGGCACAATGAAAGGCCAGATTGAAGGCGCGGTGTCCAGTTCGGACGCATCGACTGAAAAACTCAAAAGCCTCGGCATCCACGTGTTCGATCTTAACGAAGTGGATAGCCTCGGCGTATATGTTGATGGTGCTGATGAAATTAACGGCCACATGCAGATGATTAAAGGTGGCGGTGCGGCGTTAACCCGTGAAAAAATTATTGCTTCAGTGGCGAAGAAATTTATCTGCATCGCTGATGCGTCTAAAGAAGTCGATATTCTCGGTAACTTTCCGCTGCCGGTAGAAGTTATCCCGATGGCGCGTAGCGCGGTTGCTCGCCAGTTAGTGAAACTGGGTGGGCGTCCTGAATACCGCCAGGGCGTGGTGACGGACAATGGCAACGTGATCCTCGACGTGCACGGCCTGGAGATCCTCGACGCCGTTGCTATGGAAAACGCTATTAATGCGATTCCAGGAGTTGTGACCGTAGGTTTGTTTGCCAATCGTGGCGCCGATGTGGCGCTGATTGGCACGGCTGATGGCGTGAAAACTATCGTAAAATGATCTGACGGGAGAGTCTTCTACCGTTAAAAAAATTTTGGCAGGGCAAATTTGGTGACATCTGTCACGTTTTCAATCTTGTCCTGCCGATCCCTCCAAAGAAAAAGTTATCACCAGTATTTTACTCTGACATTTCCCACTGAATGACACTTCTTCAGAACGACGACGCAAACGTTCATATTGCCGCAATATTATTTTTTGATATGTTGAAGAGGAGGATGAAAATCCCACACACAACACATCAGTTTGAACAAAAAAGACAGGGTCGGGTAAATGGGAAAGGTATCGCTGGAGAAAGACAAGATTAAATTTCTGCTGGTTGAAGGCGTGCATCAAAAAGCACTGGAAAGCCTTCGTGCGGCAGGTTACACCAACATCGAGTTTCATAAAGGCGCGTTGGACACAGAACAACTGAAAGAGTCCATCCGTGATGCCCACTTCATTGGCCTGCGATCCCGTACCCATCTGACTGAAGATGTTATTGAAGCCGCAGAGAAACTGGTTGCGATTGGCTGCTTCTGTATCGGTACCAATCAGGTTGACCTGAGCGCAGCGGCAAAACGCGGGATCCCTGTGTTTAACGCACCATTCTCTAACACGCGTTCTGTTGCCGAACTGGTTATTGGCGAGCTGTTGCTGCTGCTTCGCGGCGTTCCGGAGGCCAATGCTAAAGCGCACCGCGGCGTCTGGAATAAACTGGCTACCGGCTCTTTTGAGGCGCGTGGTAAAAAACTGGGCATTATCGGTTACGGCCACATTGGTACCCAGTTGGGCATTCTGGCGGAGTCGCTGGGGATGCATGTCTATTTCTATGATATCGAAAATAAACTACCTCTTGGTAACGCTACACAGGTACAGCATCTTTCCGATCTGCTGAATATGAGCGATGTGGTGAGTCTTCACGTACCGGAAAATGCATCAACGAAAAATTTGATGGGCGCAAAAGAGATTGCACTGATGAAACCGGGGGCGCTGTTGATCAACGCTGCTCGCGGAACGGTGGTCGATATTCCAGCGCTATGCGATGCGTTAGCAACTAAACATCTGGCAGGGGCAGCAATCGACGTATTCCCAACAGAGCCGGCGACCAACAGCGATCCATTCACCTCTCCGCTGTGCGATTTTGATAACGTGATCCTGACGCCGCACATTGGTGGGTCAACGCTGGAAGCGCAGGAAAACATCGGTCTGGAAGTGGCAGGTAAGCTTACGAAGTATTCCGACAACGGCTCTACGCTGTCTGCTGTCAACTTCCCGGAAGTTTCGCTGCCGCTGCATGGTGGTCGTCGCCTGATGCACATTCACGAAAATCGTCCGGGCGTATTGACCGCGCTGAACCAAATCTTCGCTGAGCAGGGCGTTAACATTGCCGCGCAGTATCTGCAAACCTCCGCGCAGGTGGGGTATGTGGTTATTGATATCGAGGCGGATGAAGATGTGGCGGAGAAAGCGCTGCTGGCGATGAAAGCCATTCCAGGAACAATTCGCGCGCGCATGCTGTACTAATTATGCTTTTGACAAGCAGGCTGCGGCCTGCTTGTTGTTTGCCGCTGCTTGGTCAAAAAGGGGCAATCGCTGCATTTTAGCTTTGACATCACTTCTCCCATCGTCTCTTCCCTGACAACCCCTTTTCTCAATACTGTTAACTTTTCTACCGCTTACATCATTCACAAGAGCGTTTGCGAAGCTTGCCGCAGAAGGAGAGTAAAGGCTGTATAGCGCATTGTGTCAATACAGTGACAATTTACGATAGAGGGGCAGCATGGGGCTGAAACGGTAAAAGCCCTCACCGAAGGGAGGGCTTAAAGGAGAAGGGTTATGATGAAGTCAGTCATCATACTGATTGTACTGTTACTCGTAAGTTTCGCAGCTTATTAACAGTCAGTCACAGGGGAGGAGTAATCCTCCCTTACCCTTACTCACTAAACTAGGTTAAAGAATCAGCAAAGTCAATCCAGGTAATTTGGTTTTTGTCACCCTTACCATTCCCACACTTTTGACGGCGTCACCACCGCAGGCAGTGGGATATCCCACTCTTCGACCGGTAGTTTTTCGACTAACTGGCAATCATGTGCATAGCCCACGGGCTGGATCTTATATTGCTGCCAGTTTTGTAATGTGCGGTCGTAAAAACCTCCGCCCATTCCCAGACGCTGTCCGTCTTCATCAAATGCGACTAGCGGTGTGATAAGTACATCCAGTTTCGACAGCGGCAATACGTCGCGTACATCCAGTTTAGGTTCCTGGATTTTTAACCGGTTTGTCACCAGGTCGCTGTGCGGATGATAGTGCAGAAACAGTAAGTTACCGGGGCTGAACGGATGCAGAACCGGAAGGTAGACACGCTTGCCAGCCCGCCAGAGCTGTTCGATCAGCGGTTGGGTATCAAGTTCACCATCAAAGGAGAGAAAAACCGCTACGGTGTGTGCCAGTACAACAGGGGGATAGCTCAGCATTCTGGTCGCAGCCTGCTGACCGAACTGGATTTGTTGTTCAGAAGTAAGCGAACGGCGACGCTGACGGATCAGTTGACGAATTTCTTGCCGGGATAATGGAAGTTCAGGAAGTAGTGTCATGGCTGTAGCCAGGTAGAAGGGAATCTCCGAGATGCCGCCGCAGGCTGTAACCCTTGAACCCTTGGTTCAAGGTGAATGCGTCGTCACAGTTTTAAGGCTTCTCGGACGGGCCGAGCATGCTCACCAACCATGGAGCGCCACATTCTTGTGGTATGAAATATCGGCTCAGGGGACTGGCCCGCTTGCAAACATCTCAGAGAAATTTTGTCTTCACGGTCACTCTACCACAGTAAACCGAAAAGTGTTATTCAAAGTTTTGGGGCGTTTTTTCGGTAATGCGACCCTGATCAAGCAACGCCTGTTCAATGGTTTGTTGCAGCATCCGAATACGCTGTTCCATGCTCGCCGCGTAGTCACGCGTCTTCGCTTTTTCCTGAGTTAACTCATAGCTGATGTTCAACGCGGCGATGAAAACCAACTGCTCAGTATTTGTGACTCTAGTGCGAACTTTCAGATCTTGCAATCGCTGATTCAGATCGTCCGCAGCCTGATTCAACGCATCCCTTTGTTCAGGCGGGCAATTCACTCGCAGTGAACGGCCAAATATTTGGATATCGACGGGTTGTGCAGACATGCCACCTTCCTGCTGATTGACTGCGCTGCCTTCGTCTCCAGACCTTGGTCTGCGAAGGGGCGACACTATAGCTACCCTGGTATCAAGATACAAGCCCTTTTCTGGTCCACCAGGGTCCAAAGTGGTAGCATATCATGAATATCCTCCCTTTGATGACGAATGCTTATGTCTATACAGAACGAAATGCCTGGTTACAACGAAGTTAGCCAGTTTTTGAACCAACAAGGGGCTGGATTGACCCCTGCCGAAATGCACGGTTTGATCAGTGGGATGATTTGCGGCGGTAACAACGACAGCTCATGGCAGCCGCTGTTGCACGACCTGACGAATGAAGGCCTGGCCTTTGGTCATGAGCTGGCCCAGGCTCTGGTTAAAATGCACTCAGCCACCAGTGATGCCCTGGAAGACGACGGTTTTCTTTTTCAGCTTTATCTGCCTGAGGGAGACGATGTCAGCGTCTTCGAACGTGCCGATGCGCTGGCAGGTTGGGTAAACCACTTTTTGCTTGGTCTCGGTGTCACCCAACCTAAGCTCGATAAAGTGACCGGCGAAACCGGCGAAGCTATCGACGATCTGCGTAATATCGCTCAGTTGGGATACGACGAAGACGAAGATCAGGAAGAGCTGGAAATGTCGCTCGAAGAGATCATTGAGTATGTGCGTGTTGCGGCTCTGCTATGTCATGACACATTTACACGTCAGCAGCCGACTGCACCAGAAGTACGTAAACCGACTTTGCACTAAGAACGAAACGCCAAGGAGAGTGTTATGACGCAGCAAGAGTATCTCCGCCGCCGCCGGGCTTTACTGGCACAAATGCAACCCGGCAGCGCCGCACTGATTTTCGCCGCCCCTGAAGCGACGCGCAGTGCGGACAGTGAATATCCATATCGCCAGAGCAGCGATTTTTGGTATTTCACTGGTTTTAACGAACCTGAAGCTGTGCTGGTGCTGATTAAAAGTGATGACACTCATAGCCATAGCGTTTTGTTCAATCGGGTACGTGACCTTACCGCAGAGATCTGGTTTGGCCGTCGTCTGGGGCAGGATGCTGCGCCGGAGAAACTGGGCGTTGACCGGGCGTTAGCCTTCAGTGAAATCAACCAGCAACTGCACCAACTGCTTAATGGTCTGGACGTGGTTTACCACGCACAAGGCGAATATGCGTATGCAGATGAGATAGTCTTCACTGCACTGGAAAAATTGCGTAAAGGTTCCAGACAAAATCTGAAAGCGCCGGTGGCTATTATTGACTGGCGCCCAATGGTGCATGAGATGCGCCTGTTTAAATCGCCAGAAGAGATCGCAGTGATGCGTCGCGCCGGAGAAATCACTGCTCTTGCGCACACCCGTGCGATGGAAAAATGTCGTCCAGGGATGTTTGAATACCAACTTGAAGGGGAAATTCACCACGAATTCACCCGTCATGGTGCGCGTTACCCGTCCTACAACACCATTGTCGGCAGTGGCGAAAACGGCTGTATCCTGCATTACACCGAAAACGAAAGTGAAATGCGCGATGGCGATCTGGTGTTGATTGACGCCGGGTGTGAATACAAAGGCTACGCAGGCGACATTACGCGTACCTTCCCGGTAAACGGCAAATTCACCCCTGCGCAGCGCGAAATCTATGACATTGTGCTGGAATCGCTGGAAACCAGCTTGCGTCTGTATCGCCCCGGTACTTCCATCCAGGAGGTCACAGGTGAAGTGGTACGTATCATGATTACCGGTCTGGTGAAGCTCGGTATTCTGCATGGTGAAATTGACCAACTGATAGCCGATAACGCACACCGTCCTTTCTTTATGCATGGTCTTAGCCATTGGTTGGGGCTGGATGTACACGACGTTGGTGTTTATGGTCAGGATCGCTCACGTATTCTTGAACCGGGGATGGTGCTTACCGTAGAGCCAGGGCTGTACATCGCACCTGACGCCGACGTACCGCCCGCTTATCGCGGTATCGGTATTCGTATTGAAGATGACATCCTCATTACCGAAGACGGTAATGAAAACCTTACTTCTGGTATGGTTAAGAGGGCGGATGAGATTGAAGCCTTAATGGCTGCGGCGCGACTGCAATGAGCGTAATTATCGTTGGTGGTGGTATGGTCGGCGCGACGCTGGCGCTGGCCATTTCTCAGCTTACCCATGGGACGCTACCGGTTCATCTGATTGAAGCGAGCGATCCAGAGGGCGATTGTCATCCGGGGTTTGACGCCAGGGCGATTGCGCTAGCGGCAGGTACCTGTCAACAGCTGGCGCGAATTGGCGTCTGGCAGGCAATAGCCGATTGCGCAACGGCGATCAAAACAGTACACGTCAGCGATCGTGGACATGCCGGGTTTGTTACGCTTGATGCGCACGAATACCGTATACCGGCACTGGGTCAGGTGGTGGAACTGCATGATGTTGGGCTGCGTTTGTTCGCACTGTTGCGCAAAGCGCGTGGTGTTACGCTGCATTGTCCTGATCGGGTTGCCAGCGTGTCGCGCACCCAGGAATGCGTTGAGGTCACACTGGAGAATGGTGAAGTGATTACCGGTCGCGTGCTGGTAGCGGCTGACGGTACTCGCTCTGCGCTGGCTACCGCGTGTGGTGTTGACTGGCAACTGCAACCTTACGAACAGTTGGCCGTGATTGCCAACGTCACAACCTCCGTTCCGCATAACGGACGGGCGTTTGAGCGCTTTACGCAACATGGCCCGCTGGCAATGTTGCCGATGTCAGATGGCCGATGCTCGCTGGTGTGGTGTCATCCGCTTGAGCGGCGTGATGAGATCTTGGCCTGGTCCGACGAACGGTTTTGCCGTGAGCTGCAAACAGCATTTGGCTGGCGGCTGGGTCATATTACGCAAGCGGGTAAACGCAGTGCCTATCCGCTTTCATTAACCACAGCAGTGAAGGCAGTGACCCATCGTACTGTTCTGGTCGGCAATGCTGCACAAACGCTTCATCCGATTGCCGGACAAGGTTTTAACCTTGGAATGCGTGATGTCATGAGTCTTGCTGAAACGCTGACTCAGGCACATAGCACCGCCGAAGATGTAGGCGATTATGCGGTGTTGTCACGTTATCAGCGACGTCGTCAGACTGACCGTGAAGCGACGATTGGCGTGACGAATAGCCTGGTGTATCTGTTTGCCAATCGCTGGGCTCCGTTGATCGTTGGGCGTAATGCCGGATTAATGGCGATGGAATTATTTACCCCCGCGCGAGATGCGCTGGCAGAGCGGACCCTGGGGTGGGTTGCGCGTTAATGATGGCCTGTAGACCAGTAGGCCTTATCTGGCCTACGGTATTTGATCGTCCCGTTTTCAGGAGCAAACAGTGCAAAGTGTTGATGTAGCAATTGTTGGTGGCGGCATGGTAGGACTGGCGGTTGCCTGCGGTTTGCAGGGCAGCGGGTTACGCGTTGCAGTGTTAGAACAACATGTTCCACACCCTCTGGCGACGGATGCTCCTCCTCAGCTTCGTGTGTCGGCAATTAATGCTGCCAGCGAAAAACTGCTTACCCGTCTTGGCGTATGGTCAGACATCGTCGCCCGCCGTGCCTGTTGTTATCACGGTATGGAAGTGTGGGATCGAGACAGTTTTGGGCGCATCGAATTTGATGACCAAAGCATGGGGTACAGCCATTTGGGACACATCGTAGAAAATGCGGTGGTCCATTACTCATTGTGGCAAAAGGCACAGCAGTCGGCGGATATTACGCTTATGGCCCCGGCAGAACTGCAGCAGGTGGCATGGGGTGAGAACGATGCTTTTCTGACCCTGAAGGACGGATCGATGCTGACCGCACGCCTGGTGATTGGTGCAGACGGCGCTCACTCCTGGCTGCGTAATAAAGCAGATATCCCGCTGACCTTCTGGGATTACCGGCATCATGCGCTGGTCGCGACTATTCGTACGCAGGAAGCACATGGTGCTGTTGCTCGCCAGGCATTCCATGGTGAGGGAATTCTGGCATTTTTACCGCTCAGTGACCCGCATCTGTGCTCTATTGTCTGGTCACTCTCGCCGCAGGAAGCTGAGCGTATGCAGCAGGCAAGCGTTGAAGAGTTTAACCAGGCGCTGAACATTGCCTTTGATAATCGTCTGGGGTTATGCCAACTCGAAAGCGAACGTCAGACGTTCCCGTTGACGGGGCGCTATGCTCGCCAGTTTGCCGCCCATCGTCTGGCACTGGTTGGCGATGCGGCGCATACCATCCATCCGCTGGCGGGTCAGGGGGTTAATCTTGGCTTTATGGATGCCGCAGAGCTGATTGATGAGCTTAAGCGCCTGCAACGCCAGGGGAAAGACATTGGCCAGCATCTCTACCTGCGTCGTTATGAGCGTAGCCGTAAGCACAGCGCGGCGCTGATGCTTGCTGGTATGCAAGGTTTCCGCGAACTGTTTGCCGGAGAAAACCCGGCGAAGAAACTGCTGCGTGATATTGGTCTGAAACTGGCGGATACCCTCCCTGGCATAAAACCACAACTCCTCCGTCAGGCAATGGGATTAAACGACCTTCCTGAGTGGCTACGTTAACGTCCGAAAGGACAATTTTAAGAGTTTGAGACCCGTCACACTTTCCTCTCCCGGCCTGCGCGCCGGGACACTTATCTCATTTGAAATAATCTAATTCCACACCTTTTTTCGCATTAGTTTTTTTAATATTACTATTTTCTCATAACGCCATTTTTAACATTTTTTCCATATTTAATATGGATTGATGCTGATTATTTCAACATGTTCATATCAATTGCGCTGATTTAATGGCCTTTATGTGGTTTTTTATTCTGATGCAGATCCTGTCATTTTTAGTCATAAGCTAATGTGATGGTTAATTTTGACTTATGGTTTAGCGTCTATTTCGGTGGTAAGTTCAAGGCAAAGAGAACGTTTGCGTCGCAGCCCCCGGAGCGGCTGCGGTGCTGGGTTTCGTGGCGAAGATTTCACCACGAAAGAGTTGGTAGCCCCGCTTATTCAACGAGGAAAAGATGGCTCAACAGACTCCTTTGTACGAACAACACACGCTATGTGGCGCGCGCATGGTTGATTTCCATGGCTGGATGATGCCCCTGCATTATGGTTCTCAGCTCGATGAGCACCATGCTGTCCGCACCGATGCTGGTATGTTTGATGTTTCGCATATGACCATCGTCGATCTGCGCGGAAGCCGCACCCGGGAGTTCTTGCGCTATCTACTGGCAAACGACGTCGCGAAATTGACGAAAACCGGCAAAGCCCTTTATTCCGGTATGCTTAACGCTTCGGGTGGCGTGATAGATGACCTGATCGTCTACTACTTCACTGAAGACTTCTTCCGCCTCGTTGTAAACTCCGCCACCCGCGAAAAAGACCTCTCCTGGATTACCCAACACGCTGAACCTTATGCCATCGACATTACCGTTCGTGACGACCTGTCGATGATTGCGGTGCAAGGGCCAAATGCGCAGGCAAAAGTAGCCACGCTGTTTAATGAAGAACAACGTCATGCGGTAGAGGGCATGAAGCCTTTCTTCGGTGTGCAGACTGGTGACTTGTTTATCGCGACCACTGGTTATACCGGCGAAGCGGGATATGAAATTGCCATGCCGAATGAAAAAGCGGCGGATTTCTGGCGCGCGCTGGTGGAAGCCGGTGTTAAGCCTTGCGGGCTGGGGGCACGTGATACGCTGCGCCTGGAAGCGGGTATGAACCTGTACAGCCAGGAAATGGATGAGAGTGTTTCTCCGCTGGCGGCCAACATGGGCTGGACTATTGCGTGGGAGCCTGCTGACCGTGACTTTATTGGCCGCGAAGCGCTGGAAATGCAACGTGAAAAAGGCCATGAACAGTTGGTTGGCCTGGTGATGACGGAGAAAGGTGTACTGCGTAATGAACTGCCAGTGCGTTTCACTGATGCTCAGGGCAACCTGCAGGAAGGAGTTATCACCAGCGGTACATTCTCTCCAACTCTGGGCTACAGCATCGCGCTGGCGCGCGTTCCAGCAGGTATCGGCGAGACAGCGATAGTGCAGATCCGCAACCGTGAAATGCCGGTAAAAGTGACTAAACCTATTTTTGTGCGTAACGGCAAAGCCGTCGCGTGATTCATCCTTTTTGGAGATTGATTGATGAGCAACGTACCAGCAGAACTGAAATACAGTAAAGAACACGAATGGCTGCGCAAAGAAGCTGATGGCTCTTACACCGTTGGTATCACCGAACACGCTCAGGAGCTGTTGGGCGATATGGTTTTTGTTGATCTGCCAGAAGTTGGCGCGACTGTCAGCGCAGGCGATGACTGCGCTGTTGCAGAATCCGTAAAAGCGGCTTCCGACATTTATGCGCCTGTGGGCGGTGAAATTGTTGCGGTTAACGACGCGCTCAGTGATTCCCCGGAACTGGTGAACAGCGAGCCATATACCGGTGGCTGGATCTTTAAGATCAAGGCCAGCGATGAAAGCGAAATAGAGTCGCTGCTGGATGCGACTGCATATGAAGCACTGTTAGAAGACGAGTAAATACGCTTCATTCTTCACGTTGCAGGAAGCCGTTGTGTCCTGCAACGAGAATTATTTCGTGTATTCAGGTAAGTAGATACACCTACGATTCACTGCACGTTTCAGGAACCATCGCCCATGACACAGACGTTAAGCCAGCTTGAAAACAGCGGCGCTTTCATTGAACGCCACATCGGACCGGACGCCGCGCAGCAGCAAGAGATGCTGAATGCGGTTGGCGCCGAGTCGTTAAACGCGCTGATCGGCCAGATTGTGCCGAAAGACATTCAGCTTGCAACCCCGCCGCAGGTGGGCGAGGCGGCGACCGAATACGCTGCGCTAGCTGAATTAAAAGCCATTGCCGGACGTAACAAGCGCTTCACGTCATACATTGGCATGGGCTATACCGCCGTGCAATTGCCGCCAGTTATTCTGCGCAACATGCTGGAAAACCCAGGCTGGTACACCGCCTATACGCCGTACCAACCAGAAGTTTCCCAGGGTCGTCTGGAAGCGCTGCTGAACTTCCAGCAGATCACGCTGGATCTGACCGGTCTGGATATGGCTTCCGCTTCTCTGCTGGATGAAGCCACTGCCGCAGCGGAAGCTATGGCGATGGCAAAACGCGTCAGCAAACTAAAAAATGCCAACCGTTTCTTTGTCGCTTCTGATGTTCATCCGCAAACGCTGGATGTGGTACGCACCCGTGCGGAAACCTTTGGCTTTGATGTCATTGTTGATGATGCGGCAAAAGCGCTGGATCATCAGGATGTGTTTGGCGTTCTGTTACAACAGGTTGGTACCACCGGTGAAGTTCACGACTACAGCAAACTGATTGCTGAACTGAAATCCCGTAAAGTCGTGGTCAGCGTTGCGGCTGATTTTATGGCGTTAGTGCTGCTGACTGCTCCGGGCAAACAGGGCGCCGACATTGTGTTTGGCTCTGCACAGCGCTTTGGCGTACCGATGGGCTATGGCGGCCCGCATGCGGCATTCTTTGCGGCAAAAGACGAATACAAACGCTCCATGCCAGGCCGTATTATCGGCGTATCGAAAGATGCAGCGGGTAACACTGCTCTGCGTATGGCGATGCAGACTCGCGAACAACATATCCGCCGTGAGAAAGCGAACTCCAACATTTGTACCTCGCAGGTTCTGCTGGCAAACATCGCCAGCCTGTATGCTGTTTATCATGGCCCGGTTGGACTGAAACGCATTGCGAATCGTATCCATCGCCTGACCGATATTCTGGCGGCAGGTCTGCAACAGAAAGGGCTGAAGTTGCGTCACGCACACTACTTCGACACCCTATGCGTAGAAGTAACCGACAAAGCTGCCGTACTGGCGCGCGCTGAAGCGGCAGAAATCAACCTGCGCAGTGATATTCATAACGCGGTAGGTATTACGCTCGACGAAACCACCACCCGTGAAAATGTCGTGCAGTTGTTCAGTGTCCTGCTGGGCGACAGCCACGGTCTGAACATTGATGCTCTGGATAAAGACGTGGCCCTCGACAGCCGTTCTATTCAGGACAGCATGCTGCGCGATGATGCGATCCTGAGCCATCCGGTATTTAATCGCTACCATAGCGAAACCGAGATGATGCGCTATATGCATTCGCTGGAGCGTAAAGATCTGGCGCTGAACCAGGCGATGATCCCGCTGGGTTCCTGTACCATGAAATTGAACGCTGCCGCCGAGATGATCCCAATTACCTGGCCAGAATTCGCTGAACTGCATCCGTTCTGCCCCCCGGAACAGGCGGAAGGCTATCAGCAAATGATTGGTCAGCTGTCCGACTGGCTGGTAAAACTGACCGGCTATGATGCCGTTTGTATGCAGCCGAACTCCGGTGCGCAGGGCGAATATGCGGGCCTGCTGGCTATTCGTCATTATCACGAAAGTCGTAACGAAGGGCATCGTGATATCTGTCTAATCCCGGCCTCTGCTCACGGTACTAACCCTGCTTCCGCGCAGATGGCGGGTATGCAGGTGGTAGTAGTGGCTTGTGATAAAAACGGCAACATCGATCTGGCTGATCTGCGTGCCAAAGCTGAGCAGGCGGGCGAAAACCTCTCCTGCATTATGGTGACCTATCCGTCCACTCACGGCGTCTATGAAGAAACCATCCGTGAAGTGTGTGAGATTGTGCATCAGTATGGCGGTCAGGTTTACCTGGATGGCGCGAACATGAACGCCCAGGTCGGTATCACCTCGCCGGGCTTTATCGGCGCGGATGTATCGCACCTTAACCTGCATAAAACCTTCTGCATTCCGCACGGCGGTGGTGGTCCGGGTATGGGACCAATTGGTGTTAAATCGCACCTCGCACCGTTTGTACCGGGGCACAGTGTTGTACAGATTGAAGGTATGCTCACCCGTCAGGGCGCAGTTTCTGCTGCACCGTTCGGCAGCGCATCTATTCTGCCAATCAGTTGGATGTATATCCGCATGATGGGGGCAGAAGGTCTGAAACAGGCGAGCCAGGTGGCGATTCTGAATGCCAACTACATTGCCAGCCGTCTGAAAGATGCCTATCCGGTACTGTATACCGGTCGCGATGGCCGTGTGGCGCACGAGTGTATTCTCGACATTCGCCCACTGAAAGAAGAAACCGGCATCAGTGAACTGGATATTGCTAAGCGCCTGATCGACTACGGCTTCCATGCGCCGACTATGTCTTTCCCGGTGGCGGGTACGCTGATGGTGGAACCAACGGAGTCTGAAGGTAAAGTGGAACTGGATCGCTTTATTAATGCGATGCTTGCAATCCGCGCAGAGATCGATCGCGTGAAAGCAGGCGAGTGGTCACTGGAAGATAACCCGCTGGTTAACTCTCCGCACACGCAGAACGAACTGGTTGCTGAGTGGAATCACGGTTATAGCCGCGAAATAGCGGTGTTCCCGACAGGTGTTGCGAATAAATACTGGCCGACAGTGAAGCGTCTTGATGACGTTTACGGTGACCGTAATCTGTTCTGCTCCTGCGTGCCGATGAGCGAATATCAGTAATACCTGAGGTATGAACGACAGGCCGGGTAAGCGCATGCGCCACCCGGCTTTTTTATTTCTGGAGAATACGAAATGGCAATCGCATTAGTGACAGGCGGCAGTCGCGGTATTGGGCGCGCCACTGCGCGGCAACTTGCAGAAGAGGGCTACACGGTCGCGGTTAACTTTCACCACAATATTCTTGCCGCAACAGAAGTCGTGAATAGCATTATCGCATCGGGTGGTAAGGCGTTTACCGTGCGGGCAGATATCAGTAATGAAAATCAGGTTATGGCGATGTTTGAAGCCATCGACCGCGAAGGAGAACCACTAACTGCACTGGTGAATAATGCCGGAATTTTGTTTGAACAGAGTACTGTGGAAAACTTAACCGCCGAGCGTATTAATCGTGTACTGGCTACTAACGTCACTGGATATTTCCTCTGTTGTCGGGAGGCCGTAAAGCGGATGTCTTTAAAACATGGTGGTCAGGGTGGGGCAATTGTTAATGTCTCCTCGGCAGCATCGCGGCTTGGCGCCCCTTTTGAGTACGTCGATTATGCTGCGTCGAAAGGGGCGGTAGATACGCTCACCACCGGTCTGGCACTTGAGGTGGCGGCACAGGGGATACGTGTGAATTGCGTGCGTCCTGGCCTTATCTACACCGAAATGCATGCCTCTGGCGGTGAGCCAGGCAGAGTTGATCGTGTGAAGTCTATGTTACCGATGCAGCGTGGCGGGCAACCGGAAGAGGTCGCTCAGGCGATCGCCTGGCTGTTAAGTGAGAAAGCATCTTATGTTACGGGGAGTTTTCTGGAGCTGGCAGGAGGGAAGTAATGTGTTAATTGCCGGACGGCGTTGCGCTAATCGGAACACAGGTTCGCAACCCGTTCCGTAGATTTATGCAACGGACTGCCGTTCTCCACAGGTGTTGAACCAGCAGTGCCATGAATTGGTTTTCCTGATAATTTGCATTTACAAGGACGCCATCCAGTATTAGCTCTCTGAGAAAATACCGAATCTGGCGACAGAGATACGGAAGTAAATAAATTCTCTTTCAGCGAAACATATAAACTCTTAAATCGGAATTTGTATCTCAATTTTTCCGCATAATTTCCAGTACATTAAATTCGCTTGGTTTTAAATCCTTTTTGATTTATAGCGTATTAAATTCCATAAGTGATTCAAATGTATTTATTGTGAAGTTATTTCGGTGTTTTTATTTTTCATTTCAGGAAGGAATGATGAAGAGATTAAATTTATTATCATTAATAATATGTTTTGTATCTATGAATTCAATGGGGGCGGAAATAATGGATAAGCCATCACCCCCCAGTAAGTTGTTAGGTGCTCCTGTTAATACAGCAATTTCAGGAGGAGCGTTACTCCCGCAGGGAATGTTACTGACAGCAGTAAACAGTTCATTCCGTGATAAGGATGATCAAATAAAAGGCAGTGGAAGCCCTGATATCTACTCACAAATATGGCTACTTAAAATTCGTTACGGTTTTACTGACAGGCTCGAAGGTGTGACTGTTGGGTCTTATATTAACAATCGACGCGATAATATGTCTCCCGAACACATAGAAGGGTTAGGCGATCAGTCAGTTGGTCTGAGTTATGCATTATTGAGCCAGCGGGCGGGGGCGCCATTTTGGCTAACAGTTGGTGGCGCGGTGTTGCTACCGACAGGACAGGATGGAGATAACCATTTACCCGGTAATGGGGCGTGGGGTGCTCGGGCATCAGTTTCTTTAACGACGTTTTTTACCCCGAATATTAAAGGTGATATGGATTTTATATTCCAGGGTCCGTTTGAACGGGGAAATCAGGAGGTTAAACGTGGAAATGAGTTTCAATGGAATACCCAACTCCGCTATATGTGTAGCGAAATGCCGTGGGATATTGGAGTGGAGAGTACATATAGCCATAATGATTCAGGTACCCGGGAACTCTCAACGGGCCATGTGATAAATAATCATTCAGGTACCACCGAGTGGGCTATCGGCCCCTCTTTTAATGTTGCTATTGATTCAATAAATGTATGGCTTGGTTTTGGTTCATTCTTCCCTGTAATGCAAGAAGCCAAATCGGCGACCAAAATGGAAAATGTACGTTGGGAATTTAAAATCGGTAAAACCTGGTGATCTCTTTGTTTACGTACTTACCTGGCATCACGCAGGTAAGTACGTTTTATCCTGTGTGGTTAAAGCTTCTCACCGTTGCTGGCAATTACTTCTTTGTACCAGTTAAAACTCTTCTTGCGCGAACGCGACATGTCGCCGGTACCGTCATCGTGCTTGTTCACGTAGATAAAGCCATAGCGTTTGCTGTATTGGCCGGTAGTGAAAGAGACGCAGTCGATGCAGCCCCACGGCGTGTATCCCATCAGATCCACGCCATCATACGTAACGGCTTTCATCATCTCTTCAACGTGGGCTCGTAGGTAGTCGATACGGTAATCGTCGTTAATGCTGCCGTCTTCTTCTACTTTGTCGTATGCGCCAAAGCCATTTTCTACGATAAACAGGGGTTTTTGATAGCGCTCATATAATTCGCATAAAGCATAGCGCAGACCTACCGGATCAATCTGCCAGCCCCAGTCGGAGGCTTTGACGTGTGGGTTAGGCACGCTGCCTTCGAAACCGGAAATCGCATCTCCGCTGCCGCCTTCCGCTTTCACGGCGTTGGTCATGTAGTAGCTGAAGCCAAGATAATCGCAGGTGCCTTCACGCAGGATCTGCTCATCTCCATCTTCCATTCTGATGGTGAATTCACGACGTTCCCATTCGTTAAGCACATAAGACGGGTAATAGCCGCGAAGTTGAACATCGGTAAAGACATAGCGTTCACGCATTGATTCCTGCGCGAACATCACATCTTCCGGCTTACAGGAGAAAGGATACAGAGGGACCATCGCCAGCATACAACCGACTTTCATTTGTGGATTGATGCGACGCGCTGCTTTCACCGCCAGTGCACTGGCAATAAACTGGTGATGCAGTACCTGGTACATGGTTTCTTCCGGATTTTCATGCTCGGTGTACACCACGCCTGAACAGCAATAGCCGAACAATGGAGCGCGCCAGTTACGCTGGTTGTTTATCTCATTGAAGGTCATCCAGTATTTGACCTTATGCTTATAGCGTTCAAAGACGACTTCAGCAAACCGAACAAAGAAATCGACAACTTTGCGGTTGGTCCAGCTACCGTATTGCTGTACCAGATGTAGCGGCATTTCGAAGTGGGAGAGGGTAATGACTGGCTCGATCTTGTACTTAAGCAGTTCATCGAACATGTCGTCGTAGAACTTCAGTCCTTCTTCGTTCGGTTGGGTTTCGTCGCCTTTCGGGAATATACGGGTCCAGGCTATGGATGTACGAAAGCATTTGAAGCCCATTTCGGCAAACAGCTTAATGTCTTCTTTGTAGTGACCGTAAAAATCGACCGCATCATGATTCGGATAGTATTTGCCTGGTACAACGTCCTGGGTGATTTCGCGCGGAACGCCGTGGGCACCGCCGGTGAGTACGTCACAAATGCTGGGCCCTTTGCCGCCTTTGTTCCAGCCGCCTTCAACCTGATGCGCCGCAACCGCGCCGCCCCATAAAAAATCTTTCGGTAAGGTAAGTTTTTTCATCTGCGCTCAGTCTCAAATTAATACAATCTGATTTTGAGTCTAACAAAGGAAAGATAAATGTCACGATATAACAAAATAGCGCCAATGTGATTTGTTACATCAAAAAAACAGATTGTTTTTTTACACTAATTTTTTCGCCAGTTTTCGTCCGAGTGATTCCAGAATGTAAATGACGGGGATTTGCGTAGTAATATCATATACGCCCGCAATTCGGGTCTGTGGGACGTGCCAGGAGAGATTAAAGTCAGCCAGCTTCGCCAGTCGTGAGTGTTCATGGCTGGTGACAGAGAGCACTTTACAGTTGTGCAGGCTGAACTGGCTGGCGAAACGCAGGATCTCTTCTGTTTCACCGGAAACGGAAAGGACGATTGCCAGTGCGTTTCGGGCCATATCATTGGTAACCGGGAAATAAGGATCATCAATATGGTTGCTGAATTTTCCTACATTAGAGAAAAAACGAGCACCATATTTTGCTAAGGCTCCTGAGGTACCTGCGCCAACAAATATAATACGTTCGGAAGATAATATAATATCGACAGCTTGATTGAGTAGATTATCAAACTCGTCGTTATTCACGCCTTTAAAGAAGCTGATAATTTCGCTGGCACCAAAATTACTCTGTTGTGGTTCATTCTGTTCTAAATATAATTTAAAGCGTACGCGGAACTCCGAGTAACCTTCACACTTCAGTTTACGACAAAAGCGCAGTACGGTGGTGGTGGAGACTCCAGCAGCGTCGGCCAGTTCGCGGATGGTCATGTACATGACTTTGTCACGGTTCTTGATGACATAGTTGTAGACCAGCATCTCAAGATTGTTGAGACTGGCGATGGCGGCGTGGGAGAACATACTCACAATGGCAAAACTCACTCATCAGACTTCATTTACAGGGATAATAACATGCAGCCAAATGACATCACTTTTTTTCAGCGTTTCCAGGATGACATTCTGGCCGGACGCAAAACAATCACTATACGCGATGAGTCCGAATCACATTTCAAAACGGGCGACATCCTGCGAGTTGGGCGCTTCGAAGATGACGGCTATTTCTGCACTATCGAAGTTGTCGGTACATCGACTATCACACTTGATACGCTGACGGAAAAACATGCCCGGCAGGAAAATATGACGCTTGATGAGCTTAAGCGCGTGATTGCAGAGATCTATCCGCATCAAACGCAATTTTATGTGATTGATTTTAAATGTCTTTGAGTGTTTTGGTACGAATGTTAGCTGAAAAATAAAAACTAATTATATGATTTATATTAATTATTTATTATCTGGTAAATATTTTAGCTAACAGGTGTTCACTGGAACCATTCTCAGTTACGCTAGAGACGCAATCACGAAAGTGTTCGTTTCTCCGGAGTAACTTATGGTTCAGAAACCATTAATCGCGCAGGGATATTCGCTGGCTGAGGAAATAGCCAACAGCATCAGTCACGGTATCGGGCTGGTGTTTGGGATCGTTGGACTGGTGCTGTTGCTGGTTCAGGCGGTGGATACCAATGCCAGCGCTATGGCCATTACCAGCTATAGCCTGTATGGCGGCAGTATGATCCTGCTGTTCCTCGCCTCAACCTTGTATCACGCGGTTCCGCATCAGAGAGCGAAGGTCTGGCTGAAAAAATTCGACCACTGCGCTATTTATCTGCTGATCGCCGGGACCTATACGCCATTTCTGCTGGTGGGCCTGGATTCACCGCTGGCGCGAGGGCTGATGGTTGTTATCTGGAGCCTTGCTCTGCTCGGTATTTTGTTCAAACTGACCATCGCCCACCGGTTTAAGATCCTGTCGCTGGTGACCTACCTGACAATGGGCTGGCTATCACTGATTGTGGTATATCAACTGGCGATAAAACTGGCGGTAGGCGGCGTGACGTTGTTGGCGGTAGGCGGCGTGATTTATTCGTTGGGCGTCATTTTCTACGTCTGCAAACGTATCCCATACAACCATGCTATCTGGCACGGGTTTGTGCTGGGGGGCAGCGTTTGCCACTTCCTGGCAATTTACTTGTATGTGGGGCAGGCTTAATGCCGGATGGCCGCTAACGCCACATCTGGCCTACGGGATAGTAGGCCATAAGTCTGCGTGCCAGCAGGCATTATTCTTTTATTCTTCCAGCGAATATGGCAGCGGTACAATATGCAATGTTTTGGCGTCGTCACGAACGCGGAACACGCTGTCGGCTTCCATGTCGTTATTCATCACAACCTGTACCAACAACTGACCATCTGCTAGTTGCACCGCAGCGAGAACGGTACCCGTACGGCGCCAGTTTTCACCCATTTTTAGTTCCAGGTCTTCACCGGCTTCCGGCACCCGACTGGCGGCGCCTGCCAGCGACCAAAGCGCGCGTTTGTTGGCGCCGCGGAATTTAGCACGGGCGACCATCTCCTGGCCGGTATAACAGCCTTTTTTAAAGCTGATCCCACCCAGAGCCTGTAGATTAGTAGCCTGCGGAATAAACTGCCCGCTGTTGACGGAATCAATCACCGCAATTCCTGCTTCGATATCCAGCGCCAGCCACTGTTGACTGTTATTTAACTCTGCTTCGCCGCGAAGTTTCTCGACGAGCATTTCTGCCGTTGCGACATCGACGATCAGCAGGAAACGTTCGGCTGGATGTTCGAACCATAATACCGTGGATGTGCCTTCGGTAATTACCTGTTTATCGCTGCCCGGTAGTTCATTAAAGAGGCCGGTCAGCGCTGCACGTGCCTGGAACCCAGCGACGCCCAGCAGAACGCGCTCGTCGTCAGGGGCAATCACCACTTTGGAGAAAACGGCGTATTTTTTCAGCTCAGTAAGCTGAGTGTCGCGCAAGCTGCGGCGTTCAAGCCACGCAAATCCGTCACCGTGACGGAACAAACGTAGGTTGCTCCACATTTTGCCTTTGGCATCACAATGAGCTGCCAGCACATGCTGGTGCTCGGTCAACTGGCTGACATCCGCAGTGACCTGACCCTGAATATACTTCTCACTGTCGGCACCCGTAATGGTGGCGAGAGCCCAGTCATCAAGCGTCATCAGCGTCAGAGGCAAACGAGTTGACGCACAAGGCTGGCGAGGAGGAAAAGATGTAAAAGCCATAATAATGTCCTGATTTGCTTAACGCAGTAATAATGACTAATGGTAAAAGAGCTATAGCCCATTGCAAGCGGTTTAAACACCCTATTTGTGCCATATATTAAGCTTTGCGAAGAGACATCCAAAAATGGTGAACCCTTTAACTTAATGTGGTTTTATTTTGCGTTCGTGCTTCCGATTACTGATATTCCCGCAAAAGAGCGTGAAAAACACGTTACAATAGCCGAGTACTTCGTTTTCGTGAGACAGAGAGAAGAACATGGATATTAACAACAAAGCACGTATTCATTGGGCATGCCGTCGCGGCATGCGTGAGTTGGACATTTCAATTATGCCGTTTTTCGAACACGAGTATGACAACTTGAGTGACGACGAAAAACGGATCTTTATCCGTCTGCTGGAATGTGATGACCCGGATTTATTTAATTGGTTGATGAATCATGGGAAACCGGCTGATCCACAGCTGGAGCAGATGGTACGGCTCATCCAGACACGGAATCGGGAACGTGGTCCAGTGGCAATCTGATTTACGCGTTTCATGGCGCGCACAGTGGCTTTCGTTACTTATTCACGGGCTGGTCGCGGTGCTTATTTTATTGATGCCCTGGCCATTGAGCTACACCCCATTATGGCTGGTGTTGCTCTCTCTTGTAGTGTTCGACAGCGTGCGCAGCCAGCGTCGTATTAACGCCTGTCAGGGAGAGATCAGACTCTTGATGGATGGTCGTCTACGCTGGCAAGGGCAAGAGTGGACTATTGTCAGCGCACCCTGGATGATTAAAACAGGCATGATGTTGCGATTGCGTTCAGAGGCCGGAAAACGTCAGCATCTGTGGCTGGCGGCGGACAGTATGGATGACGCTGAGTGGCGGGATTTACGGCGGTTAATGTTGCAACAGGCGCCGCAGAAATAACACTGACGGTAAGGCTACAGACCTTAACCGTCAGTCAGAAGCAACTCAGGACCAGTGCTCGGCCATTTCTCCGAGAATTTGTTCACACCAGGCCTGGATACGTTCATCGCTGAGATCGTACTGGTTGGTTTCATCCAACGCTAAACCAACAAACAACTGCCCATCGGCAATGACGGGTTTATCGCTGGTGAATTCATAGCCCTCTGTTGGCCAGTAGCCGACAAACTTTACGCCTTTGGTGACGAGTTTATCATGCAGCATACCCAGCGCATCCAGGAACCATTCGCCGTACCCCAGTTGATCTCCCATGCCGTAAAGCGCGACAATTTTGCCTTCCAGGTTGAGGTTATCCAACTGATCCCAGACCGCTTCCCAGTCCTCCTGAATTTCACCGAAATCCCAGGTTGGGATACCCAAAATGAGCACGTCGTACTGCTCCATTAAGGTCGGGGAATCATCCTTGAGGTTGTGTAATGTCACCAGCTCGGGACCAAGGATATCGCGGATTTTTTCTGCTGCCATTTCGGTGTAGCACGTGCTGGAACCGTAAAAAAGACCCATGTTCATTACGTAAACATCTCAATTCTGCTGTAGCGTTGCGGGTAGTGTATCAGAATCGCCGCAATCGCGGCACAATGAGGCATAATGCATCAAAAGTGAGAATGATATAAGGGGCGCGAGTGGAACAGGATCTGGCGCGCATCGAGCAATTTCTTGATGCCCTGTGGCTGGAACGAAATCTGGCGGAGAATACGTTAAGTGCGTATCGTCGCGATCTGACCATGCTTGTCGAATGGCTACACCATCGTGGTGTATCGTTGGCGACAGCGCAAAGTGATGACCTGCAGGCACTGCTGGCCGAGCGGATGGATGGCGGGTATAAAGCCACCAGTTCCGCGCGATTATTGAGTGCAATGCGGCGTTTTTTTCAGCATTTGTACCGCGAAAAATTTCGCGACGATGATCCCAGCGCCTCGCTCGCCTCACCTAAACTGCCGCAGCGTCTGCCGAAAGATCTCAGTGAAGCACAGGTAGAACGGTTGTTGCAGGCTCCGCTGATTGAACAGCCGCTGGAGCTACGTGATAAAGCCATGCTGGAAGTATTGTATGCGACGGGTTTGCGCGTTTCAGAACTGGTGGGGCTGACAATGAGTGATGTTAGCTTACGTCAGGGTGTGGTGCGCGTGATCGGTAAAGGTAACAAAGAGCGGCTCGTACCACTGGGTGAAGAGGCTGTGTACTGGCTGGAAACTTATCTGGAACATGGTCGTCCGTGGTTGCTGAATGGCGTCTCGATTGACGTGTTATTTCCCAGCCAGCGTGCACAACAAATGACCCGTCAGACCTTTTGGCATCGTATTAAACACTATGCTGTGTTAGCGGGGATAGACAGCGAAAAGCTGTCACCACATGTGTTGCGGCATGCTTTTGCTACGCATTTGCTCAACCATGGCGCTGACTTGCGCGTGGTGCAGATGCTGCTTGGGCATAGCGATCTCTCAACCACACAGATTTATACTCATGTCGCAACGGAGCGCTTGCGTCAATTACATCAACAGCATCACCCGCGAGCGTGAGTGCTGACAGGAAAGGATAGGTTATGAAAAAACGTTTTATGATGCTCACCCTGCTGGCTACGGCGTTTTCAGGCATGGTGCATGCAGACGATGCGGCGATTCGCCAGTCATTAACTAAGCTGGGCGTACAAAGCACCGAAATTCAGCCCGCCCCAGTTGCGGGAATGAAAACCGTACTGACCAACAGTGGTGTGCTGTACGTCACTGAAGACGGTAAGCATATTATTCAGGGACCGATGTACGACGTAAGTGGCGCAAGTCCGGTGAACGTCACCAATCAGCTGCTGATGAAACATCTGAACGCGCTGGAAAAAGAGATGATCGTCTATAAAGCGCCGCAGGAAAAACACGTTATCACCATTTTCACCGACATCACCTGCGGCTACTGCCACAAGCTGCATGAAGAGATGAAAGACTACAATGCGCTGGGGATCACCGTGCGCTATCTGGCCTTCCCGCGTCAGGGACTGGAAAGCCAGGCCGAGCAGGACATGAAGTCTATCTGGTGCGCGCAAGACAAAAACAAAGCCTTTGATGATGCTATGGCAGGCAAGAGTGTGAAACCGGCGACCTGCGATGTGGATATTGCTAACCATTACGCGCTGGGCGTGCAGTTTGGCGTGAGTGGAACTCCGGCGATTGTCCTGAGCAACGGCTATGTTGTTCCAGGCTACCAGGGACCAAAAGAGATGAAAGCGTTCCTGGATGCGCACCAAAAACAGACCAGCGGTAAATAATTCGCGTGAAACAACAGATACAACTTCGTCGACGTGAAGCCGACGGGACAGCCGAACTGCCTGCAGAATTACCGCCTTTGCTACGTCGTTTGTACGCCAGTCGTGGTGTACGCAGTGCCCAGGAGCTTGAGCGTAGCGTGAAAGGGATGTTGCCGTGGCAGCATTTGAACGGCGTCGAAAAAGCGGTTGAGATCCTCTATAACGCATTTCGCGAGGGAACTCGCATTATTGTAGTGGGGGATTTCGACGCTGATGGCGCGACCAGTACGGCGCTGAGCATCCTGGCTATGCGTGCATTAGGCTGTAGCAACATTGACTACCTGGTGCCCAACCGCTTTGAAGACGGTTATGGTTTAAGCCCGGAAGTGGTGGATCAGGCTCATGCCCGGGGCGCCCAACTGATTGTGACTGTCGACAATGGCATCTCCTCCCACGCTGGTGTTGAACATGCCAGAACGTTGAAGATACCGGTGGTGGTGACCGATCACCACCTGCCTGGGGATACCCTGCCGGATGCAGAAGCCATCATCAACCCTAACTTGCACGACTGTGAATTCCCGTCGAAATCGCTGGCGGGTGTTGGAGTTGCCTTTTACCTGATGCTGGCACTGCGCACCTTCCTGCGTGATAAAGGTTGGTTTGATGAACGCGGTATCGCACCACCAAACCTGGCGGATTTGCTTGATCTGGTGGCATTAGGCACGGTTGCCGACGTTGTGCCGTTGGACGCGAATAACCGCATCCTGACGTGGCAAGGGTTAAGCCGTATTCGCGCAGGAAAATGTCGTCCTGGTATTAAGGCGCTGCTTGAGATTTCGAACCGCGATCCGCAAAAGCTGGCCGCCAGCGATTTAGGTTTTGCGCTGGGTCCACGCCTGAATGCGGCTGGTCGGTTGGATGATATGTCCGTCGGTGTTGCACTATTGCTGTGCGATAACATTGGCGAGGCGCGAGTGCTTGCCAATGAACTGGATGCACTCAACCAGACGCGAAAAGAAATTGAGCAGGGTATGCAGACGGAAGCGCTGACGTTGTGCGAGAAGCTTGAGCGTAGTCGTGAGGCGTTGCCCGGTGGATTGGCAATGTATCATCCTGAGTGGCATCAGGGTGTGGTAGGGATTCTGGCATCGCGCATAAAAGAGCGTTTTCATCGTCCGGTAATCGCCTTTGCTCCTGCCGGTGACGGCACGCTTAAAGGTTCTGGTCGGTCAATTCAGGGACTGCACATGCGTGATGCGCTGGAGCGGCTGGATACTCTCTATCCGGGCATGATCCTTAAGTTTGGCGGCCACGCTATGGCGGCTGGTTTATCGCTGGAGGAAGCACAGTTTGAACGTTTCCAGCGGCGCTTTGGTGAGCTGGTGACTGAATGGCTCGACCCAGCTTTACTGCAGGGGGAAGTCGTGTCGGATGGCCCGTTGAGTGCAGCGGAAATGACCATGGAGGTCGCGCAAATGTTGCGTGATGCCGGACCGTGGGGACAAATGTTCCCGGAGCCGCTGTTTGACGGGCGTTTTCGCTTGCTTCAGCAACGCCTGGTCGGCGAGCGTCATTTGAAGGTGATGGTGGAACCCGTTGACGGAGGGCCACTGCTCGACGGTATTGCGTTTAATGTTGATACCAGTTGCTGGCCGGACAACGGCGTTCGTGAAGTTACGCTTGCCTATAAGCTGGATATCAACGAGTTTCGCGGTAACCGAAGCCTGCAAATCATCATCGATAATATCTGGCCAATTTAGCGTCATCTTCTCTATAAAAAAGAGCGTGGATTGGGTACAATCCCGCTCTTATCACCGCATTTTGACTAGTCCAATAAAAGAAATCAGACCATGTTTGAAATTAATCCGGTAAATAACCGCATTCAGGACCTTACGGAGCGCTCTGACGTTCTTAGGGGGTATCTTTGACTATGATGCCAAGAAAGAGCGTCTGGAAGAAGTAAACGCCGAGCTGGAACAGCCAGACGTCTGGAATGAACCAGATCGCGCTCAGGCGCTGGGCAAAGAACGTTCCTCCCTTGAGGCCATTGTCGACACGCTCGACCAGATGAGCCAGGGCCTGGAAGATGTTTCCGGCCTGCTGGAGCTGGCTGTAGAAGCCGACGACGAAGAAACCTTTAACGAAGCCGTTGCTGAACTCGATACGCTGGAAGATAAACTGGCGCAGCTGGAATTCCGCCGCATGTTCTCCGGCGAATACGACAGTGCCGACTGCTATCTCGATATTCAGGCTGGCTCTGGTGGTACTGAAGCCCAGGACTGGGCAAGCATGCTGATGCGTATGTATCTGCGTTGGGCTGAAGCACGCGGCTTTAAAACAGAAATTATTGAAGAATCTGAAGGTGAAGTGGCGGGTATTAAATCCGTGACCATCAGAATTGCTGGCGATTACGCTTACGGCTGGCTGCGTACTGAAACCGGTGTGCATCGTCTGGTACGTAAAAGTCCGTTCGATTCCGGCGGTCGCCGCCATACGTCGTTCAGCTCTGCATTTGTATATCCGGAAGTCGACGATGATATCGATATCGACATCAATCCGGCGGATCTGCGTATTGACGTGTATCGTGCCTCCGGTGCGGGCGGCCAGCACGTTAACCGTACGGAATCTGCGGTGCGAATCACCCATATTCCTACCGGGATAGTGACGCAGTGCCAGAACGACCGTTCCCAGCACAAGAACAAAGACCAGGCCATGAAGCAAATGAAAGCAAAGCTTTATGAACTGGAAATGCAGAAGAAGAATGCCGAGAAACAGGCGATGGAAGACACCAAGTCCGATATCGGCTGGGGTAGCCAGATTCGTTCTTATGTCCTTGATGACTCCCGCATCAAAGACCTGCGTACCGGGGTTGAAACCCGTAACACGCAGGCGGTGCTGGATGGCAGCCTGGATCAATTTATCGAAGCAAGTTTGAAAGCAGGGTTATGAGGAACCAAAATGTCTGAACAACACGCACAGGGCGCTGACGCGGTAGCCGACCTTAACAATGAACTGAAAACGCGCCGTGAGAAGCTGGCCAACCTGCGCGAGCAGGGGATCCCGTTCCCGAACGATTTCCGTCGCGATCATACCTCAGACCAACTGCACGCTGACTTCGACGCGAAAGAAAACGAAGAGCTGGAAGCGCTGAACATCGAGGTATCTGTTGCTGGTCGTATGATGACCCGCCGCATTATGGGTAAAGCATCCTTTGTTACGCTGCAGGACGTTGGTGGGCGTATTCAGCTGTACGTTGCACGCGACGATCTTCCGGAAGGCGTCTACAATGAGCAGTTCAAAAAGTGGGATCTGGGCGACATCCTTGGTGCGAAAGGTAAGTTGTTCAAGACTAAAACTGGTGAACTGTCTATTCATTGCACCGAACTGCGTTTGCTGACCAAAGCTCTGCGTCCGCTGCCGGATAAATTCCACGGCTTGCAGGATCAGGAAGCGCGTTATCGTCAGCGTTACCTGGATCTCATCTCCAACGATGAATCCCGCAATACTTTTAAAGTGCGTTCACAGATCATGGCGGGCATTCGTCAGTTCATGGTTGGTCGCGGCTTTATGGAAGTTGAAACTCCGATGATGCAGGTGATCCCAGGCGGTGCCGCAGCGCGTCCGTTCATCACCCATCATAATGCGCTTGATCTGGACATGTACCTGCGTATTGCGCCGGAACTGTACCTCAAGCGTCTGGTGGTTGGCGGCTTTGAGCGTGTGTTCGAAATTAACCGTAACTTCCGTAACGAAGGGATCTCCGTTCGCCATAACCCAGAGTTCACCATGATGGAACTCTACATGGCTTATGCGGACTATAAAGATCTGATCGAACTGACCGAATCTCTGTTCCGTACGCTGGCACAGGACGTTCTGGGTACGACTGAAGTGCCTTACGGCGATGAAGTTTTCGACTTTGGTAAACCATTCGAAAAACTGACCATGCGCGAAGCGATTCAGAAATACCGCCCGGAAACCAATATGGCGGATCTGGACAACTTCGACTCAGCTAAAGCTATTGCTGAATCTATCGGTATCAAGGTTGAGAAGAGCTGGGGCCTGGGTCGTATCGTAACTGAGATCTTTGAAGAAGTTGCGGAAGCGCATCTGATTCAACCGACCTTCATTACTGAGTATCCGGCAGAAGTGTCTCCGCTGGCGCGTCGTAACGACGAAAACCCGGAAATCACTGACCGCTTCGAATTCTTCATTGGTGGACGTGAAATCGGTAACGGCTTCAGCGAGCTGAATGATGCAGAAGATCAGGCGCAGCGTTTCCAGGATCAGGTTAACGCCAAAGATGCTGGTGATGACGAAGCGATGTTCTACGATGAAGACTACGTAACCGCTCTGGAACACGGTCTGCCGCCGACAGCTGGCCTGGGTATTGGTATTGACCGTATGGTTATGCTGTTTACTAACAGCCACACCATTCGCGACGTGATCCTGTTCCCGGCTATGCGTCCGGTAAAATAAGCATTACGCGAAAGCACGCAACCCCGGCATTTGTCGGGGTTTTTTACTTTTGCTGCGCGAAAGAAGACAACATATTTCTCGCTTCGCTATTCGTCGCCTGCATTACCATCCACGGACTGAACGCCCATGGCGTAGCATCAATTCCACGCAAAACACGCGATAAATTGCACCATTGATAATCCATCACTTCATCACTGTTTGGCAGCAATTCACTGGTAATTCGTGCGGCAAAAACCGGGCACACTTCGTTTTCGACGATGCCATTCGGGTCGGTGGCGCGGTAATGGAAATCAGGATAGATCGACACGGGAGGCGTTATTTCCACACCCAGCTCAAAGCGACAACGACGGATCACCGCCTCCTCATTACTTTCTCCCTGCTGTGGGTGACCACAAACCGAGTTGGTCCACACGCCGGGCCACGCTTTTTTACTCAATGCGCGGCGGGTTACTAATAGTTGGCCTTCACGGTTAAAAAGCCAGCATGAAAATGCCAGATGTAATGGGGTATCAGCCGTGTGCGCGGTATATTTTTCCAGCGTACCCGAGGGAATTCCCTTTACATTCAGCAAAATGACATGTTCCGTTTGCATGATTTCTCACATTTAATTCTAGTCACTCGTCATTATAGATAACAGAAGAGTGAAATGATTAACCATGTGAGTGTTTATCGGCATCCGACGGTAGCAATGCGGATGCCGACAGGGAAAGGTAATTAAAAAAGCAGCATCATATATTTGAAACGGCTTTCAATGGCCATTGCAACGCAGTCAGAAATGACAGGAATAGAGATCAGAAAGAGCAACAGCAGACTGAATATTGCGCGTATTAAAAGATTCATATCATTCTCCATGCTCATTTTTCTTTAGCTTGCGCATCAGAAGCCACATACGGACTGTTCTGACTTTCAAATTTTTATCAGTAACAGATTCCTTAACCAGATCGGCATGATGCTGGTAGCCATTAAAGAAGACGTTCAGTACAACGGCGCTAAAGGTTGCCAACATAATGCCGCTATGTAGTAAGGGCTGCAGTACGGCCGGCAGCTTAGAAAAGAAGTCATGAGAAAGTGTCGGGGTCATACCCACGCCAAGACTGATTGCGACGATATACAAGTTGTAACGGTTGGTGGTGTAGTTACAACGCGACAGAATACGAATCCCGGTTGCCAGCACCATGCCGAACATCACCAGCCCCGCGCCGCCAAGAACGAATTGCGGAATAGAAGCCACCAGCACCGCCATTTTTGGCACCATGCCGAATAACATCAAAATGATGCCAGAAGCAATGCACACCCAGCGGCTATGAACGCGCGTTACGCTGACCAAACCGACGTTTTGCGAAAATGAAGTATGCGGAAAGCTGTTAAACGTACCTCCAATCATTGTCCCGACGCCATCTACGCGCAGCCCGCGAATAATATCTTGTGAAGAGAGTTTTCGACCGACGATTTCCCCCAGGGCCAGGAACATCCCCATAGACTCAATAAACACGATGATTAACACAGCGGTCATGGTCAGAATAGAGACGGGATCGAACACCGGTATGCCAAACGACATTGGCGTGACAATCGCGAACCACGACGCATCATATAATCCGGACAGATTAACTTCGTTCATCATCCACGACAGGAAAAAACCAAAAACAATCCCCAGTAATACGGCGACGTTGGACATAAATCCTTTCGCATAGCGAGTGATGAGCAAGATGAAAATTAAAACGGCGAAGGAGATCCCCAAATAGACGGGATTACCATATTGCGGATTACCTTTACCGCCTGCGGCCCAGTCAATGCCAACCTGAATGATACTAAGACCGATAGAGGTAATTACCACACCAGTAACCAGCGGTGGGAACAATGGCATTAAGCGGCCGATGAGCGGTGCTAGTAATGTGGTGATAAAACCCGCTGCGATGGTCGCGCCAAAAATCCCCAGCAGACCAATATCTGGGTTCATCCCGATGGCAATCATCGGTGTCACGGCAGCGAAGGTCACCGACATAATGACGGGCAGGCGAATGCCCATAAAACGACCGATGCCGATACATTGCAACAACGTGACGATACCGCAGCAAAAGAGATCGGAGCTTATGAGCATTGCGATAGCCTCTTTGGAGAGGCCAAGCCTGTCGCCAATCATCAGCGGTACAGCGACCGCACCTGCATACATAACAAGCACGTGTTGCAGACCGAGTATGATCAGCTTTCCTGGTGATAATATGCGGTCAACTTCATCAGTGGGGCGCTCTAGCCCTGAAGATGAGGGAGGTTGAGAATCTATGGCGCTCATGCGTCTCTCCTTAAGCTCGCCAAATTAAAAAGCAACCGTTTACCTTCATAAAACTGAATAAAGACATGCTCGTGGGATGCCAGTTTTAGCGAGGAGGCGAGGTTATAAGGTGGAAATGCGGAGGTAATCACATAATCGTAGTTAAACAGAATAGATGAGAAAATAAATGGGTAGTGAAATTATCTCTAATTTTCTCATATTGATATTTCTTTAATCATTCTGGCATACCGAGCTCTCGCATTTATTACTTTTAATCCTGAAGTCCCTATTTTTGGTTACGATGATCAATTAATGAAAGCGGCATAGATTGCGGAGCAATAATTTGATCTAAGTTCCAAAATTGCAATTAATACAGATACGCTACCTAATATATGCCCGTTTATTGCATCGCAACATTTGAGAAGACAAAAACTCATCAAGTGAAAGGGATACGAATGAATAAGTTTATCGCTGCTGATGCTGCGGAATGTATAGGCTGTCATGCCTGCGAAATTGCCTGTGCGGTGGCGCATAATCATGAAAACTGGCCACAGAGTCAGAGTGATTTTCGACCTCGTCTCCATGTTGTTGGGAAAGGACTGGCCGCAAATCCCGTTGCTTGCCATCATTGCAATAATGCCCCTTGCGTTACGGCTTGTCCCGTTAATGCTCTAAATTTTCAACCAGATAGCGTACAGCTGGATGAACAAAAGTGTATTGGTTGTAAAAGATGCGCAATCGCTTGCCCCTTTGGTGTCATTGAGATGAATAACGTGGTCGCATTGAAATGCGACCTTTGTTTTCAGCGAGATTCTGGCGCGCAAGCTTGTGTTGAAGTTTGCCCAACGCAGGCGTTACGGCTGATGGATGGCAAAGGGTTACAGCAGATAAAAATGAGGCGTCAGCGTAGAACCGCAGAGGGAAAAGCAGCAGAGGAACTACCATCATCCCGCCGCGCGGCGTTACTCCCTGTTAATCCGCGCAAAGGTGCAGATAAAATTTCAGCGAGCGAGCGGAAAACGCACTTTGGCGAAATTTATTGTGGGCTGGATCAACAACAAGCTGCTTATGAAAGTGACCGCTGTGTCTGGTGCGCCGAAAAAGCTAACTGTAACTGGCATTGTCCGCTGCATAACGCCATTCCAGACTACATTCGACTGGTGCAAGAAGGACGGATTATCGAAGCGGCAGAACGTTGCCACCAGACCAGCTCCTTGCCAGAAATCTGTGGCAGGGTATGCCCACAGGACCGGCTTTGTGAAGGGGCATGTACGTTGAAAGATCACACCGGCGCAGTCTCTATCGGTAATCTGGAACGTTACATCACTGATACCGCGCTGGCGATGGGCTGGCGCCCCGATGTCAGCCAGGTTATACCTCGCATGGAAAGAGTGGCGGTGATTGGCGCAGGGCCCGCAGGGCTGGGCTGTGCCGATATTCTTGCGCGGGCTGGCGTGCATGCGGATGTGTTTGATCGGCATCCCGAAATCGGCGGTATGCTGACTTTTGGTATTCCGTCCTTCAAGCTGGACAAAACGGTATTAAGCCAACGGCGGGAGATTTTCACAGCGATGGGGATCGACTTTCATCTCAACTGTGAAATTGGCCGCGACATTTCCTTTAGCGATTTAACGGCGGAATATGATGCCGTTTTCCTTGGTGTTGGTACTTACGGCATGATGCGTGCGGAGTTGCCGAATGAAGATGCATCCGGTGTGATTCAGGCATTACCGTTCCTTACTGCGCATACCCGCCAGTTGATGGGGCTGCCTGAATCTGAAGAGTATCCGCAGACGGATGTTGCTGGTAAACGGGTTGTGGTGCTGGGTGGCGGAGATACGACAATGGATTGCCTGCGTACCTCCATTCGTCTGAATGCCGCCAGCGTGATTTGTGCTTATCGTCGTGATGAAGTCAGTATGCCTGGTTCCCGCAAAGAGGTAGTCAATGCACGCGAAGAAGGGGTTGAATTCCAGTTTAATGTTCAGCCGCAATATATCGCCTGTGATGATGACGGGCACTTAACTGCGGTTGGTTTGATCCGCACCGCAATGGGAGAACCGGGGCCAGATGGTCGACGTCGTCCTTGCCCGGTGGCTGGTTCTGAATTTGAGCTGCCCGCCGATGTCCTGATTATGGCATTTGGTTTTCAGGCGCATGCGATGCCGTGGTTGCAAGGTAGCGGTATTAAACTCGATAAATATGGCCTGATTAAAGCCGGCGACGCGGGACATTTATCTACCCAAACGCATCTGAAAAAAGTCTTTGCGGGGGGGGATGCCGTTCATGGCGCAGACCTGGTGGTCACCGCAATGGCGGCAGGAAGGCAGGCGGCGCGCGATATGTTAGCTATGTTTGATACGAAGGCATCGCAATGAAATCGTTAATTATTGTCAATCAAAATGACTGCATTGGTTGCCGTACTTGCGAAGTGGCTTGCGTGGTTGCTCATCCGTTAGAACTGGAGTTGAATGCCAGTTTTTTTCTACCGCGCTTAAAGGTACAGCGTCTGGATAGCGTAAGCGCACCGGTGATGTGTCACCAGTGTGAAAATGCACCGTGTGTAGGGGCTTGCCCGGTACAGGCGCTAACCATGGGGGAGCAGCTAGTGGAGGCAAACGCCGACCGTTGTATTGGTTGTCAGAGTTGTGCCTGTGCATGCCCGTTTGGCATGATCACCATTCAGATGTTGCCGGGAAATGCACGTCCACTGATCGTGAAATGCGATCTTTGCGAACATCGGGTTGAAGGGCCTGCCTGTGTCGAGTCCTGCCCGACGCAGGCGTTACAGTTGATGACGGAGGGAGAACTTAAGCGGATCCGCCAGCAGCGTATTGCTGCCAGCGGCGAGATTTTTCTCTGATAAAACCCCCGCGCTTGTATGGCGCGGAGCTTCTCTTAGATTGCCCAACCACCTGCGTAAAACACGACCAGGGCGACGGTAATGATAACAGTACCGATATTCAGTTTGTGCCATTCGCGCGCAAATACGCGGCCCACCACCAGCGTTACAAAGCCCAGCATAATACCGGTAACGATATTGCAGGTCAGGACGATGAATACCGCGCAAACCAGTCCTGCCATAGCATCAATAAAGTCATTGAAGTCCAGTTTCGAGACGTTACTTAACATCAGCAGACCAACGTACATCAGTGCGGGGGCTGTGGCATAACCGGGGATCAGAAACGACAACGGTGATAAGAACAGAATCAACAGGAATAGAAAGCCTACAACAGTCGCTGTCAGACCTGTCTTGCCACCGGCAGCAGTCCCAGCCGCAGATTCGATATAGACAGCTGCCGGGGCTGCGCCTACCAGGCCTGAAAATATCGAGCTTACTGAATCGCTGGTTAGTGCTTTACCTCCGTTAATAATCTGATTGTCTTTATCCAGAAGATTCGCCTGACCAGCGACCGCACGGATGGTGCCAGTGGCATCGAACACTGCGGTCATCACCAGTGCCAGTACACTCGGGAGCACGGTTGGCTGAAGCGCACCGATAATATCAAGGCTGAATATAAGGGATTTTCCATCTTCGCCAGTCAGGCTGGGCATGGCTACCAGACCATGGTATTTCACCGTTGGATCGAAAATTAAGCCAATGATCGAGATGGTGATAATGACCAGCAAGATCCCGCCTGGAACGCGGCGCTTTTCCAGACCGAAGATAACCGCTAATCCCAGCAAACTCATCAGCACCGGGAAAGAGGTAAACGTACCAAGCGCCACAGGTAAGCCTTCAATCGGATTTTTGATGACCATACCGACGCCGTTGGCGGCAATCAGCAGCAGGAACAGACCAATACCGATACCTGTACCGTGTGCAATACCCATCGGTAAATTACGCAATATCCAGGTACGAATACCCGTTACGGAGATGGCGGTGAAGATGAGGCCCATCAGAAAGACCGCGCCCAGCGCGACAGGCACGCTAATTTGTTGCCCTAGCACCAGGCTAAATGCGGTAAATGCGGTAAGTGAAATGGCGCAGCCAATCGCCATCGGCAAATTAGCCCATAACCCCATCAACAGGGAACCGAAACCTGCGACCAGACAGGTGGCGACAAAAACTGCCGCAGGAGGAAACCCCGCTTTTCCTAGCATGCCGGGAACCACGATAACGGAATAAACCATGGCCAGAAAGGTGGTCAAACCCGCCAGCACTTCCTGACGAACGGTACTGCCACGAGCTGTAATTTTAAAATAATTATCCAACGCGCCTTGGGGCTTTGGTGCGTCCGGTGTTTGTAGGATGTCTCCAGACATAATGATGTCCTCACGAGGATGTTAAGGTTTTATTATTAGTTGCGTTCGTACACCAGACGACCATCAACGTAGGTGCGGTATATAGAACGGTCATCGCCCAACGTCATCATCACGAACAATTTGTCGACTAAAGAAACAGAGTTGTCATAGCGCAGTTGCTGAAGCGGCGTTGCTGTCGGTTCCATCACCACGAAATCGGCTTCTTTACCTGGCATAAAGTTGCCGATCAGGTTGTCGAGCCCCAATGATTTCGCACCGCCCAGGGTGGCAAGATAAAACGCTTCATAAGCTGAGAGGCGATACCCCTGTAACTGCAACACTTTGTACGCTTCGTTCAGCGTCTGCAGCATGTTGAAGGTGGTTCCTGCGCCAATATCAGTTCCCATGCCGACTTTCACTTTTTTCTGCCATGCTTTTTGTAGATTGAATAAGCCGCTGCCAAGATAAAGGTTGGAGGTCGGACAGAAAGCGATACTGGATTTTGTTTCGCTCAGGCGGTCCCACTCTTTTTCTTCCAGATGGACGCAGTGAGCAAAGACGCAGTTTTTACCTGTCAGACCGTACTGATGATAAACATCCAGGTAGCCATCGTGTTCAGGATAAAGTGATTTCACCCAGGCAATTTCATCTTTGTTTTCACACAGATGAGTATGTACCCACGTATCGGGATACTCTTCTTTAAGGCGTTGTGCCATCGCCATCTGTTCGGGCGTTGAGGTGGGGGCGAAACGTGGCGTAATGGCATACAGCAGGCGGCCATTTTTGTGCCAGCGTTCGATTAGCTCCTTACTTTGCTGATAGCTGCTTTCTGCCGTGTCGAGTAGATAATCTGGCGCGTTGCGATCCATCATTACCTTGCCGGCAATCATTCGCATATTGATATGACTCGCGGTTTCAAACAATGCATCCACCGACTGCGAATGAACAGTACCAAACACCAGCGCCGTGGTAGTGCCGTTACGTAATAACTGCTTGATGAAGAACGCCGACATTTCGCGTGCGTATTCTAAATCTTCATAACGACGCTCGGTGGGGAAGGTGTGTTTGTTCAGCCATTCCAGCAACTGCTCGCCATAGGCGCCGATCATTTCACTCTGCGGATAATGGATATGCGTGTCGACAAAGCCCGGGACTACCAGCTTGCCGCGATAGTCGCGGACACGAATGGAGTCAGGGATTTGATATTTTCCCTCTTCCCACTCGCCAAACCATGCCACTTTCCCCTGGCGAATCAGTAACAATCCATCTTCGATAAATCGCAACGCAGAGGAAATCTCTTCCGGGTTATCAACCGTACGGGTGACATCAATAAAACTGCCTCGAACTGCTTTTAACGTGTGTTCGCCTGACATCATTAACTCCTTTACTGTTAATCCATCTCTTCCGCTGAGGGAATACCTGGCAAAACGTTTTCTTGTCGGTAGCCTCCTGGGAGAATGATATTTAAAACAATTGCTGTTAACCCTCCGGCACAAATAGGATTTTCAACTAATACATAAATAGAGGCGGGTAAGATTTTAAAAATCTCGGGGTCATATGAAACGCCAAGACCCAAACCCAAAGAGGTAGCGACGATCAATGTTTCACGTCGTTTTAATCCGTTGGTGATAATGATGCGGATACCGGCAATTGCAATCATGGAAAACATCAGCGTCATTGCGCCACCCAGAACCGCTGAGGGAATAGTGGTGAAGAAGCCGCCGATCATTGGAAATAACCCGAGGATCACCAGCATTATCGCGATGCTCCGTCCAATATAACGTGAGGCGACGCCAGTCATCTGAATCACGCCGTTGTTCTGTGCAAAGGTGGTTAATGGCAATGAACCGACCGCGGAGGCAATGACAGAGACTAGTCCATCCGCCAGCACGCCTCCTTTCAGACGCGACTGATATTCCTCCCCCTGAATCGGGCGGCGGGAAACCATCGCTGTGGCGGTGATATCGCCTACCGCTTCCAGCACACTAAGTAGATAAATCGTGCCGACAACCAGGAACTGATGAAAGCTGAAACTAAATCCGTATTTGAATGGATGTGGGATGGTGATGAGCGGCAGATTGCGCATGCTGCTGAAATCAACCATGCCCAGGCATAACGAAACGATATAGCCAACGCATAAACCAATGGCGATACCGCCCATGCGCAGAAGCGGACTGCGGCAGCAGTTAAAACCGATAACCACAATCAGAACCAGCAATCCGACGCCAAGATGTTCGTAACTGCCGAACGTGCCGCTACTTTTGGCGGCAAAGCCGCCACCAAAATCAATGATGCCGACTTTAATCAGACTTAAGCCAATCATCAACACGACGACACCGCTGACGGTGGGAGTAATCACTCTGCGTAAATAAGGGAGAATAAATGAAGCACCGACCACGAGAAATGCGCCCACGAAGGAGACGCCAAGTAGCGACGACATGATTAATTCTTCGTGGAAACCGTCGCTTTTCATGCTGCTGCCCAGAGCAATCATGACCGTAACAAATGAAAAATTGACTGACTGAATGGAGAGTAAACCGGAACCCACGATGCCATAACGGTTTACCTGTAACCAGGTGCCAATGCCGGAAGCGATCATCGCCATGGAAACCAGATAGGCAGTGGTTTCTACGGAAAGCTGTAATGCCGCACCCACAATTAGCGCGGGTGTCACCATCGGAACGAAAATTGCCAGTAGATGAGTAATTGCGCCAATGATTGCCTGATGAAAGGGAGGGCGGTCCTCCAGTTCAAATATAAGGTCGGAGCCTGCACGGTTTATATCAGACATCCCTTCACTCCTTTTAAAGTAAATTTGATCATCTGAATCAGTAAAATAAATTCCCACGAATTTGGGGCGCAGGACGCCTTGAGAACGGCTTATCTCATTTTCGCAGTCACTATTTAGTTATCTATAAAACAGGGAAACTGGCCGCCGGAGCGGCCATTTATGGTTTATATTTTTTCCAGTGCGGTGAGTATTTTCTCCGGAGTGAAATGCCATTCACGCAACCAGACGCCGCAGGCATCGTGAATAGCAGTTGCAATCGCCGGAGCTGCGCCATTTACGCCAATTTCTGAGATCGATTTAGCACCGAATGGGCCGACTTTATCGTCACTTGGTACCAGAACGGCGCGGAAATCACGCGGAATGTCGCCAATTTTTGGCGCACCATAACTTCGCAAATCGCGTGTCAATGGGTGACCCTCGGCGTCGTAAATGATTTCTTCACTCAAGCTATGACCGATAGCACGCATGGTGGCGCCGTAGATCTGACCCAGCGCTAACTCTGGGTTGACCGGTGTGCCACAGTCCAGCAAAGCGTAGAATTTATCCAGACGGATTTCACCCGTACGGGTGTTTACGGCAACTTCGGCAAAGTTTGCCCCATACGGAAAGGCAAAATCAGGTGTGATATAGCAGGCGGTTCCCACCAGTGAACCAAAGCCAGTCCCGGTTTCTCCTTGATGAGCGATTTCTCCGAAACTGACTTCTCCTTTCTTCCCGCGGACGATGCCCGGAGTGGTCAGTTGGACATCTTCCAGTGGTTCACCCAGCATGTTGGCTCCGTGGAGGAGGATTTTCTCGCGCAGATTTTCCGCCGCCATACGTGCTGCATTCCCGGAGAAACAGGTGCCGGACGAGGCATATGCGCCTTTGTCAAATAACGCATGGTCGGTGTCGCCAGAAATAACATGTACGTCCTGTGGCGCGCAATGTAGCACTTCTGCCGCCAGTTTTGTCACCACGGTATCCAGGCCGGTGCCAATATCTGCACCGCCGGAATGGACAATAATCGTGCCATCAGATTCCAGTTTGATCATGCAGTTCGCCTGATCGATATCTGGTATCCCCGATTTCTGCATGATAATGGCGACGCCTCGCCCCACACGCCAGTCACCTTCCTGCGCTTTCGGCGAAGACCACTGGATCATCTCACGTCCCTGTCGCAGGATCTCTTCCAGCGCGCAACTGGCGGCAGAAGGGACGGAGGTTGGCGCTTTGCCTTCGCCGATAGCGCCGAGGATCTTCAGTTCTTGCCCTTCGTGTACCCGGTTACGCTCAATAATTTCCAGTTGGTCAATCTGCAACTGTTCCGCCAGTTCTGCTAACGCCATGGTGATGGCGAAGTTACCTTTTGGCGCGCCGTAACCTTGATAAGCACCGTTTGGGCAAATGTTGCTGTAGTAGGTGGTGACCTGGAAATCGACGTTATCGCACGGATATAACGGCAACGACAGAGCCGGTCCGTTACACGGTACGGTGAGTGAATGGTTTCCGTAAGGTCCTGTATTGGCGCGGAAATCCATTTTCACTGCCGTCAGGCGACCATCTTTTTTCGCCCCCAGTTTAACGGTGACTTTCGCTACGTGGCGTGAGGTGTTGGCAATAAACTCTTCTTCGCGGGTGTAGCGGAACAGAACCGGACGTCCGGTCACGCAAGTTGCCCATGCGCATACTTCTTCCAGCAGAATGTCCTGTTTGGAACCAAAGCCGCCGCCAACGCGTTCTTTAATGACATGAACCTTATGCTGCTTCATGCCGACGAGGCGTGCTACCTGACGGCGCAAGTGCCACGGTACCTGAGTAGAGGCGTGGATCACCAGACGATCGCCATCCATACGGGTAAAGCAGATATGAGTTTCAGTAGGGCACTGCTGAGCCTGAGTTGAGTTATAGGTTCGCTCAATGATCACATCGGCATCGGCGAAACCTTTGTCCATATCGCCGATATGGCCATGAATGCTGGCCGCGATATTTTTGCGTGGGCGTGAACCGATTGGGAAGTTAATGATCATATGCTCGCCACGCTGGGCTGCATGGCTATTGTCTTCTTCCAGCGTATCTGGTGCGCCAGCGACATAAACCACCGGTTCGTCGTGTACTACTGGGGCATCTTCCGCCATCGCATCGTCAATTGATATCACCGGCTTGAGAACGTCATATTCAACGTCGATGAGTTTCAGTGCTGCCAGCGCAATCTCTTCGCTTTCGGCTACAACAGCGGCAACGCGATCGCCAACGTGACGCATTTTTTTGCCGAACATGCGACGATCGAGCGGTGAAGGTTCTGGTGCGCTTTGACCGCCCGGGGTGTAGTAGATGTCCGGGCAATTCAGGTGAGTAATAACGTGAACGACGCCTGGCAAAGCTTCGGCTTTGCTGACATCCAGATGTGTAATCAGCGCGTGGGCGTGAGGGCTGCGTAACATTTTGATGATGCAGGCGTCAGTTGTCACGCGGTCTTCAACATAGCAGGGTTTTGCCTGCACCATTTTAGCGGCATCGGTTTTCGGATAGTGCTTACCAATGACCTCAAGGTCGTCGCGGAAAGTCGGAGCGATATCAATCGTCGCCTGTGGATTATTTTTTCGCGCAACCGCCAGTTCAATGACCTGATAATATTGCTGCCAGCCAGCGTCGCGGCTGAACAGGCCAGAAAGCGCGTCGTCGATCTCTTCGCGGGTTGGTGCTGCAACGCGATCGAGTAGATCGCTGATAATCAGAGACGCTGCCGGATCGTTATAACCGGACTGGACTACGCCGACATCAACCATTGCCTGCTGAACCAGACTTAATTCGTTCCATTTGCCTAAGGATTCAGCGGTGCGTATTTCTGCCTGATCTAACTGAGCAGCGATAAGCAGGGAGGCGTTGACGATGTTGCCGTTATAAATAATCGCATCAGAACCGGCGAAACCGAAACCATCATCACTGTTGCGTACAGAGTGCATACCCATGTTAAACAACAGCTTTTGTGCGTTTTCAGCAGGATTAACCTTTAGTTCCCTGGAAGCGCCATTTAAAGTCAAGTGGATGATCATACGGCTTCCTCCCCAGCCTGTTGGCAGTCGGTATACAGGTCGGCTACTACAACTCCCGTGATATAGCGTTTATACGCGACGCTACCCCGAATATCCCCCACGGGGAAAATCGCCCTGGCGACGGCTTGCTCCAGTGCGCGACCTTCCAGATTTTGTTTTTCTACGTCGTGCAGGCGCAATGTTTTGCTGGCGACACCATCCAGCGCGATCCGCAGACCGTCGTGATCTGTTAATGCAACTGCTGCGGTAACCACGGTTAACCCCGCCTGGGAACGGCTAATTTTGCGAGTAGCACAAGTGCGATACGGATCTTTTATGATAATTTCAGTCAGCAGTCGGTCGCGTGGATCGGCAAGATAGTTTTCAATCGACAGTGTTTCGCCGTTGCCAAAAACCAACTCAGCATCCAGCGCCAGCAGTACCGGAAGTAACACGGACTCTTCCTGCCTGGCGGCGATTTCACCACCGATAGTGGACTGGTTACGGACATGACGGGAGTAGACAAAACCGAGCGCTTCCCGCAGCGCCGCTGGAATGTAGCGTGCATCGCGCAGAGGCTGTAAGCGCGACATTGCGCCAATGCGCAGTGCCCCGTTATCCCAGTCAACCCAGCCCAGTTCCAGATCCTGCAAAGAAATGGCAATTTTTTTATCCGTCCGGGTTGGTGTAGCGTTAAGTTTGCTGCCCCCGGCAAACCAGACAGCTTCATCCTGGTAGCGGCGCTTTAGTTCCAGCGCCTGTTCTACCGAGTCGGGTCTGAAAAATTGTTCAATCATCTTCTTTCCTTAATTTCCCTTCTTCTCTGAAAGAAGAGGGGATCTGTCATTTATGCCAGCGCATCCATCCGACGCCACATACTGGCGGCAGATTTTCTGGCTTGCGCATAAATGGAATCGCAGTCGAAGTTAAACTGATGGTCTTCATAAACCATCACGCCGTTGACCATCACACTGTGAACGCTGCCTGAACCCATACCGAAGGCGATATGTCCGGCGATATTGTCTGCCAGCAGTGGTGTCGGTGAGTTGTAATCGCAAATGGTTAAATCGGCTTTATAACCGACCTCCAGAAGGCCAAATTTTGCGCTGAAGTTGCGGCTAATCAGTTCGTTGCCGTTAGCCAGGGCTTTGGCAAAACTGTCAGGCCACAGCGAACCACCAGCGTCACGATGTTTAAAGAAGGCGAATTTCATCTCTTCAAACATGTCTGAACCGATGCCGTCAGTTCCCAACGCAAGATTGCGGATATCGCTAAGGTGATGGTTATAGCCGACATGGTTGTTCATGTTAGAACGGGCGTTATGCACCAGGAACGCATCGTGCTGATTAAGCAGATCGATATCCTCTTTCGACAGATACAACCCATGAGCGACCAGCGTTTTACTGTTGATGAGATCGTAGTCCGCCAGGCGTACCAGCAGGTCTTTGCCGTGCCAGTGGTGGCTGTGAGAGACGTCATACAAATCTTCCGCTGCGTGAATGTGTAAACCACGTCCCGTTGCTTTTACCGCCTCGCGAAGCATTTCCAGACCTGCATCTGGAACAGTAAATGGTGCGTGAGCGCCGATATGTGCTTCCACCAGATACGGCTCCGTTGCGGATTTCTTCGCGTCGTCAATCTGATGGGCGAAACGGATGTTTTCTTCTACCCCTTCCTGTAACTCTTTGATGCCGTTGTTACGATCGGTGGTTTCAAAACAGGTCATCGCACGCAAACCAACTTTTAAAAATGCGTTGCGCAGTGTAGAGAGCGACCCTCCGATATAGGCAGGGGAAGCATGATGATCGATAACCGTGGTACATCCGCTCTTGATAGCCTCCAGTGAACAAATTAGCCCGCTGTAATAGAGCGACTCTTCATCAAGAGCGCGATCGAGCCGCCACCAGAGATTTTTCAGCGTCGAGATGAAATCCGGACAGGGGGCGATATTCGCCATAATTCCTCGGGACAAACCCGAGTAAAAATGGTTATGCGAGCAGACAATGCCTGGCATCACAATTCGACCATGCATCTCTTTGTAGCGGGCGTCAGGATAGCGTTGCGTCAGGGTGTCGCCGATAGCGATGATGACATCATTTTCGATGGCGATATCGACGCCTTCCTGTACTTTTGCCGGGTGTAGCTGAACTGCGGTGACATTCTTCAGAATCAACATGATTACACCTCCACGTGGCCCAGCAGATAATGATGATGCTGGTGGATATGGCTGATAATGCGGCACATATTGTTTAGCTCCGGTGGCACGTTGTTAAACAGCCCTTCGCTGTCGATGTTCAGATTCCAGCTTTGGTTATTCAGACGTACGCGCACCCGGTCATTTTCCACCAGGAAGCCAGGGTTGCTGCTGTTATCAAAATCCTGCGACAGGCTAAAGACGGTGATTTTGTCTTTGTATGGTCTGCCATTCCATGGGCAGAACTGGGCACAGTTACCACATTCGTTGCAGTAGGCATCGAGGTGGAGCGTCTGGAAACGGTTCTGGAATCCAGGAACCGGAATAGAGACGTTGGCGCGGTTCGGGCAGACATCGACGCACTTGCTGCAAACATAGTTACATTCAAGGCAGCGTGCGGCTTCCTGAGCGACAAATGCGTCACGGTCGTCGCTATTTACCATGGAGATAGAGATATCGCCTTTGCGTAGATAGATTTCCGCAGGGTTGGCGTTGTTCCAGTATTTATCGCTCTGGTGTGAACGGATGTTTTCCCGGCTAAGGATGGCATCCGTTGCCCGACGTGCGGTTCCAACCGCTGCGACAATAGAGGACGGCCCGCGTTGAACGTCACCAATCATAAAGACGTCAGCGAGGCGAGTTTCACCGTTGTGATCGACATCTGGCCAGCCGTTTTTGTCCAGTGGTACGCCCATAGCATTCAAGGCTTCAGTGTCCTGCTGTTCGCCAATGGCGGTAATCAGGCTGTCTACATGCAGCGTCACTGTTTCGCTGGTTTCAACCGGACGGCGACGACCTTTCTCATCAGGTTCACCAAGCGACATGACGCGCAGTGTTAAGGTACCGTCGGCATCAAAATGTTCCGGGTTGTTCAGGAAACGGAACTCTACACCATCGTGCAGTGCTTCTTCATACTCTTCACGCCACGCTGGCATCTCTTGCAGTGAACGACGGTAAATGACGGTCGCTTTTTCGACGCCAGGTACGCGTAATGCGGCGCGCGCGCAGTCCATCGCGGTGTTACCAGCTCCGACAATCGCCACATGCTTGCCCAGATGGAGCGCTGCAACTTTGTTGTATTCGCGCAGGAAGGGGAGAGATTTCCAGACATGTTGATTGTCGCCCGCCAGTTTTACACCGCTGTTTTTATCGGTGCCGGTAGCGATCAGAATGTAATGGAAGCCCTGATTTTTTAATTGTTCGACGGTTAAAGTCGATGAACAGCCATACTCAAATTTCACCCCATGGTCAGCGACAAAATCGATATCGTGCTGAATTAACTCCGCCGGGATACGGAACTGGGGAATGATATTTTTCACCACGCCGCCCGCATTGGCTTCGCGTTCAAATAGCGTGACCGGATGACCGGCTCTGGCAAGGAAGTAACCTGCCGCCAGACCCGCCGGGCCCGCGCCAATCACGGCGACTGGGTGGCGTGAACCGGAACCCGCTGGTTTGTGCCAGCGCTGTTTATACTCATCCCAGCCTTTTTCCAGCGCGACTTTTTTCAGTTCGCGGATATTCAGCGCACTGTCGTAGTCCAGGCGGGTACAATTGTACTGGCATTGATGATCGCAAATGTGACCGGTAATGGCGGGCAGGGCGTTGCGCTGATAGATAAGTTCCAGCGCGTCGGCATAGCGGTGCTCGCCCAGCAGGCGAATATATTCAGGGATATCCTGTTGGATGGCGCAAGCGGTGACACATGGTGCAACGTAGCAGTCGGTCAGCGGCAGATCTTCCGCCACTTCAATACGCTCTTCGGGCTTCCAGTGTTTCTGGGTGTACTCCATGGTTAACGCGTCTGCCGCCAGCTTGTTCAGCCGTTCAACATCAACGTGGTCGAGACCCCAGGCATCTGACGCTTCCAATTCACGCATGCAGGCGCTTAAACGCAGATAGCCGCCGGGTTTCAACAGGTCAGTTGCCATGGTGATCGGGCGAATACCAGTATCGAAAATATCGCGGATAGTCAGTTGGCTGGCGCCACCGGAATAAGAGATAGGCAGTCTGCCATCAAAGGCGCGGGACAGAACTGCTGCAACATTGATAGAGAGCGGGAACAGCGCACGCCCGGACATATACATCTCTTCACCAGGCAAGGCGCCTTTGTTGTTGATAGTGCCGAGAGTGTTAGTCAGTTTGACGCCAAAGCTGAGCGATTTCTCTTTAGCCAGCGCCATCAGGCGTTGCAGCATCTCCAGCGCCTGTGTCAGCTTCAGATCATGATCAAAAGACTCTTCTTTTAAGCCGATGTAATCGAACCCGCAGCCATCAAGAATTTCACGTACCCGTGTGTAGCCCAACAAAGTCGGGTTAAGTTTCACGAAAGTGTTCAGCTCTTTTTCTTCCAGCATGTAGCGGCAAATGGCTTCGATTTCATGTGGAGGGCAGCCGTGCATAGTGGAGAGGGTTACGCCTTGCACCATGCTGGTAGGGATACGTGCCGGTAGTGCCTGTAAATGCGCGCGTTTACCCTGCAAACCGTGGCGGGCTAAAAACGCATCATCCAGGAGCAGTTTATTAAGCGTATCGCGGTATTGGGTGAATTTCGGATGTGCAGATGCGTCCATCATATTGTCGATGAATTGCTGCATTGGTGGTTGTTTAATACCGTCGAGGTTGTAACCGACGCTCATATTAAAGATGAACGATTTACCGGAGTTGGAAGGTTGGAACATGGCTTCAAGCAGATGCAAGGCAAACCAGGCTTTAAGGTATTCATCCCATGCTTTAAGCAGAGTGAATTCGGTAGACCATTCGGTGTTAAAACACTCGTCTTCTGCGTCGATACAGGGTTTTTCTAGCTCCAGACGGTCAAGAATTTGTACCGTTTTTAGTTCGATGAATCGTCCGCCGGTCAGCCATGAGGTGACGATATTTTGTGCGAGTTGCGTGTGCGGGCCAGCGGCAGGGCCGACGGGGGTAGCACAGGTTTCACCGAATACGTTGACAGATTTACCTTCTACGGGTGAGTAAAACTGCTGCTCAGGAATACCAAAGATAGAGCGTTGTTGTTGGTATTCATCAAATATGCGCGTCAAAAGTTCCTCAAACGGAATGGGACGCATAATATCCCCCATAACCCTCTCCTTAGCTTACACAGATATCATTGAGTGACCGGTATTGAGAAACCCGGTGGTTTAGAGGGATAGAGCAACAATCGCACCACTCTTGCCAACTTTGCCTGGTAATATAAAAAAATGTGAGGCGATTCGAAAGTTAAACGCTTTTTGTGAATTATCTCACAGTAGCCAAATGAGAATTAAAATCACTCCTGGGGTTTATTATTACCAAGGTTTTTATCACCTTTTCTCGTTTCTCAAAAACAGTGATTCCTTATCATTATGATAAAGACGTAGTGAGTGGGTTAAATATTTGAACGCAATCGTTTAACTGGGTTTTCTAAATTTAAGCATGCTTTTTTTGTGCATTAATAAAATCTTCGGGAGTATCAATGTCTAAAATTATTTCTTCATTTTCCATTTCGACGAAATAGTGTTCACCCATCAACAATGCTTGACGCATATTGCTAACATTAGGTCGCTGGACCGCCTGCATCAGGCACGATTTCGACATTAAAATCGGATGTCCAGGTATGCCGTTGTGCTGAGGGAGTATTGCGCCATTGTTACGTAATGCCCAGATTTTTCGGAAAATATCGGTGTTCAGATTGGGCATGTCGCCATGGGTGATAAAACAATGCGCTGTTTCAACCGAGGGGGCTGCGGCTTTCACCGAGGTCAGCAAGCCCAGCGCATAATCAGGGTTATAAATAATAGTGATATTGGCATTGTTTACGTAGCGATTATGCAGTTCATCAGCACGATAACCGGTTACTAAAATAATTCGACTACAAAACTGCAACGCATTTTTGATACTTGCATCAAGAATTGTTCCCTGTTGCCAGGGTAACATCATTTTCCATTGCCCCATTCTTGATGATAATCCGGCAGCGGTAATTATACAGTCGATGGCTGACATAGAGTTTCCATTATTTATTGGCAAGTCATACCTGAAAATTGTGTCACTTTCCTACAAATAAAGTGATGGGGCTAATTTACCTCAGAGAGGTCCCAGAAGGCTCGTGAAAAGTATAATTGACCCGGCAATGTTATTCATTGATTTAGGCGCAAAGAAACACCCCGCAGTCATTTCTGTTGTTGGTGCAGGGGGAAAAACCAGCCTGCTTTTTTGGCTGGCGCAGTTATTTCAGTCCAGCGGCAGGCGCGTTTTAATCACTACGACCACTCATATGTTTTTGCCCGATTCCTGCTGGCCTGTGATTTTCTGCCGCGATCCCGTAATGCTTCCTCATGTGTCTCTCACGTCGCCTGTTTCATTTTGTTTTAACCGCTGGAAAGCGCAGTCAGGGAAAGCCCAGGGGTTTGCACCAGACGTCATTGATGCGCTGGCGCAACGTCCGGAATGTGACGTGATTCTCGTTGAGGCAGATGGCTCGCGTGGATTGCCGTTAAAAGCGCCGGATGAGCACGAACCTTGCATACCACAAAGCAGTTGTTGCGTGATCGCTGTGATGAGTGGGCATTTACTGGGCACGATAATTGACGCAGAAAATATCCATCGCTGGCCGCAGTTTGCCGACATCACCGGGCTGACGCGGGGGTCGACCTTGCAATTTAGCGATCTCGTTTCGCTGGTTCGTCATCCTCTGGGCGCGTTTAAAAACGTGCCTTCAGGTTGTCGGCGAGTCTGGTTTATTAACCGTTTTTCTCAATGTGAGAATGTGATCGTACAAAGTGAGCTACTCAAGCCACTGCAACAACATGACGTAGAGGCAATCTGGCTGGGCGATATACAAGAAAATCCTGCAATCGCGCGCAGATTTGTGAAATAGCAGCCCGGGCATTCCGGGTAACTGAAAGGATATCCATTGAGGTTGGTATGAATATTTTCACAGAGGCTGCAAAACTAGAAGAGCAAAATTGTCCGTTTGTGATAGCGCAAATTGTTGATAGCCGAGGCTCTACACCTCGCCATTCTGCACAAATGTTAGTGCGTGCAGACGGTTCCATCGTCGGTACGATTGGTGGAGGAATGGTTGAGCGTAAGGTGATTGAAGAGTCGCTGGAGGCATTGCAGGAACGTAAGCCGCGTTTATTCCATGGACGCATGGCCCGTAACGGAGCGGATGCTGTCGGGTCAGATTGCGGAGGTGCAATGTCAGTATTTATTAGCGTACATGGTATGCGTCCACGGCTGGTATTAATCGGCGCGGGGCATGTCAACCGGGCCATTGCCCAGAGTGCGGCTCTGTTGGGGTTTGATATCGCCGTTGCCGATATTTATCGTGAAAGTCTGAATCCTGAACTTTTCCCGCCATCAACAACATTACTGCATGCAGATTCGTTTGGCGCAGCGGTGGAGGCGCTGGAAATTCGACCTGATAATTTTGTTCTTATTGCCACCAATAATCAGGATCGTGAAGTTCTCGATAAATTCATTGAACAGCCAGTCGCATGGCTGGGATTACTGGCAAGCCGCCGTAAGGTTCAACTATTCCTGCGCCAGTTGCGTGAGAAAGGTGTGTCAGAAGACCATATTGCCCGTTTGCATGCGCCGGTGGGCTACAACATCGGTGCCGAAACACCGCAGGAGATCGCCATCAGCGTGCTGGCAGAGATCTTACAAGTTAAAAATAACGCGCCTGGTGGGCTGATGATGAAACCTTCACATCCTTCCGGACATCAATTAGTGGTGATTCGCGGGGCGGGAGACATCGCCACTGGGGTGGCGCTGCGGCTGTATCATGCGGGCTTCAAAGTGATCATGCTGGAAGTGGAAAAACCGACGGTGATTCGCTGCAGCGTGGCGTTTGCCCAGGCCGTATTTGATGGCGAAATGACGGTTGAAGGTGTCACTGCTCGGCTGGTCTCCAGCTCTGCGGAGGCAACGAAGCTGACTGAGCGTGGGTTTATTCCGGTGATGGTCGATCCCACCTGTGCGCAGCTCGATGAACTTAAACCGCTCTGCGTGGTGGACGCCATTCTGGCGAAACAGAATTTGGGTATGCGTGCTGATATGGCACCAGTGACAATTGCACTTGGGCCTGGTTTTACCGCAGGAGTAGATTGTCATGCGGTGATTGAAACAAATCGCGGACACTGGCTCGGGCAAGTCATTTATTCTGGTTGTGCGCAGGAGAATACCGGCGTTCCTGGCAATATTATGGGACATACCACCCGGCGGGTTATTCGCGCTCCGGGTGCGGGCATGATGCGTTCGAACGTTAAATTAGGCGATTTGGTGGAGGAGGGGGATGTCATAGCCTGGATTGGCGAGCATGAAGTTAAAGCGCCGTTGACGGGCATGGTGCGTGGCTTGCTGAACGATGGACTGGCTGTGGTCGGTGGTTTTAAAATCGGTGATATCGACCCTCGTGGCAAAACGGCTGATTTCACCAGTGTTTCTGATAAAGCCAGAGCAATTGGTGGTGGAGTGTTGGAAGCGTTGATGATGCTGATGCATCAGGGCGTAAAAGCGACGAAAGAAGTGCTTGAAGTTGCTTAAATCAAGTTGGCCGGATGACATCGCATCCGGCCTTTGAATTACTGACAAATCACCGTTCCGGTTTTACCTTCAATTCCTTCTTTCGCTTTACTCAACACGGTAATCAGTGCTTCGCGACCCGCACGTGAGCGAGCAAATGACGCGGCGGCCTCCACTTTAGGTAGCATGGAACCTTTCGCGAAATGTCCTTCTTCAATAAAGCGTTCAGCATCGCTCAATGACAGACGGTCCAGCCACCGTTCATTTTCTTTACCAAAGTTAATCGCCACTTTTTCGACTGCGGTAAGGATTATCAACATATCTGCATCAATCATTTCTGCCAGACGTGCACTTGCCCAGTCTTTGTCGATAACGGCGCTGGCGCCGCGCAGATGGTTACCTTCACGAATGACAGGAATACCGCCACCACCAACGGTAATCACTACCTGGCCGGCGTCTACCAGTGCTTTCACCGTCTCTTTTTCAATAATATCAATCGGTTTAGGTGAGGCAACTACACGACGATAGCCGCGACCTGCGTCTTCTTTCAGAGTGTAGCCTTGTTTTGTCAGTCGTTCTGCTTCCTGCTCGGTAAAGAACGAACCGATCGGTTTAGTCGGGTTAAGAAAAGCCGGATCGTTGGCATCGACTTCGACCTGCGTGACCAGAGTCGCAACGGGTTTATGAATGCCTCGGGAGAGCAGTTCTTCGCGCAGGGCGTTTTGCAGGTCGTAACCAATATATCCCTGACTTAAGGCGACACAGACAGACATCGGCAGCATTGGTGAATGCACTTCAGTTTTAGCTGCGGCTTCGAAGGCCTGGTTAATCATGCCCACCTGCGGCCCGTTACCATGAGTGACTATAACTTCATGCCCCTGGGCAATTAAATCAACAATTGCCTGAGACGTAATTTTTACCGCTTTCATTTGCCCGGCCAGATCGTCGCCCAGCGCATTCCCGCCCAGGGCGAGAACAATTTTCTTACTCATTTTTCCTCACTCATCATTCTTGATTGTGTATAGATCCCTGGCAGTGGTTAGATCACGGGAGGGACAAACGGTTTGCGTCGCAGGAAACGGCCTCGTCCGGCTTTGCCTGTAAAGGTGCCGTCACAGAAAATCGTTTCACCACGGGATAGGGTTCTGACAATTGCGCCCTGGCAGGTAAATCCTTCCCAGGGAGAGTAGTCGGCGTTGTCATGAAGATGACGATGGTGAATTTGCTGGCGTTTATTGGGGTCGATAATCACCACATCGCCATCTGAACCGGGTGCCAGTAACCCTTTTTGTGGCCACAGACCAAACAGTCGTGAAGGCATCGCGCTGGTTAATTCGACAAAACGCTCCGGTGAAATACGACCGCTCATTACGCCGCTGGAGAACAGTAACTGCATGCGATTTTCCACGCCGGGTAAGCCATTTGGGCAACGGCTGAAATCGCCTTTTGAAATCTGCTGGCGCTGAGCCACTGAGAATGTGCAGTGATCGGTAGCGACCACGTCAATCGCGCCATCGTTGATGCCACACCACAGTTTGTCCTGCTCACGAACGTTGCGCAGCGGCGGACTAAGAATAAATTTCATGCCGTCTTCTGCATCGTAACTGCGCTCGTCCAGCAGAAGATATTGCGGGCAGGTTTCCACCCAGACTGGCTGGTGATTTGCGCGGGCAAGACGTAGATAATCCAGGCCTAAGCCGTTAGACAAGTGGACGATATATAACGGGGCGTTACCGGCAAGCTGCGCCAGGTTAATCATGCGGGCTATGGCCTCCGCTTCGCATTCCAGAGGGCGACTCATCGCGTGATAGCGCGGCGCAGTTAACCCAGCGGCGATAAACTCGGCACGCTTACTGGCAATAGCGGCGTCATTTTCTGGGTGTACAGTAGTCAGTGCGCCAGACTGATGCAGACGGCGTAACGCTTGCAAAACTTCATCATCATTGAGTTTGTATTGATAGGTTAGATAGAGTTTAAAACTACTGAGCCCTTCCTCGACCATCATCGGGATTTCGTCGAGGATGGCATGATTGATATGCTGGATAACACCATGAAAGCTGTAGTCGATGACTGCTTTATGGGCGGCATAACCGCGATACACTTCCAGTTGATGACGTAACCGGCAGCCACTCGGGCCAAATCCCATATGGTCAATAATGGTTGTTGTACCGCCACACGCGGCTGCGCGGGTACCGGTAAAAAAATCATCACAACTGCGCGCGATGCCGACATCAATATTGAAATGCGTGTGAACATCCACGCCGCCAGGGAGGATGTAACATCCAGTGGCATCAATTACTTCACATGGGAGCTGCGGCGAAATATCGCGACCCAACTGGCGAACAATACCGTTTTCAATCAGCAAATCCTGTTTTGCTTGTCCATCTGCGTTAACGACAGTGCCGTTTTTAATCAATACGCGCATTGCAAACTCCAGAAACCCTCCGGCGAACCGGAGGGAATTAAGTGAAGAGTAATTATTCTGTTGCCAGCCAGCTTAACGGGATTGCGGCGTACATGGCGGCGCAGGTCACCAGGTGAGCTTTCCAGGTTTTTTCGTTTGGCGCATGGGCTTCAGGTTCTTTACCCGGGCCAAAGCCGATAACCGGAATGCCGTGGCGACCCATGATGGATACGCCGTTAGTAGAGAAGGTCCACTTATCAACGACCGGCGCTTTACCAAACAGGCCTTCGTAGGCATTAACCAGCGTTTTAACGGTGAAGTGATCTTCTTCCACTTTCCAGGTCGGGAAGTAGCATTCAGTTGGGTAAACCAGGCCAGTCCAGGACGGACGGTCGTAGTTGTACATAGAAACGACAGCATTCGCTTTCTGTACCGCTGGCAGGGCGCGGATTTCGTCCAGTGCGCCTTCCCAGGTTTCTCCCCAGGTCAGGCGACGGTCAATGGAAACGGCACAGCTGTCTGCAACAGCGCAACGGCTTGGGGAGGTGAAGAAAATTTCAGAAACGGTCAAGGTGCCTTTGCCGAGGAATTCGTCATAGCCCAGACGTTGAGACAGATCTTGTAATTCGCTAAGAATCGGGCCCATTTTGAAGATGGCGTTATCACCGCGTTCTGGCGCAGAACCATGGCAGCTAACACCCTGTACATCAATGCGAATTTCCATACGACCGCGCTGACCACGGTATACCTGGCAGTCGGTCGGTTCAGTACTGACCACAAATTCCGGGCGAATGCCGGATTGTTCAATAATGTACTGCCAGCACAGCCCGTCGCAGTCTTCTTCCTGTACAGTACCGGTTACCAGCAGAGTGTATTCATCTTCCAGACCCAGGTCTTTGATGATCTTACCGGCATAAACCATTGATGCCATGCCGCCTTCCTGGTCGGAAGTACCACGACCGCCAATCAGTTCATCGGTTTCCATGCCTTTGTATGGGTCGAATTCCCAGTTTTTGATATTACCAATACCCACGGTATCGATATGAGCATCCATAGCAACCAGGCGCGGACCATGGCCGATATAACCGAGAATATTACCCATCGGGTCGATTTCAACCTTATCGAAACCGACTTTTTCCATCTCTTCTTTAATACGATGCACAACGCGTTTTTCGTCGCAGCTTTCGCTGGGAATCGCAACCATATCGCGCAGGAAGCGAGTCATGTCTGCCTGATAATCTTTTGCTTTTTCAAGAATCAGTTTGAATGGAATATTCTTAGCCATTATTTTCTCCAGATTTTTTACTCCCTGTTTGGCAGGGAGTTGTTTCAATAGGGGGATCAAGGTGCTACAGCGTGTTTGCCTTCCCAGACAACTTCGCGGTAGTGCTTCACGTCGGTGTCGCCTTCAGTGCTGATCACCAGCACGATGGCATCTTTGTTTAGCGCCAGTTTTTCCATCAGGCTTTGACGTTGCGGGTGATAATGAACAGCCGCGAGAACACCCAAACCGACAGCACCAGATTCACCGGAGATGATGCGCGGATCGTTGCCGTATGGGTTACCCAGCACGCGCATACCTAATGCGGCAACGCTGTCCTGGCAGGAGATGAATTGGGTCGCGCAATTACGTAAGATTTCCCAACCCAGTGGGTTAGGTTCGCCGCAGGCCAGGCCAGCCATGATAGTGGCCATATCGCCGCCAACGTTGACGATGTTGCCTTTGACGCCAGAGCGATAAATACAGTCAGCTTTATCAGGCTCAACAATGATGCTGTGCAGATTTTGTGGGCTATAGACATCCACCAGATAACCCAGCACGCCGCCAGCCATCGCACCAACGCCAGCTTGCAACAGAACGTGCGTCGGTGTTACGCCCATGTCGCGCATTTGCTCAACGGCTTCATCCGCCAGCGTGGCGTAGCCCTGCATGATCCAGGTTGGGATTTTTGTGTAGCCTTCCCAGGCGGTATCCTGTACCACTTCCCAGCCACGTTGCTGAGCGTGCTGCATGGTCAGACGAACGGTGTCGTCATAGTTCATGTCGGTGACGATGCATTCGGCGCCGAGGTTCAGAATGGCATCCACACGCTCCTGAGCAGAACCTTTCGGCATATAAATCACTGCATGTTGGCCGAGTTGCTGGGCAGCCCATGCCACACCGCGCCCGTGGTTGCCGTCGGTAGTCGTAGCGAATGTCATTTTTTCGCCAATGGCATTTTTCAGATGCTCAAATGACAGTGTTTCGATATCAAGATGATATTTTTCGCACAGTAACTGAGCGATGGCATAGGCGCCGCCGAGCATTTTGAATGCATTCAGACCGAATCGTTTTGATTCATCCTTAACGAGAATTTTCTTCACGCCAAAAAGGTTTGCCAGATCGTCCAGTGCACAAAGTGGTGTTGGGCGATAGCCAGCGATTTTTTGGTGGAACTGGCGCGCCAGTTTTGCCTGGCTTTGCGAAAAGAGCGATGATGTTTCGCCGTTGAAAAATTTGTTATCGGCGATATCAATCTTCAATGAGAAAACGGACATATCCTATCCTTTGGCCTCTGGAAATAGAGTGCCGACCTGTCGATCGGCTCGAGGGGTTATTTCACGCGTTCTTGCGCTTCTTTCAGCAGTTGTTCGAGCAGTGCGCCAGGTTTTGAATATTTACGCGAAAGGATCATCGCGGCGATGATATAAGGCTTCCAACTGGCTTCTTTGTAGGTCGCGATACGGTATTTTTCGAATACGCCTTCAGTCACTTCACCTTCTTTGCAGGATACGCCGCTGATATCAGCCGGCAGACAGTGCATATACAGGGCTTCACCGTCGCGAGTGAGCTCCATCATCTCTTCGGTGCAGTGCCAGTCTTTGTGGTGTGCGTTCTGTGCCAGACACTGTTTTTCCAGGGCTTTCAGGCCTTCATGATCGTTAGCGCGCAGCAGTTCAGTTCGTTGTTCCATCACTTTGTAAGGCGCCCATGACTTCGGATATACGATATCCGCGTCTTTGAATGCCTCTTCCATGCTGGTTACCTGATGGAAGCTACCGCCAGACGCTTTAGCATTGTTTTTAGCCACTTCAACCACATCTGGGATCAGGTCGTAACCTTCTGGATGTGCCAGGGTGACATCCATACCGAAACGGGTCATCAGACCTATGATGCCCTGTGGTACAGAGAGTGGTTTGCCGTAGCTTGGGGAATACGCCCAGGTCATGGCAATTTTTTTACCTTTCAGGTTTTCCAGTGAACCAAAGTGTTCACGCAACCATGCCAGGTCAGCCATAGACTGGGTTGGGTGGTCGATATCACATTGCAGGTTAACTAATGCCGGACGTTGCGGCAGTACGCCCTGCTTATAGCCATCGTCGAGCGCAGCGCCAACTTCACGCATATAGGCGTTACCCGCACCCAGATACATATCGTCACGAATACCGATAGCATCGGCGCAGAAAGAGATCATATTGGCGGTTTCGCGAACGGTTTCGCCGTGGGCAATTTGTGATTTACCTTCGTCGAGATCTTGCTGCGCAAGGCCGAGCAGGTTAAGCGCGGAAGCATAAGAGAAGCGAGTACGGGTGGAGTTGTCGCGGAATACGGAAATACCTAATCCACTATTAAAGACTTTGGTCGAGATGTTTTCAGCACGTAATGCTTTTAACGCTGCAGCAACGTCCAGTACTTGTTTCAATTCGTCGGGTGTCTGTTCCCACGTCAACAAAAAATCTTTCTCGTGCAGGTGAGAGGTCAGCGAATTGATATCCTTTATCAGCTCAATAACAGTTTTCATCATAAAATCCCGGTAGTGGAATGACAGGCAAAGTGGTTTATTTCACTGTGACGTGCCAAATGGTTGGTGTTTTCACAGCTATACCTGGGACTAACAATAAACATGCCAGAATTATCTAACAGGGAGTGAAATGCTAATTTGACGGGTAATATGTGGATTGGATCACGAATTGGGGACTGTTGCTGAATGTTCAGAATATACGAAAACGTTTGGCTTTTTTGTGGCGTTATTTATTTGCTGCTAATTATCAGGAATAAGATAACAGAACAGTTTATCCCTCGTCAGTTTGATAAATTCACCCATGTAATTCTCATATTGATATAGAAATGTGATATCTCTTCCATAATTTCATTAGAAAGTGATAAAAATCTTATGTTCTTATCAAAGCAAAATTTGCCTGAGTTAATATCATCATGATCCGTGAATCATCAACGTCTTCAACGATCAACCTATAAGCGATTCTGGAAGGTAAGGTTATGGAGCTTGCTACTACGCAGTCAGTATTGATGCAAATTCAACCAACAATTCAGCGTTTTGCCAGAATGCTTGCCAGCGTTTTGCAACTTGAGGTTGAGATCGTTGATGAAAACTTGTGTCGCGTCGCGGGAACTGGCGCGTATGGGAAATTTCTTGGCCGCCAGTTGAGCAGCAACTCCCGGTTGCTCCGTTATGTCCTCGAAACCAAAACTGAAAAGGTCGTGACACAGTCCCGTTTCGATCCTCTGTGTGAAGGCTGTGACAGTAAAGAAAGTTGTCGCGAAAAAGCATTTCTCGGCACGCCCGTCATTCTGCAAGATCGTTGTGTCGGTGTGATAAGTTTGATTGCTGTGACCCATGAGCAACAAGAACATATCAGTGATAATTTACGCGAGTTTTCCGATTATGTTCGCCATATATCGACTATTTTTGTCTCGAAACTTCTGGAGGATCAAGGGCCGGGAGATAGCATCAGTAAAATATTCGCTACCATGATTGATAATATGGATCAGGGTGTATTAGTTATAGATGAAGAAAACCATGTTCAGTTTGCTAACCAGACGGTGTTAAAAACTCTCGGTGTTGTTCAAAATAATATAATAGGGAAATCTATTCGTTTTAGGCCATTAACATATGAGAGCAATTTTACCCATGGTCATATGCAACATATTGTCTCGTGGGATGATAAAAGTGAATTGATTATTGGCCAGTTACATAACATTCAGGGGCGACAGCTATTTTTAATGGCATTTCACCAGTCCCATACCAGTTTTTCCGTAGCAAACACCACAGACGAGCCGCATATTGAGCAACTGGTGGGTGAGTGTCGGGTTATGCGGCAATTAAAACGACTCATTAGCCGCATCGCACCCAGCCCATCCAGCATTATGGTCGTTGGTGAAAGTGGGACCGGGAAAGAAGTGGTGGCTCGTGCTATCCATAAATTGAGTGGACGGCGTAACAAACCGTTTATCGCGATTAACTGTGCGGCGATTCCGGAGCAATTGCTGGAAAGTGAATTATTTGGTTATGTCAAAGGCGCATTTACTGGCGCTTCAGCCAATGGCAAAACAGGGTTGATTCAGGCGGCAAACACGGGCACGCTATTTCTTGATGAAATTGGCGATATGCCGTTAATGCTGCAAGCAAAATTACTGCGGGCTATTGAGGCACGCGAGATCCTACCCATTGGTGCCAGTAGTCCAATACAAGTCGATATTCGTATCATTTCTGCAACTAACCAGAATTTGGCCCAGTTTATTACCGAAGGTAAATTCCGCGAAGACCTGTTCTATCGCTTGAATGTCATTCCGTTAACTTTACCGCCGCTGCGCGAACGTCAGGAAGATATTGAACTGCTGGTCCATTACTTTTTACATCTGCATACGCGTCGCCTGGGATCGGTTTATCCTGGCATTGCTCCTGATGTTGTTGAATTATTGCGTAAGCATCGTTGGCCGGGAAATCTACGTGAGTTAAGCAATTTGATGGAGTATCTGGTTAACGTTGTTCCTTCTGGTGAAGTTATCGACAACACGCTTCTGCCGCCAAATCTGCTAAATAATGCCACGATGGAACAAAGTGTAGTGACTGAAGCCAGCGAGGGGCATCTGGCTCTGGATGATGCTGGCGGTACGGCGCTGGAGGAGATGGAAAAACAGATGATCCGCGATGCGCTTTCACGTCATAACAGCAAGAAGCAAGTCGCTGATGAGCTGGGTATTGGAATTGCCACGCTCTATCGCAAAATTAAAAAATATGAGTTGTTGGATACGTAATTGTAAAAAATCCGACCTGAATTCAGGCCGGAGATTGTTTTATTTCGTTTCCTCGCAATCCAGTACTGTATTTACAATCATCTGATATCCGGTACAGCGACAGAGGTTACCCGCCAGACCGCGACGAATTTCCGTAATGGTTAACGGTTTTTCGCGTGGTTTAGCCAGCATTGCTGTAGTGGCCATAATAAGCCCCGGCGTACAAAACCCGCATTGCACCGCGCCTGATTTCGCATAAGCTTGTTGAACTCGCGAAAGTTTGCCGCCTTTTGCTTCGCCTTCCAGCGTGCGGATCTCTTTACCTTCAGCCCATGCGGCCAGAAATAAACAACTGTCGACTGCCGTTCCGTCAACTATTACTGTACAAGCACCGCATTCACCAACGCAGCACCCTTGTTTGACACTAAGCAGCCCTTGTTCGCGGAGCAGTTCAGAAAGCGGCATGCCCGGCGCTGCGTGAAGCTGAAAAGGCATGCCGTTAATAATGCATTCAATGGTAATCGTTTCGCTGTAATTCATTACAATTTTCCCCCCGCCGCGGCGACGGCTTCGCTAATCACTTTTTTGGTCATCGTCTGAATGAGATGTAGACGAAACTCTTTACTCGCACGCCAGGAAGAACGTGGGGCAACATCTTGCAGGACGGATTCGCTGATAGCTTCAAGCGTTTGCGGGTTTAATGGCGCATTTTGCGCAGTCTGTTCGGCATGCTGGCAGCGGATCGGCGTAGGGGCTGCAACCCCAAACGCCAGACGCAACTCACTGAAGTTGCCGTTATCCAGCCGACAATGGGCGGCACAACCGATCGTTGAAATATCCATCGCATCACGCATGGCATACTTAAAATGCGCGCTACCAGCATATGCTCTCGGCTGTGGAGGAAAATGAAAAGCGACCAGGATTTCATCATGCTCAAGGGAAACCTTACCTGGCCCGGTATGAAAGCCATTTATGGGGACGAAACGTACCCCGCGCGATGAATGGATCTCCAGTTTGGCATCATAAATGAGCGTCGGTGTGGCAGAGTCTGCGCTGGTTGCGCCGTTGCAAATATTACCACCATAGGTGGCGACATTACGGATTTGCGGACCAGCGATGGATGAAGCTGCGGCACACAGGGCAGGGAGATGGCGTTGGGTTAACGGATCTTCAATTAACTGTGTGAATGTTGTCGCAGAGCCAATTCGCAGTCCGCCATCTTCAGTCAGCGTAATTCCCCGCAGTTCTTCCATATTGTGGATATCAACAATATGGCGATAACGGCTATTGTGGTGGTGGAGCTGAATAAGCACATCTGTGCCACCCGCGAGCAGTTTTGTCTGCGGATTGTTGGTCAGCAGGTTGATAGCATCGGCAATCGTGGTCGCGCGATGGTAAGAAGCAAAATCAAACATGATGTTTTCCTCAAATCAATCCTGCCAGATGGAACTCTTCGTACAAACGTTTTGGTGTTAGCGGCAGAGTATTGATTGCAACACCGGTGGCCATTTTCACCGCATTACGAATTGCTGCGGCAACAGGAATAATTGGTGGCTCACCCAGTGACTTATGTCCATATGCGGATTGCGGCTCATTGATTTCGACAAACGCGCTTTCCAGTTGTGGTAAATCTGGCATGGTCGGCATTTTGTAATCCAGTAGATTTGGGTTACGTACCACGCCGCTTTTTGCATCGATGATCATCTCTTCAAATAATGCCCAGCCGATACCCATTCCCATTCCGCCGTGAACCTGGCCTTCTGCCAGCAGTGGATTAAGGATGTGACCCGAGTCGTGGACGTTGAGGATTCGATTAATGGTGACCTTACACAGCGCGATATCGACGGTCAGATCAACAAAAGTACAGCCAAATGCGGGCGGGTTGGTGGTGGTTTTGATCGAGCTTTCGGCAGAAAGCTGCCCGCCGCGCTCGGGATGGTAAAAAGCATCCATCGCCAGATCTTTTAACGACAGCAACGGTTCTTCTGGTCTTTCAACCAGCACGATATTGCCTTTCATCAGAGTCAGATTCATCGCTGACTGATGCAACATCACCGCTGCGTGAGCAATGATTTTCTCTTTTAATAGCAGTGCCGCACTGCGCAGCGCCGGCGCGGCAACGTAGCTTTGACGTGAGGCAAATGCACCGGGATCGAAAGGAGTAACATCGGTATCTTGTGTCGAAATTACGCGTACATCACTAACCGGAACCCCCACTGTTTCAGCTACCATTTGCGAGAATACGGTGTCGGCACCCTGGCCGATTTCCGTTGCGCCGCTTTGTACGTTGATCGTTCCATCCTGGTTCATCAACAGGCGCGCGCCAGCAATTTCAACACCGACGGGCCATGTGTTTGAGGTGTAACTAAAGCAGGCAACGCCGATGCCGTGCCGCAAATTACCTTGCTGGTTCTGGCACTCTGCGCGACGTTTATCCCATTCAAAGATTTCACGCCCTTTTTCCAGGCACTCAGGTAATCCTGCGCTGTAGATACGTTTTCCAGTGAGCGGATTTGCATCACCTTCACGGGCAGCATTGCGTAAACGAATTTCTACCGGATCAATACCTAATGCTTCGGCTGCGTCATCAAGCAGTGATTCTACGGCGAAAACCACTTGCGGCGCGCCATAGCCACGCATCGCGCCAGCCGAGGGTAAATTGGTATAGCAGGTTTTTGAACTGTAAGCGTAGGCGCTGCGAGGATAAAGATAAGCGACTTTGTTACCGCCCGCAGAAGCAATGGAATGGCCGTGAGAGGCATAAGCACCGGTGTTGGAAAGAACATCCAGGCTATAGCCTTTCAACGTACCGTCACGGTTTATACCCATTTGTCCGTCAATGGTGAAGGCATGGCGGGTACGTGTCGCCAGGAAACACTCCTCACGACTTAGGGAAACTTTCACCGGGATACCGCCAAGTTTGCTGGTCAGGAATGCCGCCATAGGTTCTTCCAGCACATCTTGTTTGTTACCAAAACCGCCGCCGACGAAGGGTTTAATTACCCGCACGCATGACCAGGGAATATCCAGCGCCTGACCGACAACCCGGCGGACAATATGCGGGATCTGGGTGCTGGAGACGATCGTAATCCGGGTGTCATCTTCCATCCACGCCAGCGATGTCACGCTTTCCATATGGCAATGTTGGATGACTGGTGTCTGGTAGTGTCCCTGGATTTGGTAATCCGCCGCATCGATCGCTTGCTGGACATTGCCTGTCGACATAGCACTTTGTTTAAGCAAATTGCCGCCGTTATGAATTTGTGTAGCGTCTTCTGCCAGTGCCGCTTCCGGTGAGGTGATAACCGGTAATTCTTGCCATTCAATATTGACTAGCCGCGCCGCGTTTTCTGCCGTAAGTTCATCCCGGGCAACAACGATGGCAACCGCATCACCGTGATGGCGAACGTGGCGTGTTAACAGACCGCGATCGGCGGTATCACGTTTATTCTCATCCAGTGTCCAGGCATGTCCAGCTGTAGCAAAGGGAATGTCGGGCACATCTTCCCAGGTGAAAATGGCCAGCACGCCAGGCAAGCTTCGGGCTTCTTCATCATTAATACTCACGGCATAACCATGTGCAATTGGGCTACGTACATATTTCGCGTAGCACATGCCTGCCATAACATAATCATCAGTATATCGTGCCCGCCCGGTGACCTTGGCAATGGCATCTACGCGCATGCATGATTCACCTGTAGCAGTTGCTTCCCGCGCTTCCATTTAAATCCCCTTGATTTGAACATTTAGTTCTTATGGCAATGGTTAAGTCAATGCAGGCAAGAATTACGCCAGAAACGACTATAAGCGTGAGGGGGGGAGGGAAGTGTGATGTCGTTTAAAAAATGACAGAGGTGACGCGATTTTATCAGTAATGAAAGAGGGGCAGTGTATCAATATGAGTGTGATAAAAAATCATTGTGATAAATAAGCCTTTGGGATTATCTGAAAATTGTATTTATCGTTTTTGTTGGTCGGAGGTTAATCGGAAAGAGATTCATTAACAAAACTTGTATTGTACAGGCGTTTTCCAGAGCAATGGATTGGGGATCCGGCGGGGGACTGCTATGATATAGCGTCTTGTTTTTTGAGCGAGGAAAGATTTTGAGCGCAGGACGCCCGAATAAACACACTCTGGGTATCGTGATGTTGTTATCGATAGGGCTGCTTTTGGCGGGCTGTTCAGGTAGCAAATCATCAGAAACAGGAACGTATTCCGGCTCCGTTTACACCGTGAAACGGGGAGATACGCTATATCGTATTTCGCGCGCTACCGGGACAAGCGTAAAAGAAATTGCCCGCCTGAACAACATTTCTCCTCCTTATACCATTGAAGTGGGGCAAAGGTTGAAGGTCAGCGGTGGCGCGAAATCCACTACGACGTCTGGTAAAACAAAAAACAAATCCTCCACGAAAACCGCAGCGGTCAGACCGTCTTCATCCGTGCCTCAGTCATCCTGGCCGCCGGTAGGGCAACGCTGCTGGCAGTGGCCAGCCAGTGGTAAGGTGATATTGCCTTATTCAACAGCGGACGGCGGCAACAAAGGGATTGATATCTCTGCTGCGCGTGGTACACCGATTTATGCGGCCGGAGCTGGGAAGGTGGTCTACGTCGGTAATCAGCTACGGGGCTATGGTAACCTCATCATGATTAAGCACAGTGAGGATTACATCACCGCCTATGCCCATAACGACACGCTGCTGGTGAACAACGGACAAAGCGTGAAGGCCGGGCAGAAAATTGCCACCATGGGCAGCTCAGATGCGGCGTCTGTGCGTTTGCATTTTCAGATCCGCTATCGTGCAACCGCTATCGATCCGCTGCGTTATTTACCGCCACAGGGGAGTAAACCTAAATGTTGACGGTGAATTAATCGACAGTCAGTCGGTTAGCACCTTGCCAAGAAGAGTGTAAGGTTTATAATCCCTTACGCACTTCAATGCGGGCGTAGTTCAATGGTAGAACGAGAGCTTCCCAAGCTCTATACGAGGGTTCGATTCCCTTCGCCCGCTCCAAACTCAAGTCTTCTGAAGTCTACCCAACTCAATTTTTCCTTGATAAATCAGCAGTTATAGCATTCTATTAGTCTATTGAACTCAATAATACTCCCCCAGGGTCAAGCTCAATGTGGGGGTATGGATGGGGGTATAATTGTACCCCATGCTGAGAGGTACCCCCAATGAAGTTAACTGCTCGTCAGGTTGAAACTGCAAAGCCGAAAGAGAAGCCCTACAAATTGGCTGATGGTGGGAGTCTTTACTTATTGGTTAACCCCAACGGTAAGAAATACTGGCGTCTGAAGTATCGTACGCCTGGAGGGGAAAATGTACTTGCGCTTGGTGTTTATCCTGCTGTTTCTTTAGCTGAAGCACGAAGCAAGCGTGAGGATGCTAAAAGAACATTAGCAGCTGGTAACGATCCTTCTCTCGAAAGAAAAATGGAGAAGCTCAGTCGCAAGCAGGACGCTGAAAACTCGTTTGAGGCTATCACTCGGGAGTGGTATCAGCGTCGCTATGATCGCTGGTCTGTCTCCTATCGTGAAGAGATGATGAGAACCTTTGAGAAGGATGTATTTCCTTATATCGGCCACCGACCAATCAAAGATATCAAACCGATGGAGTTGCTTGCTGTTCTTTCAAAGATAGAAACTCGAGGAGCAACTGAGAAGGTCCGTAAGGTTCGCCAGCGTTGTGGAGAGGTCTGGAAGTATGCGGTTGTGACTGGCAGGGCTGAGTACAATCCAGCTCCCGATCTAGCCAGCGCCGTAGCTCCCCATGAGAAAGAGCACTATGCTTTTTTGACCCAGGATGAACTGCCTGAGTTTCTTCGGACTCTGAACACCTATGCCGGTAGTGTGATTGTTAAGATTGCGATGCAATTACTTATTTTGACTGGAGTAAGGCCTGGGGAATTGAGGCAAGCGGAGTGGCAGGAGTTTGATTTTGAGCGGAAGGTTTGGAACGTACCAGCAGAGCGAATGAAAATGCGCCGACCTCATCTGGTTCCGTTATCAAGCCAGGCAATTGACCTGCTTAATCAGCTTAAACCCATGACGGGAGCAGGAGAGTTGCTGTTCCCAGGACGTAATAATCCTAAGAAACCGATGAGTGATATGGCATTGACTGTGTTGGTAAGGCGCATCGGCTATGCAGGACGCGTTACAGGGCATGGATTCCGCCACACGATGAGTACCATTTTGCATGAGCAGGGATTTAACTCGGCCTGGATCGAGCTACAGCTGGCTCACGTCGATAAGAACTCAATTCGTGGAACGTATAACCATGCTCAATATCTGGAGGGGAGGAGGGCGATGATGCAGTGGTATGGTGATTTTACTAGTAATTTAGGCAAGGAAGGGATTATTACAAGCTGAAATGTTGAAAGGCAGTCTCGAAAAGCAATTGCATTCGTCTGGGTACCTAGACGTCTGGATGGATGTAATTCAATATATGCTGCTAACTGCAATAGTTGAAAACCAGAGAAATAGTGGCTATTGCTACAAATTTTTTGCCTAAGTCAAAACTTGGTCTGCCTATACACTGATGCTATTTTAGACAAAACTAAATAAGGGAGGTAAGTATGTTTGAGGCGATCCAGCCATTGGATATATACAATAAGAACATCAACATACTGATTGGCTCAGGCGCTTCAGCAGACTTGTTCCCGACGCTGTCCCTAGCCATCAAGAATGCAGAGGGACGGCGAGAAACGATCGAAACGCTCGCCACACAGTTTGAAAACTCGCCAGAGAAGCGAACCGCGTTATTCATGCACTACTACAACACATGTATTTTTCCAGTGCAGACATTCAATCCAAGTTTCGTTACAACGAATAAAGGAAAAGAAAATCTCAAGAATTATGAGATTTTTTTAACAACCCTTTTGGGGTTGTTGGATAGAAGGAAAGACCTCAACCGCAAAATCAATATTTTTACCACAAACTATGATGGATGCCTGTCCCATACAGCTGACAGCCTTCTCATGAAGGGATCACATGATTTTGTGGTGAATGATGGTACCTCCGGATTTCACACAAAGCATCTTCATTCCAAAAACTTCAGTACGTTTCAATGTCAAACTGGAGTATTTGAACGAAGCAACTATGGCATCCCGCAGCTAAACATTATCCATCTTCACGGTTCGGTTTACTGGTCAAAAAGCGGTGATAAGATTGAAGTCAATTACCGCAATGATTTTAGTAACCTTTTGACAGAAGAGACACTCGGAAATTTAAATGGATATTCCGAATTTCTTGGTGTCGATGGCAACAGAACTGAAGGCATTCCATCCTTGGCATTCAGTCAAGACCAGATAGATATTTTCTGGGGGGAGTACAATAAGCTACCTATTGTCAACCCCACTAAGTGGAAGTTTTACGAAACTGTCTTCGAAGAACACTACTACCAGATGCTCAGGCTATTAAGCTATGAGCTTGAAAAACCAAATTCTATACTCATAACATTTGGCTTTTCGTTTGCTGATGAACACATTCTCAGACTTATCCAACGCTCCCTCTCCAACCCACAACTTCATACTTTTATTTGTTGTTATAGCAACAATAGTGCAAATAGCATGCGGGAAGAATTCAAATCTTGGAAAAACGTCCAAGTAATTGGGCCCGCTGAAGATATGAATATGGACTTCACCAATTTCAATAAATATGTTTTCTCACTCACGCCAGACACTTATGAACCTCCATTAAAAGCTGAAGAGGAGGATCTGATATGAGTATCATCGTAGGTGAGGTTATTGCAGTGAGTGGAGTGCGTATCTCCCTTCGAATTTTTGAAGACTCCAATCATGAGACTATTTTCTACGGAGGAGTTAAGTACAGAGGTATTTCACTTCGGGAGCACGTATCTATTCAGCGAGGCTTTATAGATATTGTCTGTCTTGTTGAAGGTGAATTTTTGGATGAGAAAAGGCTAGAGACTGATGCCGAGAAGGTCCAATATGTACGAAAAGTGGATGTTCGCCCCATTGGTTATATAGTAGATGATAAGTTTTTTGAAGGTGTGAAGTACATGCCGATGATCCGAGACAAGGCATCTCTACTCAGCGAACTTATGGTAGGGAAAATTTATGGGGCGGACGGTAAAACAGGTTTTTCTATTGGCTCTATGCTCAAGGAGAATGTACCCATCAACCTCCCATGGATGCGATTATTCAACAGCCATTTGGGCATATTTGGTAACACCGGGAGTGGTAAATCTAATACGCTAGCTAAACTTTATACTACACTTTTTAATGAGCGGCTCCAAGCATTACAGCACAAGAGCCAGTTCGTTATCATAGATTTTAATGGTGAATACACGGAAGATCAGCTACTACCAGCTAAGAATAAGCAAATCACAGTGCTGGACTCTAAAAAAGCAAAGCACAAATTCAAGATTGAAGGCGCTCATTTTTGGGATGTCGAAACCCTAAGCCTCTTGTTTCAGGCAACTACGAACACACAACAGCCATTTCTGCGTCGCGTTCTATCTGGTAAGGAAAAATTTAAAACTACGCCACTCAAAAGGTATGTAGAAAAGGTTTTTGAAAAAGTTTTTAGTACAGGTGAAGCGAAATCAGATGCTTTGGATTTGAGCCGTGAAATTGCACGCATGATTGACTGCGAATTGCTTCAAGAACATTTAAAAGGAATTATTTATTACAATAAAGATAAGTATTTTAAGCATGCCAGCGGCACGTACTATAATTCAAATGGCAATGGATTTGACGCGAATATCAAACCCATTATTGATGAGAGTGTTAATTTAGATGGAATTGATCAATTCGACGAACTAATATTGCGGTGCTACCTCCAACTCTGTTCAGATGTTGTATTTGGCTATGCCCAATACGAACACATTCAACCGGTGCTAGCTAGGGCCAAATCATCTATATCGGCTCTGCGTAATGTTCTTGAAATCGTTGATGTGCCACAACCTCCGCATCTCTTACATGTCATCTCTTTAAAGAAATGCAAGAATGAGATAAAAAAGATCTTGCCACTGCTTGTAGCCAAAAATTTCTACACAAATCATAAAGATGCAGAGAATCTTAAAAGCCCTCCAAGCCGGACTCTGCACCTTATCATTGATGAGGCACACAATATTTTGTCAGAGCAGTCCACCCGTGAGCATGAAATCTGGAAAGACTACCGGCTTGAACTCTTTGAAGAAATAATTAAGGAGGGACGCAAGTATGGCGTATACCTCACACTATCTAGTCAGCGGCCTGCAGATATTTCACCTACTATTGTTTCCCAGATTCACAATTTCTTCATACACCGATTGGTTAACGATCGCGACCTTATGCTATTAGACAATACAATTAGCACGTTAGATTCCAGTTCTAAGGCTCTCATACCGACTCTAGCCAAGGGCTGCTGCGTAGTCACTGGAACCGCTTTTGATCTTCCAATGATATTGAAAATTGACCCGCTGCTGAAACAGCATCGACCCAGCAGCGACGATGTGAACCTTGAAGAACTTTGGGCGCTACCTCCAGCTTAATATTAACTCTAACAGAATGTGCCCTGTGGATGTCTTCAGGGCTTCCTAGTATAAGAGGTTACTCTAGATTATCTCGCTGTCCATACTAGACGTAGAGAGAAGCTTTGCTTCTTTCATATATGGAAATTCAAATATATTTTTTGACATTGCACTGTTATAGAGAGAAACTGCGAGATAATAGCAGGAGGGCTTATGCCACAATTATCAGCATTACAACTCTTCAAAAACCTCTCCGATGAAACCCGTTTGGGCATCGTGTTGCTGCTCAGAGAGATGGGAGAGCTGTGCGTGTGCGATCTCTGTACAGCGCTGGATCAGTCGCAGCCCAAGATCTCCCGCCATCTGGCAATGCTCCGGGAAAGCGGTCTATTGCTGGATCGCAAGCAGGGGAAATGGGTTCATTATCGCTTATCCCCGCATATTCCATTCTGGGCTGCTCAGGTGATTGAGCAGGCCTGGTTAAGCCAACAGGACGATGTACAGGCCATCGCCCGTAAGCTGGCATCGGCAAACTGCTCTGGTAGCGGTAAGGCTGTTTGCATCTAAAAAATTTGCCTGAACATATATGTTTTTCCAAATGTGAGGTATTCAGAATGAAGACGTTAACGGTGTTTGACCCGGCAATGTGCTGCAGTACCGGCGTATGTGGCTCAGATGTCGATCAGGTTCTGGTTGATTTTTCTGCTGATGTGCAGTGGCTGAAAGGACGTGGTGTACAGGTTGAACGTTACAACCTGGCGCAGCAGCCCATGAGCTTTGTTCAGAATGAGAAAGCGAAAGCATTCCTCGAAGCATCTGGAGCAGAAGGTCTTCCGTTACTGCTATTGGACGGTGAAACGGTGATGGCAGGGCGATACCCAAAACGCGCTGAGCTGGCTCGCTGGTTCGGTATTCCGCTGGAGAAGGTAGGGTTAGCTCCCACCAGCTGCTGTGGTGGTAATACTTCCTGTTGCTGAATATGTCAGGAGGACATATGAAATTCTTACAGAATATCCCGCCTTACCTGTTTTTTACCGGCAAGGGTGGTGTAGGAAAAACTTCTATTTCCTGCGCGACGGCTATCCGCCTTGCTGAACAGGGTAAGCGGGTTTTGCTGGTCAGTACTGACCCAGCCTCCAATGTCGGTCAGGTGTTCGATCAGGCTATCGGTAATACCATTCGCCCTGTGGCAGCAGTTCCTGGACTTTCCGCTCTGGAAATCGACCCGCAGGAAGCCGCCAAACAATACCGCTCCAGAATCGTTGATCCTATCAAAGGTCTTTTGCCTGATGACGTTGTTAACAGTATCAGCGAGCAGCTTTCAGGAGCCTGTACCACTGAGATTGCGGCGTTTGATGAGTTCACCGGCTTATTGACAGACGCTTCCCTGCTGACCCGCTTCGATCACATCATTTTTGATACAGCGCCGACGGGCCACACGATTCGCCTTCTCCAGCTTCCCGGTGCCTGGAGTAGCTTCATTGAAAGTAACCCGGATGGTGCTTCCTGTCTTGGCCCAATGGCCGGGCTGGAAAAGCAGCGTGAGCAGTATGCTCATGCGGTAGAGGCGTTATCCGATCCTGAACGTACCCGCCTGGTTCTGGTTGCGCGACTGCAAAAATCTACGCTGCAGGAAGTCGCCCGCACCCATGAAGAACTCGCCGCAATTGGCCTGAAAAACCAATACCTGGTGATTAATGGTGTGCTGCCTAAAGCCGAAGCTGAACATGACGCCCTGGCCGCTGCGATATGGCAACGTGAGCAGGAGGCACTGGCAAATCTTCCTGCCGGTTTATCTGGGCTACCGACAGATACCCTATTACTACAGCCAGTCAATATGGTTGGTGTTTCAGCATTGAAGGGACTTCTGGATACCGGTTCTGAGGCATTACCGCTCCCGGTAACGAACATCCAGTACACGCCTGAAAACTTATCGCTCTCTGGCCTGGTTGATGATATCGCTCGCAGTGAACACGGTCTGATTATGCTGATGGGTAAAGGCGGTGTGGGTAAAACCACAATGGCTGCGGCTATCGCCGTCAGTTTGGCAGATAAGGGTTTTGATGTGCATCTCACTACCTCAGATCCTGCTGCACACCTGAGTACAACGTTGAATGGCAGCCACAAAAATCTGCAGGTCAGCCGAATCAACCCTCACGATGAAACTGAACGCTATCGTCAGCATGTTCTTGAGACGAAAGGCAGGGATCTGGATGAGGCAGGGAAACGGCTGCTCGAAGAGGATTTACGTTCTCCTTGCACGGAAGAGATTGCGGTGTTCCAGGCGTTCTCACGCGTAATCCGTGAAGCAGGCAAACGGTTTGTGGTCATGGATACGGCACCTACCGGGCATACGCTATTACTGCTTGATGCGACCGGGGCTTACCACCGAGAGATTGCCAAAAAAATGGGGAGTAAAGGTCATTTTACTACCCCAATGATGCAGCTTCAGGACCCGGAACGCACCAAAGTCCTGCTGGTCACTCTGCCTGAAACCACACCGGTACTGGAAGCGGCAAACCTGCAGTCCGATCTTGAGCGTGCGGGGATTCATCCGTGGGGCTGGATTATCAATAACAGCCTTTCCATTGCGGATACGAGTTCTCCGTTGCTTTGCCAGCGCGCCCAGCAGGAACAGCCTCAGATTGAGGCTGTTAAGAATCAGCACGCTAACCGTATAGCGCTCGTTCCGGTACTGGCTTCTGAGCCAGCCGGTATTGAAAAACTCAGAGAGTTGGCGAGTTAATTTTTTGTTTTTACAGGGCGGTAGAACCGCCCTGTCAGGAGGATGTATGTTACTGGCAGGCGCTATTTTTGTCCTGACCATTGTTTTGGTTATCTGGCAACCGAAGGGATTAGGGATCGGCTGGAGTGCAATGCTAGGCGCAGGACTGGCTTTGATATCTGGCGTTGTGCATGTAAGCGATATTCCGGTGGTGTGGAATATCGTCTGGAACGCGACAGCGACCTTTATTGCGGTGATTATCATCAGCCTGCTGCTCGATGAATCCGGCTTTTTCGAATGGGCGGCATTGCATGTTTCACGCTGGGGTAACGGTCGTGGCCGTTTGCTCTTTACGTATATCGTCCTGCTAGGTGCAGCGGTGGCGGCATTGTTTGCCAACGATGGTGCGGCATTGATTCTTACTCCAATTGTCATCGCCATGCTGCTTGCATTAGGTTTCAGTAAAGGTACTACGCTGGCATTTGTCATGGCCGCCGGGTTTATTGCCGATACGGCCAGTCTGCCGCTTATCGTGTCCAACCTGGTTAACATCGTTTCTGCAGACTTCTTTGGGCTGGGCTTCACTGAGTATGCGTCGGTAATGGTGCCGGTGGATATTGCCGCTATTATCGCCACGCTGGTGATGCTGCATCTGTTCTTCCGCAAAGATATTCCGCCGACTTACGACCTGGCTCTCCTGAAAGCACCTGCAAAAGCTATTAAAGATCTGGCAACCTTCAGAACCGGATGGATAGTGTTGATCCTTCTTCTGGTTGGCTTTTTTGTCCTTGAGCCGGTGGGTATCCCGGTCAGCGCGATTGCTGCTGTAGGAGCTGTCATTCTGTTTGCGGTGGCGAAACGAGGCCATGCCATTAACACTGGCAAAGTGCTTCGCGGTGCGCCATGGCAGATTGTCATCTTCTCATTGGGGATGTACCTGGTGGTCTACGGTCTGCGCAACGCTGGGCTAACCGAATACCTTTCAGGTGTGCTGAACGTACTGGCGGATAAAGGACTCTGGGTTGCGACGCTTGGTACTGGCTTCCTGACGGCTTTCCTGTCTTCCATCATGAACAACATGCCTACCGTGCTGGTTGGCGCTCTCTCTATTGATGGCAGCACTGCAACAGGCGTTATCAAAGAAGCGATGATCTACGCCAACGTGATTGGCTGCGATCTGGGCCCGAAAATTACACCTATTGGTAGCCTGGCAACGCTGCTCTGGCTGCATGTCCTTTCACAGAAGAATATGACCATCACCTGGGGATACTATTTCCGCACCGGGATCGTCATGACTCTGCCTGTGCTGTTTGTAACGCTGGCAGCGCTGGCGCTACGTCTCTCTTTCACTTTGTAATGAGATACTGATATGAGCAACATCACTATTTATCACAACCCGGCCTGCGGCACGTCGCGTAACACGCTGGAGATGATCCGCAACAGCGGTAATGAGCCGACTGTTATTCTTTACCTTGAGACCCCACCTTCACGCGATGAGCTGGTCAAACTCATTGCAGATATGGGCATTTCCGTCCGGGCTTTGCTGCGTAAGAACGTCGAACCGTATGAGGAACTGGGTCTTGCAGATGATAAATTTACTGACGACCAGCTAATCGATTTTATGTTGCAACATCCGATCCTGATTAACCGTCCGATTGTAGTGACGCCACTGGGAACTAAACTTTGCCGTCCTTCTGAAGTCGTTCTGGATATCCTGCCAGAATCTCAGAAAGGGGCTTTCACCAAAGAAGATGGTGAAAAAGTCGTTAATGATGCAGGTAAAAGACTGAAATAAAAATGAAGGGGGCATTTGCCCCCTTCATGGTTACTTAGCCATTTCTTTCAGTAGGTCAATACCTACCGGCTCTTCGCTCTGTAACGCAGTTAATGCAATACGCTTTGCATACTGCTCTTCCACATCAGAGATGAGAGGCAACTCGCGGTTCGCCCTGGTCTTCAGGAAAGGTGAAGACGGTTCAGCTGCCGCCAGGCTGTTATTCACAACCCATGCCCATGGCTCGATGCCAGCGCGACGTAAATCCTGCTGTAGGTTCGCCGCTTCAAGTACCGGTGTCGTTTCGGCAAGCGTCACGATAATAACCTTTGTCTTCTCCGGGTCCTGCAATTGCATCATTGGCGTCATCACATGGTCATGTGTTTGCCCCATCTGACGCACCATTTCCCGGTGATAGGCTCCTGTTGCATCCAGTAGCAGAAGTGTGTGACCTGTTGGCGCGGTGTCCATAATAACAAAATGATCGTCTGCCTCTTTGATGATCCGCGAGAATGCCTGAAACACGGCGATCTCTTCAGTACATGGCGAGCGGAGATCTTCCTCCAGCACTGCTAGTCCCTCAGCGTCTAATCCTTTGCCCTGATTTTCCAGCACAAAGCGGCGATAGCGCTCTGTCTCCACCTTCGGATCGATACGGCTGACCTGAAGGTTTGGCAGCGAGCCATCCAGCGTATAAGACAGATGTGCTGCCGGATCGGACGTCGTCAGATGGACTTTATGACCGCGTTTTGCCAGCGATACCGCGATCGAAGCTGCAACAGTCGTTTTGCCCACGCCACCTTTACCCATTGCCATTACCAGACCTTTACCTGTCAGGCTGAGTTCATCTACCAGTGAGGCAAGTTTCGGTAAATCCAAAGTATTCAGCGTGGTAGCAGGGAGCGGCAGCGAGGCTTTGTTCTCCGTAAATAACTGACGCAGCGCTTCCAGACCGACCAGATTAAATGGCTTCAGATACAGCTGCGAGCGGGGAAGGTTCGCCAGGTTCTCTGGCATTGCCTGTAATGCTTTTTCTTCTCGAGCCAGAATACTTTGCGCCAGTGGATCATTTTCACCCGCAAACGGCGGCAGCACGCCATTAATGGCAAGGTGTTGATGCTGCAAACCGATAGCAGAAAGCTCATCGTGCGTATGAGAGACTTCTTTCAGTGTTGAAGCTTGGGCTCGGGCAACCAGAACCAAGCGCGTGAGAGCTGCATCAGACAGCGCCTTAACCGCGTCTGAGTACTGGTGCTGTTGTTTCTCCAGCCCCACCAGCGGCCCGAGGTTAGCGGCGGCATCAGGGTTCGCTTCGAGATAACCGCTCCAGGCCCCCGGCAACTCAAGCATACGGATGGTATGACCGGTTGGCGCAGTATCAAATACGATATGGTCATACTTTTCCCGCAACTCATGGTTGGTAAGAAGACCAGTAAACTCATCAAATGCCGCGATTTCCGTAGTGCATGAACCGGAGAGCTGTTCTTCAATGCTGCTGACCACATCGGCTGGCATCAGCCCGCGAACCGGGTCGAGTACTCGGTCACGATATGCCTGTGCTGCAGCCATCGGATCAACTTCCATCGCGGCAAGATTTTCTACGGTACTGATATCTGTGATTCGGTGGCCGATAGTCTGGCTAAAGACTTGGCCGACATTGGAAGCCGGATCGGTACTCACCAGAAGCGTTCTCTTACCCTGATCGGCCAGCCATACCGCAGTAGCACAGGCCAGGGATGTTTTACCCACGCCACCTTTGCCAGTGAAGAAGATGAACGGGGGAATGTCTTTTAAAAATGGCATATTCATCAGTGATTGCTCCTCTGGAATTAAGGCATACGTGGAATGCTGCAGCAGCGTGGTTGCGTGCTGTCTTCACTCCAGTCCTGACTAAGCGGAATACCTGCCCAACGGGCGATATCTTCACGAGTCGGGAGTTTGCCTGCCATCACGAGTTTGCCGTCGAGCAAGGTGACAGGGAGAGACTCCATCCCTGATGTGTTCAGAAACTCTTTAATGACCGGCGAATTCAGGAACTGCTGCGGGTTCTTCGCAAGGCTGTAGCGCTGTATATCAACGTCATTCTTTTTCGCCCATTCGGCGCTGGCGTTCCATTTGACGGCTTCGTCACTGACTACAACGCTGCTGGTTGCACAGCAGCCTGCTGCTTCAAAGATCTCAATTTTTGACATGGACTGTTTACCTCAGTGTTTAGTCATTTGGCTTTACACTGAGGTAAACGAAGGTGGTGGGGAAAAGATGCGCGATTAATTCATTTTTTTGTGGCAGCAGACGGAAGACGTGTCATCCGCCTCAATCTGACAAAGTTCTGTCATCGTCTCTTTCAGGTGTTTTCTGGCCCGAAGTAGTCGGGATTTAAACGCCGTAAGCGTGATTCCCAGTTCATCGGCCAGGGACTGCTGGGGACGCCGGTTAAGGTCGGATTCTTCAATCAACCACCGCTCATCTTCAGGTAATGCCTGCAATGTTTCAGGCAGGCAAATATCCAGCGTTGAGATTGCATCAGGGGATGCATCAGTGAATGGGGCATCATCTTCCAGCTCAACGAATTCCCTGGTGGTGCGGTACTCATCAATCAGCAGATTCCTCGCCGCCCGATACAGCCAGGCTCGCGGATTCTCCATTTCGCAGAAACTGTCTGAATGAGCGCGGGCACGCAGGAATAGCTCTTGCAGAAGGTCTGCTGCTTTTTCGCTATCACCTGTCTTAGATGTCAGAAAGCGAGAGAGTTCGGCTTCATGTTGCCGCCAGAACACGCTCATGCAGTTGTTGAATGCCGTTACATCACTCATACCAGCCCTCAAATTTTGCTCTGATTAACCCGCCGTGAAAGTTCTTCTGCAGACTCTTTTCGTTCGCTGTAGCGATCAACGAGATAGGCTGAGTTACCTCGGGTCAGCAGAGTAAATTTCACCAGTTCTTCCATCACATCCACGATCCGGTCGTAATAAGACGACGGTTTCATTCGTCCATCTTCATCAAATTCCTGCCAGGCTTTTGCCACAGAGGACTGATTCGGGATGGTGATCATCCGCATCCAGCGGCCAAGAATGCGCATCTGGTTTACGGCATTGAAAGACTGAGAGCCACCGCAGACCTGCATAACGGCCAGAGTCTTACCCTGCGAAGGGCGAACAGCGCCTTCTGATAACGGTATCCAATCAATCTGGGCTTTCATGATGCCGGTCATCGCACCATGGCGTTCAGGGGAACACCACACCATCCCTTCGGACCAACGAACCAGCTCGCGCAGTTCCATGACTTTAGGATGCGAGTCAGGCGCATCATCAGGAAGAGGCAAGCCAGAAGGATTGAAGATCCGCACTTCTGCGCCCATGGCGGTCAGTAACCTTGCCGCTTCTTCCGTTGCCAGTCGGCTGTAGGAACGTTCGCGCACAGAGCCGTACAACATGAGGATACGTGGAGGATGGGGAACGGCAGGAACACCGAATCTTGCCTCTGTGATTGAGGTGTCGAACAAACCCGAATCAACATTCTTAAGATCACCTGTCATTTTACTTCTCCGTCTTCTGGGGCAGGGGGAGGCAGTCGTTAGTCCCTGAGCAGCATTCTTCTGTCAGGAAGGCAATCAGAGCCTCAAGGTTTTCATATCGAGCGTGGCAAAAAAGCGTTCTGCCCTGACGTTCCTGGCGTACCAAAGAAACTGATATCAACGAGGAAAGATGATGGCTCAACGTAGACGCTGGGATTTCGAGCCGCTTCTGCAGTTCGCCAACCGGTAGCCCTTCATGCCCGGCTTTAACCAGCTCTCTGTATACGCTTAGGCGCGTAGGATGACCCAGCTCTTTCAGGGTTTCTGCTGCTTTCGAAAGCTCCATTTATATCTCATTTCTATATTTCCGGAATTATAGAATAATATCGTATCTTCCAATAAATACCAATAGTGAATGGGCCTTGCCCCTGAACATTTTGGATAAAGGGGGAGCATCATTGAGAAAAAGTGGGGAGTAGCTCTGCTCTTTTTCCCAGGAGTAAAACGGTTAGGCACAGATCGGAACTGATATTAGTGGCCGGTAAATAGCAGATATTCATCCATCATTTGCGTGAGGGATATGTTTTCCTCCTGCCGTCCAACCAGCCACAAGCCTAGATCTTCAGGTGCCTTACGTTTCAGGTTATCCAACCAGTCTTCCAGCGTCGCACCCATCATCAAATCGTACCAACATAGCCAGACCAGTTTGTGGCGATGCTCCGGTGAACTGAATTGGTGTAACAGGCTAATCAGCCTATTTGCCAGTGGGCGTTGTTTGAGGCGGATACATTCACTCAGTAATATCCCTTCCAACATTGGGTGGTGCAGTAAAGTTTTTTGCCTTGTCTCAAGGCTGATTTGCATATCAGTCAATACCGACACTGGCTCTGGATGCTGACTTCCGTAAATCAGTCGGTAAAGGCACTGTGGTACCACTGCAGTCATCTGCCCTGCGCCGGGAAAGTACAGACTGCCCACCATCAGATGGTGGCTGGCCTGAATATTGGGATGACACATGCCATTTATGATGGCCAGTTTTGTGAACCCGTTTAGCCAACGTTGATAGCTGACCAGCAAACTGTTATATCGCGTCTTTGTCTCTTTCATGGTGGATTATCCCTGGATACTGAATGACAGGCAGCCGCAAACCTCCGCTATGAGAGGATAAAGAGTTTGCCTGTCAGGAAAGTGATATGTAAGGAGAGGTATTTAGCTGCGTGATTCGTGGATTCTCGCCTGTAGCCAGGCTTCCACTTCACTCTGTAGCCATCGTGAACTTCGCCCCAGTTTGATGGGTTTTGGAAATATGCCATCTTTGATGAGTCGGTAAATCCACTTATCACTGACCCCCAGCAGGCGGGTGATGAAAGTCATATCAACGAACTGATCTTCAAGCAGGGAAGGTTTAATTGCCATGGTGAGATTCTCCGGTAGCTAAGTAAGTACCGGAGTCGTGTGATGAATCACTGTACCCTTCTCCGGCATAACAACCGGAACTGACGTAAAAAAGTGCGTCGTTTTATCGAAGCCCTCGCGGTCTGCCCAGTCCACTCGCGGGTGGTACCTCGTTGGCCCCGTAGTAAGTCTGCCCGTATTTTGATTTCTCCTTGGCGAGATAGCTGATGATGTAGCGCAGGTTGTCGATGGCTGCAGCATCATCGTAATTGACGGGGCGGGTGATATCGGCTTCGTAGCACTTCTTGGGATCACAGCGATTGTGGTACCCCTCACCCTGTGTAATCTTCTGCCAGGCAGCCCCCGCCTGTTCAGCCACCGGAAAGGTGGCCTGGTTATGGTGACCATCAAGATACATCACGATATGGGCATGGCATTTGTGTCGGGAAGTACACTCCAGTACCCAGAAGTGGCCCACGATGTTGCTCTCTAACATCAGATGTTCTGTTAACTGGCGTACCTCCCTTTCTGTCTCGTACCATCCGTGATGGTTATAACGCCATGTGTCATTCTGATAGAACACATCGAGTCTGAGGGGCTGAAGGCGGGAGTAACGTTCCAGTAGCTGATCAAGATGGTGGTTCAGTAACGACAACAGGAACCAGTTCATTGTGTATTTGCGATTCCAGGGCCAGGGAAAGTCCATGATTTAATCCTCTGTAGTGTGTGTACAAAGGAAGGTGGTGATATGTAATTTTTATGCAGGAAAGTCACAGTATTTCTGTTTACTGAGCAGTACTGTGGGGACAGAAGATATACAGACGGGGTAAGCGGATCACTGGGGAAGGGGATATGAAGAGGAAGTTCTTAAAACATGAAGACCTTAATTATACTAAAAACCCAAATGTTCGCTCCTGGTATCCAGGCTGTCCTGACAGCATCATATTCAGTATTTTTACGTGAGAGCATGTTACTATGAATTGATAACTAAAGAGAAAGAGCAATAGAATAAACTTGTTGATAATAAAGGTGTTTAAGGTTAATTGTTATGCACTTTTTCTAAAATGCTTAATAGGTGATTGGCATGTCAGAACGAATCACTTTCAATGTAACCAATTCTGAGACTCTGCGTGTTGTGGATGAATACAGCAAAAAACAGAAGATCTCACGATCGCAGGTTATTTCCACATTGCTGGATGCCACCGTTCCGGTACTGAAAGATATTAATCGCTATTATCAGCTTGCGGACGAACTTAAGGCCCGGCTACTGTCTGGTGTCTACCAGCAGGATTTGCCTCGCCGAAGAAATGTTGTAGCTGCTGAAAAGTATTGTATGGAGATCTGGGAGAGTAAGCTTCAGGTTGGAAAAGGGTACGACTTTGACAGCGTCAATGGCAAGGTGCATGTTCGCGAACATAAGCGACACCTCCGTCGGGATAATGCAGTTGGCAGGGTCGAAAATCGACATATCAAAGAGTTCTGTCAGTCGCTCCTGGAAAGATCAGAACAGGATGCCCGCTATGCCTGTTTTATCTATACCGAAAGGATTATTTTTGCTGATGTTGAAACCTCTGGACACTCTTCATCCCCAATAAAACTGGCAGCAGGTGATGCTGTAATTTTGCTGGCAAAAGATGTGGTTTTTAACGAGTTTTTCTTTGATATAGGTAAGGCGCTTTTTATTAATGTGGTTGATCTTATGTCATACGGTACAAGTGGTATCCCGGAGACGACAGGAGACCCACGTGTTCATTGCTGGGTGCCAATTCTGTTTAGTGGGAAAAATGCCGTGATAGTACCTGTGTACCTGATTGACCCTGCTACGGCCCCGACGTTAAGAAAACCAGACAACATCACAGTGGTTTACCAGGACAAAAAGTAACGTTGATTCTTGTTCCTGCCATGCCATGCGTTTTCATCTATCCCGTGGCAACCTCAGACTCATCTAGGTTGAATTACCTTGTGCAGGTGAAAGTCAGCAATGTGATAAAGAATATACAGTACTGAGCTGCAGGCATTCTGTCTGACATGAACCAGGGCTACAGGGGATATAACGAAGCGTTGAGGGCAGCAATATTGCTGCCGGGAAGACGCTCCCCCGGCAGAAACACAAATTAAATCGGCTTGTTGTGATCAGGAAGCATTCTACATAGTGTGTTGTCCTTCTGGACATAGTGATGAAGCAACGCCGCTGCCGCATGGAAAGCAATGAAGAAATATCCGGCATTACCCAGTGTTTCGTGAATATTTTTCAGTACTGACTTCACCAAAGGGTCGGGCGTAGCAAAAGGAGAAATAGTGAGCCCCAGAAAAATCCAGCTCTTACCGTTAATAGCCATCAGAGCGACCTCCAGTAATTTTCTCCGAAATGAATGCTGCATAGCCATGATCTTCTGTCGGATTATCGCGCTTCAGCGGCCAGTCGATATCGTCATCCTGCCGGGCGATATAACCATCAAGTGCCCCGTATTCAGGTTGCATAGACCCGTTGAACTCACAGCACGAAGCGGTTAGAACTAACTGAGCTGAAGGTCCGTTGTGAGCGAGAAGCGGACATTGCAGACTGCCCAGTAGAAAAAGTGCTATCAGAATTATCTAAAGGAAGATCGTATTTACCATGTCTCATTCTAACTGTTTAATAAATTACAAAAATTAAAATTTCCATTTAATATCATCGCGTTAAGCAAGAGAATTAAACCTCTCATTTAATTTATGATTCTTATTTAATTCATGAGTTGGTGTAAAAATAGGTTGCCGCACTATAGAAAGACACATATTTAAACCCAGCAGGAAATCATATTTGAAAGTAATGTGTTTAAGGGGCTGCGTAACAAGAACAGCAAGTAAACACATAGTAATAACAGTTACCATTCCCATTTCGCAAGTGGCCATATCAGAGGTGAACTAATGCCTGCTGCAATTTTAAGAATTAAGGTTATCCTAATAATTCTTTTGTATGATTAAGATCATCGATAAATTTACTAAGGACTCATTAATGAAATTGCGACTCTGGAATCTATTACCCCATGATTACGCTCCTTTTTTTCGTATTCTTCACATCATTGTGGCATTTCTAATATTATCACAAATTATTAACTCTAATCTGACAGAGACCGAAGCAATTGGTGAACATAGTCTTGAAGGAGTTATAACCTGGATGCACATTATTTCAGGGTTAGGACTGATTATTTGTGGTTTTATTATGTTAAGTTGGATGCTTACTCAAAGAGGTTTTACTTATTATTTTTCATGGGTAGGGCTTGACTTTAGTGGTATTAAGCAAGATATAAAAACGTTGACTAGTTTCCGACTGCCCGATGCACATTCGGGAGGTATTGCCAGTACAATCCAAGGATTTGGAGTTCTAGCATTGCTAATTGTAGCACTTTCAGGTGGCCTATGGTTCTTGTTGAATACCATGCAGTCAAATCTGGCTGAAACAGTAATCCACTGGCATAAGTTCTTTACTACTTTCATTGAGGTCTATTTTTATGCACATGGTGCAATGGGAGTTTTGCATATTTTAATTGAAAAATATAAAAGCCGCTCAGTTAACCTAAGTGACTAATCTGTTGTGAGATAATATTACTTCAAGTTGAAGAAAACCCTAAAAATAAAATTTAGTTTACTAGAAGATGAAACAGCACTTGCAGAGACTTTTTAATTAAATTTAATAAAAACGAAAAAATATTCATGGCGAAATGATTGTTTAATTATCTATCATGGATAGAAATGTGAGTTAGTCGTCCTATTTTAGGAAGTTAATAATGACTAAAACAAAAGGGTTACCTCGTCCGCTGACGCACTACGCTTGGCTTTCCATTGCCACGGCTATTGCCACTATCGGACTCAAAGGTGTGGCGTGGAAAATGACCGGTTCGGTCGGTCTGCTATCTGATGCCATCGAATCCGTAGTTAACCTCGCAGGAGCCCTAATGGCGCTCTGGATGCTGACCTTGGCTGCGCTTCCGGCCGATGAGAACCATGCATATGGGCACGGCAAAGCCGAATATTTCTCGAGTGCTTTCGAAGGATTTCTGATCCTATTGGCGGCAGCCAGTATCGCCTATACCGCAGTTGAGCGGATGTTAACTCCACAGCCGCTTGAGGAGATTGGTCTCGGATTACTGGTTTCAACAGTCGCATCAATCCTTAATTTTGTGACGGCTCGCATTTTGTTAAGGGCTGGCAGGCAGCACAACTCTATCACTCTTGAGGCAGATGCTCATCACCTGCTGACCGATGTCTGGACGTCGGTCGGTGTCATTTTTGGTGTCGGACTGGTTTATCTGACCGGCTGGTTTTGGGTCGATCCGATCGTTGCATTGCTGGTCGCAGCCAACATCGTTTGGACTGGTTATCAGCTTATGAGTCGTTCAGCTGCAGGTCTGATGGACGTATCGCTACCCACGGAAGAACTCAAAAAAATCGAGTCACTGCTGGCAGGATATCGTGAACAGGGGCTTGATTTCCATGCACTACGTACACGCCAGGCTGGCGGGCGGGCGTTTATGACAATGCACATCCTAGTTCCTGGGCGATGGACTGTTCAATATGGGCACGACTGGGCCGAGCGTATAGAGAATGATATCCGCACCGCACTGCCTTTTATCCATATCACCACTCATGTGGAACCGTTGGAAGATCCCGCGTCAATGAACGACCAAACGCTCGACATTTCTGATCACTAAACTAACCACATGTCGCTGGTCGGGCAGGGTAACAAACCTCGCTCTACAAAAATTTCAGGTATTCTCTATAATTCTGAGGGTACTTGATGTGACCTGCGCCCAATTGTTGGGCACGCAATATTTTTAAAAAGTCCGCTTCTGGCACAGGGCTGCTGTTGCAGCCCTGATAACCTTAGACTTCAATCGATTCAGAAATCTCTAACGCATCATCGACTTCAATGCCCAGATAACGGACTGTGCTTTCCAGTTTCTTATGACCCAACAGAAGTTGGATCACCCGGAGATTCTTGGTTTTCTTGTAGATCAGGTAAGGTTTTGTTCTTCTCATGGAATGTGTGCTGTAAAGCGTCTCTTCGAGACCAAGCTTTGCTACCCACCCATGAAAGATTCGGTTGTATTGCCGGGTTGAAATATGCTGGTTAGTTCCGATCCGAGACCGAAACAAGAAGTCTTTACTGTGCAAATTGCCAAGCTTTATCAATGCAGCAACAGCTTCTCTTGTCCCTTTGGTTATCTCAAATTGCACAGGGCTACCGGTTTTCTGTTGCAATACCGTTGCTCTGCTCGAAACAGAGCTACCATATGCAACATCAGATACTTTGAGTTTGACCAGATCACAGCCTCGAAGCTTACTGTCCAGTGCCATATTGAACAGAGCTAAATCGCGCGTTTTACCTTCCAGTTCAAGTCGGATTCGGATACCCCAGATATGAGATATCTGAAGTGGCCTTTTTTGGCCTATGATACGGTCTTTGTTCCACGGTGACGTGTTCATACTCAAATCTCCTGCAATGTGGGAGATTTGAGTATGGTTGTCCCTTATGAGCGATCTGCTGACATTACCAGCATAGTGGCGTATTAATCATCTAGGAGCAGGTCACAATCTCAGCCATCAAGCTCTGGACTAACCCAACTGCGAAACGCTGCAGACTAACAAGACCATCTTCGTCGTCCTCGCCGTAGAAACGTGTGAAGGCAACCGATCGCACCTTCTCATAGTCTTCACCATGTTCATCGCCTCCAAAACGCTTGGCGAGCGCCGCCAGCACGTACTTCAAAGACTCTTGGTCCTCCTCTGAACGAATAGAGCTATGACTTCGCTAGAGACAAAGTCGCTTACTTAGCTTCCCTGTTTCGATGTTGCAACTCACATATTTTTAACTTTCAGAATGTGTTACCCAATAGTTCGTGCTAATGCTACTATTTGTATTCAATCGGATTAATGATGTTGTTACGCGAGTCCATTGAACTAAACATAAGGGAGTATATGGGGTTAGCTGAAACATTAGTTAGTATTCCGCAGTCTGAAAGAGGCGGTGAGATTGCTCAACGTGGGTTTGACTATCAAACTTGCTGGGCTTTATCTCAAATGCTGGAATATGAACTAGATGAAAAGAACTATGTGTTTATCTTCGAATATCATGATGATGTTCTTATTCTTGATGACGAAGTTTCTCCAACACAACTCACATTTGCTCAAGTAAAAACAAGAGAGAAACACTGGACTGCATCCACTCTTAGTAATAGCACCAAGAAGAACCCCATATCTATCATCGGTAAGTTATTTATTCATCAAAAGAATTTCGCCGAATATTCACCCAAGCTCCTTTTTGTTACTAATGCTTCTTTCAATCTATGTGAGGAAAACGGTGGTAAGTCTTGTTTTGGTGCAAATGAAGTCAAAGTGGAGTATCAGACGAGCTTTAAGAAAGCAATCAAAGATCAAGTAAAGCTTGATGACTCCAGTATCGATCTTTCTGTTATGCGTTTCGTTCAATCCTCATTAAGCCTAGATGACCACATTACACATCTAAAAGGTAAACTATGCGATTTCCTTAGCAAGAAGTTTGGCGATAGCATTAGCCTGAGTGTTAATGCATTAGCTTCTTTGCTTGAACAGGCGTGTCGAGAAAAATCCAAGGTAAAATCCGCAGATATTATTAATTTTCCTGAACTTATCTCACGAAAGGGTTTCTCATCAGAAGCATTGAATGGTGTGCTTGATTCCTTGAATGCAAGTAATAGTTTAAAGCCTGATTGGGACAAAGCTAGTCCCCTATTCAATGATCTTGGCAAAACATCGCTTCAGCTCATTATCCTGCAAGCCATGTTCTCACAAGTTTGCATCGACCTTAACCAAAACAAAAAAAATCCTTCGACTGTATATCTAGAATATGCAATTAGCCTTTACGATGAGGCGAGTGCTCACTCGGATTTGAAATTATATCTAACTGAAACCATGTACAAAATTGATGCACTTTGTCCAGATTATGCATTGACTTTAAAGTCAGGGAAGAAAGAATGCATAGTTATTTACTCAATAATCCAGAAGCTCTTAGAGGGAGGTGAATAATGAAAAGCATATACTTTAAAAGTGCTCATATATTATCCCTTCGCGATAAGAAAGGATTCTCCTTCAAGTTCTCACCTGATATTAATATCATTACAGGTGAGAACGACACAGGTAAGTCTAGCTTTATTAAGAGCTTATATCATACATTAGGTGCTGATGTTCGACTGGATAAAAAGTGGAAAGAAGATAACTTTGTTTCAAAAGTTGTTATTTGTGTTAATAATCGTGACTATGCGTTTCTTCGCCACGAAAAACGTATTTCCATTTTCGATATAACAGCAGGACAAGAGCATCACTTAGTGACCTCTAGCTCTCGTGCAGAGATTGCATTAGCTGTGCGTGATGTCTTTGATTTCAATTTGGAGCTTGTGACTAAAACTAATTTGGTTCAGGGACAAGCACAACCAGCAAGTCTTTATCTCCCTTACTATATTGATCAAGATAACGGTTGGGGGAAGGTTTTAGATTCATTTAGCAGTTTGGCTATGTATGAGGACTGGCAAAAAAATATCTTGAATTTTCATACTGGTGTAAAACCAAAGGAGTACTATACTTTACAAGGAAAGATTAATTTAATTGATATCGATCTTGTTGAAATCCGAACGACGTTAAAAGCTCTAAAGAGAGCTAAAAAGCGATTCGAAGAGTCATTTGGAAGAGTACTTTTCGATGTGGATGTAAAATATTATGAAGAGCTGCTGGAACGTTTCCTTCGTAAGTGCCAAGACTTACATCAAGAAGAAACAGAATACAGAATTAAGCTCATAAAAATATTATCTCTACGAGATGAATTAGTAACAGAAATAGAGGAATCAAAAAGACAGCTCGATGAAAATGATATAGATTCTTTGCTACCATCGGCAGGCTTAGAAGCGAGATATGTAGTACTTGAGAATAAAGAAAAGCTATTGCAAATCATACCAAAGTTGTATGAGGAAAAATCTGTATATGATGATCAACTCTCTAAAATTAAAGAAGATTTGAAACAGGCTATAAGCTTAAGCTCAGAACTCAAAAACATGCTTCTGGAAGTCAAAGAGCAACTGACTCTTCAAGACGTTATTAAGTCTCAAGCAAGTAAGCAGGTTGAGGTAACTTTCGATGAGCAAATTAACGAATTACTGCTAAAAATAGGCGAATTGGATGTTGCTAGAACTCAGCTTTCAAAAGAAATAGCAAAGTTCGAAGATAAAAAGCGAGCAAAAGAAATCAATGATAAGTTTAAAGAGTCACTGAAGTTTGCGCAAACTGAGTTAGGTATCAAAGATCCTAAAGTTGGAACTATTCTTCAATATGGTCCGATTTCTAAGAGCGAAACAGGCAGCCGTGCTCCAAGGTCAATATTGGCTTATCACTATGCTCTTCTAAAAACAATAGAAGATAAATCGACAAGTCCTATGCTTCCAGTAGTAATTGACTCGCCTAAACAACAAGATCCAGATCCGCGCACAACAAAAAAGTTATTCGATTTATGTATTAATGGTTTATCAACTAATAGCCAGCTAATTATCGGCTCAGTTTCATTTGAAAGAGAAACGAATCAGTTTAAAACACTTATTATGACTGAAAAATACAGTCTGCTAAAATCAGAGCTTTACAATCAGGTTTATCAAGAGATTATGCCTCTTTATGAACGAGCTGCGTTATCATAATCTGATCATTTATATGGGAACACGCTCATCACTATGAGTGTGTCTCCTCATAGTTACGCTAGCTATCAATTAAATTAGCCTATTCAATTGACCAGCTCTTCATTGATCAACAATAAGTGCTATTAGCTACTTCAGCTTTCGGCACAGAGAGGACGAGATGGCTGGTTTGAAGGTCCGCTGTGAGCGAAAAGCAGGCGCTCCGAAAGCAGCAAGACATAACAGCAATCTTGCGCTCATCGTTATTACCGCATGCCTTAAAACGGCATGCGGGTGGTGGCGGATGTCACTTACCTCTCTGCAGCCACGCGATATTGCTAGCGCAAGCTATTCTTACTGAACTCACTACGTTCCTGATGGATTTGAAATCAGCAGCCGCCAACCTCCGTCAACGCTTCGCAACAACACCTGCGTTGCTGTACCGGACTCTTCGTGCAGTGTTCTATCCTTGGTGGTTATGGTCAAAGTCCAGTCAATAATAAGCAGAGCAATTTCACCGGCGGAGAGGATCGAGCGGATATGGTTTCTGATAACTGGCTGGGATGATGTCAGTGACAAAAAAGTGTCCCGAAGCTTTTCAGGATCGCTTTCGATGACCACACCATCAGTCATTTTCATAGTGGCACGGTTACTGAACAGAGCCAGCAGGTCATCAACCCTGCCTGCATTGAAAGCATCATCAAACGCGGCTATCGTTTCGACAGGCGAATGGTAGACTGCTGTCCCCCCTTCAATGGCGGCTGTAAATTTTAACAGGTGGCTGGCGACCTCTGTAGGGGCCTCCAGAGGCAAGAGATGTCCGACGTCTGGAATAATATACATTGATGCATGTGAAATAAGGGGCAGCAATTCTCTTTGCAGAGTAGCCGGAAGGTCTACACGATCCAACTCCCCTGAAATGACCGTCACAGGGACATTAATTGAGGCCACTTCCTGGGTAATGTCTTCGCCGATAGCCGTATTAGGCCAGCCTTCTTTGGCCTCGGATGAGGCCCTCAAACTGTCCTCGATTACCTGTTCACGCAGAGCAGAACTTAGTGCCCCCGCTGTCAGGACATTATCAATCACAAAGCCGACAGATTCGCGGCTGTTATATGCGCTGGATAACGTATCGCGCTGCTCAGGCGTGAGACGCATAGGTGAAGGTGGAGAGGGAGCGATAAGCATCAGGCCTTCAAGACCTGCAGGCCGACGCGACGCCATCAGTTGGGCAACTTTTCCCCCCATCGAATGGCCAATAAGAATGTAGCGTTTAAGCTCAAGCGCTGAAATAACCCCTTCGGCATCCCGAGCAAGGTCACCAATTCGGTATCCTGATTTAGGTGCGTCTGAGCCCCCCCAGCCCCGGTGGTCGATTGCAACTGTGCGGTAGTGGTCAGGTAACTGACTTATCACGCTCTCCCATGTACGGGATGAACCGCCATAATAATGCAAAAATACCAGTGCAATTTCACCGCTGCCCTGTTGCTCAATGTGGATACCCGTTCCATTCACCTTAATTTTCATCGTCTCATGCCTCTTCATGTCATTAAGGTAATGGTAATTGCTGTCATGAGTGATGATAATCAGCGTAATTGTGTCGACAGCCGATACTCTGATTATCGAATGGTGGTAAGTTATGGACAGGTTCACCAGCATGCAGATTTTTATCGCGGCAGTGGATGAAGGCAGTTTCGCCGCCGCCGCGAGACGTTTTAAGCTTTCGGCTGCAATGGCAGGAAAGCATGTCAGCGCTATAGAATCTGATCTAAATGTACGACTTCTTCAGCGTTCAACACGCCGTCTTAGCCTGACGGATGCCGGTGAGCGGTATTATGAACGTTGCAAAGTTATTCTTGAGGTTCTTGAGGATGCGAACCGGGAAGCCAGTGATGTTCAGAAAACACCGAAGGGGTTGCTTCGCGTTGCAGCACCGGTCGCCTTCGGTGCAATGCATCTTGGTAGGATCGTATCACGCTACCTGGAGCAATTTCCGGAGGTCAGTCTGGACGTTGTACTGGAGGATAAATACGCCGATCTGCTCGAAAATCGAATCGATGTTGCCATCCGAGTTGGGCGTTTTGAGGATCCGACACTGGTTACGCGGCGGCTGGCACCTTGCAGGATGGTTTTGTGCGCTTCACCGGAGTATTTGAAAAAACATGGCACACCAGAGACGCCGGATGATCTTTCCCGTGCGCCTCGACTGGCGTTCAGCCAGGCGGTTTCAGCGGGAGACTGGACGATTTATGATGCACAAGGCAGGCCGCACAGTATTGAAGGCCCATGCCGTATGACTGCCAATAACATTCAGTTGCTTCTTGAATCCGTACTGGCCGGAACAGGCATTGCTTACGGGCCCAACTTTGTTTTTGGCGAGCATATTAAGCAGGGCAAGCTGATAAAGCTGCTGCCAGCATACCGGACGACTGAACTTACTATTCAGGCTGTTTATCCCAGCGCGATCCGTATTCCTTTCAAGGTTCGCAGCTTTGTTGATTTTATTGCTAAAGCGTTAGGAGATACACCGCTGTGGGGAGAAGAAAATTGAAATATGCAAGAAGTAACATCCGCTTCTGGCACAGAACGGCCTATCAGCATTCTAAAAATATTCAGATATATATCATTCCCCTGAACATACCTCATTAAAGGCAGAACCTCACGGTCTTGCCTTTTTTGTTTTCATTTCAGAGGAGCAGTAATGAATCAATTTGAAGGTTTACAGTCACTGCAGCATTCGCTTTCTAACCTGCCGCACTGGGCATCAGAGCGTATTCTGCAGCAGATAAATCAGCTTACTGACTATGAGCCGGTGATTGGCATCATGGGTAAAACTGGCTCGGGCAAGAGCAGCTTATGTAATGCCCTGTTTACCGGTGAGATTTCACCGGTCAGCGATGTGACCGCCTGCACACGCGAACCCTTACGCTTTCGCCTGCAAGTGGGGAAGCGCTTTATGACGCTGGTGGATTTACCCGGCGTCGGGGAGTCTGAGCGCCGGGATACAGAGTATGCCACGCTGTACCGTAAACAGCTCCCCCAGCTGGATCTGGTTCTGTGGTTGATTAAGGGTGATGATCGGGCGCTGGCCGTAGATGAACATTTTTACCGGCAGGTGATTGGTGAAGCATACCGGCATAAGGTGTTGTTTGTTATCAGCCAGTCTGACAAGGTTGAACCCACCTGCGGTGGTGAAAAGCTGTCTACAGAGCAGAAACGAAATATCAGCCTCAAAATCTGTCTGCTGCATGAGTTGTTCCAACCTGTAAACCCTGTCTGTGCGGTGTCGATACGTTTGCAGTGGGGGCTGCGGATGATGGCTGAGCGGATGATTCGTTGCTTGCCACGGGAGGCCAGTAGTCAGGTGGCAGTACAACTCAGTGCGCCACTTCGTACCGATGCCGTTAATAAAAAAGCCCGTGACGATTTTGGTGAAACGGTCGGCTCGGTACTGGATACAGTAAGTTCCATGCCCCTGATACCGGCCCAGGTTCGGTCAGTCATCCAGTCTGTGCGCGACATCGTGGTATCAGTCGCCCGTGCAGTCTGGAATTTCTTCTTCTGAACATTAACCCTTCTAACCCGTAGTTTCCTGAGCCCTGCCGCGATTTTGCGGCGGGGCTTTTTGTATTTAATTTTCCATCATGAGGAGTCTGCTTATGACCCGTCTGGCTTCGCGCTTTGGCGCAGCAAACCTTATTCGTCGTGACCGTCCGTTAACCCAGGAAGAGCTGTTTCGTGTAGTGCCCAGTGTCTTCAGCGAGGAGAAGCATGCGTCTCGTAGCGCACGGTATACCTGGATACCAACCATTACCGTTCTTGAAAATCTGCAGTGTGAAGGCTTTCAGCCTTTCTTTGCCTGCCAGACCCGGGTGCGTGACCCAGGGCGTCGCGAGCATACAAAGCATATGTTACGTCTGCGCCGGGAGGGACAAATTACTGGCAAGCAAGTCCCAGAAATCATTCTGCTCAATTCTCATGACGGCACCAGCTCGTATCAGATGTTACCGGGATTATTCCGTGCGGTATGCCAGAACGGGCTTGTCTGCGGTGAATCGTTCGGCGAGGTGCGGGTACCGCACAAAGGAGATGTCGTGAGTCAGGTGATTGAGGGGGCGTATGAAGTGCTGGGTATTTTTGACCGTGTGGAAGAGAAGCGGGATGCCATGCAGTCGCTGATGCTGCCGCCGCCCGCACAACAGGCTCTGGCACAGGCCGCACTGACGTACCGTTTTGGTGAGGACCACCAGCCGGTGACAGCACCTCAGATACTCTCCCCACGCCGCTGGCAGGATGAGAGCAATGACCTGTGGACCACATACCAGCGTATTCAGGAGAACCTGATTAAGGGCGGGCTCAGTGGCCGGAGTGCAAAAGGTGGGCGAACACATACCCGCGCCGTGCGTGGTATCGACGGCGATGTGAAGCTCAACCGGGCTCTCTGGGTGATGGCGGAAGCGATGCTGAGTGGGTTTCAGTCCTGAGCTTGTTATCAGCATGTTGGGAAAGGACACTCCCTGTCCGTTTTACCTCCATTGGATTGAGTGTTTTATCACCGTATTTCACGGTGCGCCGCGTTGGGCTTGCCTCCGGTGGCAGATAAAAAATAGTTCATTCCATGTCCATACCCTGTCCGCCCCCCTCTTTAGAATCATTTCATATTCAGTCAGTTAATTATTACGGAGATTTGAGATAACACAGGCAGAGCGCCGTCACGACCGACTGGCTGTCAGGCTGTCACTGATAATCAGCCGCCTGGTTGCCGGTGAGACGCTGAACATGGCCCGGCTGGCTGCAGAGTTTAGTGTGTCAGTCCGTACCCTGCGACGGGATTTTCGCGAACGGCTGATGTATCTGGACCTGGAGTATCGACGAGGGCAATGCCGCCTGCGCAGCACCAGTGGGGGCGTACAGGGTGAGCTGGATGCGCTGACCTTTGCTCACCGGTCCGGACTGGCCGATATCTTTCCGGGGCTGGACCGGCGTCTGGCGGGCATGCTGCTCACAGCAGGAGGGATGCCCTGTCTGGTGTGGCAACCGCCACAGACTATATCACCGGCCACCTCACTGGTGTTCTACCGTCTCGTCAGTGCTATTACCGCCTGCCAACGGGTACTGCTGCTGGCTGAGGGAGAGCGCTGTGACGGACTGGCCCCGTACCGCCTGATATCACTCGACGGCTGCTGGTACCTCACCGGTGAACTTAACGGGCATATCACCGTGCATCCACTGGCGACCATCCATGCGGTGACAGTCCTCAATACAACTTTCACCCCGCTAAAACGTCTCAGCCAGTTAACCACACAGGCGGGCTTTATCCGGGCCCTTCCGCACTTCAGCTGTATCCGTGAAGTCCTGTCTCCTGGGCCCTCAGAGGAGGAGCCGGGCAACACACTGATTTAATTACCTCTGTTAAGAAGGAAAAACAATGACCTGGCATTACGAGAAAAATGGCATACGCCACGACAATGTGACCGAAGACGACATCACCAGCCTGATTATGCGCGGTGAACTGACTGCATCCACTCTGGTGTGGCGACAGGGAATGGCAGAGTGGCAGCCGGTCTCCGCTACTCCGCTGGCTTCGACGCTGCTCCGGAGCACCACACCACCAGCGCTGCCGGGGAACCGCATTCCGGGTGGCGTTGTGTGGACGCTGGCATTTGCTCCCTTCATTGGCTACGCGCTGGAGTTGTGGACTGCAGGATTGAGCGGGATGTCATTTGACGAGGCATATGATGCCGTCTCGGGTGGGCAGTACTGGTTTATCACGCTGCTGCTCAATATTGCTCTGGGGTATCTCGATGAACGACGCCTGCGTAAGGCCGGAGTGGACACCACCACGTTCGGCAAACTGGCCTGGCTGGTGCCGTTCTATCTGTGGCGGCGGGCGAAAACTCTCGGTCAGAAACCGGCTTACTTCTGGGTATGGCTTTTGATGCTGGCCCTGACTGTCTGGGCCTGAATGACCGCTACCTGATTCTTTCTCTGTTTAGGACCAACGTAATGAAAACACTGATTAAAGTACTGGGTATTACCGGCAGCCTTCTGCTCTGTGTGGGCGCTCAGGCTCAGCCTTATAACCGGACCCTCCCTGCTGTAGTTAATGACAACAACGGGAACATTTTCTGGTGCGATGCGCATCGTCAGGTTACCGGAAAATGCGAAGCCATGTCTGTTGACCGCCTGGGCGGGATGGTCACGGTGCGTTCCGCACCCTTTAAAGACTGCGAAGGCGGCCTGTGGGGCTGGATAACTATCATGCGCAACGATGTGTCGAAAGGATTCACCATTACTCCGGACAAGAAATACGGACTCACCGTAAAAGACCTGTGCCGTCCGGGCACGGTAGTGACCTTTAAACCCAACCAGAAGAAGCCGGAATATGACGACCTGGTGGCACTTTACCAGGGCAAAGAGCTGTTTCGCTACCGGCGCTTCTGATAACACCCGATATCAACCTCTCT
>NZ_JAOWGP010000039.1:0-181559 GCF_030333065.1 Citrobacter sp. Cm046 | reverse complement strand
TGAACTGACCCCATAATATTGGACAGTTTATTTTAAGCGGTTATCTGGGCCTGGATTCGGTATTCTACCGGACTCAGGCCTTTCAGTTTCTGTTTTATTCTTTCATGGTTGTAATAGTGGATATAGTCATCGATAGCCATGCGCAACTCGCTGATATTCTCGTGTTCCGTGAGGTAAAAACACTCAGATTTCAGTGTGCCGAAGAAGCTCTCCATCACTGCATTGTCATGACAGTTCCCCTTCCTTGACATGCTCTGTCTCAGACCCGCCTCCTTAAGCCGGTTCTGATAATGTGCCATCTGATATTGCCAGCCCTGATCTGAGTGGAGCAGCGGGTATTCGTTTTTGCCCAGTACAGATATAGCCTTCGACAGCATGTTATCCACCATCGACAGAAGAGGACGGGGCCCCATCTGGTACGCAACTATTTCTCCGTTATACAGATCCAGAATCGGGGACAGATACAGCTTTTCTCCGCTGATTTTAAATTCCGTGACATCTGTAACCCACTTTTGGTTGGGCTTATCCGCACTGAACTGCCGGTTCAGTACATTACCCACAACTTTCCCATACCGGCCTTTGTAAGAGTTATATTTCTTCCTTCTGATACAACAGGTTAAACCCAGAGCCTTCATTAACCTGTGAACCGTTTTATGGTTCAGTAAGCTTCCTTCCCGGCGGCCAGCCAGCGTGATTCGCCTGTATCCATACCGTCCTTTATGTTTATGGAACAGCGTTAAAATCTGCTGCTTGTCATCAGCATATTTGTCTGGTTTTTTACCGCTGGCCAGTTGCCAGTAGAACGTGCTTCTCGCCAGCCCTGCGGCGTTTAACAAGCGTGCAAGAGAGAACTTCAGCCTTAACTCATTCACGACCTGCGCTTTATCCCGCGTCCTGACGTGCTCCTTTCCCTGAGTAAGGCCTGCAGCTTTTTTAGATATGCCACTTCAGCACGCAGTTGTTCAAGCTCCTCACGTTCATCCGGGTCAAGAGGAGCCTGCAAAGGAGGGACAGGGTGATTCTCAGGGTGTTCTGGCATCGTTTTTTTCCTGCGTCGGCTGTCTGTAAGGGCTTCTAATCCCCCTTCATCATACAGTCGTTCCCACTGACAAACAGTGGAAAAGGCCGGGATAATGAATTTTGCACAGACTTCGCGAACAGACAGGTGGTGTTCACGCATATGCAGGATAACGGACTCTTTAAACGCAGGAGAATAGGTAAAATGCCGGGTTGTAAGCCCGGCTTCGCCATGAAGCTTCCAGGCAGCAGACCACTTACGAACGGCACTGTGATCGATACCAAAACGTTTTGCCGTCGCTTCCTGTCCTTCCTGCCCGGAAAGATAGTGCTGCACAACCTCAAGCTTAAAGCTGAGAGAATACTTGCTCATAAAAAACTGCACCTTACTTCGTTGGGTGTCCAACTTTTTGGGTGCAGTTCAAATCTCCGGTTTTTTTACATCCCAATTATACTAATTTGTTGCCGGGTATTCCTGAACCGTCACCTGGAGCGTCAACTGTTTATCATCGCGCATCACAATGACTGAGATAACCGACCCGGGGCGAATTTCAGCCACTTGATCCATGGTCTCCAGGGCTGATACCGCAGGTTTATTGTTGACCGATATAATCAGGTCGTTAACCTGAATACCTGCCTGCGCTGCCGGACCATCCGGGGCGACTTCGTTAACCACTATCCCCTGAATTTGATCCATCCCACTGCCCTGAGCATGCAGCGGAGCAATCTCACGACCACTAATACCGATGTACCCACGAATAACGCGTCCGTCACGAATCAGCTTATCCATGATTTTGGTTGCCAGCTGGAACGGAATGGCAAAACCAATCCCTTCAGGTGTCTCGCCATCATTACTTTTATCAAATGACAGCGTGTTAATACCCATCAACTCACCCAACGAGTTGACCAGCGCGCCGCCCGAGTTACCGTGGTTGATGGAGGCGTCTGTTTGCAGGAAATTTTGCCGCCCTGTTGGGTTCAAACCAATACGACCGGTGGCGCTGATGATCCCCTGGGTGATTGTTTGCCCAAGGTTGTACGGGTTCCCGATGGCGAGAACGACATCGCCAATATGCGGAACGCGCTTGTTATTGATTGGGATGGTTGGCAGTCCGCCAGAAGCGTTGATCTTTAGTACCGCAAGGTCGGTCAGCGTGTCGGAGCCGACAAGCAGGGCTTCAAACACACGCCCATCTTGTAAAGCGACGATGATTTGGTCGGCATCATTGATAACGTGTTTGTTGGTAATGATATAGCCGCGTTGATCCATGATAACGCCCGAGCCGAGTGTACGGATCTCGAGCTGGTTATGCGTCGTGCTATTCATACTGCGGTTGTAAACGTTAACCACGGCAGGCGCAGCGCGACGAACCGCCGGATTATAGCTGGCGGGTGTTTCATCTGCACTGTCGAACTGTGGTGCGGAAAGCGTATTAATTTTGCGCAGAGAGGGCATCGCGGCCAGCAGAATGGCGCCGACGATTAAACCAATCGCGACCGAACGTAAAAGCTTCACAAACATGATGGCGGCGTCATTAAAAAAGGGAACGGCAGCAGCATATCACGAGTTTACCGGACATCACACGGCAGGCTGATGTCCGGTTCGCATAGGTTAACGCAGGAGCAGATAGATATTATCGTTACCGCGTACCACCTGCAGAGCAATAATCGATGGTTTCGCTTCCAGAACTTTGCGCATTTCAGCAATCGAGTTCACGCGATCGCGGTTAACACTGATGATAACGTCATCTTTGTGCAGACCGGCCTGCGCGGCAGGGCTGCTTTTTTCGACGTTATCAATTTTGATGCCTTTAGTGCCGTCTTTTAACTGACCATCGCTGAGCGTTGCCCCCTGTAGCGCAGGTGCAATCATTTCTGCGCTGGTAGATGACGATGTGCTGGTGTCCAGGGTGACTTCAACTTCCAGTGGTTTGCCGTTACGTAGCAGTCCCAGTTTAACTTTGGTACCCGGCTCGGTTGTCGCGATGCGCGAACGCAGTTCAGCGAAACTGTTGAGCGGTTTGCCGTTGAGACTGGTAATGACATCACCGGATTTCACTCCAGCCTTCGCAGAGCCGGAGCCAGGCAGAACTTCGCTGACAAACGCGCCGCGCTGCACATCCAGTTTGAACGCTTTGGCAATATCGGCAGTCATTTCCGTGCCTTTAATACCCAGCAGGCCGCGTTTGATTTCACCAAACTGCATCAACTGCTGAGCCAGCGTGCGCGCCATGTTGCTTGGGATAGCAAAGCCAATGCCGATACTGCCGCCGCCCGGGGCCAGAATGGCGGTATTAATACCGATCAGCTCACCATTCAGGTTCAGCAATGCGCCGCCGGAGTTACCGCGGTTAATAGATGCGTCGGTCTGAATAAAGTTTTCCAGACCCTCCAGGTTCAGACCGCTACGGCCTAACGCCGATACGATACCTGAAGTTGCCGTTTGTCCCAGTCCGAACGGGTTACCGACTGCTACGGCGAAATCACCTACACGCAGTTTGTCGGAGTCGGCGATGGCAATTTGCGTCAGATTGCTGGGGTGTTGAATTTGCAGTAGCGCGATATCGCTCTGATCGTCGCTACCGATAAGCTTGGCGTCGAACTCGCGGCCATCATTAAGCTGGACACTGATTTTTTGTGCCTGATTAATGACGTGATTGTTGGTTAAAACATAGCCTTTTGCGGCGTCAATAATAACTCCCGACCCCAGACCTTCAAACGGTTGCGAAGGTTGGTCTGGCAGTTCATCGCCAAAAAACTTTTTGAATTCTTCCGGGACTTTCTGTCCCTGTCCCTGAACGGCGGTACCCTCGACCCTCACGCTAACGACAGCAGGTAACACTTTCTCCAGCATTGGGGCGAGGCTGGGGAGCGCTGCCTGACCGGGAACCTGGCCGGGTATCGACGCAATGGCCTGAAACGGCGCCGAGAGAGTTAACCCGACACTTAACGCTAATGCACTCAACAGCTGGGTTTGTTTTTTCATTGATCCTGCTCTCGTACCTTGAGTAAACGGAAGATGATTCAAAACAGTTTGATGTTATTGAATTTTGGGTTTGGTCACAATGCGGCTAACGACTAAATAATAGCTGGGAAGGGAAGAGAAGCGGAGGGCGCAATTGCTGCGCCCAATAAATTTCTTAACGATGTGCAGTTAGTCGCGCTTTGCGCCACTACGCAGCAGGCCGGACGCCCCTTCGGAATAGTCACGCGGCATTTGAACCGGAGCCTGATCGTTGCCTGCTTCAGACTCTGCCAGACGATTACGGAATGGGTTGGATTCCGGTGACATACCTGGAAGAAGGTTGCTGGAGCTTTTCGCCATATGCTGATAGATCTGACGATAGTCGTCCGCCATGTTGTCCAGCAGCTCAGCGCTGCGGGCAAAGTGGCTCACCAGTTCCTCACGGTACTCTTCCAGCTCAGCTTTGTTTTTTTCAAGTTCGTACTGCAATGCCTGCTGTTGGCGTAATTTACGATTACCAAAACGCATGGCTACAGCACCAATAATGATACCGACGACTAACCCAATTAGCGCATATTCCCAGGTCATGAACATCTCCCGTTGTCTTTTGTTTCCGTAGGGTGTTGGCTTTAGGCTCCATGCCTGCGCCTGATTATGCCACTATAACCGCTAATCCCGTAGAAGTGGAATCCCGTCTTTATATCGCGTAGTGTAGAACGGCCTTTTTTTCGTCAACCGTGAGCGACGGCACATCGATTCTCAAGGAATAACAATAACATCATGCAAAGCCTTTCCCCGACATCGCGTTACCTGCAGGCCCTCAACGACGGCAGCCATCAACCTGACAACGTACAACAAGAAGCTGTGAATCGGCTGGAAACTATTTTCCAGGAACTCACAACCCGAACACGTCCTGTGCCGCAGGAGAGTGGGCTGATGGCCCGTTTTGGTAAATTGTTGGGTAAACGTGAGCCGACGGAAAATATGCCGGTACGCGGGCTGTATATGTGGGGGGGAGTGGGGCGTGGGAAAACCTGGCTGATGGATCTGTTCTACCATAGCCTGCCGGGTGAACGTAAACAGCGTCTGCACTTTCACCGCTTTATGCTGCGCGTGCATGAAGAACTTACCGCTCTGCAAGGTCAAAGTGACCCGCTGGAGGTGATTGCCGACCGTTTTAAAGCCCAGACGGATGTGCTGTGCTTTGACGAGTTTTTTGTTTCAGATATTACCGATGCGATGCTGCTCGGTGGATTAATGAAAGCGCTGTTTGCCCGTGGTATCACGCTGGTTGCGACCTCTAATATTCCGCCTGATGAGCTGTATCGTAATGGCTTGCAACGCGCACGTTTTCTGCCCGCTATCGAGGCAATCAAACAGTATTGCGACATCATGAACGTAGATGCTGGCGTTGATTATCGTCTGCGTACGTTAACGCAAGCGCATTTATGGTTATCGCCACTTAATGATGAAACTCAGCAGCAGATGGATAAACTGTGGCTGGCGTTAGCGGGCGCGAAAGGTGAGCATGCTCCGACGCTGGAGATAAACCATCGCCCGATGCCGACGTTAGCCGTAGAAAACCAAACGCTGGCGATTTCGTTTACCACGCTCTGCGTCGATGCGCGTAGTCAGCACGATTACATTGCGTTGTCGCGCCTGTTCCATACGGTGCTGTTATCTGATGTACCAGTGATGACACCGTTGATGGAGAGCGAAGCACGGCGTTTTATCGCGCTGGTTGATGAGTTCTACGAGCGCCATGTCAAACTGGTCGTGAGTGCGGCATCCCCCTTATATCAGATCTACCAGGGTGAACGCCTGAAGTTTGAATTCCAGCGCTGCTTGTCGCGTTTGCAAGAGATGCAAAGCGAAGAGTATCTGAAACGGGAACATTTAGCGGGTTAAACCCGCCGCAAATCACATAAAGGGGTCGATCTTTGACCCTGACTTCTCTATAATCTTGCGACCCCACGTTACGAGAGAGTTTTTTTCCCAAAACTTTCTATGTGCCGGCATAGGCTATTCGAAGGGGTAGGTTTGCTGGACAATGTCGTGTGAACCTCAACTGACAAAACGTTTGGGTGTTCACCAACGTGTAACTTATTTATTTGGGTAAGCTTTTAATGAAAACTTTTACAGCTAAACCAGAAACCGTAAAACGCGACTGGTATGTTGTTGACGCGACCGGTAAAACTCTGGGCCGTCTGGCTTCCGAACTGGCTCTGCGCCTGCGCGGCAAGCACAAAGCGGAATACACTCCGCACGTAGATACCGGTGATTACATCATCGTTCTGAACGCTGACAAAGTTGCTGTAACCGGCAACAAGCGTACTGACAAAGTGTACTATCACCACACCGGTCACATCGGTGGTATCAAACAAGCGACCTTTGAAGAGATGATTGCTCGCCGTCCTGAGCGTGTGCTTGAAATCGCGGTTAAAGGCATGCTGCCAAAAGGCCCGCTGGGTCGTGCTATGTTCCGTAAACTGAAAGTTTACGCTGGCAACGAGCACAACCACGCGGCACAGCAACCGCAAGTTCTTGACATCTAATCGGGATTATAGGCAATGGCTGAAAATCAATACTACGGCACTGGTCGCCGCAAAAGTTCCGCAGCTCGCGTTTTCATCAAACCGGGCAGTGGTAAAATCGTAATCAATCAACGTTCTCTGGAACAGTACTTCGGTCGTGAAACTGCCCGCATGGTAGTTCGTCAGCCGCTGGAACTGGTCGACATGGTTGAGAAACTGGATCTGTACATCACTGTTAAAGGTGGTGGTATCTCTGGTCAGGCTGGTGCGATCCGTCACGGTATCACCCGCGCTCTGATGGAGTATGATGAGTCCCTGCGTGGCGAACTGCGTAAAGCTGGCTTCGTTACCCGTGATGCTCGTCAGGTTGAACGTAAGAAAGTCGGTCTGCGTAAAGCACGTCGTCGTCCTCAGTTCTCCAAACGTTAATTGGTTTCTGCTTCGGCAGAGCTCAATTTGCGAAAAAACCCGCTTCGGCGGGTTTTTTTATGTATACTCGCCGCGAAGATCCACGGTAATGTGCTGATTGCCACCTCTTTTTCCCCATTTCCAGAATCGACTCACCACAAAGGTCACAAAATCTGGTAAACTATCATCCAATTTTCTGCCCAAATGTCCGGTATCGTTCATTTTTTGTTTGTATTTTGAGCAATAATGGCTTTCCCGAATATGGGTGACACCACTTCTGACTGGCCATATATAGTGGCTGGTAGCAGTAAAATTCTGAATATACCTGGAGGTTTTCATGGCTGTCGCTGCCAACAAACGTTCGGTAATGACGCTGTTTTCTGGTCCTACTGACATCTATAGCCATCAGGTCCGCATTGTGCTGGCTGAGAAAGGTGTTAGTTTCGAGATTGAGCATGTGGAGAAGGACAATCCACCTCAGGATCTGATCGACCTCAACCCGAATCAGAGCGTACCGACACTGGTGGATCGTGAGCTGACCCTGTGGGAATCTCGCATCATTATGGAATACCTGGATGAGCGTTTCCCGCATCCGCCGCTGATGCCGGTTTACCCGGTTGCGCGTGGTGAGAGCCGCCTGTACATGCAGCGTATCGAAAAAGACTGGTACACGCTGATGAACATCATCGTGAACGGTTCTGCTTCTGAAGCTGATGTCGCTCGTAAGCGACTGCGCGAAGAGTTGCTGGCGATTGCGCCAGTATTTGGTCAGAAACCGTATTTCCTGAGCGATGAGTTCAGCCTGGTAGATTGCTATCTGGCACCACTGCTGTGGCGTTTACCGCAGCTGGGTATTGAATTCAGCGGTGCAGGTTCGAAAGAGCTGAAAGGATATATGACTCGCGTCTTCGAACGTGACTCATTCCTGGCTTCTCTGACTGAGCCTGAACGTGAAATGCGCCTGGGCCGGGGTTAATCTGTATGGATTTGCCACAACTATCACCGCGCCGTCCGTATCTGCTGCGTGCATTTTATGAGTGGTTGCTAGACAACCAGCTTACGCCGCATCTGGTGGTGGATGTGACGCTCCCGGACGTGCAGGTTCCTATGGAATATGCGCGTGATGGGCAAATTGTTCTGAATATTGCACCGCGTGCAGTTGGGAACCTGGAACTGGCTAACGATGAAGTGCGCTTTAACGCGCGTTTCGGCGGAGTACCACGTCAGGTTTCTGTGCCGCTGGCTGCTGTTCTGGCAATTTATGCTCGTGAAAACGGTGCCGGTACGATGTTTGAGCCAGAATCCGCCTATGACGAAGATGTCGCCAGCCTAAACGATGACGACAACGAAGCTCCTGGCTTTGAGAGCGAAACGGTCATGTCCGTCATTGATGGTGATAAACCTGACAACGGCGACGACAATGACCCGGATGATACTCCACCGCCTCCTCGTGGTGGACGTCCAGCGCTACGCGTAGTTAAATAAAAAAACAGGCCCTTTGGGCCTGTTTTGTTTTCTGCGTTCGGGGTTAGTAAAACAGCGCGATTGTGGCGATCATATTCACCACAAATCCTACGGCCATTGGGATCGCCGTACGTTTAACCACTTCAAAAGGCGATACCCCAGCGATGCCTGATGTCACGACAATGACTGCGGTGATCGGTGAAACTGCGCGTGCCAGCGTGGTGGCGAAATGCATAGGCATAATCATTACGACAGCCGGAATATGCAGCCCGGCAGCGATATCCGGGATCAGGCTGGCAAAAGACATAAACGGCGCGTTGCCGGACCCCATTACGATTGCGCAGGCAGCAATAACCACAGCCATAATGATCATCACCCCGATACCGCCGAGCCCGGAGTGTTCCGCACCTTTAATAACCGCGTCGACGGTGCCGATAGTGGTCAACCCTTTAGCAAAGATCTCGCCTGCCACCACCAGCGTAACGACATTCGCAAACTGCGTGCCCATGCCGTCAAAAAAAGCCTGCACATCGTCCATTGTTTCGCGCAGATTGTGTTTGCGAAGGAACTCTACAAACATGGTCACTGTCATGCTCAACAGCATCACCACCACCAGATTCAGTTCTGCTTTCATCAATCCCTGATGTGCAAGGAACAGCGAACCCAGCATCAGGATCAGCGGCATTACTGGTAAAATGGCATAATAGAGCGGTGGTACATCTTCGAGCCTCTTTTGTTCGGCGAAACCTGCGCTATCCGGTAACGCTTTTCTATCAAACTGGCGCTGCACGAAAAAATGCGCAATGGCAACGGCGATAATTACGCAGGAAGCCACTGGTAACTGGTAATGGAAGAAGTAGGTGGCGATTTTCATTCCTGCCACTTGTGCGGCAAAAATTGAGTTGGTTTCCAGAATGCCCCATTCAATCGACATTGAAGTGGCAATAACTGCCACCGCAGACAAACGGCTCACACCAAGGCTGACTAATGTCGGGAAGAGCGTGACCATCAGTAGCATGCCTAATCCGGAGGCGCTGGTTATGAACTGTGCCATGATCTGGCCGATCACATAGGTGGCGGCCAGAACGATGTAAGGTGATCGGATAACCTTAAGAGGTCGACTTAACAGGCTAACCATGGCTCTACTGGCTCCCATCCTGTCCATATAGCGGGCATAACCGCCCACCGCCATGATTGACAGTCCAAGTCCTGCGGCCCGGCTTGAGAGCATACGCAGAATTTCGTTATAAATATCGACCAGCAAATAGCCGCTGCTTTTATCAGGCGCGACCAAGGCACCGTAGCCCAGCCAGACCCCGCAGATCATTAGAAAGATCCCGGCAGCTGCCAGTACCACTTGTGGTTTGTAGTTTTTGAGGATCAGATAACCCATCGTTAATAAAACGATGACAGAGATAATGATGCCGAACATTTTTTCACTCCATGGCAGAGAAGAACATAAATCCGGTAATTACATTGTTATAAATGCGGATGTTATATTTTTTCTGCGCCTTTTTATGGAGTGGATATCTTATTTTTTATTCAGAGTTTAAAATATTTTTCGTTTTAAAATAGATGGTTATGATAATTTTTCACGATCATGTTCGCTAATTTCATAAATAAAATATAGTGTTCTGTAATTAAATTTAACCTGAATGTTTTTATGATAAATAATATTTCTATTTTGTATATTCACAATGTGCCAGCTTTGCCGGGCGACCATCATTACACCCTGCTTTCGATCCTGTGTTAGGATGAACTCGCTGTTGTTTGTCACCTCGACTTAGCGGAATGGACCCTATGAACGCATTTGATTCGCAAGCTGAAGACTCTCCATCGACCATTGGCCGTAGCTTACGTAACCGTCCACTGGCGCGTAAAAAACTGTCTGAAATGGTTGAAGAAGAGCTGGAACAGATGATTCGTCGCCGGGAATTTGGCGAAGGTGAGCAGTTGCCGTCGGAACGAGAGCTGATGGCTTTCTTCAACGTGGGTCGTCCTTCCGTGCGGGAAGCGCTTGCTGCGTTAAAGCGTAAAGGTCTGGTGCAAATCAACAATGGCGAACGTGCCCGCGTTTCGCGCCCCTCTGCAGATACTATCATCAGTGAACTGTCCGGGATGGCGAAAGATTTCCTCTCGCATCCGGGAGGCATCGCTCACTTTGAACAGCTACGGTTGTTCTTTGAATCCAGCCTGGTGCGTTACGCTGCGGAACATGCCACTGACGAGCAAATCGATCGGCTGGCGAAAGCGCTGGAGATCAACAGCCAGTCGCTGGATGACAATACGTTGTTCATTCGTTCGGACGTTGATTTTCACCGAGTACTGGCGGAGATCCCTGGTAATCCTATCTTTATGGCGATCCATGTCGCGCTGCTGGACTGGCTGATTGCGGCTCGTCCGACCGTTGCCGATCAGGAATTGCATGAACACAATAGCGTGAGTTATCAGCAGCATATTGCTATTGTCGAGGCCATTCGCCAGCACAATCCTGATGAAGCTGACCGCGCCTTACAAGAACATCTCAACAGCGTATCCGCCACCTGGCACGCCTTCGGTAAAAATAAAAAATTGCGAAAGTGATCGCGATCCTGACGATCGTTTAGTGAGGCAGATCGCACTATAAGCGTTCTGTATTGTATTGCTGCTTATTTGATCTGGTATAACAGGTATAAAGGTATGCAGTCAGATAACACTAATCATCGACAGAGGTAGTTATGGCAAGAGATTTAAAAGGCGTAATGCCGGCGTTGTTGACTCCGTTCGACAACCAACAGCGACTGGACACTGAGAGTTTGCGTCGTCTGGTGCGCTTCAACATTGAGCAGGGTATTGATGGGCTTTATGTCGGTGGTTCTACCGGTGAAGCCTTTGTACAGAGCCGTGCTGAAAGAGAGCAGGTGCTGGAAATTGTTGCTGAAGAAGCGAAAGGTAAAGTCACTTTAATCGCGCACGTTGGCACAATCAGTACCGAAGAGAGTCAACAACTGGCGAGCGCCGCGCATCGCTACGGCTTTGATGCAGTCTCCGCAGTCACTCCGTTTTACTATCCGTTCAGCTTCGAAGAACATTGCGATCACTATCGCGCAATCATTGATTCCGCTGATGGCTTACCAATGGTGGTGTATAACATTCCAGCACTGAGTGGCGTCAAACTGACGCTGGATCAGATCAACACACTGGTGACGCTGCCGGGTGTTGGCGCACTGAAGCAAACCTCTGGCGATCTCTATCAGATGGAGCAGATCCGTCGTGCGCATCCTGATCTGGTGCTTTACAACGGTTATGACGAAATTTTCGCTTCTGGCCTGCTGGCTGGCGCTGATGGCGGAATCGGCAGTACCTACAACATCATGGGATGGCGTTACCAGGGAATTGTGAAAGCGCTCAAAGAAGGCGACGTCCGGACTGCACAAAAGCTGCAAACCGAGTGCAATAAGGTTATCGATCTGCTCATTAAAGTCGGCGTATTCCGTGGTCTGAAAACGGTCCTGCACTTTATGGACGTGGTCTCCGTACCGCTGTGCCGTAAACCGTTTGCTCCTGTAGATGAAAAATACCTGCCAGAACTGAAAGCATTGGCTAACCAACTGCTGGCGGAAAAGGCGTAACAGCGTATAGCCGGGGGCGCTTCGTTTGCCCGGCCTACATATGTCGATCGTAGGCTGTATAAGGCAACGCCGTCATCCGGCACAACAACAAAAATCGTCGGGAGAGTAAAATGAGTACTTCTACCCAGAGCATCCCGTGGTATCGCCATCTCAACCGTGCGCAATGGCGGGCATTCTCAGCCGCATGGCTGGGATATTTGCTGGATGGTTTTGATTTTGTGTTAATCGCCCTTGTGCTGACGGAAGTACAAGGTGAATTCGGGCTGACGACGGTGCAGGCCGCCAGCCTGATTTCAGCAGCCTTTATTTCTCGCTGGTTTGGTGGACTGATGCTGGGGGCGATGGGCGACCGTTACGGGCGTCGTCTGGCAATGGTCACCAGTATTATTCTCTTCTCTGTGGGAACACTGGCCTGTGGTTTTGCGCCGGGTTACACCACTATGTTTATCGCTCGTCTGGTTATCGGTATGGGGATGGCGGGTGAATATGGCTCCAGCGCGACCTATGTTATTGAAAGCTGGCCTAAACACCTACGCAACAAAGCCAGCGGTTTCCTGATTTCTGGTTTTTCTGTGGGGGCGGTGATAGCCGCTCAGGTTTACAGCCTGGTGGTTCCGGTCTGGGGATGGCGCGCGCTGTTCTTCATTGGCATCGTACCGATTATCTTCGCCCTCTGGTTGCGCAAAAATATTCCGGAAGCTGAAGACTGGAAAGAAAAACACGAAGGCAAAGCGCCAGTGCGCACAATGGTGGACATTCTCTATCGGGGTGAACATCGGGTTATCAATATACTGATGACCCTCGCTGCTGCGACCGCGCTGTGGTTCTGCTTCGCGGGTAACCTGCAAAACGCGGCAATCGTGGCGATCCTCGGGCTGATATGCGCCGTCATCTTCATTAGCTTTATGGTGCAAAGCAGCGGTAAGCGCTGGCCAACGGGCGTGATGTTGATGGTGGTTGTGCTGTTTGCCTTCCTCTATTCGTGGCCGATTCAGGCGCTGTTGCCAACCTATCTTAAAACTGAACTGATGTACGACCCTTCAACGGTTGCCAGGGTGCTGTTCTTTAGCGGCTTTGGCGCGGCGGTTGGCTGTTGCGTCGGCGGCTTTCTTGGTGACTGGCTGGGGACCCGAAAAGCCTATGTCTGTAGTCTGCTGGCATCGCAATTGCTGATTATTCCGGTGTTTGCGATTGGTGGTACAAACGTCTGGGTACTGGGGTTGCTACTGTTTTTCCAGCAAATGCTTGGGCAAGGGATCTCCGGGATCTTACCGAAACTGATTGGCGGTTATTTCGATACCGATCAGCGTGCGGCGGGTTTGGGCTTTACCTATAACGTCGGTGCATTGGGTGGAGCGCTGGCACCGATCATCGGGGCGCTGATTGCACAACGTCTGGATCTGGGGACTGCGCTGGGATCGCTTTCGTTTAGCCTGACCTTTGTGGTGATCCTGCTGATAGGCCTCGATATGCCGTCCCGCGTGCAGCGCTGGCTGCGACCGGAAGCGCTGCGCACGCATGATGCCATTGATGGTAAACCGTTCAGTGGAGCTGTGCCGTTTGGCGGTGATAAAAGTGCTTTCGTGAAATCAAAAGGTTAATCCGTTTGCCCGGTCCTGATCCGGGCAATTTTCGTAAGGGAAGAAGTATGTCGTTACTTGAACAACTGGATAAAAAAATTGCCGCTAACGGCGGACTGATTGTTTCTTGCCAACCTGTTCCTGACAGCCCGCTGGATAAACCTGAGATCGTTGTTGCCATGGCGCTGGCGGCAGAGCAGGCCGGCGCAGTGGCACTGCGTATCGAAGGTGTGGAGAACCTGCGTGCTACTCGCGCAGTGGTTTCGCTGCCGATTATTGGCATTCTTAAACGCGATCTGGATGATTCCCCGGTACGTATTACCGCTTTTTTAGAGGATGTTGATGCGCTGGTGCTGGCTGGCGCGGACATTATTGCCATTGATGGTACCGATCGTGTGCGGCCTGTACCTGTTGCAACGCTGCTGGCACGCATCCATCAGCATCAAAGGCTGGCGATGACAGACTGCTCCTCGCTGGAAGATGGTCTGGCATGCCAAAAACTCGGGGCTGAAATTATCGGTACCACGCTTTCTGGTTATACAACGGCAGAAACACCGGAAGAACCAGACCTGGCACTGGTGAAAGCGTTGAGTGATTCTGGTTGCCGGGTGATTGCTGAAGGGCGTTACAACTCTCCTGCACAGGCTGCTGAAGCGGTGCAACATGGTGCATGGGCCGTCACGGTCGGCTCTGCCATTACCCGACTGGAACACATTTGCCAGTGGTACATCACAGCAATGAAGAAGGCGATGTTATGACTACGCTGGCGATTGATATCGGCGGCACTAAACTGGCTGCCGCGCTGGTGGATAGCGACCTGCAAATCCGCGATCGCCGTGAATTACCTACGCCAGCCAGTAAAACACCGGATGCGCTGCGGGCCGCACTAAAAGCGCTGGTTGAGCCGCTGCAGACGCAGGCAACGCACGTAGCCATTGCCTCGACTGGCATTATCCGTGATGGGGTACTGCTGGCGATTAATCCGTTAAATCTTGGTGGGCTGGTGCACTTTCCACTGGTGCAGACGTTAAATGATCTGACTGGTTTGCCGACGATGGCGGTTAATGATGCACAGGCAGCTGCGTGGGCGGAATATCGCGCTCTTGCTGATGAAATAAGTGATATGGCGTTTATCACCGTTTCGACCGGCGTTGGTGGCGGTGTAGTCAGCAACGGTAAATTACTTACCGGGTCCGGTGGCCTGGCCGGGCACCTGGGGCATACGCTGGCCGATCCGCACGGGCCGCTCTGCGGTTGTGGACGCGTGGGCTGCGTGGAGGCTATTGCCTCAGGTCGCGGGATTGCCGCCGCCGCCCGGGATGATCTCGCCGGATGTGATGCGAAAACTATTTTTGCGCGTGCAGCCCAGAGGCATGAGCAGGCCATGCGGTTGGTTGCGCATTCTGCAGCGGTTGTCGCGCGATTGATAGCCGATGTGAAAGCGACAACTGACTGCCAGTGCGTGGTCATTGGCGGCAGTGTCGGGCTGGCTGAAGGGTATCTGGCGCTGGTGGAGTCTTATCTGGCACAAGCTCCCCTGGCCTATCACGTGAAATTACAGGCGGCACATTACCGCCATGACGCTGGATTACTGGGGGCTGCATTGTTAGCCCAGGGAGAATGATTATGATGTCAGGTGATTTGCGTACGCTACCTTCTGCCGGATTACACCCGGTATTACATGAGGCATTAATGCTGGCCGTTGCGGCAATACCGCAGGAAAAAGCGCCCGGAAGCTATGAGCTGCAGGGTGATGATATTTTTATGAATGTCATGCAGTTCGTCACGCAGCATCCAGAGCAAAAGAAAGCGGAGCTGCATCAGCAATACATTGATATCCAGGTGTTGCTGGAGGGTCAAGAGCGCATTCTGTTTGGTACGACAGATTCTGCTCGTCAGTGTGAGGCGATTCATGTTGAAGAGGATTATCAACTTTGCAGCCAGATTATCGATGAGCAAATGATCACGTTGAAACCCGGGATGTTTGCGATTTTTATGCCGGGCGAGCCTCATAAACCGGGCTGCGCGGTCGAGACTCCTGCGGAAATCAAAAAGGTCGTGATTAAGGTACGTGCCAGCTTATTACATGTTTGACAGGAAACAGTTGTATATGGGGGGCCGCAGTCTGAGCGCCTGCGGCAATATTTGAAACAACAACCTACCGTTTAAACGTTACCGCTTCCGGCTGTGTCAGATGTAACGTTGTCTGGCTTGGTTTCGTCTCGGCAATGACTCGCCCGTGGCGAATTGAATAACGTGCCGGCGTTTGGCGACGAACCGCATCAAACCCGTTTTCAGCAGGTAAAATCACCAGGTTAGCGGAATTTCCCACGCTCAGGCCGTAGTCCTGCAAATGCAGGGTTTTCGCGCTATGGGTAGTGACGAGGTTCAGCCCATCATTAATTTGTCCGTATCCCATCAACTGGCACACGTGTAATCCCATATGCAGCACTTGCAGCATATTCGCGGTTCCCAACGGATACCACGGATCGAAGACATCATCATGACCAAAGCAGACATTGATATCGGCCTCCAGCATCTCTTTGACGCGCGTTACACCACGGCGCTTCGGATAAGTATCAAAACGCCCTTGCAGGTGAATATTCACCAGCGGATTAGCAACGAAGTTAATGCCCGACATTTTCAGCAGGCGGAAAAGGCGGGAAGCATACGCGCCGTTATAGGAGTGCATTGCCGTGGTATGGCTGGCGGTCACGCGCTCTCCTATTCCGTCGCGATGTGCCAGTGCCGCTACGGTTTCAACAAAGCGTGATTGCTCGTCATCAATTTCGTCACAGTGCACATCGATGAGTCGGTCGTACTTTTGCGCCAGGGCGAAAATTTTATGCAACGACTCAACGCCATATTCACGCGTAAACTCAAAGTGGGGGATTGCGCCAATGACGTCGGCCCCCAGACGCACGGCTTCTTCTAACAGCGCTTCACCGTTGGGGTAAGAAAGGATGCCTTCCTGCGGGAACGCAACGATTTGCAGTTCCACCCATGGCGCGACCTCTTGTTTCACCTCCAGCATGGCTTTCAGTGCCGTGAGCGTGGGGTCTGAAACATCAACGTGAGTACGAACATACTGGATGCCATTGGCCATCTGCCACTTCAGGGTCTGCATTGCGCGGGTCTTCACATCTTCGTGAGTGAGCATCGCCTTACGTTCAGCCCAGCGCTCAATACCCTCAAACAACGTACCCGACAGGTTCCAGTTTGGTTCACCTGCGGTTTGCGTGGTGTCCAGATGGATATGCGGCTCAACGAACGGCGGAATGGCCAAACCGCCTTCAGCATCAAGAACTTCACTCTGCGGTAAAGATGCAGCGTCCTGAGGTTCAATACGGCTAAAACGCCCGTTTTCAATGGTGAGTTGCCACAATCCTTCGCGTCCTTGTAAACGCGCCTGACGAATGGTGAGGGTATTATTCTGCATGGCTGACCTCCGGGGATTTAGCAAGGCTGCGATTGAAAAGTGGATTCAGCAGGATGTAGCTGAATACGCCGCCGAGTACGGCGTTGACCGGCACAACACCGGGGATATAGTGTCCGGCGGCAATACCCAGTGCAACGGACAGAATAGCCACCCAGTTTACGGGAATAAACCGCGCGTTGTTGAAATCGGCATACCGGCGATGGTTCAACAGATAATCGGCGATAATCACCCCACCAATAGGGGGGATCGCCGCCGACAGAAAGGTCAGCCAGCCGACAAAGTTATTGTAAAGCCACAGCGCGCACAGTGTACCAATAATGCCGTTTACCACCGAAAGCGTACGGCTGGAAAGACCGGTAATATTGGCAAAACCTAAACCGGATGCGTATAACGCGTTGTCATTAGTCGTCCAGATATTCAGGCCGAGAACCACAATTGCTGGCAGCAGCAGCCCCTGGGCGATCATCACGTCAGAGATATCCGCCTGCCCTACGGCGGCGGCGCCTGCTGCACCGAAGATAAACATTAATGAGTTGCCAAGGAAGAATGCCACCATGGCAATGAGCACCGCGCCTTTGGCATTACGGCCAAAGCGGACGAAGTCGGCGGTCAGTGTACCTGCGCTGACAAACGAGCCTACCACCAGCGCCAGTGCGGTTGAAAAATTCAGCGGCGTTTGCGGCACAATCGTTTTTAAATGATCCAAACCACCTACGTCGCTCACCGCCAGCCAGACCGAGTAGCTGCCAAGAATAACGATAGCGGGTACGGCGATGACAGATAACACCGTCAATGCCGAGATGCCAAAAAAGATGGTCATTGTCATCAACAGGCCGGAAACGGCAATCAGGATATTGACGTCAATTCCCGTCGCTTTGCCAACCGGGATGGCGAACATCGCCACGCCAACGCCAAACCAGCCCACCTGCGTACCGCCCAGTAGCATCGAGGGAAGCCAGGAACCTTTTATACCAAATGAGTAACGTGCGAGGAGGTGGGTGGATAACCCTGTTTTTGCGCCAATGTAACCGAGAAATGCAGTGTAAATACCGAGGAGGAGATTACCGAAGAGAACTGCCAGGAAGAAATCATTATAGGAAAGACCGGTACCGAGTGTGCCTCCGGTCCACATACTTGCTGAAAAGAACGTTAACCCCAACATCACAAACGTCAGTGGAACCACGCCTTTTCGCGCCGCCAGAGGGACGGGGCCCTGGCTATAATTGTTATCTTGCGACACAACGCCTCCTTGAATTTGGACCAAAAAATCCGCCGCATAATATACAGTTTCCAGAATAAAGCAAACGTTTCCGTCTAATTATTACTTTGTTTTCATTCGCGGTATTGATGTGTTGGGGGATTGATTCGGAGAGTTTTTCCCGTTGAAAATCGTGTTGTCATGCTGGCTTGTATGGCAGTGCTTGATGGTATTGCGGCAGGAATTTGGTATCTCATCCACGGATGTAGATGAGATACCAGAAGAAGCTGGATTACACTTCCAGGTAATTCATAATCCCGTCAGCAGCTTTACGGCCTTCGGCTATCGCCGTTACCACCAAATCCGAACCGCGCACGATGTCACCACCGGCGAAGATTTTTGGGTTGCTGGTCTGGAAGGCGTTGTCACTGCGTTCCGGAGCAATAATACGCCCCTGCGAATCGAGTTCGACGCTGTGTTTAGCCAGCCACTCCATGCTGTGCGGGCGGAAACCAAACGCCATAACAACCGCATCAGCAGGAACAACGTGCTCGGAACCCGCGACGATCTCCGCGCGACGGCGACCTTTGGCATCCGGTGCGCCCATCTCAGTACGCGCCATTTTTACGCCGCAGACTTTACCGTTGGCGTTGACTTCAACACCTAATGGCTGGACGTTAAACTGGAATTCCACGCCCTCTTCACGCGCATTTTTTACTTCGCGTTTAGAACCCGGCATGTTTTCTTCGTCGCGACGATAGGCGCAGACAACGTGTGACGCGTTTTGACGAACAGAAGTACGCACACAGTCCATCGCCGTATCACCACCGCCCAGCACAACCACGCGTTTGCCTTCCATGCTGATGTATGGTTCGTCGCTGCTTTCGCCAAAGCCCATCAGTTGCTTGGTATTGGCAATCAGGAACGGCAGGGCGTCAAACACGCCATCGGCGTCTTCGTTTTCCAGTCCGCCGCGCATCGACTGATAGGTGCCAACGCCAAGGAACACGGCGTCGTAATCCTTCAGCAAATCGTCGAGTTGTACGTCGCGACCGACTTCAACGTTGAGTTTGAACTCTATGCCCATGCCGGTGAAAATTTCACGGCGGCGGGTCATGACCTCTTTCTCCAGCTTGAAGGCCGGAATACCGAAGGTTAGCAGGCCGCCGATCTCTGGATGGCGGTCAAACACCACGGCCTTCACGCCGTTACGGGTCAGCACGTCAGCACAGGCCAGACCAGCCGGACCGGCGCCGATAATCGCCACGCGTTTGTCGGTCTGGCGAACGCCAGTCATATCCGGACGCCAGCCCATCTCAAACGCTTTATCGTTGATATAACGTTCAATGTTGCCGATAGTCACCGCGCCAAACTCGTCGTTCAGCGTACAGGAACCCTCGCACAAACGGTCCTGTGGGCAGACACGGCCGCAGACTTCCGGCAGCGTGTTAGTCTGGTGAGACAGCTCCGCTGCTTCAAAAATACGTCCCTCGTTGGCGAGCTTCAGCCAGTTCGGAATGTAGTTATGTACCGGGCATTTCCATTCGCAGTATGGGTTACCGCAGGACAGGCAGCGATCCGCCTGCGCCTTGGCCTGACCTTCGGAAAATGGCTCGTAAATTTCGATAAACTCGATCTTGCGGATCTTCAGCGGTTTCTTCGGCGGATCAACGCGCTGCAGGTCGATAAATTGGTATACGTTCTGACTCATTGCTGCTACCCCTTACTGCGCCTGCACACGCAGCTCAGCTGCGCTACGACTACGGTGACCCAACAGTGCTTTCACATCACTGGATTTTGGTTTAACCAGCGCGAATTTCGCCGAGAATGCCGGCCAGTTGGCCAGGATCTCTTCGCCGTGTGAAGAACCGGTATGCTGTACGTGTTCGGTAATAAGCCCGCGCAGATGCTCTTCATGGATAGCCAGAGAGTCCACACTCAACACTTCGACCAGTTCAGGGTTTACGCGTTTGCGGAATTCGCCGTCTTCGTCCAGCACGTAGGCGAACCCGCCCGTCATACCCGCACCGAAGTTGACGCCTGTTTTCCCAAGAATACAGACGATGCCGCCGGTCATATATTCGCAACCGTTGTCACCAATGCCTTCTACTACGGTAATCGCGCCTGAGTTACGTACGGCGAATCGTTCACCTGCTCGACCCGCGGCGAATAAACGACCACCGGTAGCACCGTACAGACAGGTGTTGCCGATGATACTTGCTTCATGGCTACGGAAGGCAGAACCCACCGGTGGGCGCACAGCCAGCAAGCCACCCGCCATACCTTTACCGACATAGTCATTGGCATCGCCGGTCAGATACAACTCAACGCCACCTGCGTTCCATACACCGAAGCTTTGTCCTGCAGTACCGCTGAAATGCGCTTTGATAGGATCGGAGGCCAGCCCCTGATCGCCGTGCGTTTGTGCGATATAGCCAGACAATGATGCGCCGACAGAACGATCGGTGTTGCGGATATCGAACCAGAAAGTTTTACTCTGGCGATCATCGACAAACGGTTTCGCCTGCTGCAGTAATTGTGCGTTCAGCACGCCGTTATCAAACGGCGGGTTGTTCTCGGTGCAGAACAGCGCTTTACCCGGATGCGGCTCGGCGGTTTCCAGCAGCCGGGACAGCTCCAGTTTCTGCTGTTTGGCGGTGTATCCTTCCAGCTCGGTGAGCAGATCGGTACGGCCAATCAGGTCTACCAGGCGTTTCACGCCCAGTTGCGCCATCAGCTCTCGGGTTTCACGGGCAACAAATTCAAAGTAGTTGGTGACTTTGAACGGCAGACCATGATAGTGATTCTTACGCAGTTTTTCGTCCTGAGTCGCCACGCCAGTTGCGCAGTTGTTCAGGTGGCAAATACGCAGATATTTACAGCCCAGCGCCACCATCGGACCGGTACCGAAGCCGAAGCTTTCCGCTCCCAGAATTGCCGCTTTGATGATATCGACGCCAGTTTTCAGTCCGCCATCAACCTGCAAACGAATCTTATGGCGCAGACCGTTAGCCACCAGTGCCTGTTGGGTTTCAACCAGACCCAGTTCCCACGGACAACCCGCATATTTTACTGACGAGAGTGGGCTGGCTCCGGTGCCGCCGTCATAGCCTGCGATGGTGATGAGATCCGCATACGCTTTTGCCACACCGGTAGCGATGGTGCCGACGCCAGGTTCGGAAACCAGTTTGACGGAGATCATCGCTTTCGGGTTGACCTGTTTCAGGTCGAAAATCAGCTGCGCTAAGTCCTCGATTGAGTAGATATCGTGGTGCGGCGGCGGGGAGATCAACGTCACGCCCGGTACCGAATAACGCAGTTTGGCGATGTACGGAGTCACTTTATCACCCGGCAACTGACCACCTTCACCCGGCTTCGCGCCCTGTGCGACTTTAATCTGAATCACATCGGCGTTAACCAGATACGCCGGGGTAACTCCGAAGCGGCCGGAAGCGACCTGCTTAATGCGTGACACCTTGTTGGTGCCGTAACGCGCCGGATCTTCACCGCCTTCACCGGAGTTAGAGTTGCCGCCGATGCTGTTCATTGCTTCGGCCAACGCTTCGTGCGCTTCCGGACTTAATGCGCCGATAGACATCGCTGCGGTATCAAAGCGTTTAAACAGTTCTGTTGCTGGTTCTACGTCGTTAATGCTTATGGCTTCATCACCAGGCGTGATTGCCAGCAGGTCGCGCAGCGTCGCCGCCGGGCGCTCATTTACCAGTTTTGCATATTCCTGATAGTCGCTATATTCCCCGCTTTGTACCGCCTGTTGCAGAGTACGTACCACGTCTGGGTTGTAAGCGTGGTATTCACCGCCGTGAACGTACTTCAGCAGGCCGCCCTGACTAATCGGTTTACGTGCCAGCCAGGCATGCTTGGAGAGATTCAGCAGATCCTGCTGGAAATCGGCAAATCCAGCACCGCTGATGCGACTGACTACGCCCTGGAAGCAGAGCGCAACGACGTCATCATGCAGACCAACGGCTTCAAACAGCTTAGAGCAGCGGTAAGAGGCGATCGTCGAAATGCCCATTTTGGACATGATTTTGTACAGGCCTTTGTTGATGCCGTTACGGTAGTTCTGCATCACGGTCCGGTAATCTTTGGCTATCGCCTGCGTATCGATCAGACGCCCCAGCGTCTCATACGCGAGGTATGGATAGACCGCCGTCGCGCCAAAGCCCAACAGGACTGCAAAGTGGTGCGGATCGCGTACGCTGGCAGTTTCAACGATGATGTTGGCGTCACAGCGCAGGCTTTGTTCTACCAGACGCGTTTGCACTGCGCCGACCGCCATCGGTGCCGGGACTGGCAAGCGGTTTTTGGCAATGTTACGGTCGGAAAGTACCAGCAGCACCGTGCCGTTACGCACCATCTGCTCGGCCTTGTCGCACAGTGCTTTGACGGTCTCTTCAAGCGTGGTTTCGGTCACGTCAAAGGTTATGTCCAGCGTATCCGCGCGATAGTGTTCCTCTTTCATAGTGGTGAGCTGTTTGAAATCGGAGTACAGCAGGATCGGCGATTTGAAACTCAGACGGTGTGCCTGGCCTTCCGCTTCGCAGAAGACGTTCATCTCACGACCGATGCTGGTGGCTAGTGACATCACATGCGCTTCACGCAGCGGATCGATAGGCGGGTTAGTCACCTGCGCAAACTGCTGGCGGAAGTAGTCATAAATAATGCGTGGCTGACTGGAGAGTACAGCAAACGGGGTATCGTCACCCATTGAGCCAACCGCTTCCTGACCATTTTCACCCAGCACGCGGATGACGGAATCCAGCTCTTCAGCGCTGTAATTAAACTGCTTCTGGTAGCTGGCAAGGGTGTCATCGTCCAGCTCGCGGCTACCGACCTGATCGTCAGCCAGATCTTCAAACGGTACCAGACGGCGGACATTTTTCTCCATCCACTCTTTGTACGGGTGGCGGCTTTTCAGATCGTCATCGGTTTCGGCTGAGTGCAGAATGCGCCCACTGCGGGTATCGATAACCATTAGTTCGCCCGGACCGACGCGGCCTTTCTCGACAACTTCATCCGGCTGATAGTCCCAAATCCCCACTTCAGAGGCGCAGGTGATGAGCTTGTCTTTGGTGATCACGTAGCGTGCCGGGCGCAGGCCGTTACGGTCCAGGTTACATGCGGCAAAGCGGCCGTCAGACATAACAATACCTGCCGGACCATCCCATGGCTCCATGTGCATGGAGTTAAAGTCAAAGAATGCGCGCAGTTCCGGGTCCATGTCAGGGTTGTTCTGCCAGGCTGGTGGCACCAGCAGGCGCATGGCCCGGATAATGTCCATGCCGCCTGCCAGAAGCAGCTCCAGCATGTTATCCATTGAGCTGGAGTCGGAGCCGGTTTCGTTGACGAAAGGAGCGGCATCATGGAGATCAGGGATCAGCGGCGTCTGAAATTTATAGGTACGTGCGCGGGCCCACTGACGGTTACCGGTGATGGTGTTGATCTCACCGTTGTGCGCCAGGTAGCGGAACGGTTGCGCCAGCGGCCAGCGTGGTACGGTGTTGGTGGAGAAGCGCTGATGGAACAGACAGATAGCTGATTCCAGACGCAGGTCCGCCAGGTCCAGGTAAAAGCGCGGCAGGTCCGCCGGCATACACAGACCTTTGTAGATGTTGACCAGGTTAGACAAGCTGCAGACGTAGAAGTCTTTATCTTCCTGGAGGCGTTTTTCGATACGGCGACGCGCGATGAACAGGCGGCGTTCCATATCACGTGGTCGCCAGCCCGCAGGGGCGTTAACAAAAATTTGCTCAATTCGAGGCAGGGAGGAGAGGGCGATTTCACCGAGGACACCTTCGTTGGTGGGCACTTCGCGCCAACCAACAATCGACAAGGTTTCCTGCTGTAATTCTTCTTCAACAATGCGACGAGATGCAGCCGCCAGTTCAGCGTCTTTATTTAAAAAGATCATGCCGACGGCGTAGTTTTTGGCTAAACGCCAGCCGCGCTCCTGAGCAACGATGCGAAAAAAGCGGTCAGGTTTTTGTAACAGCAGGCCGCAACCATCGCCGGTTTTACCATCGGCAAGAATTGCGCCACGGTGCTGCATACGGGCCAGCGCGTGTATGGCGGTACGCACTACCTTGTGGCTAGGTTCGCCTTCTATGTGGGCGATCAGGCCGAAACCACAGTTATCCTTCTCAAGGGATTTATCGTACAACATATCAGTGAACCTCCCCAGGCTCTGCGAGATCCCCATCTGAACCGTTGCGCACGGGCACACCAAGAGCATGGCGACGGGGTTTGCGTGTCATACGCTTACCTCGCATTCGCCCTCTTTATCCTTTTCGCACAGGTCAAACAAGTTTGAGGACTTGCTTCAGAGGGAATCTCAATTACTGCATAAATATGATGAGCAGACTGCTCATCCAGAAAGCTTCCAGCGGATTTCCAAGTTATCGGGAATCCACACACAGGTCAAATGGCAATCTTATTTATACAAAAATGTGCTATAGGAAGATTAACTTTATGAATATATTGAAATTAAAGGCGTTTTTACATTGATTTAACGTGTGTGGAATGGATGGTGAAGTGTGATCTGTCTCACTGTCAGAAAGGCCTGTTATCCCTCGTCCTCCCTTTGTTTATCGTGATGACTGGCATTTTATGCTGGATTTTAGAGTTTTGGCGTCTTAAAGATACTGTTTTTATACAAGAGCTAAAAGAACATAAAAAAAATAGCGGGATATAAGGAAAAATAATTACATTTGGATTGAATGAAATTTCGGTTATTTTGATTTGTTATGCAATAAATAAAGACACGCCAGGGCGATTGATCCAGGTCATCGCCAACGGGGGCTAAAAATGGCAGGCTTTGGCCTCTTTTCAAGGCGCGGTCTATCAGATTATGCAGTTACAGAAATTAGTCAATATGTTTGGTGGGGATCTTTCTCGTCGTTATGGGCAAAAAGTTCATAAACTCACGCTGCACGGTGGGTTTAGCTGCCCAAATCGCGATGGTACCATCGGACGCGGTGGATGTACTTTCTGTAATGTGGCCTCTTTTGCCGATGAGGCCCAACAGCATCATTCCATTGCCGAACAGCTTGAACATCAGGCGCACCTGGTGAATCGCGCTAAGCGCTATCTGGCCTATTTCCAGGCCTATACCAGCACCTTTGCGGAAGTGCAGGTGCTGCGTTCTATGTATCAGCAGGCGGTCAGTCAGGCCAATATTGTTGGTCTGTGCGTTGGGACGCGCCCCGATTGTGTTCCGGAAGCGGTGCTTGATCTGCTTTGCGAATATAACGATCAGGGATATGAGGTGTGGCTGGAGCTGGGGTTGCAAACTGCGCATGATAAAACCCTGCACCGCATCAATCGTGGACATGATTTTTCCTGCTATCAGCGAACCACTCAGTTAGCGCGTGAACGTGGGTTGAAAGTGTGTTCGCACCTTATTGTCGGTCTGCCGGGAGAAGGGCAAATGGAATGTCTGCAAACGCTGGAACGCGTGGTGGATACCGGAGTCGATGGAATTAAGCTGCATCCCCTGCATATCGTGAAGGGCAGCATTATGGCGAAAGCCTGGGAGGCCGGGCGCCTGAGCGGTATTGAGCTGGGTGATTACACAGTGACGGCGGGAGAGATGATTCGCCACACTCCGCCAGAGGTTATCTATCACCGAATTTCTGCCAGCGCCCGTCGCCCGACGTTATTAGCCCCATTATGGTGTGAAAATCGCTGGACCGGGATGGTCGAACTGGATAAGTACCTTAACGAATATGGCGTACAGGGGTCAGCTCTGGGACGGCCCTGGAACCCGCCGGCAGTGTAGCGCGATGAGGGAAACTACGCATTTTTGGCACAATCTTAAACGTCGCGCTGAGAATTGAGTATTATTGTGCCAAGTTGTCGTGAAGGAACCCTCTATGAAGCAAATTCGTATGCTGGCGCAATATTATGTCGACCTGATGATGAAGTTAGGTCTGGTGCGCTTTTCGCTGCTATTGGCGCTGGCTTTGGTCGTGTTGGCAATTGTGGTGCAGATGGCTGTCACCATGGTGCTGCATGGTCAGGTAGAAAGTATTGATGTTATCCGTTCAATCTTTTTTGGTCTGTTAATTACCCCGTGGGCCGTCTATTTCCTGTCAGTGGTAGTGGAACAACTGGAGGAGTCCCGACAGCGCCTGTCACGACTGGTACAGAAGCTGGAAGAGATGCGTGAGCGCGATCTCAAGCTTAATGTACAACTGAAGGACAATATTGCTCAGCTCAATCAGCAGATCGTAGAACGTGAAAAGGCAGAAGCGGAGCGCCAGGAAACGTTTGAGCAGCTTAAGGTGGAAATTAAAGAGCGCGAAGAAGCGCAGATCCAGCTTGAACAACAGTCCTCTTTTCTGCGTTCTTTCCTCGATGCGTCGCCGGATCTGGTTTTTTATCGCAATGAGGATAAAGAATTTTCCGGCTGTAACCGTGCGATGGAATTGCTGACCGGCAAGAGTGAAAAGCAACTGGTAAATTTAAAACCGGCTGACGTTTATTCCCCTGAGGCGGCAGAGAAGGTTATCGAAACTGATGAGAAAGTGTTCCGCCATAATGTTTCGCTCACTTATGAACAATGGCTGGATTATCCGGACGGACGTAAAGCCTGCTTTGAAATTCGTAAAGTGCCTTATTACGACCGAGTTGGTAAGCGACATGGTCTGATGGGCTTTGGGCGCGATATTACCGAGCGTAAGCGTTATCAGGACGCACTTGAGCGTGCCAGTCGCGATAAGACCACCTTCATTTCGACTATCAGCCACGAGCTGAGAACACCACTGAACGGCATTGTCGGTTTAAGCCGGATCCTGCTGGATACAGATCTGACCGCCGAGCAGGAAAAATACCTCAAAACCATCCACGTTTCTGCCGTCACGTTGGGTAATATTTTCAACGATATTATCGACATGGATAAGATGGAACGGCGTAAAGTCCAACTGGATAACCAGCCGATTGATTTCACCAGCTTTATGGCGGATCTGGAAAACCTGTCAGGCCTTCAGGCGCAACAAAAAGGGCTACGCTTTGTCCTGGAACCGACGTTGCCTCTGCCGCATAAGGTCATCACAGACGGGACGCGTTTACGCCAGATCCTGTGGAACCTGATCAGTAATGCCGTGAAATTCACCCAGCAAGGACAGGTCACCGTTCGGGCGCGTTATGACGAAGGAAGTATTCTGCATTTTGAAGTTGAAGATTCCGGGATCGGTATTCCGCAGGATGAGCAGGATAAGATCTTCGCCATGTATTATCAGGTGAAAGACAGCAACGGTGGTAAACCGGCAACAGGTACCGGGATTGGTCTCGCGGTATCCCGCCGTCTGGCGAAGAATATGGGGGGGGATATCACGGTCTCCAGCCAGCCAGGAAAAGGTTCAGTCTTTACGCTAACCGTTCATGCGCCTGCCGTAGCGGAAGAGATTGAAGACGCCTTTGAAGAGGATGATATGCCGTTGCCAGCTCTGAATGTGTTGCTGGTAGAGGATATTGAACTGAATGTGATTGTTGCGCGTTCAGTGCTGGAAAAACTAGGCAACAGCGTGGATGTCGCGATGACCGGGAAAGCTGCGCTGGAAATGTTCAAGCCGGGGGAATACGACCTGGTACTGCTGGATATTCAGTTGCCGGATATGACGGGGCTGGATATCTCCAGAGAGCTTACCCAAAAATACGCGCGTGAAGACCTGCCGCCGCTGGTGGCGCTTACTGCCAACGTACTGAAGGATAAGAAAGAATATCTTGATGCGGGAATGGATGACGTGCTGAGTAAGCCATTATCGGTTCCGGCGTTAACCGCCATGATCAAAAAATACTGGGATACCCGAAACAAAGAGGAGAGCACTGTGACATCTGAAGAAAGCAGTAAATCGCAAGCGCTGTTAGATATTCCTATGTTGGAACAATACCTCGAGCTGGTGGGACCGAAGTTGATTACCGATGGGCTGGCGGTGTTTGAGAAGATGATGCCGGGATATTTGAGCGTCCTGGAGTCCAATCTGACTGCGCGTGATAAAAAAGGCGTTGTTGAAGAAGGCCACAAAATCAAAGGTGCTGCGGGATCGGTTGGCCTGCGACATCTGCAGCAACTGGGACAGCAAATTCAATCACCAGACCTTCCTGCCTGGGAAGATAACGTGGCTGAATGGATTGAAGAGATGAAGCAAGAGTGGCAACACGACGTGGCGGTATTAAGAGCCTGGGTAGCGAGCGTGGAAAAAAAATGACCCCGGCTTAACCGGGGTGCGCGAATACTGCGCCAACACCAGGGAAATCGTGGCTGCGCCGTAAATTATTATCATTGTTTACAAGGGCGCAGCCCTAAATTTCAGGCCGCACGCAGTTAAGATAGCAAATCTTAAATAATTTGTTACATGAATCAGTTAAATGTGTGAAGCGTAGCATTTTAATAAGAATTATTAATATGCTTCAGTCAGTTGCGAAAGGAGTATCTCGATGAAAAAAGTTGGCGTTGTGCTCAGTGGATGTGGTGTATATGACGGTTCAGAGATCCATGAAGCCGTGCTAACCCTTCTGGCGATTGCTCGCAGCGGTGCTCAGGCTATCTGTTTTGCACCGGATAAACAGCAGGTGGATGTCATTAATCATCTGACGGGTGAGCCGATGCAGGAAGCACGCAACGTCCTGATTGAAGCAGCACGTATTGCGCGGGGTGATATCCGTCCTCTGGCCCAGGCTGTTTCTGCTGAACTTGATGCGCTGATTGTTCCTGGTGGGTTTGGCGCGGCGAAGAATCTGAGTAATTTTGCCAGCCAGGGCAGCGAATGTCGGGTTGATAGCGATTTGGCCGCGCTGGCGGTCGCTATGCATCAGTCAGGAAAACCGCTGGGGTTTATGTGTATTGCTCCGGCGATGCTGCCAAAAATCTTTGATTTCCCACTGCGTCTGACAATTGGCACCGATATTGACACCGCGGAAGTGCTGGAAGATATGGGGGGCGAACATGTGCCTTGTCCGGTTGATGATATCGTGGTCGATGAAGACAACAAAATCGTCACTACACCGGCTTATATGCTGGCGCAGGATATAGCCCAGGCCGCAAGCGGTATCGATAAGCTGGTGGCGCGCGTGCTGGTACTGGCTGAATGAGAAAAGGGGTCGCCGTCTTTTTGCGGCGTATTTTTCTGCGGGTGGTTGTTGTCCTCGCCGTTTTTTGGGGCGGCGGCATCGCGCTATTTAGCGTGGTGCCAGTGCCTTTCTCGGCAGTGATGGTCGAGCGGCAGCTTGGAGCATGGTTACAGGGACATTTCAGCTATGTGGCGCATTCAGACTGGGTCAGCATGGACGAGATATCGCCACTGATGGGGCTGGCGGTGATTGCAGCCGAGGACCAAAAATTTCCCGAACACTGGGGATTTGATGTCTCCGCCATAGAGAAAGCGCTGGAGCACAACGAACGTAACGAAAAGCGTATTCGCGGCGCGTCGACGTTGTCGCAGCAGACGGCAAAAAATCTTTTTCTGTGGGATGGGCGTAGCTGGGTGCGTAAAGGTCTGGAGGCTGGTCTGACGCTGGGCATGGAAACAGTCTGGAGCAAGAAACGTATTCTGACGGTCTATCTGAATATTGCTGAGTTTGGCGATGGTGTATTTGGCGTGGAAGCGGCGGCGCAGCGGTATTTCCATAAGCCTGCCAGCCGGTTGAGTCTGTCAGAAGCGGCATTACTGGCGGCGGTATTGCCAAATCCTCTGCGTTTTAAGGCGAATGCACCGTCAGGCTATGTTCGTAGCCGTCAGGCGTGGATCATGCGTCAAATGCGCCAGCTTGGCGGTGAGTCGTTTATGCGGGAAAATAAGCTGTATTAATCGGTGGTGTCGGATGGTGGTGTAAACGCCTTATCCGACCTTCCGGACTACTCTTCGTCAAACCCTGAATTAAACAACGCAATAACCGCTGCAAGGGCTTCAACTTCCTGTGGGCCAGAGGCTTCAATCTCTATCTGACGGCCTTTGGCGGAATCCAGCATTAGCAATGCGATAACGCTGTTTGCTTCGGCTTCCGTTCCTTCATCATTACGTAGCAGTACTTCTGCTTCAAAACCCTGCATTAATTCAAACAGTTTCATTGCGGGCCGGGCATGCATGCCCAGCTTATTCGTGATTTCAACAGTTTGCTTCACGGTCATGATTTACGTTTTTCCAGCGTACGATGGCGTGACTGTACGTTTTTACCGCGTGAGCGGAAGTAGTCTGCCAGTTGCTCTGCAATATACACCGAACGGTGCTTCCCGCCGGTACAGCCGATGGCTACGGTGAGGTAGCTGCGGTTGTTCGTCTCCAGCATGGGTAACCATAGCTCAAGATAGCTGCGAGTCTGGTAGATAAAATTGTGTACTTCTGTGTGTCGATCGAGGAAGGCGGCGACAGGCCTGTCAAGACCGGTCATCGGACGTAGTTTTGGATCCCAGTGTGGGTTAGGCAGGAATCGCACATCAAAGACGTAATCCGCATCTATTGGGATACCGTGTTTGAAACCAAAGGACTCGAATACCATCGTCAGTTCACGTTCACGTTTACCCAACAGTCGGGTACGTAACATTTCCGCCAGTTCGTGCACGGACATTTCCGAGGTATCAACGATCAAGTCTGCGCGGGAACGCAGTGGTTCCAGTAAATCACTTTCTTTATCAATCGCGCTTTCCAGAGATAAGTTTTTGCTGGAGAGCGGGTGCAGACGTCGCGTATCGCTGTAGCGGCGAATCAGCGTGTTACGGTCAGCATCAAGGAACAACAGCTGCGGTGAGAAGCCCTCTGGCAGGTTATTCATCGCCTGTTCGAAAATCTCTGGTGACTCAGGCATGTTGCGCACATCAATGCTGACAGCCGCAGAAATTTGGCGATCGGCAAGCGTTCTAGCCAGATCGGGCAACAACACGACGGGGAGGTTATCCACGCAGTAAAAACCCATATCTTCCAGCGCTCGCAGGGCGACAGATTTTCCCGACCCTGAGCGACCGCTGACGATCATCAGTACCATGTACTGTTTCTCCTCACAACGACAGAAAAAGATGCCATTGGGTTATTATGCCTCATCCTGTTCACCTTCGGTGTCCGTGATGATTTGATACAACTCCTGGTCGCTTTGTGCGGCGCGCAGGCGACGACAGATGGTTTTATCTGCCAGGCGTTTTGCAACCAGTGACAGCGTATGCAAATGCGTTTTGGTTTGATCGGCAGGGACCAGCAGAGCGAAAAGCAGATCAACAGGCTGATTATCAATGGCGTCGAAAGCGATGGGGGTTTCGAGTTGAACAAACACGCCGACCGCACGTAACGTATCTTCTTCCAGCTTACCGTGCGGAATTGCAATACCATTGCCGATGCCGGTACTGCCCATTTTCTCACGCGTCAGAATGGCTTCAAACACCACCTGAGGAGGCAAGCTGAGCTGCTTTGCCGCCAGTTCGCTAATGATTTCCAGTGCGCGTTTCTTACTTTGGCAGTGAACGGCCGCGCGTGTACATTCCTGGTTAAGAACATTGCTCAGTTGTAGAGTCGTATCGTTATTTGTCATAATTTCACCTAAGCGCTAACTGTACAAATGGCCTGTTGTGCTTCACAACAGGCCGTCCTGCACCCGCTAACTGCCCGGACAAGTTAGTGCTGTTTCAGTTTATCTTTATGTTTTGTTAGCTGCCGAGCCAGTTTATCAATTAAACCGTCAATGGCGGCGTACATATCCTGACCTTCCGCGCTGGCATGAATTTCGCCACCGTTCACATGCAGTGTTGCATCCGAGATGTGTGTAACCTTCTCCACTTTCAACACAATATAAACCTGATTAATCCTGTCGAAATATTGCTCAAGTTTGGCGAACTTTGTGGTAACAAAGTCGCGCAGGGCTTCAGTAATTTCGACGTTATTTCCAGTGATGTTGAGCTGCATAGTGTCTTCCTTATCGGTTGGGTCAGACCAGTTGTTTGCGCTGGTTAGACGGCGGAATGGATAAAGACTCTCGGTACTTCGCAACGGTGCGGCGCGCCACCATGATACCCTGTTCTGACAGCATAGAGGTTAACTTGCTGTCACTCAGCGGTTTCGCAGGGTTCTCCGCAGCAATTAATTTCTTCACCAGCGCGCGTATCGCTGTAGAAGAGGCTTCGCCTCCACCTTCAGTATTTACGTGACTGGAGAAGAAATACTTCAATTCAAAAATGCCGCGCGGACTGTGCAGGTATTTTTGCGTGGTCACTCGGGAAATGGTCGATTCGTGCATCTCGACGGCCTGGGCGATATCCGCCAGCACCATCGGTTTCATAAACTCTTCGCCTTGTTCAAAGAAGGCTTGCTGTTGCTCAACAATACAGCGACTGACGCGCAACAGTGTGTCATTACGGCTTTCCAGGCTTTTTATCAGCCACTTCGCATCCTGCAGATTACTACGGATAAACTGGCTGTCTGCATCGTTACGCGCACCGTTACACATGGCGGCGTAGTGCTGGTTGATTTGTAAGCGCGGAATGCTGTCGCTGTTCAGTTCGACGACCCAGCGATCGTTATGCTTACGTACCAGCACATCCGGGATCACGTATTCCGGTTCACCCGTCTGGATCGACTGTCCGGGTCTTGGGTCGAGCGACTGGATAAGATTTACAGCCTCTTTCAGTACATCTTCTTTCAGTCGGGTCACGCGCATCAGCGTGCGGAAGTCGTGATTGGCGAGCAGATCAAGATGATCGCTGATGATCAGGCGAGTTTCTTCCAGCCATGGTGTGGCTTTGTCAAACTGCGAAAGTTGGATCAGTAAGCAGTCACGGAGATCTTTTGCCGCAACACCAACAGGATCAAAACGTTGAACGCGTTTAAGCACGGCCTCGATTTCATCCATACCGATGTCATCATCGCCCATGCTTTCGAGAATTTCGTCCAGAGAAACCGTGAGATACCCTGTATCATCCACCGCGTCTACAATTGACGTCGCAATGGCGCGATCGGTATCCGAAAATGGAGTCAGCTCCACTTGCCACATTAGATAATCTTGTAGCGATTGCGTGGTTTCACCCTGATACACCGGCAGTTCGTCGTCAATGTAATCCCCGCTGGCCCCAGACGGCGTACCCGCGGTGTAAATTTCATCCCAACTGGTGTCTAGCGGTAGCTCTTCCGGCATCTCTTTTTGTTCGAGTGCATCTGCAGTATCTAGAGATTCGCTGTCCTGTTTTTCCTGGGTATCAATTTCGTCGTGAAGATCGGTTTGCTCGAGCAGTGGGTTACTTTCCAGCGCTTGCTGAAGTTCTTGCTGAAGTTCCAGCGTGGACAGCTGCAACAGACGGATAGCCTGTTGAAGCTGAGGCGTCATCGCCAGTTGTTGGCTAAGCCTGAGTTGCAAACCTTGCTTCATGTTCAGAGTTGTTTTCTCCCGCGGTAACGTGAAGTCTTCTACCCTATCAGAGTCTGAAGTCTTCCCCAAGGTATACGCGCTTAACGTGTTCGTCTTGCAGTATTTCGGTAGGCGTACCGTGTGCGATCAGATGCCCCTGGCTCACAATGTAGGCTCGCTCACAGACCGCCAGCGTTTCGCGAACGTTATGGTCGGTAATCAGCACGCCCAGTCCGCTATCTCGCAGGTGTTCAATGATGCGTTTGATATCAATAACGGAAATCGGGTCAACGCCGGCAAAGGGTTCATCCAGCAGGATAAATTTCGGATTTGCAGCCAGCGCACGGGCGATTTCCACACGGCGCCGTTCACCGCCGGACAGCGATTGCCCCAGGCTGTCGCGCAGATGTTCGATATGGAATTCTTCCATCAGTTCGTTGGCGCGATCTTCACGTTGTTCACTGGAAAGATCGTCACGAATTTGCAGCACTGCCATCAGGTTATCAAATACGCTCAGGCGACGAAAAATAGAGGCTTCCTGCGGTAAGTAGCCGATGCCGCGACGTGCGCGCGCATGCAGCGGCAGCAGGCTGATGTCTTCATCATCAATGATGATGTTGCCAGCATCGCGCGGCACAATGCCGACAACCATGTAAAAGGTCGTTGTTTTACCCGCACCGTTAGGGCCGAGCAGACCGACGATCTCCCCGGAGTTGACGGTCAAACTGACATCTTCCACTACGCGGCGGCCTTTGTAGGCTTTTGCAAGATTCTTTGCAGTTAATGTTGCCATAACGAATCAGTTACCTTTTTTCTCTGCCGGAGCCTTGGTTTTGCCTTTATCCTGCAGTTGTGACGGCACCAGTACAGTGGTGACGCGTTTGCCTTTATCACTGAAGGCCTGCATTTTCTGCTCTTTAACCAGATAGGTTATTTTGTCGCCGGAGATATTGCTGTCTACCTGCTCCAGATAAGCTTTGCCAGTCAGCACGACGAAATCTTTTGCCAGTTCATAGTGCATTTGTGACGCGTGGCCGTTAACGGGTTTACCGTTATCCTGCATCTGGTAAAACGTTGCCGGGTTACCATAACCATCGATCACTTCTTTACCGTCTTCACCGCCGGGACGGGTCACGACGACTTTATCGGCATTAATTTTGATGGTGCCCTGGGTCACGACCACATTACCGGTAAACGTTACCACGTTGCCCTGCATATCCAGGGACTGTTGATCCGATTCAATGTGGATCGGTTGCTCGGTATCGCCGGTTACGGCAAATGCCGGAATGCTGGCGGCCAGAAGTGAGCTGGCAAGCACAAGGTTAAGGCTGAGTTTGTTTGTTTTGAATTTCATATGAGGTTCTAACCTTTTCAATCAGCTCGGCGTTCTTGCTGCGTAAGTTGCCGCGCATCTTCAGTCCGCTGGAGTTAAATGTTGTTCCGTACAACGTAACCAGATCATCCGAAGTAACATCTTGCGTCACCAGGTTAATCTGCGCGTTATCGGTAGTAATTCTGCGTAGTTGAGAGTCAGGAACCAGCGCGTTGACTTCAACGTGGCCATACAGATAGAGCATACGATCATTGGTTAATTTGGCTTTATCGGCCTTGATTGACCAGGTCGGTACTTTATCCTTATCAAATGTGGTTAATACTGGTTGAGTAAACCACGAAACAGCCTGATCTGAATAATATTCAACGTGTTGAGCGATCAAGCGATAGCTTAGTGCGCCTTCCGGGCTATATACAACGGTATCGGTATGTTCGCTCTTATAGGTTGGCTCATTGCTATTCACCACTACTTCAGTGGTGTCGTCTTTGTCTGCCAGGTTAATACCAATCAGCACAAGGATAGCCAGCGACAGTAGAATGATAACCCAACGTCTGGTTTTGCTCATATCGATTGCCCTTTGGCCTCATCCAGTTTGCCCTGCGCCAGGAGTAATAAATCGCAGACTTCACGTACAGCGCCGCGCCCCCCGTCGATGTGGGTGACATAGTCGGCACGCGGGATCAGCAAAGGATGTGCATCCGCTACCGCTACGCTTAATCCCACTTTTTCCATCACCGGCCAGTCGATCAGATCGTCGCCAACGTACGCTACATTTTCAGGTGCAATCGCCAGTTTCTTGAGTAGGTCGTCAAAGGCGACCAGTTTGTCAGATTGCCCCTGGTAGAGATGAGCGATCCCCAGAGTGGCACAACGATCTTCTACAAGTTTAGCCTTTCGTCCGGTAATAATGGCAACCTCAATACCTGAAGTGAGCGCACAACGAATTCCGTAGCCATCACGAACGTTAAATGCTTTCAGCTCTTCGCCATTGTTGCCCATATAAATCAGACCGTCAGACAGAACGCCATCCACGTCAAGGATGAGCAGACGAATATTTTCTGCCCTGGTGATGACTTCAGTGCTGACGGGTCCATAACAGGTCGCAAGCGACGCACCTGCTTTACTCATTTCTTTTATCCTTGAATTTCTACACTACGCCTGCACGCAGCAGATCATGCATATGTAACACACCGAGTAACTGGTCGCCATCAGCAACCATTACCGAAGTGATATGGCGGGACTGCATTAAGTTCAGGGCATCAACGGCAAGAATGCCTGGACGCACACGAATGCCTCCAGGTGTCATGACATCAGCAATGCCTAACTGGCGTACATCGACACCCATATCAAAAACACGGCGTAAGTCGCCATCCGTGAAGATGCCGTCAATCTTCATTTTGTCATCGCAGATGACGGTCATACCGAGATTCTTACGAGTGATCTCAAGTAGGGCATCACGCAGGCTGGCGCGCTTGTTCACATGCGGGATCTCGTCGCCCGTATGCATAATATCGTTAACGCGTAATAAAAGCTTACGACCCAATGCGCCACCCGGGTGAGATAACGCAAAATCTTCTGCGGTAAAGCCGCGAGCTTTTAATAATGCAACAGCAAGTGCATCACCCATCACCAGCGTCGCGGTTGTACTACTGGTCGGTGCCAGACCTAACGGGCAGGCCTCCTTAGGCACTTTAACACATAGATGCACATCTGCTGCACGTGCCATGCTGCTTTCCGGACGACCGGTCATGCAGATAAGCGGCACGTGAAGGCGTTTTAGAACCGGGATTAACGCTGCAATCTCATTTGATTCGCCAGAGTTAGAAATGGCGATCACGACGTCTTGCGGCGATACCATACCCAGATCGCCATGCGCGGCTTCGCCAGGATGTACGAAAAATGACGGGGTGCCAGTGCTGGCAAAAGTGGCGGCCATTTTCCGCCCGATATGCCCGGATTTTCCCATCCCCATGACCACAACTTTGCCCGGGCAACTGAATATTTTTTCACATGCGAGGGTAAAATTCTGGTTGATATACTGATCAAGCTCCGCCAGGCCTTCACGTTCAATTGCCAGGACTTCCTTACCTGCTTGCTGAAAGTCAAAACCCGGTTGCAACTCTAAGTGCGACATAATGCGTTTCCAGTTATCCAACGAGAAGTGGCGATAACCAATACAGCATCGCCAGCCATATGATAAAACCGCCAGTCAATAGCGCACCAGCGCCTCGACTTATCTGGCGCGGACGTCGCCAGCAGAGTAATGCAAAAATAACGCTCACCAGCAACATGACGCTATAATCACGGCTGAAGGCCATCGGATTGACCTCGCCCGGTGTGATCAGTGCGGGCAGTCCGAGGACGATTACAATATTAAAAATGTTCGCGCCGATGATATTGCCAACGGCGATATCGTTTTCACCCTTGCGCAGACCTGCGATTGCCGTTGCCAGTTCAGGCAGGCTGGTGCCAATGGCCACCACCGTCAAACCGATAGTGAGTTCGCTCATTGCAAAGTAATTCGCCAGCACAGTGGCGTTATCCACCACCATACGTGTTGCCATCGGCATAATAATTAGCGCAATACCCAACCATAAAAATGCGACGGGCAGTCCGCCTTCGCGAGGCAGCTCCGCCACTTGCTCCCGGGTAAGGCTGTCATTTCCTTGCCGCTCTGCCAGACGCGCGATTTTAACAATGAATAGCAGCCATAGCACGGCAAGAAGCAGCAGAAAAAAACCATCGCTGCGACTTAGTTGCCCGTCATACAGTACGGATGCAGCGAGTATGCTCACCAGCAACATTAGCGGTAATTCCCGACGCAGAACATCAGAATGCACGGTAAAAGGGTGAATCAGTGCTGACAGGCCTAAAATGAGAAGAATGTTGGTGATGTTGGAGCCGATAGCTGTACCGACGGCTAAGTCGAGCTGCCCATTCATCGATGCGGCAACGGAGACAATAATCTCAGGTAATGATGTACCAATGCTGACGACTGTCATCCCAATGATGATCGGGGGAATGCCAAACGTTCGGCATAAAATGGATGCGGCAAACACCATACGGTCGGCACCGTAGACCACCAGAAGTAAACCAATTATTAACAGCGCCGTCGCTAAAAGCATCTAAAGTCCTTTCTTCAGGTATACTCGCCGGTCCACTGAAGGATCTTCTGGAAGCCGTGACGAATTCTTAATTTTGACTTTATGCGGCTAAAAAGTAAAACAAATGCCAGCTTTCGCTAACCAGGGTGGGTAATAATCTGTAAATATGTTGGGTTCAGGGCTAAATTGAGCGCCAAACTCTTCGAACAACGAGGCAATAGTAAAGGATGAATCAATGGGTCAGTCTGTGGCGAATCTAGTCGATATGCGCGATGTCAGCTTTTCCCGAGGCGATCGCTGCATTTTTGATAATATTTCCCTGACGGTGCCGCGCGGAAAGGTAACGGCGATCATGGGGCCATCAGGCATCGGTAAAACAACGCTGTTGCGTTTGATTGGCGGACAGATCCCCCCGGATAACGGCGAGATACTTTTTGATGGCGAGAACGTCCCTGCTATGTCTCGTTCGCGTTTGTACACCGTGCGTAAGCGTATGAGCATGCTGTTTCAGTCAGGTGCGTTGTTTACCGACATGAATGTGTTTGATAACGTCGCCTATCCCCTGCGTGAGCATACAACGTTACCCGCGCCGTTGCTGAGAAGCACGGTGATGATGAAACTGGAGGCTGTCGGCCTGCGCGGTGCGGCAAAATTAATGCCTTCTGAATTATCTGGTGGGATGGCGCGGCGTGCGGCATTAGCACGCGCTATCGCGCTGGAGCCAGACCTCATCATGTTTGATGAACCGTTTGTCGGTCAGGATCCCATTACCATGGGCGTGTTGGTGAAGCTGATTTCAGAGCTGAACAGCGTACTGGGCGTTACCTGTGTAGTGGTGTCTCATGATGTGCCAGAGGTACTGAGTATTGCGGATTACGCCTATATTATGGCGGACAAAAAAATAGTGGCCTACGGTAGTGCTCAGGCACTACAAGAAAATGCCGATCCGCGGGTGCGCCAGTTCCTTGACGGTATTGCCGATGGGCCGGTTCCATTCCGCTACCCGGCGGGCGATTACCACACTGATTTACTCAAAACAGGGAGTTAAGCCACCCATGCTGTTAAATGCGCTGGCATCACTCGGGCATCGAGGGATAAAAACCCTCAGGACGTTCGGGCGCGCCGGATTAATGTTGTTCAATGCGGTAGTCGGCAAGCCGGAGTTTCGCAAACATGCGCCGCTGCTGATCCGTCAGCTCTATAATGTCGGCGTCTTATCGATGCTTATCATTATTGTTTCTGGCGTGTTCATCGGTATGGTGCTGGGGTTGCAGGGATATCTGGTACTGACGACTTACAGCGCGGAAACCAGCCTTGGTATGCTCGTGGCGCTTTCATTGCTGCGCGAGCTGGGGCCGGTCGTTGCGGCGTTGCTTTTCGCCGGACGAGCTGGCTCTGCCTTAACCGCAGAAATCGGCCTGATGCGGGCGACCGAGCAGCTTTCCAGTATGGAAATGATGGCGGTCGATCCACTGCGCCGCGTGATCTCTCCGCGTTTTTGGGCTGGAGTCATTTCGCTGCCGCTGCTGACGATTATTTTTGTCGCAGTGGGTATCTGGGGCGGCTCACTGGTTGGCGTAAGCTGGAAGGGGATTGACGCAGGCTTTTTCTGGTCTGCGATGCAGAATGCCGTCGACTGGCGTCTGGATCTGGTCAACTGTTTGATTAAGAGCGTGGTGTTCGCCATTACGGTCACATGGATTGCATTGTTCAATGGTTATGATGCTATTCCGACCTCTGCCGGCATTAGCCGGGCAACGACACGCACCGTTGTGCACGCATCTCTTGCCGTTTTGGGGCTGGATTTTGTGCTGACCGCATTGATGTTTGGGAATTGAGTTCATGCAAACGAAAAAAAATGAGATTTGGGTCGGGTTATTCCTGCTGGTTGCGCTGCTGGCGGCGTTGTTTGTTTGTCTGAAAGCAGCCAATGTCACCTCCATGCGTACCGAGCCGACTTACACGATTTATGCGACTTTTGATAATATCGGCGGCTTGAGAGAGCGTTCTCCGGTACGGATTGGCGGGGTAGTGGTTGGACGCGTTGCAGACATTTCGTTAGATCCGAAAACGTACCTGCCACGTGTAACGCTGGAAATTGAAGAGCGCTTTAACCATATTCCCGATACCAGTTCACTGAGTATCCGTACCTCCGGCCTGTTAGGTGAGCAGTATCTGGCCCTGAACGTTGGTTTTGAAGATCCTGAGCTGGGAACGTCTATCCTGAAAGATGGCGGTACGATTCAGGACACCAAATCCGCGATGGTGCTGGAAGATATGATTGGTCAGTTCCTTTACAACAGCAACAGTAAAGGTGATGACAATAAGAATTCTGGCGATGCGTCATCTGCGGCAGAAGGCAATAATGAAGCCACTACGCCTGCGGGCGCAACGAAGTAATCTCAGGAGAATCGACGTATGTTTAAACGATTGATGATGGTGGCTATGCTGGTTATTGCCCCACTTAGCGCCGCAAATGCAGCGGATCAGACTAATCCTTACAAACAGATGAATGAGGCGGCGCAGAAAACTTTTGACCGTCTGAAAAACGAGCAACCAAAAATTCGTTCTAATCCGGAATACTTGCGCGTTATCGTCGATCAGGAACTGCTGCCGTACGTTCAGGTAAAATATGCCGGAGCACTGGTACTGGGCCGTTATTACAAAGATGCTACGCCAGCGCAGCGTGACGCGTATTTCACTGCATTTCGTGAGTACCTGAAGCAAGCCTATGGCCAGGCGCTGGCAATGTATCACGGCCAGACCTATCAGATCGCCCCGGAACAACCACTGGGCGATGCGACCATCGTGCCGATCCGCGTGACCATCAACGATCCAAATGGCCGCCCTCCTGTGCGCCTGGATTTCCAGTGGCGTAAAAATTCCCAGACCGGTAACTGGCAGGCATATGACATGATCGCCGAAGGCGTCAGCATGATCACCACGAAACAGAATGAGTGGAGTGACCTGTTACGTACCAAAGGTATCGATGGCCTGACGGCGCAGCTGAAATCTATTTCTCAGCAGAAAATCACTCTGGAAGAGAAAAAATAATGACGCAGTCACTCACCTGGGCGCGTGAAGGTGACAAGCTGGTACTCAAGGGAGAACTGGATCAGGACGTGCTAAATCCGCTCTGGGATGCGCGCGTTGAAGCGATGAAAGGGGTAACCTGCATTGACCTGAGCCAGGTTTCCCGGGTTGATACCGGTGGACTGGCATTATTGCTACACCTGATTGACCAGGGCAAGCAGCAGGGAAATAGCGTTTCGCTCAGCGGTGTTAACGAAAAGGTTTACACACTGGCGCAGCTTTACAATCTGCCCGACGATGTCCTTCCCCGCCTGTAATCAATGCCGGATGGTGGCGTAAGCGCCTATCCGGCCTACATATTCACGTTGATCCTGTAGGCCTGATAAGACCCGTTAGCGTCGCCATGCGGTAATTTTGCGGTCATGATCCACCAGCCAGGCCTTTTGCTTATTTATGACAGCGCAACTTTGCTCTAAGATGTTGGGCTGTTTTCACTATCTGACGAATGAAGATCCCATGGAAAATAATGAAATTCAGAGCGTGCTGATGAATGCACTCTCCCTCCAGGAAGTCCACGTTTCTGGCGATGGCAGTCACTTTCAGGTTATTGCCGTGGGTGAGATGTTTGAAGGCATGAGCCGGGTCAAGAAGCAGCAATCAGTCTATGGCCCGTTGATGGAATACATTGCGGATAACCGCATTCATGCTGTGTCGATCAAAGCATTTACCCCAGCGGAATGGGCGCGCGATCGCAAACTTAACGGTTTTTGAGCTACGGGTGCTGCACCGGTAGCGAATATGAATTCTTAACAGAGAACAGAATAATGGATAAATTCCGTGTTCAGGGGCCAACTAAGCTCCAGGGCGAAGTCACCATTTCAGGCGCTAAAAACGCTGCACTGCCGATCCTGTTTGCGGCGTTGCTGGCAGAAGAACCTGTAGAGATCCAAAACGTCCCAAAACTGAAAGACGTTGACACCTCAATGAAGTTGCTGAGCCAGTTGGGTGCGAAAGTTGAACGCAATGGTTCCGTGCACATTGATGCTCGTGACGTAAACGTCTTCTGCGCGCCATATGACCTGGTTAAAACTATGCGTGCGTCCATCTGGGCGTTGGGGCCGCTGGTAGCCCGCTTTGGTCAGGGCCAGGTTTCACTGCCGGGTGGCTGTACTATTGGTGCGCGTCCGGTTGATCTGCACATTGCTGGCCTTGAGCAATTGGGTGCAACCATCAAGCTGGAAGAGGGGTATGTGAAAGCGTCCGTTGATGGTCGTCTGAAAGGCGCGCACATCGTGATGGACAAAGTTAGCGTCGGTGCGACGGTAACCATCATGTGTGCGGCAACGCTTGCAGAAGGTACCACCATCATCGAAAACGCCGCACGCGAACCGGAAATTGTGGATACCGCTAATTTCCTGATTGCACTGGGCGCGAAGGTAAGTGGTCAGGGTACCGATCGTATTACCATTGAGGGTGTTGAACGCCTTGGTGGCGGCGTGTATCGCGTTCTACCTGACCGTATTGAAACCGGGACCTTCCTGGTTGCAGCGGCGATTTCTCGTGGCAAAATTATCTGCCGTAACGCTCAGCCGGACACGCTGGATGCTGTTCTGGCTAAGCTGCGTGATGCGGGCGCCGATATTGAAGTTGGTGCAGACTGGATTAGTCTCGACATGCACGGTAAGCGTCCGAAAGCGGTTAACGTGCGTACTGCGCCGCATCCGGCATTCCCTACCGATATGCAGGCTCAGTTCACGCTGTTGAACCTGGTTGCGGAAGGGACTGGCTTCATCACGGAAACGGTGTTTGAAAACCGCTTTATGCACGTGCCGGAGCTGAGCCGTATGGGCGCTCACGCGGAAATCGAAAGCAATACCGTTATTTGCCACGGCGTTGAAACACTCTCTGGTGCGCAAGTTATGGCAACAGATTTACGTGCGTCAGCAAGTCTGGTACTTGCTGGATGTATTGCAGAAGGTACGACGGTTGTCGATCGTATTTATCACATCGATCGCGGCTATGAGCGCATCGAAGATAAACTGCGTGCGCTGGGCGCAAACATTGAGCGTGTGAAAGGCGAGTAATCGTTAACGCTTCTTGTCCCCCCATATCTTTGATATGGAGGGGACTGCCCGACTCACTCGAGACTCTTTTTCTCTTTGCGGGTTCTCATCATGCGCGTTCTGTCGATGAATTCATGTGTCTTTGCATCGTGATAACGCGATGGCCAAATAACCCAGGGATCCGTTCCTAGCGCGTTCGCAATAATCACTTCTCCTTTTGGCCATGGTCGTGTTAACGCATTCGCCAGTGTCGATGAGCTTAATCCGTTTTTTCGCGACTCTGCTGCCATTGACGTTCCTTTTTTGCGTAGCCCTGCGATGATGTCTGCCGGATGCCAGTCAATGAGTTTGCTTTCCATAAATCCATCACTCCTTTGGTTAACCACTTACGCTGTCACAAGAATCCTGTCTAAACACTATACGCTCAGAGAATGAATGCTCTAAAATGTTCGTGTAATGTTTGAGAATATTCAGAATATGCCAGGAGGGGCTAGCGTTGGTTCTGCCAGAGGGATAATGCAAAAGGTGTTTATTGGAACTTATAGGATTATCCCGTGCGTGGCACGGGATAATGTATGATTCAGGGGGGATTAACGGTCGCGCTGAACCGCGATATGTGCCAGGCCGATCAGGGCTTCTCTCCACGGCGTATCAGGAAGAACCTGAAGTGCGGCAATGGCCTTATCGGCTTCTTCTTCTGCACGCTGGCGAGTCCACTCCAGTGAACCGCAGGCATTCATAGCTTCAAGAACAGGCTCCAGAAGGTGACGACCATTCCCTTGCTCAATAGCCTGGCGAATCATCAGCGCCTGTTCTGGAGTACCATGACGCATGGCATGTAGCAGCGGAAGTGTAGGTTTACCCTCATTGAGGTCATCCCCGACGTTTTTACCCAACTGTTCGCCATCTGCGCTGTAATCCAGTAAATCGTCAATTAGCTGGAAAGCGGTGCCGAGATAGCGGCCATAATCCTGCAACCCTTTTTCCTGCTCAGCGCTACAACCAGCCAGAATGCCAGAACATTGGGCCGCTGCTTCAAACAGACGCGCAGTCTTGCTGTAGATAACGCGCATATAGTTTTCTTCGGTAATGTCCGGGTCGTTTACGTTCATCAACTGCAGAACTTCACCTTCGGCAATGACGTTTACCGCTTTCGACATAACCTCCAACACCTTCAGTGAACCGAGGCTGGTCATCATTTGAAAGGCGCGAGTATAGATAAAATCGCCGACCAGCACGCTGGCCGCATTACCAAATGCGGCGTTCGCCGTTGCTTTGCCTCGGCGCATATCGGATTCATCCACAACATCGTCATGAAGCAGAGTCGCGGTGTGGATAAACTCGATTAGGGCCGCGATCGTAACGTGTGCATTATCCTGATAGCCAACGGCGCGAGCAGCGAGTACGGCGATCATCGGGCGAATACGTTTTCCGCCACCGCTAACGATGTAGTACCCCAACTGATTGATCAACTGAACGTCGGAATTGAGCTGTTCAAGGATTGTTGCATTGACACCCGCCATATCTTGCGCGGTTAACTCATTGATTTTTTCTAAATTCATCGCAAAAGCCGGGCTTCTCGCCCCGATTACCTCACAGTATGACAAGGTAACGTCGGGTTTAGGGTTAGAAATATATGCTGATTGTACTGAAAAAACGCCGCAGATAAACGTTGCCGTACGTGTTGTGTTTTTTTTCTTCATGTATTGACGGTAGCACTTGTCAAAGGCTCGCGTTTTGCGTAATATTCGCGCCCTATTGTGAATATTTATAGCGCACTCTGAATCATCAAAAAGGTGTGCGCGGAAGCGGAGTTTTTTATGTACGCGGTTTTCCAAAGTGGTGGTAAACAACACCGAGTAAGCGAAGGTCAGACCGTTCGCCTGGAAAAGCTGGACATCGCAACTGGCGAATCTGTTGAGTTCGCAGAAGTTCTGATGATCGCAAACGGTGAAGAAGTCAAAATCGGCGTTCCTTTCGTTGATGGCGGCGTTATCAAAGCTGAAGTTGTTGCTCACGGTCGTGGCGAGAAAGTTAAGATTGTTAAGTTTCGTCGTCGTAAACACTATCGTAAGCAGCAGGGCCATCGTCAGTGGTTCACTGATGTGAAAATCACTGGCATCAGCGCTTAAGTTAAGGGGAGCAGATTAAATGGCACATAAAAAGGCTGGCGGCTCGACTCGTAACGGTCGCGATTCAGAAGCTAAACGTCTGGGCGTAAAACGCTTCGGCGGCGAAACAGTTTTGGCTGGTAGCATCATCGTTCGTCAACGTGGTACTAAATTCCACGCTGGCTCTAACGTTGGTTGCGGCAAAGACCACACTCTGTTTGCTAAAGCAGACGGTAAAGTGAAATTTGAAGTGAAAGGCCCGAAAAACCGTAAATTCATCAGCATTGTTGCTGAATAAGTTTTTCGCGTCCCGGTAACGGATAAAAGCCCCGCAACACGTTGCGGGGCTTTTTACATTCGACGACCGGTAAATATGCTCGTTGTACCGTCGCAATCCGGAACGAGCCCTTGCAGGGAATACGGCATGAAGCAGCAGGCAGGTATTGGTATTCTTTTGGCACTCACTACCGCAGTCTGTTGGGGTGCTTTACCAATAGCGATGAAGCAAGTGCTGGAGGTGATGGAGCCTCCTACCGTGGTGTTCTACCGTTTTTTAATGGCAAGCATTGGCCTTGGAGCTATTCTTGCGGTTAAAAAAAAGCTCCCACCTTTGCGTATTTTTCGTAAAGCGCGTTGGCTGGTACTACTGGCTATCGCCACGGGTGGACTGTTCGGTAACTTCATTCTGTTTAGTTCTTCTTTGCAATATTTGAGCCCAACGGCTTCGCAGGTTATCGGTCAACTGTCACCGGTTGGCATGATGATCGCCAGCGTCTTTATTCTGAAAGAAAAGATGCGTGGTACGCAGGTCATTGGCGCCATTATGCTTATGAGCGGGCTGGTGTTGTTTTTTAATACCAGTCTGATCGAAATTTTCACCAAGCTGACCGATTACACCTGGGGTGTGATTTTTGGTGTCGGCGCGGCGATGGTTTGGGTGAGCTATGGGGTTGCGCAAAAGGTGTTATTGCGTCGCCTGGCTTCACCGCAGATCCTGTTTTTACTGTACACTTTATGTACGATAGCGCTATTGCCCTTGGCTAAACCCGGTGTAATAGCGCAGCTTAGCGACTGGCAGCTTGCCTGTCTGGTGTTCTGCGGCCTGAATACGCTGGTAGGATACGGTGCCCTCGCGGAAGCGATGGCACGCTGGCAGGCGGCGCAGGTGAGCGCCATTATTACGCTCACGCCGCTGTTTACGCTGTTATTTTCAGATTTATTATCACTGGCCTGGCCCGATTTCTTCGCCAGACCGATGCTAAACCTTTTAGGTTATCTCGGTGCGTTTATCGTGGTTGCGGGCGCGATGTATTCCGCCATTGGTCATCGTATTTGGGGCGGTTTACGTAAGCATGAAACGGTGGTTTCGCAACCCCGCTCAGGCGAATGATTTACGGAGAGTAAAATGAAGTTTGTTGATGAAGCATCGATCCTGGTCGTTGCAGGTGATGGCGGTAATGGTTGCGTCAGCTTCCGCCGCGAAAAGTATATCCCGAAAGGCGGCCCGGATGGCGGCGATGGCGGTGATGGTGGTGACGTATGGCTGGAAGCCGACGAAAACCTGAACACGCTGATCGATTATCGCTTTGAAAAATCGTTCCGTGCGGAACGTGGTCAGAATGGCGCGAGCCGTGATTGCACCGGTAAGCGTGGTAAAGACGTCACCATCAAAGTCCCTGTAGGTACGCGCGTTATCGATCAGGGTACGGGCGAAACCATGGGTGACATGACCAAACACGGGCAACGTCTGATGGTCGCGAAAGGCGGCTGGCACGGCCTGGGTAACACCCGTTTTAAATCCTCGGTTAACCGTACTCCACGTCAGAAAACGATGGGTACACCGGGAGATAAGCGCGATCTAATGCTGGAGCTGATGCTGTTAGCGGATGTGGGTATGCTGGGCATGCCAAACGCCGGTAAATCGACGTTTATTCGTGCGGTATCTGCAGCGAAGCCGAAAGTCGCGGATTATCCGTTCACCACCCTGGTTCCTAGCCTGGGTGTTGTGCGTATGGACAACGAAAAGAGCTTTGTGGTTGCCGACATCCCGGGTTTGATTGAAGGGGCTGCTGAAGGCGCAGGTTTGGGGATCCGCTTCCTGAAACATCTGGAACGTTGTCGCGTGCTGCTGCACCTCATCGATATCGATCCAATTGACGGTTCAGATCCGGTAGAAAACGCCCGTATCATTATCGGTGAACTGGAAAAATACAGTCAGGATCTGGCTTCTAAGCCGCGTTGGTTAGTGTTTAACAAAATTGATTTGATGGACAAGACTGAAGCGGAAGAAAAAGCGAAAGCGATCGCGCAAGCGCTGGGTTGGGAAGGTAAATATTATCTGATCTCTGCCGCCAGTCAGTTGGGCGTGAAAGATCTTTGCTGGGATGTGATGACCTTCATCATTGAGAACCCGATTGTTCAGGCTGAAGAAGCGAAACAGCCGGAGAAAGTGGAGTTCATGTGGGACGATTATCACCGTCAGCAGCTCGCAGAGGTCGAAGACGAAGCGGAAGATGACTGGGATGACGACTGGGACGAAGACGACGAAGAAGGCGTTGAGTTCATCTACAAGCGTTAATTTTGTCATCCGATGAATAGCTAACGGGCCGCTTATGCGGCCCGTTTTTTTTCCGTAGGCTGGATAGGGCGTGAGCCGCTATCCGGCAAGAAATGTTCTTAGTTGTTCTGATAAATGTCTTTATACAGCCGACTCTCGAAGCGTACCAAAGGAATACGGCGGTTGCGCTGGTCTGCCGGCTCAACCGCATAGCCAGACAGGTATTGCACAAACGCCATCCGTTGCCCACTTGCCGTGGTAATGAACCCGGCGAGGTTATAAACCCCTTGTAACGAGCCTGTCTTCGCAGAGACTTTGCCATCGACGCCTGCCTGATGCAGACCAGCACGGTATTGCAGAGAGCCATCATGGCCTGCCAGCGGCAGCATCGTGATAAAGTTCAGCTCATTATCATGCTGCGCAATATATTGCAGCACCTGCATCATGGTGGCGGGCGCAATCAGGTTATGACGCGACAGTCCTGAACCATCAGCAATGATGGTGTTGCCAATATCAACACCTGCTTGCTGGCGCAGGATCTGGCGTACGGCATCGGAGCCTGCACGCCAGGTTCCCGGCACATTAAATCGTGCGTGGCCAATCATACGAAAAACGGTGTCGGCAATCATGTTGTCCGATTTTTTCAGCATAATCTTAAGCAGATCGTGCAAAGGTGCTGACTGTTTGCTGGCAACAACAGTGCCAGGCTCGTTGACCAGCGTCTGGCGCAGCAGTGTACCGCTGTAGGTTATACCTGCTTGTTTCAGCTCATCTTTGATAATGGCTCCGGCATAGCTGGCACCATCCTGAATGGCAAACGCGAGAGGCAGAGGTTCGGCGCGCTGAGGCAGACAACCAGTCAGCGTGAAGCGGTTCAGATCGCCAGGAACCACATCCAGTTCACAATATTGGGCTTCCGCAGAACCACGTGCCAGCGTGCGTACCTGACTGAACATGGTGACCGGGTAGTAAGATGCTACGCGAATAAAGGCGAGGTCGTTTGGTTTTTGTGCGCTGTAAAGCGAAACAGAGAAACAGTTACGATCGACAATTGCTGCTGCAGGCGGGGCGCTGAAACACTGCGTCATGTCGTTCCAGGGCCAGCCTGGCGCTTTATCATGGCTGGCAAAAATGGACGTATCAATAAGGACATTTCCGTCAATTTGCGTTACGCCTGCTTTTTTCAGGGTCGCCACCATATTGCGAATATCCTGGCGTTTTAGCGTCGGATCGGCACCAAATCGCGCTACTAAGTCACCTTTCAATATCCCGCCTTCCACACTGCCTTTTGTCTCAAGCGTCGTGGTAAAACGAAAGTCAGGCCCAAGCTGAATCAATGCCGCGAGGGCGGTGATAACTTTTTGGGTACTGGCGGGTAGCGCCATCTGCTGGCTATGGTAATCAATCGCGGGTGCAGGGGCCCCGACCTTCTGTACCATAAGGGCGAGGTTGGCCCCAGCAGGAAGCTGGTTGATGTACTCGTCAACATTCGCAGCCTGAACGCTGAACGCCGCTATAGTGGCAGTCAATCCAATGGTAAATCTGGAAAATCGCATAATCTCGCGCTAACAACCTGGAAACAGGCCGTCATACTACGGCGCAACGCCCCAAAAAGTAAACGATGACCCATAGGGAACTCCAGGGTAAAATGATCATCAAATAGAAAATCGTAGCTGACCTGGAGCTTTGTGCCCCGGGTCGGTATTTTTTTGCTTCTGACTCTGGCATGGCGTATGCCAGGGTGGGCTTAGCAGCCGGGGTGAAGACAAGCGCCCCCTACAGGAATGTTCAAGAGGTATAACAAATGCAAGCTATCCCGATGACCTTACGTGGTGCTGAAAAACTGCGCGAAGAGCTGGATTTTCTGAAATCTGTGCGCCGCCCTGAAATTATCGCCGCTATCGCCGATGCTCGTGAGCACGGTGATCTTAAAGAGAACGCGGAGTATCACGCGGCCCGTGAACAGCAGGGATTCTGCGAAGGGCGCATTAAAGATATCGAAGCTAAGCTGTCCAACGCGCAGGTTATCGATGTCACTAAAATGCCAAACAATGGCCGCGTCGTTTTCGGTGCAACGGTAACAGTGCTGAATCTCGATAACGACGAAGAGCAGACCTGGCGCATCGTGGGCGATGATGAAGCTGATTTTAAACAGAACCTGATTTCTGTGAATTCCCCTATCGCGCGTGGCCTGGTCGGTAAAGAGCAGGATGATGTGGTGGTTATCAAAACGCCGGGCGGTGAAGTGGAATATGAAGTGATTAAGGTAGAATACCTGTAAGAATTACCCAATACTCAAGATGTTGATGTATTGTAAAGAAAGGAAAAAGGCCGCATAGCGGCCTTTTATCAACGAAGAGAGCGTGGCATTTTGCTCTCCTGCTAGCAGAAACTCCCGCGTTTTACACAAACTTCGTGTTCAATTTTGGGATATTCTTAGCGTGGCAGCGAGATTTTACGTTCTTTAGTCGGGCGATACAGTACCAGCGTTTTGCCGATGACCTGTACATTACAGGCGCCGGTTTCGCGTACGATAGCTTCCACGATCAAGGTTTTAGTATCGCGATCTTCCGAGGCGATTTTCACCTTGATAAGTTCATGGTGCTCTAACGCTTGTTCAATCTCGGCCAGTACCCCTTCGGTCAAACCATTATTGCCAAGCATAACTACAGGCTTGAGCGGATGTGCCAGACCTTTCAGGTGCTGTTTTTGTTTAGTACTCAGATTCATCGTATATTTTTGCTTACGTTGGGATTGAAAACGGGTCATTCTACCGCCATCTCCCTTATATCGCCAAATAGCTGTGTAGAAATTTACACCATTGGTTACGATGAACTGCCCGATGGGAAAGTGAAATGACAGGTAAAAAGCGTTCTGCCAGCTCAAGCCGCTGGCTTCAGGAACACTTTAGCGATAAATATGTTCAACAGGCACAGAAAAAGGGGTTACGTTCCCGTGCCTGGTTTAAACTTGATGAAATACAGCAGAGTGACAAGATTTTTAAGCCGGGGATGACGATTGTTGACCTCGGCGCTGCACCCGGTGGCTGGTCGCAATATGCGGTTACGCAGATCGGGAACAGCGGCCGCATTATCGCTTGTGATCTTTTACCTATGGATCCAATCGTTGGTGTGGACTTCCTTCAGGGCGACTTTCGTGATGAATTAGTCCTGAAAGCGTTACTTGAGCGCGTAGGTGACAGTAAAGTACAAGTTGTCATGTCTGATATGGCGCCAAATATGTGTGGAACACCGGCGGTGGATATTCCCCGGGCCATGTATCTGGTAGAGCTGGCGCTTGGAATGGCTCGTGATGTATTAGCGCCAGGTGGTAGTTTTGTAGTGAAGGTGTTCCAGGGCGAAGGTTTCGATGAGTATCTAAGAGAGATTCGCTCCCTGTTTACGAAGGTCAAAGTTCGTAAGCCGGACTCTTCTCGCGCCCGTTCGCGTGAAGTGTACATTGTAGCGACCGGGCGTAAACCATAACCGGTAGATTTCAAACGGAAGTTTGAAAGACGCTGGATATAGAGTATCCTGACGCTGTTTTTAACACAGTTGTAATATGAGGTTAATCCCTTGAGTGACATGGCGAAAAACCTAATACTCTGGCTGGTCATTGCCGTTGTGCTGATGTCAGTATTCCAGAGCTTTGGGCCCAGCGAGTCTAATGGCCGTAAGGTTGATTACTCTACCTTCCTGCAAGAGGTCAATCAGGACCAGGTTCGTGAAGCGCGTATCAACGGACGTGAGATTAACGTTACCAAGAAAGATAGTAACCGTTACACGACCTACATCCCGGTTAACGATCCGAAGCTGCTTGATAACCTGCTGACCAAAAACGTCAAGGTTGTTGGCGAGCCGCCTGAAGAGCCGAGCCTGCTGGCTTCTATCTTCATTTCCTGGTTCCCAATGCTGCTGCTGATTGGTGTCTGGATCTTCTTTATGCGTCAGATGCAGGGCGGTGGTGGCAAAGGCGCCATGTCGTTCGGTAAGAGTAAAGCGCGCATGCTGACGGAAGATCAGATCAAAACCACTTTTGCTGACGTTGCAGGTTGTGACGAAGCGAAAGAAGAGGTGGCTGAACTGGTTGAATACCTGCGCGAACCTAGCCGTTTCCAGAAGTTGGGCGGTAAAATCCCGAAAGGCGTCCTGATGGTCGGTCCTCCGGGTACGGGTAAAACCCTGTTGGCGAAAGCCATCGCGGGTGAAGCAAAGGTTCCATTCTTCACTATTTCCGGTTCTGATTTCGTGGAAATGTTCGTGGGTGTCGGTGCATCTCGTGTGCGTGACATGTTCGAACAGGCCAAGAAAGCTGCACCGTGCATCATCTTCATCGATGAAATCGACGCCGTAGGTCGCCAGCGTGGCGCAGGTCTGGGTGGTGGTCATGATGAACGTGAGCAAACGCTGAACCAGATGCTGGTTGAGATGGATGGTTTCGAAGGTAACGAAGGTATCATCGTTATCGCGGCAACTAACCGTCCGGACGTTCTTGACCCTGCGCTGTTGCGTCCAGGCCGTTTTGACCGTCAGGTTGTTGTTGGTCTGCCGGATGTTCGTGGTCGTGAACAGATCCTGAAAGTGCATATGCGTCGCGTACCGCTGTCTCCGGACATCGATGCGGCAATCATTGCCCGTGGTACTCCTGGCTTCTCCGGTGCAGACCTGGCGAACCTGGTGAACGAAGCGGCACTGTTTGCTGCCCGTGGCAATAAGCGCGTTGTGTCGATGGTTGAATTCGAGAAAGCGAAAGACAAAATCATGATGGGTGCGGAACGTCGCTCCATGGTGATGACGGAAGCGCAGAAAGAATCCACCGCGTATCACGAAGCGGGCCACGCGATTATCGGTCGCCTGGTACCGGAACACGATCCGGTGCATAAAGTGACGATTATTCCGCGCGGTCGTGCGCTGGGTGTTACCTTCTTCCTGCCTGAAGGCGACGCAATCAGCGCCAGCCGTCAGAAACTGGAAAGCCAGATCTCTACGCTGTACGGCGGTCGTCTGGCTGAAGAGATCATCTACGGTGCAGAACATGTTTCTACCGGTGCGTCGAACGACATTAAAGTCGCGACTAACCTGGCGCGTAACATGGTGACGCAGTGGGGCTTCTCTGAAAAACTGGGTCCGTTGCTGTATGCGGAAGAAGAAGGCGAAGTGTTCCTGGGACGTTCTGTTGCGAAAGCAAAACATATGTCCGATGAAACTGCGCGCATCATCGATCAGGAAGTTAAATTGCTGATTGAACGTAACTATGACCGCGCTCGTCGTCTTCTGAACGATAACCTGGATATTCTGCACTCGATGAAAGATGCGCTCATGAAATATGAGACTATCGATGCACCACAGATTGATGACCTGATGGCTCGTCGTGATGTGCGCCCGCCAGCTGGCTGGGAAGAGTCTGGTACTTCTAACAACTCTGGCAACAATGGCACCCCGAGTGCGCCGCGTCCGACTGAAGAGCCGCGTACGCCGAATGCGGGCAACATGTCAGAGCAGTTAGGCGACAAATAAGTTATCGTTGTTGATGACCATGTTTTAATTGAAAACCCTGGGGCTTGCTCCGGGGTTTTTCTTATCTGCTTACTCAAGATTTTACCAGGGATAAAACTATGAAACTCTTTGCTCAGGGTTCTTCACTGGATCTCAGTCATCCCCACGTAATGGGAATTTTAAACGTTACGCCAGACTCCTTTTCCGATGGCGGGGCGCACAATACGCTGGTTGAAGCAGTGAAACACGCAAATCTGATGATTAACGCAGGGGCGACTATCATTGATGTGGGTGGAGAGTCCACTCGTCCAGGGGCCGCAGACGTGAGCGTGGAAGAAGAGCTGGAGCGTGTGATCCCAGTCGTTGAGGCCATTGCTCAACGTTTTGAAGTGTGGATTTCAGTAGATACTTCGAAACCGGAAGTCATTCGCGAATGTGCCAGAGTTGGCGCACATATCATTAATGACATTCGCTCGCTTTCTGAACCGGGGGCGCTGGAAGCGGCGGCGGAAACCGGATTGCCGGTTTGTCTGATGCATATGCAGGGACAGCCGAAAACTATGCAGGAAGCGCCAAAGTATGAAGATGTCTTTGTTGAGGTAAATCGTTACTTTATTGAGCAAATAGCGCGTTGTGAAAGGGCCGGAATCACAAAAGATAAATTGCTGCTCGACCCTGGATTCGGATTCGGTAAAAATCTTGCTCACAACTACACATTACTGGCACGCCTGGCAGAGTTTCATCATTTTAATCTGCCGCTGCTGGTAGGAATGTCACGAAAATCAATGGTTGGCCAGTTGCTCAATGTGGGTCCATCTGAGCGTCTGAGTGGTAGCCTCGCATGCGCGGTGATTGCCGCAATGCAGGGGGCGCAGATTATTCGTGTCCATGACGTCAAAGAAACCGTAGAAGCGATGCGTGTGGTGGAAGCCACATTGTCTGCAAAGGAAAACAAACGCTATGAGTAATCGTAAATATTTTGGCACTGATGGGATCCGCGGCCGCGTAGGTGATGCTCCAATCACCCCTGACTTCGTGCTCAAACTGGGTTGGGCGGCAGGAAAAGTGCTGGCACGTCATGGTTCTCGCAAAATCATTATCGGTAAAGATACGCGTATTTCCGGCTATATGCTGGAGTCCGCGCTGGAAGCGGGCCTGGCTGCTGCTGGTCTGTCTGCCTCTTTCACCGGCCCCATGCCAACACCTGCCGTCGCTTATCTGACTCGCGCTTTCCGCGCTGAAGCCGGAATCGTTATTTCTGCCTCGCACAACCCATTTTATGATAACGGAATTAAATTCTTCTCCACCGATGGGACCAAACTGCCAGATGCGGTTGAAGAGGCTATTGAAGCCGAGATGGAAAAAGCGATTACCTGTGTGGACTCGGCTGAACTGGGTAAAGCGACTCGTATCGTCGATGCTGCCGGTCGTTATATTGAGTTCTGCAAAGGCACATTCCCGAATGAACTGAGTCTGAATGAGTTAAAAATCGTGGTGGATTGCGCTAACGGTGCAACGTATCACATTGCCCCAAATGTACTGCGTGAACTCGGTGCTAACGTGATTGCGATTGGCTGTGAGCCGAATGGCGTTAACATCAATGAAGAAGTTGGTGCTACCGATGTCCGTGCGCTGCAGGCTCGCGTGATAGCTGAAAAAGCCGATTTGGGTATTGCGCTGGACGGTGATGGTGATCGCGTGATCATGGTTGACCATGAAGGTAACAAGGTCGATGGCGATCAAATCATGTATATCATTGCCCGTGAGGCTTTGCGTCAGGGGCAATTGCGTGGCGGTGCTGTCGGTACGCTGATGAGTAACATGGGGCTGGAACTGGCACTGAAACAGCTGGGGATCCCGTTTGCCCGTGCAAAAGTGGGTGACCGCTATGTGCTGGAAAAAATGCAGGAAAAAGGCTGGCGCATCGGGGCTGAAAACTCGGGTCACGTGATCCTGCTGGATAAAACTACCACTGGTGACGGTATTGTGGCGGGTCTGCAGGTGCTGGCAGCGATGGTTCGTAACCATATGAGTCTGCACGACCTGTGCAGTGGAATGAAAATGTTCCCGCAATTGCTGGTTAATGTTCGCTTTACTGCTGGCAGCGGCGATCCGCTGGAAAATGAAAACGTGAAAGCGGTGATGGCAGATGTTGAAGCAGCATTGGGCAGCCGTGGGCGTGTGCTGCTGCGTAAATCAGGCACTGAGCCATTAATACGAGTGATGGTGGAAGGTGAAGATGAAGCGCAGGTAACAGAGTTCGCTCACCGTATTGCGGATGCTGTGAAAGCGGTTTAACGCTTGTAAAGAATCAGCGCCGGAGTCCAGGACAGGACTCCGGCTTTTTTTTTACTGTGCTGAAAGTGCCTGTTTGCGTCGATGTTGCCAGAAGTAGCCCCCGGCCATTATTAGCACAAGAGCAGCCAACCACGGCAGAACCGCCAGCAAATGCCCTGAACGTGCAAATGTCAGCACAATCATTAACAACCATCCTCCCAGCATCGGAATTGCGGTACGTTTAACAATATCCACCGGTGATACGCCAGCGATCCCCGCAATAGCAATGATAACGCCGGCAATCGGCGATAACGTTCGACCAATGCCCGCTGATATCTGAATAGGCAGCATCATCACCGCAATGTCGCTCCCAATATGGCGACTGATATCCGGCACCATCGGTGCGAAAGAGAAAAACGCCGCGTTTCCGGAACCCATTAGTGCCGAAATTGCGAAGGTGATCAGTGTCATCAGCAAGATAATCGAAGCGGCACTGAGACCAAATTCACCGGAGAGTGACAGGAGCGCATCGACTGCGCCAATTGCTTTCAGCCCGGCAGAAAAAACTTCACCAGCGATAATCAGCGTGACGACGGTGGCAAAAACGCTGCCCATGCTGTCGAAAACTTTTTGCACGCCTGCCATTACATCACGCGCTTTTCGGTGGCGGCAATACTCGCAAATCAACGTAATGGCCAGGCTTATCAGTACGGCTGTATCCAGGGTGATTTTTAGTGAACTGAACAGCAGGTCGCTACATAACAACATCAATACCAGCGGTAGCATTGGCAGGAACAGCCATGCTATCGGTGCGTTGGTTTCTTCGGTTGATGTTAATGTTTGCATCTGCTGAGTCACATGGTCCCCACTTTCCCGGCGATCGAAAAAACGCTGAACAACGATATGGAGCAGGGCGATGAAGAGAATAACGGGTACGACGATGGGAAGCTGGTCCTGGACAAAATAGTTCACGACCTCGATACCCGCAGTTTTAGCCGCCAGCACAGAGTTGCCTGAACCGGGCCCAAACTCAACCGCGCAAGTACTGGCGATCACGGCTGCTACCGCAGCACGACTACAACCCAGACGAGTCAGTAATGGGTAAAGCGTTGCCATCAGTAGTAATCCCAGGCCCGTGGCGCTGCTGATAAACAGCGACAGGAATTGCCCCAGCAATAATGCAAGCCCAAGCAGCAGATAAGGGGAGTTCAGACGCTGTAAAGGCCGGGAAGTGACACGAACCAGTACCTGGCTTGCACCAATTGCCGACATATAGGTGGCAAAGCCGCCAATCAGCATAATTTGCAGTCCGAGACCGCCGAGGCGAACGCTCAGGGTATCGCGTATAAACTCAAAGGCATCAAAGGGGCCAAACCCGGTGCTTTTTTTCACCAGACTACTGAGCGTGGTCAGCCCGCTAAAATGTGCGATGAGCAGCAGCACAATCCCGGTCAACAGTAGCACCGATTGTGGGTGATACTTTTTCAGGATCAGGCGTCCGGCAAAAATAATGGCGACTAGCGCCAGCAATAATGACATTTTCACATCCTCACTCAAAATTGCCGTTAACCAGGCATTCACCATCACGCAGTAACGGCTTGCCAGCGGCAAACAGATGCGACAGTGAGAGATCGTTATTGAGTACGCAAATATCGGCCCGTTCTCCAGCGCAAAGCATGCCGCCGGAAATCCCCAACGATCGTGCGACGTTCGCCGTCATCATCGCGACCGCCTGAGATACTGGAATACCGACATCGATCAGGCGAGGAAGCAAATTGAGGTTACCTGCTACCGGGGCTGCACTTAATCCTTCAACAATTCCTTGAGCGTTAAAGCGTGGCACACTGCCGTTGCCGTCAGAGCTAATGGTAATGCGATCGGCTGGAACCTGAGCTTCCAGTGCGTGGAGAATAGCTTCTTCCTGAGGCATAAATCGACTACCGCCAGACGTCACGTCAATATGGCCACCGCGACGCGCGAAATTGGTAGCCTGTTCGAACAACGCCTCTGTTCTTGCAACATGGGTTGGCGAAATATGGTGGATCGGGATCCCTGCATCACAAAGCTCCACAAGTTGCGACATTCCTTCCGGCAGGTTGCCGAGGTGGACATGCAGTAACCCTTTTTTACCTGCCAGCAGTGAGGCGACCCGGATATCGCTGACTATTCTCAACAACTCCTGGAAAGAGGGATATGAGCCACGGTGATCGGCAAGAGCGATTTTCACACCGAGAATTGCCGGGATAAATGCCATATCATCGCGAATGGATTGCGTAATCGTCGGGCTGGGTACCGCATAGGCTCCGGTATGCATAAACGCACGTAGTCCCTCCAGGTTAAGAGACTGCATTTTTGCGTAGAGATCTTTGGGGGAACGAGAGATAGCATCGGTGCCAAGCACACCGACGACCGTTGTAATACCGGCCAGAATCAGATCGCGCAATTTGACGGCAGGTGTTCGGCTGGCAAACCCTGCTTCACCACCACCGCCGGTAAGATGGACGTGCTGATCGATAATACCAGGGATAACCCACTTACCCCGGCAATCGATGACGTCTTTGACGCCATCAAAGAGTGAAATATCTTTTTCTACTGCCACAATACGATCGGCATGTATGAGCAGGGAGCAGAGGCCTAAATCTTCAGGGGAAAATACACGGGCATTGGTCAGTAAAGTAAACATATCAGTCCTGTCAAACGTCAAGGGGAAGGAGACTCGGCAGGTGAAACAGAATATTGTTGTTATGATGTCCACATTAAAGCCATTACTATAACTGTGACTATTTCCGATTTGTTATCGGTGGATACTGTTATGGCATGACGGAGAGTTTGACGTGGATTGTAAGTGGTTAGAAGATTTTCTGGCTTTAAGTCAGCATGGGAATTACTCCCAGGCCGCTACACAGCGGCATATCACTCAACCAGCACTAAGCCGGCGTATTAAGGCGCTGGAGGAGGTGCTGGGTGTCCCGCTGTTCGATCGCACCACGACTCCCGTTACGTTGACCTCCTATGGCGAGCGTTTTGAACCTTATGCCCGGCATGTTCTGAGTACATTGACGGAAGCTCGCCATGAGCTGTCCGCAATGATGCCAGCAACAGATAACACGCTGGTAATGGTCAGTTTGCATACGTTGTCGGTGAATATCCTGCCTGACATGATCAACTATCTGCGACAAAGCGAACCACAATTAAATTTTACGGTAAATGCCTGCATTCAGGGGATTGATAACCACTTTAATGCTTTGATAAACCGCCAAATTGATCTACTGGTAACCTATGATTTGCCCTCGTCGCAGCCGGGGCTGGAGATTGCCGGAGGGTTAAAACGATCCTTGTGGCGGTATGAGCGTTTTATCCCGGTAATTTCTGCACAGCTGGCGGACAGTCTTGATGATCCAGGCGTACAGATCCCTTGGCTATGCTACAGCGACTACACCTTTGTCAGGCGTATTATTGACCCGTTAGAACAGTGTGTGCGACCACGGTTGAAAAAGGTGTTTGAGAGTGGTTTAAGCGAAACGATACGAGAAATGGTGCTGCGCCATATGGGGATGGCATGGTTACCGGAATCGATGGTGGCTGAGGAGTTGGTGAATCAGGATATTATCCACTGTTGGCCAGAGAATTCAGAGCTGATAAGTGAAATCCCGGTTGTTGTCTGGGCTAATCTTGAGGATCAGCGGTCAGTTATGCAGAGATGCTGGGATAAGTTGCTGCGTTTTTGATTGATATGGCGATTTTTTCCGCAGTTGATACAATGCAAACAAATTGCCCTTGCGAAGGTTATTCGCTTTGGTTAGTATTCACACCCGCTTCAGTGGGAAACAGTATAACGGTCCCGCTTTATTGGTCGAAGCATTGGTACGCGGCAACTCCGCAAGGAACAGGTTGATTATGCACGAAGCTCTTTTAGTAGTTTTCCTTATTGTGGCAATTGGCCTGGTTGGCTTGATCATGCTGCAGCAAGGTAAAGGCGCTGATATGGGAGCCTCTTTTGGCGCAGGCGCTTCTGGTACACTGTTTGGTTCAAGTGGTTCTGGTAACTTCATGACCCGAATGACAGCTGTATTGGGAACCTTGTTCTTCATCATCAGTCTGGTGCTGGGTAACATGAACAGCAATAAGACCAATAAAGGAAGTGAGTGGGAAAATCTGAGTGCACCGGCGAAAACCGAGCAAACTCAGCCAACTGCTCCGGCTCAGCCGACCAGCGATATCCCACGCTAAGATTTCAGTGCCGAGGTGGTGGAATTGGTAGACACGCTACCTTGAGGTGGTAGTGCCCAATAGGGCTTACGGGTTCAAGTCCCGTCCTCGGTACCAAATTCCAAAGAAAATGGACGCTAATTAGCGTCCATTTTTGCATTTGAAGTTTGTGTAAACACAGGTTTCCTCTCTAAAGAAGGGCGGTGAAGTCTTTATCCAGCCTGCATGATACTCACTTTAAATTCAGCGCATAAAAAAGCCGCTTGCGCGGCTTTTGTCATTTTTGTAACGCGATTACTTCGCTTTGTTTTCCAGATTCTCTACCTGTGGCAGGCCAGTTGCGGAAGATGCAGTCAGCAAACCAGACTGGGCGTAGCCGAACAGTTTCTCGCGGGTATCGGTGATGTCCAGGTTACGCATGGTCAGTTGTCCAATACGATCGTCCGGTGAGAACACTGAATCACCTTTTTCCATGGTCAGACGTTCTGGTTTGTAGGTCAGATTGTCGGATACAGTATTGAGAATCGAATAATCGTTACCGCAACGCAGCTCCAGCGTCACTTCGCCGGTGATCTGGCTTGCTACCCAACGTTGTAAACCATCACGAAGCATCAGCGCCTGAGAGTCGAACCAGCGGCCCTGATACAGCAGACGGCCAAGCTGGCGACCGTGAGCGTGGTATTGTTCAATGGTATCTTCGTTATGAATACCAGTCAGCAGACGCTCGTAAGCGATATGCAGAAGCGCCATTCCCGGGGCTTCATAGATGCCACGGCTTTTCGCCTCGATAATACGGTTTTCAATTTGATCGCTCATGCCCAAACCGTGACGGCCACCGATGCGGTTGGCTTCCAGCATCATCTCTACGTCGTCGCTGAAGGTTTTGCCGTTCAGTGCAACCGGATGCCCCTGCTCAAAACGGACGGTCACTTCTTCAGCCGGGATCTTCACACTTTCATCCCAGAACTTGACGCCCATAATTGGGTTGACGATTTTGACGCTGGAGTTCAGGAATTCCAGATCTTTCGCTTCGTGGGTCGCGCCGAGCATATTCGAGTCAGTGGAATAGGCTTTTTCGACAGACATTTTGTAGTCGAAACCACAGGCGATCATAAATTCGGACATCTCATGGCGACCGCCGAGTTCGTCGATGAAATCGGTATCCAGCCACGGTTTGTAGATCTGCAGTTCCGCGTTGGTCAACAACCCGTAACGATAGAAACGCTCAATGTCGTTTCCTTTATAGGTGCTGCCGTCGCCCCAGATATTCACACCATCTTCTTTCATGGCGGCTACCAGCATAGTACCGGTCACGGCACGACCCAGTGGAGTGGTGTTGAAGTAGGTCAGTCCACCCGTGGTGTTGTGGAATGCACCACACTGAATTGCGGCGATCCCCTCAGCAACCAACTGCTTACGGCAATCTACCAGGCGAGCATTCTCAGCACCATACTCCATTGCACGGCGAGGAATGGCGTCATAGTCATCCTCATCCGGCTGGCCCAAATTCGCAGTATATGCATATGGGACAGCCCCTTTTTGTCGCATCCACAGCAGTGCTGCACTGGTGTCCAGGCCGCCAGAAAAAGCGATACCAATACGTTGACCTACCGGGAGATGCTTGAGAATCGTCGTCATAAAATAAAACCCTGCTTGATAGACTGGTGAAGAGGTCGGTTTTTTATGTTAATTGCATTTTTATGCAAAATAAGTGAGTTTTCATTTAATCATCTTTTAAGGATGACAGGAAGAGTTTAGTGATAATTTCGTTAAATAACGGCGTAGGCGGCGATTTTATTGCTATTGCTTTTTGTTTATTATGCATCTGTCAGCATTCATCCATTTGCATAGTTGTATCAAGGTTGACATAACGTATAAAGAATCAATATACTGTGCGCAGATTTTACGTCCCGTCCTCGGTACCAAATCCCAGCAGTATTTGCATTTTTTACCCAAAACGAGTAAAATTTGCCACGTTTCAGGCGCGGGGTGGAGCAGCCTGGTAGCTCGTCGGGCTCATAACCCGAAGGTCGTCGGTTCAAATCCGGCCCCCGCAACCACTTTCCCTTAGAGTTCTTTTTCAAATATACTGTGAAGACTTAAGCCTTCGTAGCTGGATTTGAAAAAAATTCTTTCGGAAGGTTCTCCGAACCGCAGGTGCGGTTATAGGGTTCAGTTATCTAAAGCCCCGATTTATCGGGGTTTTTTGTTATCTGACTACAGAATAACTGGGCTTTAGGCCCTTTTTTTATGTCTTGGGGGTGGGCTTGTCCACATTAGAGCAAAAATTAACAGAGATGATTAAAGCGCCAGTTGAAGCCTTGGGGTACGAGCTGGTCGGCATCGAATTTATTCGCGGTCGCACATCCACACTGCGCATCTATATTGATAGTGAAGATGGCATCAATGTTGATGATTGTGCTGATGTGAGCCACCAGGTAAGTGCTGTGATGGATGTCGAAGATCCGATCACTGTAGCTTATAACCTGGAAGTCTCCTCACCGGGTCTCGACCGTCCTATGTTCACGGCTGAACACTACGTGCGTTTCCTGGGTGAAGAAGTCACGCTGGTTCTTCGTATGGCGGTGCAAAACCGTCGTAAATGGCAGGGCGTTATCAAAGCGGTGGATGGTGAAATGATCACTGTCACAGTCGAAGGTAAAGATGAAGTGTTCGCGCTGAGTAATATCCAGAAGGCGAACCTGGTTCCCCACTTTTAACAGTCTGGATTGAGGTGAAAAGCCCGCGATGAACAAAGAAATTTTGGCTGTTGTTGAAGCCGTATCCAACGAAAAAGCGCTGCCACGCGAGAAAATTTTTGAAGCGCTGGAAAGTGCGCTGGCTACAGCAACAAAGAAAAAATATGAACAAGAGATCGACGTTCGCGTAGAGATCGATCGTAAAAGCGGTGACTTCGATACCTTCCGCCGTTGGGTAATTGTGGAAGAAGTCACTCAGCCAACCAAAGAAATTACGCTGGAAGCTGCACGTTACGAAGACGAAAGTCTGAACGTGGGTGAATATGTTGAAGATCAGATTGAATCTGTAACCTTTGACCGTATCACTACCCAGACCGCGAAACAGGTTATCGTGCAGAAAGTACGTGAAGCTGAACGTGCGATGGTTGTTGATCAATTCCGTGAACACGAAGGCGAAATCGTCACCGGTGTGGTGAAGAAAGTAAACCGCGACAACATCTCTCTGGACCTCGGCAGTAACGCTGAAGCTGTGATCCTGCGTGAAGACATGCTGCCGCGTGAAAACTTCCGCCCGGGAGACCGTATTCGTGGCGTTCTGTATTCTGTCCGCCCGGAAGCGCGTGGTGCGCAACTGTTTGTTACGCGTTCCAAGCCGGAAATGCTGATTGAACTGTTCCGCATTGAAGTGCCAGAAATTGGCGAAGAAGTGATCGAAATTAAAGCGGCAGCTCGCGATCCGGGTTCTCGTGCGAAAATCGCGGTGAAAACCAACGATAAGCGCATTGATCCGGTTGGTGCTTGTGTGGGTATGCGCGGTGCGCGTGTTCAGGCGGTTTCTACCGAACTGGGTGGCGAGCGTATCGATATCGTCCTGTGGGATGATAACCCGGCACAGTTCGTGATCAACGCAATGGCGCCAGCAGACGTCGCTTCTATCGTGGTGGATGAAGATAAACACACCATGGATATCGCGGTTGAAGCCGGTAACCTGGCTCAGGCGATTGGACGTAATGGTCAGAACGTCCGCCTGGCTTCACAACTGAGCGGTTGGGAACTCAACGTCATGACCGTTGATGACCTGCAGGCTAAGCATCAGGCTGAAGCGCATGCAGCCATTGATACCTTCACCAAGTATCTCGATATTGATGAAGATTTCGCGACGGTTCTGGTGGAAGAAGGTTTTGCTACGCTGGAAGAGTTGGCCTATGTGCCAATGAAAGAACTGCTGGAAATTGACGGCCTTGATGAGCAGACCGTTGAAGCGCTGCGCGAGCGTGCTAAAAACGCACTGACCACTCTGGCACTGGCCCAGGAAGAAAGCCTCGGTGATAACAAACCGGCTGACGATCTGCTGAATCTGGAAGGATTAGATCGCGAAATGGCATTCAAACTGGCTGCCCGTGGTGTTTGTACGCTGGAAGATCTCGCTGAACAGGGCATTGATGATCTGGCTGATATCGAAGGGTTGACCGACGAAAAAGCCGGTGAGCTGATTATGGCTGCCCGTAATATTTGCTGGTTCGGCGACGAAGCGTAATAAACTGTAGCAGGAAGGAACAGTATGACAGATGTAACCGTAAAAACGCTGGCTGCAGAGATTCAGACCTCCGTGGATCGCCTGGTTCAGCAATTTGCTGATGCTGGTATCCCGAAGTCTGCTGATGATTCTGTGTCCGCACAAGAGAAACAAACCTTACTGGCGCACCTGAACCGTGAAAATGGATCGGCGCCGGATAAGTTAACATTGCAGCGTAAAACGCGCAGTACTCTCAATATTCCTGGTACCGGTGGAAAAAGTAAATCGGTACAAATCGAAGTCCGCAAGACACGCACCTTTGTGAAACGCGATCCGCAAGAGGCTGAACGCCTTGCCGCGGAAGAGCAGGCGCAGCGTGAAGCGGAAGAGCAAGCCCGTCGTGAGGCAGAAGAAGCTGCCAAACGCGAGGCGCAACAAAAAGCCGAACGTGAGGCCGCAGAACAAGCTAAACGTGAAGCCGCTGATAAAGCGAAACGTGAAGCTGCGGAAAAAGACAAAGTGAGCAATCAACAGACCGACGATATGACTAAAACCGCCCAGGCCGAAAAAGCCCGCCGTGAAAATGAAGCCGCTGAACTGAAGCGTAAAGCGGAAGAAGAAGCGCGCCGTAAGCTTGAAGAAGAAGCGCGTCGTGTGGCTGAAGAAGCCCGTCGTATGGCGGAAGAGAATGCCGGTGTTTGGGCAGAGCAAGAGAAAGTGGAAGAAGATAAGAGTGATTATCACGTCACCACTTCTCAGCATGCTCGCCAGGCAGAAGACGAGAACGATCGTGAAGTAGAAGGCGGCCGTGGCCGTACTCGCAGCACGAAAGCAGCGCGTCCGGCGAAAAAAGGCAACAAACACGCTGAATCTAAAGCTGACCGTGAAGAAGCTCGTGCAGCAGTTCGCGGCGGTAAAGGTGGTAAACAGCGTAAAGGTTCTTCTCTGCAGCAGGGCTTCCAGAAGCCGGCTCAGGCTGTTAACCGTGACGTTGTGATTGGCGAAACCATCACTGTTGGCGATCTGGCGAACAAGATGGCGGTTAAAGGCTCTCAGGTTATCAAAGCGATGATGAAGCTGGGCGCAATGGCCACTATTAACCAGGTTATTGACCAGGAAACCGCGCAGCTGGTTGCCGAAGAGATGGGTCACAAAGTTATCCTGCGTCGTGAAAACGAGCTGGAAGAAGCGGTAATGAGCGACCGTGATACAGGTGCTGCAGCTGAAGCTCGCGCACCGGTAGTGACCATCATGGGCCACGTTGACCACGGTAAAACCTCTCTGCTGGACTACATTCGTTCAACGAAAGTGGCCTCAGGCGAAGCGGGCGGCATTACTCAGCATATCGGTGCGTACCACGTTGAAACTGACAACGGTATGATCACCTTCCTGGATACCCCGGGCCACGCCGCGTTTACTTCTATGCGTGCTCGTGGTGCTCAGGCAACGGATATCGTTGTACTGGTTGTCGCTGCAGACGACGGCGTGATGCCGCAGACCATCGAAGCTATCCAGCACGCGAAAGCGGCGCAGGTGCCGGTTGTGGTAGCGGTCAACAAAATCGATAAGCCAGAAGCGGATCCAGATCGCGTTAAAAATGAACTGTCCCAGTACGGTATCATGCCGGAAGAGTGGGGCGGCGAAAGCCAGTTCGTACACGTATCTGCGAAAGCGGGTACCGGTATCGACGAGCTGCTGGATGCAATCCTGCTGCAGGCCGAAGTTCTGGAACTGAAAGCTGTTCGTAAAGGTATGGCGAGCGGTGCGGTTATCGAATCCTTCCTGGATAAAGGTCGTGGTCCGGTAGCAACGGTTCTGGTTCGTGAAGGTACGCTGAACAAAGGCGATATCGTTCTGTGTGGTTTCGAGTATGGCCGCGTTCGTGCAATGCGTAACGAACTGGGTCAGGAAGTACTGGAAGCAGGTCCATCCATTCCGGTGGAAATTCTGGGTCTGTCCGGTGTTCCGGCTGCCGGTGACGAAGTTACCGTCGTACGTGACGAGAAGAAAGCGCGTGAAGTTGCACTGTATCGTCAGGGCAAATTCCGTGAAGTTAAACTGGCTCGTCAGCAGAAATCTAAACTCGAGAACATGTTCGCTAACATGACCGAAGGCGAAGTTCACGAAGTGAACATCGTACTGAAAGCAGACGTTCAGGGTTCTGTAGAAGCGATCTCCGACTCTTTACTGAAACTGTCTACCGACGAAGTAAAAGTGAAGATCATCGGTTCTGGGGTTGGTGGTATCACCGAAACCGACGCAACTCTGGCTGCTGCATCCAACGCGATTCTGGTTGGCTTCAACGTACGTGCTGATGCCTCTGCACGTAAAGTGATTGAATCTGAAAGTCTGGATCTGCGTTACTACTCCGTCATCTATCACCTGATCGACGAAGTGAAAGCAGCGATGAGCGGTATGCTGTCTCCGGAACTGAAACAGCAGATCATCGGTCTGGCTGAAGTCCGTGATGTGTTCAAATCACCGAAATTCGGCGCTATCGCAGGCTGTATGGTTACCGAAGGTGTGGTTAAACGTCACAACCCAATCCGCGTCCTGCGCGACAACGTGGTTATCTATGAAGGCGAGCTGGAATCCCTGCGTCGCTTCAAAGATGATGTCAACGAAGTCCGTAACGGTATGGAATGTGGTATCGGCGTTAAGAACTACAACGACGTACGTACCGGCGATATGATCGAAGTATTCGAAATCATCGAAATCAAACGTACCATCGCATAATCTTCGTCGTCTTTTGGGCTGTTGATGTGTTGGACAGCCCAATCCATAGAAGCTTATTTGAGGTAGGCCGGGTAAGCGAAGCGCCACCCGGCAATGAAATTTAAAAAGGGGCTAATGGCCCCTTTTTTGTCTTTATTCTGGAGAATTTATTATGGCGAAAGAATTTGGTCGCCCGCAGCGCGTGGCCCAGGAGATGCAAAAAGAGATCGCAATCATCCTGCAGCGCGAAATTAAAGATCCGCGTCTGGGTATGATGACAACTGTTTCAGGTGTCGAAATGTCCCGTGACCTGGCGTATGCCAAAGTATTTGTCACCTTCCTGAACGACAAAGATGAAGCGGCTGTTAAAGCCGGAATCAAAGCGTTGCAAGAAGCCTCCGGTTTTATCCGCTCGCTGCTGGGTAAAGCCATGCGCCTGCGTATCGTGCCTGAGCTGACTTTCTTTTACGACAACTCACTGGTCGAAGGGATGCGCATGTCTAACCTGGTGACCAGCGTGGTGAAACATGACGATGAACGTCGTGTGAATCCTGCGGACGACAGCAAGGAGGACTGATGAGTCGTCCTCGTCGTCGTGGTCGCGACATTCATGGTGTTCTATTGCTGGATAAGCCACAGGGCATGTCCAGCAATGACGTACTGCAAAAAGTAAAACGCATCTACAATGCCAACCGTGCCGGTCACACTGGTGCGCTGGATCCGCTGGCTACAGGCATGTTGCCTATCTGCCTCGGGGAAGCGACAAAGTTTTCGCAGTACCTGCTGGATTCTGACAAACGCTATCGTGTGGTTGCCCGTTTGGGACAGCGCACAGACACTTCCGATGCTGATGGGCAAATCGTGCAGGAGCGTCCGGTGACGTTTACCCCGGAACAGCTTGCGAATGCGCTGGACACTTTTCGCGGCGATATCGAACAAATACCTTCGATGTATTCGGCGCTGAAGTATCAGGGTAAAAAACTGTACGAATATGCACGTCAAGGCATTGAAGTACCGCGTGAAGCACGTCCGATTACTGTTTATGAGCTGCTATTTATTCGTCATGAAGGTAACGATCTGGAGCTGGAAGTGCATTGCTCCAAAGGAACTTACATTCGAACTATTATTGACGATCTTGGCGAGAAACTGGGATGCGGCGCGCATGTCACGTATCTGCGCCGTCTGACGGTCAGCAAATATCCGGTAGAGCGTATGGTCACGCTGGAGCATTTACGCAGTCTGGTTGAACAAGCCGAACAGCAGAACATTCCGCCAGCGCAGTTGCTTGATCCGCTGCTGATGCCAATGGACAGCCCGGCGTCTGACTATCCTGTTGTTAATCTTCCTTTAACGTCATCGGTTTACTTTAAAAATGGTAATCCTGTGCGTACGACGGGCGTGCCTCTGGAAGGACTGGTTCGCGTGACGGAAGGTGACGAAGGCAAATTTATCGGCATGGGGGAGATAGACGATGAAGGTCGTGTCGCCCCTCGTCGACTGGTGGTCGAGTATCCTGCGTAGCGCTCTCTGTCTTGCGATAAAAGGGCGCTGCGAGTAGAATACTGCCGCTTAACGTCGCGCAAATTATTTAACAGTTTGCGCGACGTGTACACAAAATCATTCGAGCTGCATCAAGGCGGCAAGTCTGAGAATCCTCAGGGGCTTACTTAAGTAAGTGACTGAGGTGAGCGGACGCAGCCAACGCAGAGTCAGTTTGAAGGATGAAGTGTATACACTGGGATCGCTGAATTAGAGATCGGCGTCCTTTCATTCTTAACACTTTGGAGTTTTAAAATGTCTCTAAGTACTGAAGCTACAGCTAAAATCGTTTCTGAGTTTGGTCGTGATGCAAACGACACCGGTTCTACCGATGTTCAGGTTGCTCTGTTGACTGCACAGATTAACCACCTGCAGGGCCACTTTGCAGAGCACAAAAAAGATCACCACAGCCGTCGTGGTCTGCTGCGCATGGTTTCTCAGCGTCGTAAACTGCTCGACTACCTGAAACGTAAAGATGTTGCACGCTACACCGCGCTGATCGAGCGTCTGGGCCTGCGTCGCTAATTCTTTCGAGTTTCAGAAAGAGGGGGCCTTCATGGCCCCTTTTTTCCAGCAGATGGCAGCAATTCGCTGGAAACTAATGTATTGTTGCTAAGTATGATCTTCCGTTGCAGAGGTTCGCGCGGCTAATGAGAGGCTTTACCCAATAAGCGTGGGTTAGGGTTGTCATTAGTCGCGAGGATGCGCAGAAGATCGGGTATTAACGATGGCGCATTTGTGTCGTCAAAAAAAATAGAGAAAGGATATTATTTTGCTTAATCCGATCGTTCGTAAATTCCAGTACGGTCAACACACCGTAACGCTGGAAACCGGCATGATGGCGCGTCAGGCGACTGCCGCCGTTATGGTTAGCATGGATGACACTGCGGTATTCGTTACCGTTGTTGGTCAGAAAAAAGCGAAACCAGGCCAGGATTTCTTCCCGCTGACTGTTAACTATCAGGAGCGTACTTACGCTGCTGGTCGTATCCCAGGTAGCTTCTTCCGTCGTGAAGGTCGTCCGAGCGAAGGTGAAACCCTGATCGCGCGTCTGATTGACCGCCCGGTTCGCCCGCTGTTCCCGGAAGGCTTCGTAAACGAAGTACAGGTTATCGCGACTGTTGTTTCCGTTAACCCGCAGGTTAACCCGGATATCGTGGCAATGATCGGTGCATCCGCTGCGCTGTCTCTGTCCGGCATTCCGTTCAACGGCCCGATTGGCGCAGCACGCGTTGGTTACATCAATGACCAGTACGTACTGAACCCGACCCAGGACGAACTGAAAGAAAGTAAACTGGACCTGGTTGTAGCGGGTACTGAAGCTGCCGTACTGATGGTTGAATCCGAAGCTGAACTGCTGAGCGAAGACCAGATGCTGGGCGCTGTAGTGTTCGGTCACGAGCAGCAGCAGGTTGTTATTCAGGCGATCAATGAGCTGGTAAAAGAAGCTGGCAAACCGCGTTGGGACTGGCAGCCAGAAGCCGTCAACGAAGCGCTGAATGCGCGCGTTGCAGCGCTGGCAGAATCTCGTCTGAGCGATGCTTACCGCATCACCGACAAACAAGAGCGTTATGCTCAGGTTGACGTGATCAAATCTGAAACCATCGCTACGCTGGTTGCAGAAGACGAAACCCTGGACGCTAACGAACTGGGTGAAATCCTGCACGCTATCGAGAAAAACGTTGTTCGTAGCCGCGTACTGGCAGGTGAGCCGCGTATCGACGGTCGTGAAAAAGATATGATCCGTGGTCTGGACGTGCGTACTGGCGTTCTGCCGCGTACTCACGGTTCCGCACTGTTCACCCGTGGTGAAACTCAGGCGTTGGTTACTGCGACCCTCGGAACCACGCGTGATGCGCAGAACCTTGATGAACTGATGGGCGAGCGTACTGACAACTTCCTGTTCCATTACAACTTCCCTCCGTACTGCGTAGGCGAAACTGGCATGGTCGGTTCTCCGAAACGTCGTGAAATTGGTCACGGTCGTCTGGCGAAACGCGGCGTGCTGGCAGTAATGCCGGACCTGGACAAATTCCCGTACACCGTACGTGTTGTGTCTGAAATCACTGAATCTAACGGTTCTTCTTCCATGGCTTCCGTGTGTGGTGCTTCCCTGGCGCTGATGGATGCAGGTGTGCCAATCAAAGCCGCTGTTGCGGGTATCGCGATGGGTCTGGTGAAAGAAGGCGACAACTTTGTTGTTCTGTCTGACATCCTGGGTGACGAAGACCATTTGGGCGATATGGACTTCAAAGTGGCGGGTTCCCGCGACGGTATCTCTGCACTGCAGATGGATATCAAAATTGAAGGTATCACCAAAGAGATCATGCAGGTTGCTCTGAACCAGGCTAAAGGTGCGCGTCTGCACATCCTGGGAGTGATGGAACAGGCGATCAACGCGCCGCGCGGCGACATTTCTCAGTTCGCTCCGCGTATCCATACTATCAAGATCAGCCCGGACAAGATCAAAGACGTTATCGGTAAAGGCGGTTCTGTTATCCGTGCTCTGACCGAAGAGACCGGCACCACCATCGAAATTGAAGATGATGGTACTGTGAAGATCGCGGCGACCGACGGTGAAAAAGCAAAATATGCTATCCGTCGTATCGAAGAGATCACCGCAGAAATCGAAGTAGGCCGTATCTACAACGGTAAAGTGACCCGTATCGTTGACTTTGGCGCATTCGTTGCCATTGGTGGCGGTAAAGAAGGTCTGGTACACATCTCTCAGATCGCCGACAAGCGCGTAGAGAAAGTGACCGATTACCTGCAGATGGGCCAGGAAGTACCGGTTAAAGTTCTGGAAGTTGATCGCCAGGGCCGCGTACGTCTGAGCATTAAAGAAGCAACTGAGCAATCTCAACCCGCAGCTGCACCGGAAGCACCGGTGAGCCAGCAGGGCGAGTAAGGTTGCCATTGCCCTCCGTGTGAGCGGAGGGCCTTTAACCCGGCAGGACGCCTTGTTAGCAACCGGGGAACTGGACGTTCATTCAATCGTTGTCTTCGGGAGTGGGAAATGAAGCCTTTTTTGCGCTGGTGTTTCGTTGCGACAGCACTCACGCTGGCTGGATGCAGTAATTCCACCTGGCGTAAGAGTGAAGTCCTCGCAGTACCACTGCAACCGACTTTACAGCAGGAAGTGATTCTGGCACGTATGGAACAAATTCTTGCCAGTCGGGCTTTAACCGATGACGAACGCGCACAGCTTTTATATGAGCGCGGAGTGTTGTATGATAGTCTCGGTCTGAGGGCACTGGCGCGAAATGATTTTTCACAAGCGCTAGCAATCCGACCAGATATGCCTGAAGTATTCAATTACTTAGGTATATATTTAACGCAGGCAGGCAATTTTGATGCTGCCTATGAAGCGTTTGATTCTGTACTTGAGCTTGATCCAACTTACAACTACGCGCACTTAAATCGCGGTATCGCATTGTATTACGGCGGTCGTGATAAGTTAGCGCAAGATGATCTGCTGGCGTTTTATCAAGACGATCCCAATGATCCTTTCCGCAGTCTGTGGCTTTATCTCGCTGAGCAGAAGCTCGATGAGAAGCAGGCTAAAGAAGCGTTAAAGCAGCGCTTCGAGAAATCGGATAAAGAACAATGGGGATGGAACATTGTCGAGTTCTACCTGGGCAACATTAGCGAAGCAACGCTGATGGAACGCCTGAAGGCGGACGCAACGGATAACACCTCGCTCGCTGAGCATCTCAGTGAAACCAACTTCTATTTAGGTAAGTACTACCTAAGTCTGGGGGATTTGGACAACGCTACGGCATTGTTCAAACTGGCGGTGGCTAACAACGTTCATAACTTTGTTGAGCACCGATACGCATTGTTGGAATTATCGCTCCTGGGCCAGGACCAAGATGACCTGGCAGAATCGGACCAGCAATAGCTGACGTACACATCAGCCCGTAATCTTTTTGATTGCCATCACCTTCGCGGGTGAGGGCGTTGTTGTTCGTTAATACACCTACTTTGAGCCGGTTCACACTTTTCAATGAAAATTGCAGATCAATTTCATGATGAGTTATGTAGACTGGCCGCCATTAATTTTGAGGCACACGTACTACATGGCTGAATTCGAAACCACTTTTGCAGATCTGGGCCTGAAGGCTCCTATCCTTGAAGCCCTTACCGATCTGGGTTACGAAAAACCATCTCCAATCCAGGCAGAGTGCATTCCGCATCTGCTGGGCGGTCGCGATGTTCTGGGTATGGCCCAGACCGGTAGCGGCAAAACTGCAGCGTTCTCTTTACCGCTGCTCAACAATCTTGATCCTGAGCTGAAGGCACCTCAGATTCTGGTGCTGGCACCGACCCGCGAACTGGCGGTTCAGGTTGCAGAAGCCATGACGGATTTCTCTAAACATATGCGCGGCGTGAATGTGGTTGCCCTGTACGGCGGCCAGCGTTATGACGTGCAATTACGTGCCCTGCGTCAGGGCCCGCAGATCGTTGTCGGTACGCCGGGACGTCTGCTGGATCACCTGAAGCGCGGTACTCTGGATCTCTCCAAACTGAGCGGTCTGGTGCTGGACGAAGCTGATGAAATGCTGCGTATGGGTTTCATCGAAGACGTTGAAACGATTATGGCGCAGATCCCGGAAGGTCATCAGACCGCTCTGTTCTCTGCAACTATGCCGGAAGCGATTCGTCGTATTACCCGCCGCTTTATGAAAGAGCCGCAGGAAGTTCGTATTCAGTCCAGCGTAACCACGCGTCCTGACATCAGCCAGAGCTACTGGACTGTGTGGGGCATGCGTAAAAATGAAGCTCTGGTACGTTTCCTGGAAGCAGAAGACTTTGATGCGGCGATTATCTTCGTACGTACCAAAAATGCGACCCTGGAAGTCGCTGAAGCACTGGAGCGTAGCGGCTATAGCAGCGCTGCACTGAACGGCGACATGAACCAGTCTCTGCGTGAGCAGACTCTGGAGCGTCTGAAAGATGGCCGTCTGGATATTCTGATTGCGACCGACGTTGCTGCTCGTGGCCTGGACGTTGAGCGTATCAGCCTGGTTGTTAACTACGACATCCCGATGGACTCTGAGTCTTACGTTCACCGTATTGGTCGTACTGGTCGTGCGGGTCGTGCGGGTCGTGCGCTGCTGTTCGTTGAGAACCGCGAGCGTCGTCTGCTGCGTAACATCGAACGCACCATGAAGCTGACCATTCCGGAAGTAGAACTGCCGAACGCAGACCTGCTGGGCAAACGCCGTCTGGAAAAATTCGCCGCGAAAGTACAGCAACAGCTGGAAAGCAGCGATCTGGATCAGTACCGTGCTCTGCTGGCAAAAATGCAGCCGGAAGAAGAACTGGATATCGAAACTCTGGCCGCAGCACTGCTGAAAATGGCTCAGGGTGAACGTCCGCTGATCCTGCCGCCAGATGCTCCGATGCGTCCGAAACGCGAATTCCGCGACCGCGATGATCGTGGTCCGCGTGACCGCAACGATCGTGGCCCGCGTGGCGACCGTCCAGAACGTGGTGGTGAAGATCGTCCACGTCGTGAACGTCGTGACGTTGGTGATATGCAGTTGTACCGCATTGAAGTGGGCCGTGACGACGGTGTTGAAGTTCGTCATATCGTTGGCGCGATTGCTAACGAAGGCGATATCAGCAGCCGTTACATTGGTAACATCAAGCTGTTTGCTTCCCACTCCACCATCGAACTGCCGAAAGGCATGCCGGGCGACGTGCTGCAGCACTTTACCCGTACCCGTATCCTGAACAAACCGATGAACATGCAACTGGTTGGCGATGCAGTACCGCACACCGGTGGTGAGCGTCGTGGCGGTGGTCGCTTCAGCGGCGAACGTCGTGAAGGCGGTCGTGGTGAAGGTCGTAGTTTCAGCGGTGAGCGTCGTGAAGGCGGCCGTGGCGATGGTCGTCGTTTCAGCGGTGAGCGTCGTGAAGGTAACCGTGGTCCGCGCCGCGATGATTCTTCTGCGCCGCGCCGTGATGACTCTGCTGGCCGTCGTCGTTTCGGTGGTGACGCATAAGCCTTACGGTTTAAAAGCGTAAAGTAAAATATACAGCCCCGATCTAAACAATCGGGGCTTTTTTTATTTATTTTGTACTCGTGTACTGGTACAGTGCGACACATTAAAATGTAGTCACAATATAATTGACTGGAGAGATGGCTGAATGGCAACACTAACCACCACCCAAACGTCACCTTCGCTGCTCGGCGGCGTAGTGATTATCGGCGGCACCATTATTGGCGCAGGAATGTTTTCTCTGCCAGTGGTCATGTCCGGGGCGTGGTTCTTCTGGTCTATGGCGGCGCTCATCTTTACCTGGTTTTGTATGCTGCATTCCGGGCTGATGATCCTGGAGGCCAATCTGAATTATCGTATTGGATCCAGTTTTGACACCATTACTAAAGACCTGTTGGGCAAGGGCTGGAACGTTGTTAATGGTATCTCGATTGCTTTTGTACTCTATATTCTGACCTATGCATACATTTCTGCGAGCGGTTCGATCCTGCATCACACCTTCTCGGAGATGTCGCTGAATGTTCCGGCACGTGCGGCAGGATTTGGTTTTGCTCTGCTGGTAGCGTTTGTGGTGTGGTTGAGTACTAAAGCGGTCAGTCGCATGACCGCCATTGTACTGGGTGCGAAGGTAATAACGTTCTTCCTGACCTTCGGCAGTTTGTTAGGGCATGTGACACCGACTACGCTGTTTAACGTGGCGGAAAGCAATGCTTCATATACGCCGTATTTGCTGATGACGCTGCCGTTTTGCCTCGCCTCATTTGGCTACCACGGCAACGTACCGAGTCTGATGAAGTACTACGGCAAAGACCCGCGCACCATTGTTAAATGCCTCGTTTACGGCACGCTGCTGGCGCTGGTGCTGTACACCGTATGGTTGCTGGGGACGATGGGCAATATTCCGCGTCCTGAATTTGTTGGTATTGCACAGCAGGGCGGTAACATTGATGTGCTGGTGCAGGCGCTGAGTGGTGTGTTGAACAGCCGTAGTCTGGATCTGCTGCTGGTGGTGTTCTCTAACTTTGCGGTAGCGAGTTCGTTTCTTGGAGTGACGCTGGGGCTGTTTGACTATCTGGCGGATCTGTTTGGTTTTGACGATTCTGCAATGGGCCGCTTTAAAACGGCATTACTGACTTTTGTTCCGCCGATTGTGGGTGGCCTGCTGTGGCCGAACGGTTTCCTGTATGCAATTGGTTATGCAGGATTAGCAGCAACGATTTGGGCGGCAATTGTCCCGGCATTACTGGCGCGTAAATCTCGTCAACGCTTCGGTAGCCCGAAATTCCGTGTATGGGGGGGCAAGCCGATGATTGCTCTGATCCTGGTCTTCGGCGTCGGCAACGCGGTTATCCACATCCTGTCGAGCGTGAATCTATTGCCTGTGTACCAGTAACCTTTTAGTGCCGGATGGCGCTACGCTTATCCGGCCTACACGCTCTCGTAGGTCCGGTAAGCGAAGCACCACCGGGCAAAACAACGCCCTACCCAACCAACTCTTCTTTCACCTGCATCGCTAAATCAAACGAATGTAAACGTGCCTGGTGGTCGAAAATCTGCCCATTGACCATAATTTCATCCGCTTGTGTTTCACGCAGAATCGACTCCAGTCCATGACGTATTTTCACTTTATCTCCCACCAGCGACATACTCAGTGCCTGCTGAACGCCATACTGCTCAGAAGCGGACCACAGCTGATGCATATTTTCTACCGGAGGTGGTAACTGTCCGGTTTCACCCCGACGCAATTTTACGAATGCCTGCTGCATCGAGGTAAAGAGAAATTCGGCATCACGATTGCTGTCAGCGGCAATGATATTGATGCACACCATGGCATACGGTGTTGCCAGCCGTGCTGAAGGTTTGAACTGAGTGCGATACAGATGCAATGCCTGGTGCAGCATATCTGGTGCGAAGTGTGAGGCGAAGGCAAACGGCAAACCAAGCTGTGCTGCCAGTTGTGCACTGTACAGGCTGGATCCCAGTAACCAGACCGGAATTTGCTCACCATAGCCGGGAACCGGGCGTACTTGTGGATTAGGATCGCATGCGTCAAACCAGTCCACCAGTTCCGCCACATCGCGCGGGAAGTTATCGATATCACCGCTCATATGACGGCGCAGTGCGCGCATGGTGGGTTGATCGCTGCCTGGCGCACGTCCAAGGCCCAGGTCGATACGGCCAGGATACAGCGTATTCAGCGTCCCGAACTGCTCAGCGATCACCAACGGTGAATGGTTAGGTAGCATGACCCCACCGGATCCCAGACGCAGGGTGGTGGTATTGGCTGCCAGATAACCTATCAGTACAGAGGTTGCTGCACTGGCGATACCGGTCATATTGTGATGTTCAGCCAGCCAGTAGCGATGGTAGCCGCGCTTTTCAGCCAGTTGAGCGAGATCCAGAGAGTGCGTAAAAGCCTCTTTTGCACTGGAACCTTCGGGGATCGGTGCCAGATCCAGCACCGAGAACGGAATAATTTTGTCAGTCATAACGGCTCACTTTGTTACCGGTTAATCTTTTAATACTGCATTAAAATTTGATTACCGTTGTTAACAAAGTGAGCTTTTTTACGCCTGAAGCTCCAGACCTGCCAGACGTTTCCAGTAGCCGTTACAGTCGCTGTGGGCAGTAAGTGGTAATGGGGCACAGCCATTCTCATTGGCACGGAAGGCATCAAGCATCGCGAATGTCTCGGTTCCTAATGGGGACAGACGGACGATATCAACCAGGCCCTGCATGGACGTCAGTTCATTACCGAGGTTGTAGACATAACCGCTCATGGTCTGAATCCCATTCAGGACAAAGACCTGCTGGTTCTCTTGCGACAGGACATCGCGGCCATTTGGATATTTGATGCAGCAGGTTTCGCATTCGTCTTTTGGTCGGTCCTCAGAGCGTGCGGTAAAGCAGCGGGCAGAGTACGCTAAAGGTAGATGCCCGTAGCTCAGAACTTCGACTTCAAACTGGTTGCGAATACCCAAGTCATCACACTGGTTGAGCAGATTCACCAGCCAGTCGCGGGATAGTTCTACTGGCATACACCAGCGCACCATGCCTTGTTTAAGCAACAGACGAAGGGTCACGGCGTTGTAGCAGTTGAGCGCATGCCCGGCGACAAATGGCAGTTTACGTTCGGCGCACATGTTCACAACGCCCAGATCGCTGGCTTCCAGTAGGAAGTCGCCATTTTCTACATAGCGCTTCAGCTCACCCAGCTCCGATGATGCCTGAACCAGCGCCAGCGTGGACAGCACCACCTGTTTCCCGCTACTGGCGAGTGATTTTGCCATATCAATCCAGTCACCCGTTTTGGTGGCGCGGCGTTTGCTACACACAGCTTCCCCAAGATAGATAACGTCGGCATTACTGGTAGCGGCCTGCTGATAAAAATCTTCCAGCGTTTCTTTCGACCAGTAGTAGAGCACTGGTCCTAAGGAATATTTCATTGCTTTTCTCACTGCCATTTACGGTGATACGCACCAAGCGTAGTCTGCGTGCCTTCGGACATTGAACCGAGTGTTTCCATCCAGGCGCTTTGCGGAACAAAGTTCTGCGGATCGGCTTTGCAACGGTCAATCGCCTGGCGCCACACTTTCGCCACCTGGCTGACGTAAGCCGGGCTACGCTGACGTCCCTCAATTTTCACCGAGGCGATGTTGGCTGCCATCAGATCGGGTAGCAGTTCTAACGTATTAAGGCTGGTCGGCTCCTCCAGCGCATGATAACGCTCACCGTCCACAAGATAGCGTCCCTTACAAAGCGTTGGATAACCTGCGTTTTCACCGTCCTGATAGCGGTCAATCAGCACTTCATTCAGGCGAGATTCAAGGCCTGCTGGGGTTTGCTGCCAGCGAACAAATCGGGCAGGGGAGCACGCACCAACGGTGTTGGGGGATTCACCCGTCAGATAAGACGAAAGATAGCAGCGACCTTCCGCCATAATGCACAGACTGCCAAAGGCAAACACTTCTAAAGGAACTGGTGTTACGCGAGCGAGCTGTTTTACCTGATGGATTGATAGCACACGTGGTAGAACAACGCGTGCGACGTCAAAGTTGCGATGGTAGAAATTAATCGCTTCCTCGTTGGTTGCGGATGCCTGAACGGAGACATGGCGCTCAATATGCGGGTAGCGCTCTGCGGCATACTCAAGCATAGCGAGATCGGCGAGGATCAGCGCATCAGCACCCAGTTGCGCCGCCATATCAACGGCTCGTTGCCAACGTGCGTAACCATCCGGGTGCGCAAAGGTGTTAATTGCGATGTGCAGCTTACGGCGGTGTTGATGGACAAAATTCACCGCTTCCTGCAATTTTTTCTCGGTAAAATTAAGGCCGGCGAAATGACGGGCGTTGGTGTCATCTTTCAGCCCGATGTATACAGCATCAGCGCCGTTCTCGATGGCCGCCTTAAGCGCCGGGAGATTTCCGGCAGGGCAGAGCAGCTCCATAATTTATCCTGAAAGTTGCGCCACCAGGGCGCAAAAATGTTAACGAAGAGGGATTTTAGTTAACCTTGCTGAGACAATTTTTGATTTGAGGCAGTTAAAGTCGTATTGGTGACACCAATAAAGAGGTAACAATTTCGCATCGAATTGTTGATTTATGCCGCTATGTCGTTTATTTGATATGGCAAAATAGCAGGACTATTGAAACAGGGAGTAAAGCTCGTGTTGGATATACTGCGTTCACGCTTAGTACATTTTGGTCCTTCTCTGATGAGTGTACCGGTTAAACTGACGCCCTTTACGCTGAAGCGCCAGGTTCTGGAACAAGTCTTGAGCTGGCAATTTCGCCAGGCGCTGGCCGATGGAGAACTTGAGTTTCTCGACGGTCGCTGGTTGAGCATAAATGTTCGCGATATTGGCCTCAGATGGTATACCTCTGTTGAGAACGACAAACTTATCGTCAGTCAGGACGCAGACGCTGATGTGAGTTTTAGCGCAGATGCCAGCGATTTATTGATGATTGCAGCGCGCAAGCAGGACCCGGATACGCTTTTCTTCCAGCGTCGCCTGGTGATTGAAGGCGATACAGAATTAGGGCTACATGTGAAAAATCTGATGGACGCCATTGAACTGGAGCAGATGCCGAAACCGTTGCGTGTCATGCTGCTGCAACTGGCGGACTTTGTTGAGGCGGGTATGAAACATTCGCCAGAAACCAAACAGACCTCGGTAGGTGAACCATGCTGATTCGAGTTGAAATTCCCATTGATGCCCCTGGTATTGATGCGTTGCTGCGCCGCTCATTTGATAGCGATGCAGAAGCGAAGTTAGTACATGACCTGCGCGAAGATGGCTTTCTGACGCTGGGTCTGGTTGCGACCGATGACGAAGGCCAGGTTGTGGGCTATGTCGCGTTCAGTCCTGTTGATGTACAGGGTGAAGACCTGCAATGGGTCGGAATGGCTCCACTGGCGGTTGATGAAAACTACCGCGGACAGGGTCTGGCGCGTCAACTGGTTTATGAAGGGCTGGATTCGCTGAACGAGTTTGGTTACGCCGCGGTGGTCACACTGGGCGATCCAGCATTGTACAGTCGCTTAGGTTTTGAACTGGCCGCTCACCACGATCTTCATTGCCGCTGGCCTGGTACCGAAAGCGCATTTCAGGTGCATCGCCTGGCGGAAGATGCGCTGAATGGTGTGACGGGTTTGGTGGAATACCACGATCACTTCAATCGTTTTTAAGCGCCGGGGTTTGCAGGCTGCTCAGTAGCGCCTCAAACCCTTCGCCTTCTACAAGGCGTTCTTTCTGACGCTTTGTAAGCTGTTTAATACGATATTCTATGCGCAGGGCCAGCGAACGGTCGCCGACTTGTGCCGCAAATGCCAGAGTTAATTCCCCCTTCCCGCGCAGTGCTTTTGCGCCTTTTCCACTCTGATGCTGCTTATAGCGGCGTTGCACATCGGTTGTTATTCCGGTGTACAGGGCGTTGTCTGTGGTACGGATCAGGTACAGATACCAGGGTGTCATTGTCACCATCGACGTGATAATTTTCAAACTTACAGTATAAAAGAGAACAGAAATGGAAACACTGACTGCGGTGACTCGTTGGCTGGCAAAACAGCACGTCGTGACCTGGTGTGTGCACCATGAGGGTGAATTGTGGTGTGCCAATGCATTTTATCTGTTTGATGCACAAAAGGTGGCGTTCTATGTGCTCACCGAAGAGAAGACGCGCCATGCACAGATGTCCGGCCCGCGCGCACCCGTTGCTGGAACGGTAAACGGCCAGCCCAAAACGGTGGCGCTGATCCGCGGTGTGCAGTTTAAAGGGGAAATCAGGCGTCTGGAGGGAGAAGAGAGTGACTTAGCGCGTAAAGCTTATAATCGCCGCTTCCCTGTCGCCAAAATGATGCCTGCGCCCGTCTGGGAGATTCGGCTGGATGAAATCAAATTCACTGACAACACATTGGGTTTTGGTAAAAAAATGCTTTGGCTACGTGATCTATAGTTAGATGAATGATAGTGGGCGCAAAGGAAGGAGAAGCGATGAGTCAGGTGTTAATTACAGGTGCAACGGGGCTGGTGGGGGGGCATTTATTGCGTATGCTGCTGAATGAACCGCGGATCCACGCCATTACTGCTCCAACACGCCGCCCACTGGCCGATACGGTTGGGGTCTATAACCCGCACGATCCGCAACTGACAGATGCGCTGGCACAGGTGAACGATCCGATAGATATCGTTTTTTGCTGCCTGGGAACCACCCGACGAGAAGCGGGCAGCAAAGAGGCATTTATTCACGCAGACTATACCCTAGTGGTGGATACTGCCCTGACGGGTCTTCGCCTGGGGGCCCAGCATATGCTGGTAGTCAGCGCTATGGGAGCCAATGCCAACTCCCCATTTTTTTATAACCGGGTTAAAGGTGAAATGGAACAGGCGCTGATTGCTCAGAACTGGCCACGGTTAACGATTGCACGGCCTTCAATGTTGTTGGGGGAACGGGATAAGCAGCGGGCAAATGAAATGTTCTTTGCACCGTTATTCCGGCTGCTGCCCGGAAACTGGAAATCGATTGAGGCGCGTGATGTTGCGCGGGCAATGCTGGCGGAAGCTATCTCACCTGCTCATGAAGGGGTGTCAGTTCTTACTTCATCCCAGCTTCGGGAAAGAGCGAAATAACCCGGCGAGTATGGCCTCACCGGGCTATTTACGCGTTATTTGATGAACGTAAAGGCTGTGGTGACGCGCTTCACGCCACTTACCCGGCTGGCGATATCTGCTGCAGCCTTCGCTTCACGCTCGGTGACCAGACCCAGCAGGAATACTTCTCCATTCTCGGTTGTCACTTTAACGTTAGAGGATTTCACCTGATCGCTGGTCAGCAACTGGGAACGAACTTTGGTGGTGATCCAGGTATCGTTGGACGCTTCGCCAAGACCGATTGGCTGGCCCTGACGGATCTCGTTAAATACTTCCGTCGTTCCTTCTACGCCCATAGCAATTTGTTTTGCTCGTGCAGAAAGCTCGCTATTAGGAGACTGACCGACCAGCAGCACCTTACCCTGATAGGCGCTGACGTTGATGCGCGCTTCTTTCTTAATTTGGGCATCTTTTGACAACGCCGTATTGACGCGTAATTCCAGGGTACCATCATCTACCTGGGTGCCGACACTGCGAGGGTCTGTTGCGGCTTTAGTCCCGACAGCTGCAGTTCCGACAACGGCGGCAGCTACACAGCCTTGCAACAGCAACGCAGAAATAACGACTGCGAGCGGCGAAAATGCCTTCATGTGTACTCCTTAATCATCCTGGTGAGGGAAAAGCGTGTTATCGATGAGATCGCAAAGGCAGTTTACCGTCAGCATATGCATTTCCTGAACGCGGGCGCTGTGGTGTGAGGGAATGCGGATTTCGACATCCTGTGGCCCCAATAATCCGGCCAGTTCACCCCCGTCATAACCGGTCAGCGCTACGATCGTCATGTCACGCGTGACGGCAGCTTCAACGGCTTTAACGATATCGCGGCTATTACCACGCGTAGAGATAGCCAACAGAACATCACCTGCATGTCCCAGCGCACGGACTTGTTTTGCATAAACTTCGTCGTGCAGGCGATCGTTGGCAATCGCAGTTAAGACCACATTATCAGTATTTAGTGCAATAGCAGGTAAACTGGGGCGTTCTGTTTCAAAACGGTTGATCATGCTGGCAGCAAAATGCTGTGCGTTGGCAGCGGACGTCCCATTACCACAACAGAGAATTTTGTTGCCATTGAGCAGGGATTGAACCAGCGTCATGGCTGCACGGGAAATCGCATCCGGAAGCGCTTCAGCCGCAGCAATCTGAGTTTGAATGCTTTCTGTAAAGCAGACTTTAATTCTATCTAACACGCTAATCCTTAAGAACCAGGCTCTGTATCTTCAATTATGAGTGGTCATTAAACGCATCCTTAAACCACTCAACATCATTTCCGGTGAAGGCTAACACATCGAACCGGCAATCCACAGTATCAAAACTCCCATTATGACGGGCGAGCCACAAACGGGCGGTCTGTAATAATTTGTGTTGTTTGCTACGGGTCACACTTGCTGCCGCGCCGCCAAAAAGGGCTGAACGGCGGAAACGGACTTCAACAAAGACGGTCGTTTTGCCTTCACGCATTATCAGGTCAATTTCGCCGCCACGTTCACGTACGTTGGCGGCAATAAAACGCAGTCCTTTGCGTTCCAGCCAGTCACGCGCGGTAGCTTCCCACGCGTCACCGGTCTCTTTACTCGTTAACTGGCGGGGACGACTTGCCCTTGCTGGTATTTGAGCCATGATAACTTCCTGTTAATCACGCAATCCTGAGTCGCGGTTAATGCACCGGTGTTGCCATTAATTTCGAAGCCCTGCACCTGACGCATTTGCGAAAAGTGGTTAGCCAGCGACCAGGCATCGACACCCATTGCGTACATGCGCGCAAGCGAGTAGTCGTTATGCACCGCGCTTAGCGCTTGTTGCATGAGAGGCTCGTTACCGCCGGCCAACATCGGGATTTCGCTGTACTGCAAGCCTTCCATTTCCAGTCGGAAGTCAGGGCCGGCTGTGCCTTGTGCGCTACGAGAGCTGGCGTAAAGGGTTGCACCGCTCTGGCTGCCGTTACGCATAGCAATCATCGGTTTAATAAACGCGATTTCTTCTGGCGTTGCCAGAATATACACGGCATCAACGCGACCACCGCCACCGGTGATTTGCGCATCGCTTGGTGGAGCTGGAATTGTCAGGCCACCAATCGTCACGCCAGGCTGCGAAGGTATAGAGGATACAATAGGGCTACCCGTCAGGGAGATCCCTGAACCGCCGTTGACGCCCATTTTCAGTTCCGCGGTGGAGCCGAATTTCTGCTGTAACACCACGCCGCCACCAAGCGCCTGCCACTCCTGAGCAAAGGCGTTGGACACGCGATCGCCAAGCGCGCTACGAGGGATAAGCAGCAGCGGGGCCTGCTTACCCTGCGAGTGAATATGGCGTGCGGCATCGCGAGCTTCGTCTTCTGGTGACAGAGCGAAATAGCAAATATTTGCCAGATTCTGCACCGCCTCAGGTTGGTTAAGCGCCAGCACATTCAGCGGTGTGTTGCTTTTCATCAGTTCTTCAACATTGTTTTTCAGCAGCGGGCCGACAACAATGCTGGCGCCATCCTGCTGAACCTGGGCCAGGATTTGATTTAGCGGTTGTGATGAGGTGTCGTAGATTTTCAGCTCAGCGGATGGATTCGCTGGCGTGCTTGCCGTTGTCGCCGGGGCTGCTGCAGCTTGCGGTGTGCTGACAGCAGCTTCTGGCTGTGCTGGCGCATCCTGTGTCAGATCGCTCACCGAGGCCTGAGAAGGGCTGGCAACACCGTCGGCAGACTGCGGTTGAGTATTCGCTTCAGTGTTGCTCGTAGCCAATGCGGTGGGGGCTGCAACAGGAGTAGCTACGGGTTGCGTGCCCATATTTTTAGCCGCTTCAAAGCCCTGTTGAATAGTACGACCAAAAACAGCAGCTTGGCCATTCAGAGGCAGCAACAGCGCAATTTTACTGGTGGATGCTGGCTTAAAGCTCTGGACGTTTATCAACTGAGTGGGCAGTAATTTCGCACCAGGGTTTTGCGGATAACGTTTTTGCCAGTCGGCAATACCCGCTTTCATCATATCCGGGTCGCTACGGTTATCGAACCACACGCGTTGCAGATCCAGCCAGCCTTGCAGAACGTTTTCATCCGCATTGATGACCAGTGTCTGTGCCTGCTCTTTCGTCATTGACGAGAGAGCCAGCCAGGTGGCATCGATGTTTTTCTGCTTGTCCTGTGCTGACAGTAGCGGTTCCTGAGCAATCAGAGCGCGCAGCAGTGTTAACGATGGACGCCCCTGGCTGGCATCGATCTGCGCTTGCCAGTAGCGAGCCTGCTGGTTGTGATCGAAATCGGCCGGAGTGAGTTTATCCAGCAGCGCCTGCGCGCCAGCAATGTCTTTTTGTGCCAGCTTGATTTCAACAGCCAATAAAGACTGTTCGCGACGTTGTGTATCGTTCAGACTCTGTGGGAGTTGCTTGAACAATTCGACAGCCTGCTGGGTCTTGCCTTCTTTCAGCAGCGCACGAATGGCGAGTAATTGCCAGTTGGTCTTGCTATCATCTGAGCTTTGCTGCATTTGCTGCAGATAAAAGCCGGAATCAGCCTGTGCGGTGCCCTGCATGTGGGCTGCACTTTGGTCTGGCGCCTGGGTGCCACAGCCGGCGAAGATCAATGCTGCCAGGATTACTGGCAGAGCGCGCGCGGCTTTCAAACGAGAAAATGTTGAGGGTACCATACTGTATCCAGTGATATTTTTTACGCAATGCTCAATATTAAATCGGCAATACGGACGACACAATGAAACAACACGAATCGGCGGATAATTCTCAAGGCCAACTCTTTATTGTACCTACTCCTATCGGAAATTTGGCTGATATTACCCAACGAGCGCTCGAAGTTTTACAAGCCGTTGATTTAATTGCCGCAGAAGATACCCGTCATACGGGATTATTGTTACAACACTTCGCGATCAGCGCCCGTTTGTTTGCACTGCATGACCACAATGAACAGCAAAAAGCTGAAACGCTGGTGGCGAAGCTTAAGGAAGGCCAGAACATCGCGCTGGTTTCCGATGCTGGAACACCGCTGATTAACGATCCGGGCTATCACCTGGTGCGTACCTGTCGTGAAGCCGGTATTCGTGTGGTTCCTCTGCCTGGCCCGTGTGCTGCCATTGCCGCGCTGAGCGCAGCCGGTTTGCCGTCGGATCGTTTTTGCTACGAAGGTTTCTTACCGGCGAAATCGAAAGGCCGTCGTGATGCGATGAAAGCCATCGAAGCTGAACCACGTACATTGATTTTCTATGAATCAACCCATCGCCTGCTGGATAGTCTGGAAGATATGGTGGCTGTGTGGGGGGAATCCCGCTACGTGGTCCTGGCGCGCGAGCTGACCAAAACCTGGGAAACCATTCACGGCGCACCGGTCGGCGAACTGCTGGCATGGGTAAAAGAAGATGAAAATCGCCGTAAGGGTGAAATGGTGCTGATTGTCGAAGGGCATAAAGCGCAGGAAGATGAACTGCCTGCCGAAGCATTGCGCACGCTGGTATTGCTGCAAAAAGAGCTACCGCTGAAGAAAGCGGCAGCCCTGGCGGCAGAGATCCACGGCGTGAAGAAAAATGCGCTGTATAAATATGCGCTGGAGCAGCAGGGCGAGTAATATTTCATCGGGTGTCGCTGTGCTTACCAAATACTACAATGATGTTAAATTTCAATAAATTGTACTTTTTTGTGGTTCTGGCCAGCGACGCGTTATCCGATTTCTTCATTCGTCATAGCGTTATCTGACAATAATTGTGATGGTGGCCGTGCCACTGAATTTTCCCGGAGCCAGCACGCCGCCGACCAGGTTGACGGGGTACGCGGACATATGGGCTGCGCCGGAACCTGACGAGTCGATAAAAACAATGCCGCCAGTAAACGGAATATTCGTTGCTCCACCGTCGGTATGCCGCATACGAATACCTACATCCGGAACGTTATCCCCGCTTCTGCGCCGAGCCACGAGAATGTACTGATTGATGATATCGTCAGCGTCAAATCTCATCTGTAAGGTATTTGCGATGGTCGAGGTATCGCCACAATCGTAGGTAATATCGAATGTTACCGGCGTATAGCCGTCGGGCATGGTGTCTTTGGTGGTAAAGCGGTTGCCGTTAATAAAACCAAGATTGACCTGAACCACGTCGCCCTGATTAATTTTGCAGTTCTGCGGTACGGTGATCCGCCCGCTGATGGAAAGTGTAACCAGGTTTTTATAGGCGCCAGGGCTTTGAGGAGAGGATACATTGTTGCTCCACGCGGCTTTAATCACCGCTACATCCGTCTGCGGGATAATCAACTCCCCTAAAAACGGTTTAGTAATGCGCAGTTCAAACTGAGTTTGTGCGCCGATCGATACGGCGGCGGCACGTTTGCTGGGGTCATCGTCGCGACACAAACCGTTGTCGGATCTCTCCTGATAAAGCACGCTCTCTTTCACGCTCGTCATGGGAACAACCTGCTCGCCTTTTCCGGGAATGTCTCTGAGCGTGGTGCGAATATCCAGGCTATCGTTCAGCTTGTAGTAACCCGTAGTTTGTCCCTGGGTCGGGAGCAGTGAGTCCGCCCTGTAATAGGGATTAACCCCGGTGTTTTTCGGGCAGTCGCAAGTGATTTGATAACTGTTTCCCGTGACCGGGGCAGTCGATGTCGAGTTATGCCCGACAACGTTGTCAGCTTCACTCCAGTCGGCAGAAAGATCGCTGGAATAGACCTCATTGGCTTCACAACTGCCGAAGGCAGCCTGCGCAGAATGGCTGCTACACAGTAAAATAGCCATGATAAACGCGCTTTTTTTCATTGTTTTTATCCTTAGAGACACTGGGCAGTGCCACGCAAAACTGAGGCCTTGCTGGCTTTGCCGGCAGGTAAGCTGAAGGTAAACTGGCACTGTTGATCGGCCTGATTCCCCCACTGCACAGTCCAGGGCTGTGGCTGCGTAGAGACCCCCGCCAGATAAAGAACGCCGCCTTCATCGACAATACTTTCCTGCCCGCTATCTGGATTGCTGGCCCGTGCGCCAAATGGCACAGGGTTGCCATTTTTGTCGCGCAGCGTGACCAACACGCGCAGGCCGATATCGGCAGTAAAACGGGCGGTGACCACTGCACCATTGTTTGGCACAACCACTTGTGTGGTTTGCTGCACGTCAACGTCATCAGGCATTAGCGTGGTATCCAGTGAGATCCGGTTTTCCTGGTACGAAGTCAGATAAGGGATCACCGCGTAACCGAACGGATCGGTGGCGATACCGGGATAGTTCTGCACGCGTACGCCGGGTGCGCCGTTGAGGTCGATCAGCGCGAAACTGTTACCCAGCGGTTGCGACAGCGTGACGCCGTGCCGATGCATCACGATGCCGCCGGACGCGCCGTAGCTGTACTGGCGGCTGTCATTGCTGTAGTCGTAATTGGCGTTGAAAGTGCCATAGGCTGAGCGATAACTACTGCCAAGGCTGCTGCTGTGGTTGTTATCAGTATCCTGGGTTTGCTTGAGCGAGTAGCTCAGACGGTTGTCCTGCAACAATGAGCCATCGAGGCGGGCTTCATTCTGAGTGGCGCGGTCTTTCTGATTTGTCATGCGGTACGACGCCCGACTATGTGGTAGCCAGCGATCCAGTGGAATGCTGAGGCTAAGCGAAAGCGTGCGGTCGTTATCCTCTTCGTCATAGTCGGTGAACTGCCCGCTAAGGTTGTAGCCAATTCCGGCTATCTGGCCGTTAATCCCCAGCGATAAGTTGCGATCATGCCCACCGCTATTCCAGTAATCACGTTGCGAGCCAGAGGTGTAAAAACTCACGCTGCCAAACAGCGACTGGCTAAGGTTGAGCTGAATTTGGCTACGCTGGCGTTGGCTACTGTCCTGACCGTGTGCATTCGCATCTGAGAAGGTAAAGAAGCCGCTGCTGGTGTAGCGATAATAGCTCAGCGACAGGTTGGTTCCTGTTTCCGGGATCTCTTTGGTGTATTGGGTTCGCCACTGGTAGCCCGATGCAGACTGTTGATCGTCGAACTGACTGTCGGCACGAGTGATGTCCACCGCCAGTGCCCCAATCATCCCCAGTGTGCTGCCGACGCCTGCGCCCAGCGACTGATAGTTTTCTGCTCCGAGCAGGCCACCGTAGAGCGTGAGTGTGTTATTCAGGCCATATATCGCCGTCCCTTCGGCAAACTCGGGTTCGTCGCTATCGTTGCTGTTAGTGGCGCGAAATTTCCCGGCGGTGACGCTGTACTTCAAACGCCCTGGGCGCTGCATCAACGGTAGCGAGGAGTAAGGCTGGACAAAGTGGCGAAGGGAGCCGTCGCTCTCTTCAATGGTGATATCCAGGTCGCCGCTGGAGGCGCTAGGGTAAAGGTCGTTAATTTCAAATGCCCCGGCGGGTACATTACTTTGATAAATGATGTAGTCGTTTTGCCGTACCGTGATGATGGCGCTGGTATTGGCGATGCCGCGAATGGTCGGCGCAAAACCGCGCTGGCTGTTGGGCAGCATGTTGTCGTCAGAGGCGAGCTGCATCCCGGTGAACTGATAGCTGGAAAACAGGCTGCCAGTGGTGGCACTTTCACCTATCAATAGCTGAGATTTCAGCGTCTTAATATCGCGCTGGAGATAACTGTTAATGGTATTCCAACTGGACGACCGATCGTCGCGGTTCCAGGTGCTGTAGTTGCGCAGCCGCCATGGGCCGACGTTGGCACCATTTTGCAAATTAAGATATTGGCGCTCGCTCTGGTCGCCTCGCTGGTAGCGTGTATCAGAGCCGGAAAAGCTGTAATTGGTGAATAGGGCTGGGACGCCGCTATCCCAACGGGAGGGGGCAACGTAGCCTCGGGCATCACGATAGAGCGCAATCAGCGGAATACTCATATTCAGCCGGCTGTGGTTGAAGTCGAAGTCTATGGTCGTACTGGGGATAAGCGACGGCAATGCGCTGATTATCGCGTCGTCGCTTTTCTCGGCTAACGCCGGAATATCATCCACCTTTACCCCCAGTTCACGTAGCTGAGCTATGGTGAACTGCGGTTCCAGCTGCTGGCTGGCGTTGGCGGTAAAAGTTAGCGTCTTTTGCCCGATTTTATTTTTATTGAGATAAATATCTACGCGGTAATCGCCCGGAAGCTGCGATTTTTCCTGTGAAAATAGCGACAGATCGGTAGGTTGCATGCCACTTTTTTGAGTTTCCAGCATGGACGAATCAAAATAATATTCTGCGGTATAGGCTGTGCTACAGACCAGCCCACTGGCGGAAAAGACCAGCGGTAAACTGTGTTTGACGAAAACCGTCAAATGGTTAAAAATCAGCCTGCTCTTGGGAGCTATGATTATTTTCATTACTGGAATCCGTAATTTTGTTTGCTGTTATGTTCTTATTGCAATTGACGGGTTTCCGGTTCAGTACTGCCACCGTAATAATTTATTGCCGCCCATTTCACGGTATTTCCAGTGTTCGCAGGCAGCGGCAATGTTTTATTTTCGCCGGGAGCCAGATAATCAATACTCTGCGTTAATTCGGTTTTTCCAACATTCATTCCTGCGAAAACAACATAATATTCAGACGGGTTATAAATATTGAGTGAATTACCGCTACGTTTAAATACCACCGTTTTCCAGGCATCGACAGCCCGTCCTTTAAGCTGCGCAGGACGGTAAAAAAGCTTGATACGGGTCTTAAAAACCAGCGTCAGCATGTTCTTGTCGGCGGTAGATTTATTTTGCGCAGGAATGGCTCGCACATTGATATAAAACATTGATTCTTTATCGTCAGGTAATGAAGCATCCGTTTTTATAATACGCAATGACGAACTATCACCGGCATCAAGACGAAATAGCGGTGGCGTAATAATAAATGGGCCGCGCTCGCCGTCCTGGAGATTATCAACCCAGGATTGCAGCAGATAAGGCATTTTATCGCTGTGGTTGAGCAGCGGTAGCGCCGCCTCTTTACGATCGGCGTTATAGATAACCCGCGTTCTCTGTAATACTACGCCTCCGGCCTGCGCCTGGCTGACAAGGGTGTTACACAACAAGGTTATTACTACCGTGATGATCCGTATCAAGATGGTCATTTTTCTACCTGATGCTGCAAAAACAGGGGGAATGGGTACAGCCCGTGTAAATGCGCAGGCTGCACCGCAGTGACGATTAACGGTAATCGAGTGTGACATCAACGGCAGCGTCGGCTTCACCGGCGGTAATGTCAGCGGGAGCTTCTGTTGAAACGTAGTAGGCGAACAGGTCGACGTTCATCGTGGCCCCCGTAATCTTGTAGGATATTTTCGGCGTGGCCAGCCTGTTCAACGGTATGATCGTTTGGGTTTTTGCATCCTCAATCTGGATACCGACCCCGTCAGCGGCGGTGGTCATACTGCTGACTTTCGCCAGGTCTGGGTGGTTAACGACCGTGCCGCCTGAGCGTGTTTCCAGCCATAACTGGAATGACGCATCCTTGGTTCCATCAATGTGCTCCCATGCGGTCATTGGGCAGTTGATTAATGGAAGAGTGAACGGAATTTTTGGGCTGCGGTCGCCAGCGGCCCTGAACTGGTACCTATTGTAGCTTCCCAGTTCGACATTAACTTCACGGTTAGGAGTGTTGATTTCGCAGGTAGATTCGATGATCTCGCCATTAAAGATTATTTGCCCATCGGTTGCGGCAGCATTGCCTGCGGCTAAAGCTAGCGCGCCCACAATCAGCATTTTGTTTATTAACGTCATAATAACCTAATCCTTGTGATATTTATTTCATGAATGAATATTATTTTAGCGATAAGTTTGTAAGCTTTTTATTGTATGATTTATGTTTGTAAATTAGAACGAATACATGTATTTTTGGGAATAAATTTATATTCATTTTATGTTTTTTATTACGTTGATAACGATTTTGGAATCATTATTTAGCGCATGATTTACTGATGTTTATAGGTGATGTTGATTTTTTTAATGGTAACGTTGTGCGTATAATTATACTAGCTCGTTATGACATTATCGAAGGTTGTATGTTTTTTGAGGATTGTATGTTTGAGGGTATGTTATATAATATATGAAGGAATATTTGTCGTATTAAGTAAGTGTGATACTTCAATATGCAATTTATTGTAGGCATCAACCAGAAAGCGTTGCAGCAAAAAGATAGGCTGCAACACTCTGGGGGGAAACGGGAAACCTGGCACCTCTAAACGACCAGTAATTCAACGCCTGTTTTTGTCAGTGCTGATTTATCCTGTTTGCTAATGCCGTCATCGGTAATCACGCAGTCAATCTTCTCCATCGGTAATACCTGATTAAAACCACGTCGATTGAACTTAGTCGCATCCAGTACGGCAATGACCTTATGCGCCGCCGCTGCCATTACGCTGCTAATGGAATAACCTTCATTGAATGTGGTAATACCATTCGTGGCATCAATCCCATCGGCGCCAACAAACATCAGGTCAGCGCTTATCCCTTGTAATGAACGTTCCGCGATGGTGCCATGCATTGAATGGGTTTTGTGGCGTACCGTTCCCCCACAGACAACCAACGTAATGTCTTTGTTTTCTGACAGCGTAAATGCGGCAGGCAGGCTATTGGTAATCACGGTAATATTGCTTTTCCGGTTTAACGCCTCCGCGATCAGTAAGGTAGTGCTTCCGCTATCCAGAATCACGGTCATCCCTTCTTCAACCATCGCAGTAGCGGCCTGGGCAATCCTTTTTTTGGGATCACTGGCGAGCTGATACCGTTCTTCTAATATCACTTCCTGATTGTCACCTTCGGCCAGATGGCTTCCAGGTTTTGCCGCACCACCGTGAAAACGGGTGACAAGCCCCTTCTCTTCTAATAATCGCAGGTCGGCGCGAATGGTTACTTCAGAAATACCAAAGGTATTCGAAAGATCCATTACCAGTACGCTACCTTGCGTATTAATCAGGTCGACAATTTTGTTCCTTCTCTCAAATGAGTTCATATTGATTTGCCTGACAATTTAATTGTCACTAGTTTAATCGAAGGATTGCGAAAGGTGAACGCCAAATTTCGAAAGTAAATGTGAGCCAGCGCAGGTTGCTGGCTCGTGAGATCAGGATAGTTTAAGCAGGATTTTTCCCTGCATCGGCGCGCCATTAAGTGACTTAACGGCACTGGCGAAGCTCTCGGCATTACCGCTGTGGGCGATTAAAGGTTCCAGTTGCAAGCGTTTTTCAGTCAGTAAACGTGCTGCGATTTCCCATTCTTCTCCAGGCCATGGACTGGAATAGTTCATCCAGCTACCGAGAATGGTTAACTCTTTACGCAATATTTGACCAAATACTCCTGAAGCCAGCGTCAGATCGTGATGCAGTGTTCCGACCAACGCCACCTGCGCGCGAGGGCCTGCAATTTCGACAGACAAGGTTACAGTTTGTGGGGTTCCTGCGGTTTCCAGTATGAGCTGGTCAAACTGAATATCGGTAAGGCTCGAGTGAATCTCCGTAGCACTCATTTCCCGGCTGTTAAAAACATGAGTTGCTCCCAGCTCTTTTGCTAATGCCAGCTTCTGTGGGTTGATATCAATCGCAGTGATGCTTTTCGCGCCGAGTTCGCGGGCGCATTGCATTGCCAGCAAACCGATAGTACCGGCACCCACAATAATCACATTTTTACCTTCGCAACCCTGAGCCAGGTGAAACGCATGCAGTCCGACGGTAATAGGTTCGATGAACGCCCCATCATCGATCGGCATATCTGAAGGCAGGCGGAACAGATTGGCGCGTTTTACGACTACATATTCCGCGTTACCGCCTTCGCTACGTGAACCGACAAACTGATATTGCTTGCACAGCGAGAAGTATCCTCGCTCGCACTGTGGACAGTGAAAACAGGGGAGTAGCGGTACGCAGGCGACGGCATCGCCGGGCTGCATGTCAGTAACACTTGCACCGTACGATTCAACATAGCCGCTGAATTCATGGCCTAGCGTTATCGGGTAATAGTGTGCACCATGATTAAAAATGCGGGGAATATCTGAACCGCAAAGTCCCGAGCTAACAACCCTGACCAATACATCGTCTTCAGTTTGCAACGGTGGTACGGGACGTTCTTCAACGCGCACGTCTCCCTCAGCGTGAATAACCACTGATTTCATAAAAGTCTCCAGAAATGTGAAGGGGAGCAAATGCCCCCCAGAAATTAAGATGCGGGCTGGCTTTCTGAGATAGAGGCGGCTTTTTCCGCAGCGGTGAAGTTACGCGCCCGACGCCAGGTCAGCAGAACACCAGTCAGATAAATGACGGCAATAACAATGAAGCCCACAACGTTTTGCCAGGTAAAGAGCTGAATCAGCAGCCAGGTTATTGGGGAACCCCCCTGGTCCATTGATGCCACCATTCCACCAGCTTTCAGCGCGCCTGCATTGGCGGCGAGCTGAGTATGTAAGCCAATGGTTTGTGTGGCAATCCAAAGGGTGATGCCCATGATGATGACGCCGGAGATCAGCGTGCGGAACAGATTACCCTGATGCACCGCAACGGCCATTGCCACAAAGAAACCGATGGTTGCGAGGTCGCCGAATGGCAGTACCTGGTTACCAGGTACTAGGACGGCAATCAGAATGGTCAGCGGAATAAAGATTAGACTGGCGGAAACCACCGATGTATGGCCGAGCAGCAACGCAGGATCCAGACCGATTAAGAATTCCTGACCGCCAAATTTGGCCTGCAGGCGTTTACGTGCATGCTTCGCAATCGGCGTTAAGCCATCCATGATTGGTTTGATCACGCGTGGCATCAGCAGCATCACCGCCGCTGTTTTGACGGCCAGTTGCAGAACCCCTTTCGCGTCGTAACCAGCCAGCATACCGATGACCAGACCCATAACAAAGCCAACGGTAACCGGCTCGCCAAAAGGACCGAAGCGTTTTTGTACATCGTCTGCGCTAAAATGGATGCGATTCAGACCGGGTATTTTTTCAATGATGGTATCAACCAATACCGCTATTGGCCCCAGATAGGCTGATGATCCGTGCGGTATAGCTATCCCTTCAAGACCGAAAAAGTCTCGCGTATCTTTCGCGAACCAGTCGCCAAGTTTGTAGACGAAGGCGGCATGAACGATCACACCCAGAATACCTAGCCAGTAAGACCCCGTCGCCAGATGTAACATTGCGCCGGTAAATGTCATATGCCAGATATTCCAGATATCGACGTTCACCACGCGGGTCATTCGCGTGACCAGCATCAGGATATTGACTCCGATGGCGACAGGGATTGCAATCAGCGCGATCTGTGATGCCCACGTCATCGGAGATGACCCCGGCCAGCCCACATCAATCACATGCAGGTTGATTTGAAACTGTTCCGCCATGGCTTTTGCTGCAGGGCCAATAGAGTCGAGCATTAGGCCGATAACCAGTCCGATACCGACGAAACCAATCCCAATATGCAGACCGGATTTAAAACAATCCCCGAGTTTCATCCCCAACAGTTTTGAGAAGATGATGATCACTAACGGCAGCATGACCGTTGGACCTAAATCAAGGATATAACGCATAATTTCGCTAAACATGGCGTTACCCCACGAGAATGGTCAGGATTTTTTGCTGTAATGCTTCGATACCCACGCCGGACACAAAAGGCATGCCGTGAACCACAGGAATATCACCAAAAGTACGGTCAACGCGGGCGGTAGTGCAGATGAGGTCTGCGCCATCCATATAGGTCTCGATTTCAGTTACCCGGCACTGCACCAGGTCGAGTTGGATATTGTTGGCTTCGCACAGTTCTTTAATTTCTTCCGCAGCCATTGTTGAAGTTGCTACCGCACCGCCACAGGCCACAATTACTTTACGCTTCATAGGGTATTCCTTTTATTATCAGTTTTTTATCAGGCCTGCGCACATGGCTCAGACTCAAGGATTGATTCCCGAAAGAGCATTTCCAGTTCAGCTTCTGGAGCATTCAATAATGCTTCAATGGTGTTCGGGTTTTGTAGCTCACTAAACAGACGGCGCAGGAGTTTCAGCTGTGCCGCAGGGTTCTCAACGATTAAGGCGATAATTAAAGAGACAGCTATCTCTTCGTCATCATCTGCTTGTTGAAAATTGACAGGTGTATCCGGGCGAATCAGATAGATAGCTGGAGATTTTGCATGGATAGCTTCACAGTGCGGAATAGCGACTGCATGACGCTCCAGCGCTATCCCTGTCGGGAATGTTGCTTCACGCTCAATCAAGGCTTGTGGGTAGCTTTTATGCACGACCCCTTTGGCCAGCATCTCCTCCCCAATGTGTGTCAGCGCATGCTGACACGAGCTAAAATTAATACCGGTTCGGACAAAGAGTTGGCTCATATATTCTCCAGATTTCAGGCTATAGCTGGCGCGCAACCAAAGCGATAGGCGCGCAGGACGTCCTGGATTTTGTCGATAATCAGATTATGGGGTGAGGCAGTAATCGTACCTTCGGTCAGGCGTTCAAACTGCACGGGCAAAAATTGGCTTATTAACCCTAACGGTAATTCGACGTCATTCAGGTTGCTGATTAACTTTTCCACGCCTTGACGAATACGTGGATGAGGCCAGTAATAACGAATGCGGTCGGAAAGGCTAAAATGAATATCGACCATTGCCTGACTCCAGGTAGGGCGATAGTACTTTTTCCAGTAATCCGGCTCATTCAACATGACTTCATCAATCACCTCCAGCACCTGACTCCGTTGTTCCGGAGCGATGAGTTCATTTTCCATTTGTGCCAGTGCAAAAATGGCTTCACGGAGGGCGAAGGTCAGCGCCGGACCGACTTTCAGAATCGCATAGTGATCGTGTACGAGGGCACGATAGGCCTGACGGGTCTGATAGTCAGTAGAGTGTGCCTCGTAGACCATTGGTGTCTCTTTGATCCAGGCGGAAAGCGCTTTGGCAGCCTGAGGCTGGTAATGAATGATTTGAGTGTGATCAAACTCTACGCCGGGTTGGACCACAATCGCGATCACGCGGGTTAATGCGTCTTCGAGCCCTAATGCGCGAAAGGCGACCTGATGTGTTTCCAGTGTACGGGCGGCATCTTCTTCACGCGTGACGTGAACGGTACCAATGGTACTGGCTTCTCCGCCCGGCACAGGAACTTCCGTACCAATAACATAAGTCAGTTGGTGTTTCTGTTCTTCGGTGGCTGTCTCTTCTGCAGCCTGACAAAGCACGGCTGCACGCTGGGCGACGGTCACCGGGTCCAGCGGCATGGGGTCGCCAGCACAGGACATTGAGGCATCAAGATGAATTTTGCTGAAACCTGCAGAGACATAGGCCTTAATGAGAGCCACGGATTTTTCCATAGCTTCTGCTGCTGGTTCATTTTGCCAGCAGTTAGGGCCTAAATGATCGCCCCCTAAAATCAGTCTTTCGCGTGGGAAACCAATGTTTTGCGCGATGTTATAGACAAAATCACGAAAATCGGCGGGTTTCATTCCGGTGTAACCGCCAAACTGGTTGACCTGATTGGACGTTGCTTCAATCAGGACTTTACTGTCCGTATTGAGATCAAAACGTAATGCGGATTCAATGACCAGCGGATGTGCTGAACAAACAGAGCAAATTCCTAAATGTTCACCTGCTTTATGACGAGAGATTATTTCTTTCACTTCTATCTCCGATATCTTTTGTTTATCTTCATAATATTTTTGGATTGAAGGCAAAGGTCAAAAGCCTCTTTCGTGATCCAGCTTTAAAAACAAACCTTCGTCAGAACCCGTGCTATTCAAATGAATTAATGGATTACAGCTTTCCCTCGCAGCCGCAGTCAGCTATGACTTTGCTTACTACTTCCTTCATGGCCGCCTTGGCGGGAACCATGTAGTGCCGTGGGTCACTTGCATCGGCGTGCGTGCTCAAATAGTTTTTTAGCGCATTAGAAAAGGCGATTTTGAGTTCAGTAGCGACATTGACTTTGCAGACTCCCAGCGAGATAGCTCGCTTAATATCCTGAGGGGGCAGGCCGGATGCGCCATGTAGAACCAAAGGGATATCAACGCGTTGACGAATTTCTTCCAGCCGTTCAAAATCCAGTTTTGGCTCTGCGGTATATAGGCCATGTGCTGTACCGATAGCTACCGCCAGGGAATCAATACCGGTTTTTGTAACGAACTCGTGAGCCTGCTCTGGGTGGGTATACAGAGCATCCTTTCCGTCGACGATCAGATCATCTTCCTGTCCACCCAAACGTCCCAGTTCAGCTTCTACGCTGACGTCGTAGCGGTGGCAGTAGTCAGTCACGTTTCTGACCAGGGCGATGTTGTCGGCAAACGGTAAATGCGAACCATCGATCATGACCGAGCGGACACCTGCAGCGACCTTCTCTTGAATGTCGATAATTTTTTCATGGTGATCGAGATGAATAGCGAGGGGATGGTTCCAGCTTCTCGCCAGTTCGCTGGCGATAGCAACGATATTGCCAACTCCTGCGTAGCTAAAGGTGCCAGGTGTTCCGGCGACAATTAATGGCGAACGTAACTCTGCAGCAGTTTCTACTACCACTTGTAAGGTTTCGAGATTGTGGATGTTAAAGGCAGGCACCGCATAGCCTTCTTGCTGGGCCTTCCTGAGCATCGTTTTGCTTGAAATAATGAACATCCTTCCTCCGATTTCTTTCGATTTCTTTTGTCGAAACAAAATATAGGGTTTCGTAATGTTATTTTGTGATTTTGATCGGAAAAATGAAAGTTTCGAAAGGAATGGGAGGGTTATGAAAGCTACAGGCAAAAAAAAACATGCCCGTAGGCATGCTTTTTAACAGCAGGATGAGATAATCAGGTCACTGGCGCCGGGTTAAACACGGCCAGCTGGTTATGCAGTCCCCACTGATCCGAGAAGGTTTTCTTACGCCCGCTGGCGACGTCGAGAATAAATTCGAACAGCTTCAGGCCCACCTCTTCGATGGTTTCTTCTCCGGTGGCGATGGTCCCGGCGTTGATGTCCATCAGGTCAAACCAACGATTAGCCAGTTCGGTGCGGGTCGCCATTTTAATTACCGGTACTGCCATCAGGCCGTACGGCGTGCCGCGACCGGTGGTGAACACCTGCACGGTGATCCCGGAAGCCACCTGTTGCGTACCGCAGACAAAATCGCTGGCAGGCGTTGCGGCATAAATCAGGCCGCGTTTGGTAGGGCGCTGACCTGGCGACAACACTTCCACAATCGCACTTTTGCCTGATTTCGCAATGGAACCCAGCGCTTTTTCGACCACGTTCGCCAGACCTCCTTTTTTATTGCCCGGAGAAGGGTTAGCACTGCGGTCAGTTTTGCCCATATCAAGATAGTTATCGTACCAGGCCATCTCCTCCAGCAGACGTTTGCCCACTTCTTCGTTGATCGCGCGCGGGGTCAGGAGGTGTATCGCATCACGCACTTCGGTCACTTCTGAGAACATGACGGTTGCGCCGCAGCGTACCAGCAGATCGGAGGCGTAGCCTACCGCCGGGTTGGCCGTTACGCCGGAAAACGCATCGCTGCCTCCGCATTGCATCCCAACCACCAGTTCAGATGCTGGACAGGTTTCACGCTGGCGCAGATTGAGTTTCGCCAGATGACGCTCGGCGACCTGCAAAATGTCATCAATCATGGATTTAAAGCCAACGTGTTTTTCATCCTGCAGGCTGACGATACTGGCGCTGTCCACCGGAATACTTTTTACATCATGAGTACCTTCCAGCAGTCGCTCCGGCTGGAGCTTTTCGCAGCCCAGGCCGATAACCATCACTTCGCCGCCGAAGTTCGGGTTCAGGGCGATGTTGTGAATAGTTCTAATGGGCACGATGGCTGCTGGCGCGTTGATCGCCACACCGCAACCATATAAATGGTTCAGACCCACAACACCGTCTACGTTCGGGTATTTTGGCAGCAGATCGCGCTCAATTATTTTCACCACATAATCCACAACGCCTGCCACACAGTGCACGCTGGTGGAGATGCCGAGCAGGTTCTTGGTGCCGACGCTACCGTCTGCATTGCGGTAGCCTTCGAAGGTGTAACCTTCAAGAGGTGGAAGTGGCTCTGGTACTTTGGTTGCCAGCGGCAGTGTCTCCAGTGGCGGGGCTTTGGGCAGCTCAACCATCGACTCATCAATCCAGCTACCGCGTGCGATGTCGCGAACGGCATAGCCGATCACTTCGCCATAGCGCACAATTTCACCGTGAACAGCAATATCCGTGAGCGCCACTTTATGACCCTGGGGAATATGTTCAATCAGCGTCAGTCCGTCCGGGAAACGCGTCCCGGCTTTCAGACCATTGTCATTGACAATAATCGCCACATTATCCGTGTCGTGTACTTTAATATAAAACGCCGTAGGCGATTCTTGCCTAATTTCGATGTCGGCCATTGTCCAGTATTCTCCAGCCAGGTGGTGATAATAGTGCGAATATGTATATTGAATCTAATTATAAGTAATAAAGACTCTTTGTCGTTAAATAAGAATGTCAGGAGTTTAATTTGAAGAATGTGACCAGGATCACTTAACATCAGGAAAGCCTTGCCATCGGGGATAGCAATACGTAAATGTGTGCATTAGCGCCCATGATTATGTGCATATGACCAAAATAATCTTTTAACGGTATGTCTTAAATGAGCTTTTGCACAATGATTAACAGCGCGCAGCTGATTATACTGAATCACGGTTTAATAGCGTCTGATAAATTATCGTATATCTTTTTATCGGTAATTCATCACCACGAATACCCACCAAATAATAATAAAATGTTTTTATGTACCCGAGGTAAATAGAATGATGTTGGATACGGTAGTAGAGGAAAAGAAAGGTACGCATACCAGATATTTAATATTGCTGATAATATTTATTGTTACAGCCGTTAACTATGCGGATCGTGCGACGCTATCTATTGCTGGTACCGAAGTGGCAAAAGAGTTGCAGTTAAGCGCCATATCCATGGGTTATATTTTCTCCGCCTTCGGCTGGGCCTATTTGTTGATGCAAATCCCCGGCGGCTGGCTGCTTGATAAGTTTGGTTCGAAGAAAGTCTACACCTACAGTCTGTTCTTCTGGTCGTTGTTTACCTTCCTGCAGGGCTTTGTGGACATGTTCCCACTGGCCTGGGCAGGGATATCAATGTTTATCATGCGTTTCATGCTTGGTTTTTCTGAAGCGCCTTCTTTCCCGGCTAACGCCCGTATTGTTGCGGCCTGGTTCCCGACTAAAGAACGTGGCACGGCATCGGCGATTTTTAACTCGGCGCAGTATTTCTCTCTGGCGCTATTCTCGCCATTGTTAGGTTGGTTGACCTTCGCCTGGGGCTGGGAACATGTTTTTACCGTGATGGGTGTGATTGGTTTTGTCCTGACCGGGCTGTGGGTCAAGCTTATCCATAATCCAACTGATCATCCGCGTATGTCGCAAGAAGAGCTGAAGTTTATCTCTGATAACGGCGCGGTAGTGGATATGGACCACAAGAAGCCTGGCACTGCGGCTGCGAGTGGCCCGAAATTGCACTATATCAAGCAACTGCTGACCAATCGCATGATGCTGGGAGTGTTCTTCGGACAGTACTTTATCAACACCATCACCTGGTTCTTCCTGACCTGGTTCCCGATTTACCTGGTGCAGGAAAAAGGCATGTCGATTCTGAAAGTCGGTCTGGTTGCCTCAATTCCGGCGCTTTGCGGGTTTGCTGGCGGTGTACTGGGCGGAGTGTTCTCTGATTATCTTATTAAACGTGGTTTCAGTATCACTCTGGCACGTAAGCTGCCGATTGTGCTCGGAATGCTGCTGGCTTCGACCATTATTCTGTGTAATTACACTGATAATACCGTCCTGGTCGTTGCATTGATGGCGCTGGCGTTCTTTGGTAAAGGCTTTGGCGCTCTGGGGTGGCCGGTGATTTCCGATACTGCACCAAAAGAGATTGTTGGCCTGTGCGGTGGAGTCTTTAACGTATTTGGTAATGTCGCTTCTATCGTAACCCCTCTGGTAATTGGTTATCTGGTGAGCGAGTTGCACTCATTTAATGCTGCGCTGATGTTTGTAGGGTGTTCGGCGCTGATGGCGATGGTTTGCTACCTGTTTATTGTCGGTGACATTAAACGTATGGAATTGCAGAAATAAACAAAGGTATAGGCGATGAATAACACAATCTTCCCGAACAAGTTTAAAGCGGCCCTGGCGGCGCAACAAATTCAGATTGGCTGCTGGTCCGCGCTGGCTAGTCCCATCAGCACCGAAGTATTAGGTCTGGCTGGTTTTGACTGGCTGGTACTGGACGGTGAACATGCGCCAAACGATGTTTCGACGTTTATTCCGCAACTGATGGCGCTGAAAGGCAGTTCCAGCGCGCCGGTAGTGCGCGTACCGACCAACGAGCCGGTGATCATTAAACGTCTGCTGGATATCGGGTTCTATAACTTCCTGATCCCGTTTGTGGAGACGGAAGAAGAAGCCGTCAGCGCGGTGGCGTCTACCCGCTATCCGCCAGAAGGTATTCGCGGTGTATCCGTTTCTCACCGTGCCAATATGTTCGGCACCGTACCGGACTACTTTGCGCAGTCGAATAAGAACATCACCATTATCGTACAGATCGAAAGTCAGCAGGGTGTTGATAACGTTGATGCTATCGCTGCAACTGAAGGTGTTGACGGTATTTTTGTTGGCCCAAGCGATCTGGCTGCTGCGTTAGGGCATCTGGGCAATGCGTCCCACCCCGATGTGCAGAAGGCTATCCAGCACATTTTTTCCCGCGCTAAAGCGCACGGTAAGCCAAGCGGTATTCTGGCACCGGTAGAAGCGGATGCCCGTCGTTATCTGGACTGGGGAGCAACGTTTGTTGCCGTGGGCAGCGATCTCGGCGTGTTCCGTTCTGCCACGCAGAAACTGGCTGATTCCTTTAAGAAATAACCACCATCGACAGTATAGAGAGATAAATATATGACAATGAAAGTTGGTTTTATTGGCCTCGGTATTATGGGTAAACCAATGAGTAAAAACCTCCTCAAGGCAGGTTACTCGTTGGTGGTTGCTGACCGTAACCCTGAAGCGATTGCGGAAGTCATTGCCGCAGGCGCAGAAACCGCTACCACGGCGAAAGCTATTGCTGAACAGTGCGATGTGATCATCACCATGCTGCCAAACTCGCCGCACGTGAAAGAGGTAGCGTTGGGTGAAGGCGGCATTATTGAAGGTGCTAAGCCGGGGACTGTGCTGATCGACATGAGCTCCATCGCACCGTTAGCAAGCCGTGAAATCAGCGAAGCGCTGAAAGCGAAAGGCGTAGATATGCTGGATGCGCCGGTCAGCGGTGGTGAACCGAAGGCGATTGATGGCACGCTGTCAGTGATGGTCGGCGGTGATAGAGCGATTTTCGATAAATATTACGATCTGCTGAAAGCGATGGCGGGTTCTGTGGTGCATACCGGTGACATCGGTGCGGGTAACGTAACCAAGCTGGCAAACCAGGTTATTGTGGCGCTGAACATCGCCGCTATGTCTGAAGCACTGACGCTGGCGACCAAAGCAGGCGTTAACCCAGATCTGGTATACCAGGCCATCCGTGGCGGTCTTGCCGGGAGTACCGTGCTGGATGCTAAAGCACCGATGGTAATGGACAGAAACTTTAAACCAGGCTTCCGTATTGATCTGCATATAAAAGATCTGGCGAATGCACTGGACACCTCCCATGGTGTGGGCGCCCAACTGCCGCTAACTGCTGCAGTCATGGAGATGATGCAGGCGCTACGTGCAGATGGGCTGGGCACTGCTGATCATAGTGCTCTTGCATGCTATTACGAAAAACTGGCGAAAGTGGAAGTCACTCGCTAACAAGAAGGGCGCCTTCTCGCGCCCTGTAATTCTTGCCTTGCGCGGCACTGTCAGGCTACATAACTATGAAAATCGTAATTGCCCCAGACTCTTATAAAGAAAGCCTCTCCGCCATTGAGGTCGCTCAGGCGATAGAAAAAGGATTTCGGGAAATCTTTCCCGATGCGCAATATGTTTCAGTTCCCGTTGCCGATGGTGGTGAAGGGACGGTTGAAGCCATGATTGCCGCCACCCATGGGACTAAACATTCAGCCCTGGTGACTGGCCCGCTGGGCGAAAAAGTGAATGCCTGCTGGGGCATGTCCGGGGATGGTAAAACTGCTTTTATCGAAATGGCGGCAGCCAGTGGGCTGGCTCTGGTTCCTCCTGAAAAACGCAATCCATTAGTGACTACATCGCGTGGCACTGGAGAATTGATTCTGCAAGCGCTGGAAAGCGGCGCGAAAAGCATCATTATCGGCATTGGCGGCAGTGCAACCAATGACGGTGGAGCGGGCATGGTGCAGGCTCTGGGGGCAAAACTGTGCGATGCCAATGGGACTGAAATTGGCTACGGCGGCGGTTGCCTGAATAGCCTGAACAGCATTGATATTTCAGGATTGGATCCGCGATTAAAAAACTGTTCTATCCGTGTTGCCTGTGATGTGACTAACCCTCTGACCGGTGACAAGGGCGCTTCCCGTATTTTTGGCCCTCAAAAAGGGGCAACCGAGGAACGTATTATTGAGCTGGACCGTAATCTTTCTCACTATGCCGATATCATTAAAAAATCGCTGCGAGTGGATGTGAAGAACGTTCCTGGTTCAGGGGCTGCGGGGGGGATGGGGGCGGCATTAACGGCATTTTTAGGTGCAGAGCTGCGCAGCGGTATTGAGATTGTTACCCAGGCCCTCAATCTGGAAGAACATATTCACGACTGTACTCTGGTGGTCACAGGAGAAGGCCGTATCGACAGCCAGAGTGTTCACGGAAAGGTACCGGTTGGTGTGGCCAGTGTGGCGAAGAAGTACCACAAACCAGTAATTGGTATTGCGGGCAGCCTGACGCGGGATGTAGGCGTCGTACATCAATATGGTATCGATGCGGTATTTAGTGTATTGACCAGCATAGGTACGCTGGAAGAGGCATTTCGCGGAGCATTTGACAATATTTATCGGGCGTCACGAAACATCGCAGCTACGCTGGCGATAGGAATGCGTAGTGCGGGGTGACATTGGCCCGCAAACCCTCTATACTGCGCGCCGAAGCTGACCAGACAGTCGCCGCTTCGTCGTCGTCCTCTTCGGGGGAGACGGGCGGAGGGGAGGAAAGTCCGGGCTCCATAGGGCAGGGTGCCAGGTAACGCCTGGGGGGGAAACCCACGACCAGTGCAACAGAGAGCAAACCGCCGATGGCCCACGCAAGTGGGATCAGGTAAGGGTGAAAGGGTGCGGTAAGAGCGCACCGCGCGGCTGGTAACAGTCCGTGGCACGGTAAACTCCACCCGGAGCAAGGCCAAATAGGGGTTCATAAGGTACGGCCCGTACTGAACCCGGGTAGGCTGCTTGAGCCAGTGAGCGATTGCTGGCCTAGATGAATGACTGTCCACGACAGAACCCGGCTTATCGGTCAGCTTCAACTTTTAAGAAAACCCCGCCTCGGCGGGGTTTTTGCTTTTGCAGCATGGACAAGCCGTTTACACCATTATCCTGCAGGTCGATTTACGGGCAGGCGTTGCAAACGCACTACATTAATTCTTTGCGAATCTATTTTTTATTTCTGCTTATTTCCGTATCGGGATTCCTCTATTAGAGAGAGATGTATCGAGGGAGATTTCTGATTTTGTGATGGCTAACACAAAACGCTACCTTTGGTAATTTTTGATAGAGAAAACGAACGCAATCGATCGCTATCACAAAATTAGTTGCTGATAAACTGCGCAAAAACCGTGTTAATATATTGTTGCGCATAATAATTTATTGTATGAATAAGTTTAAATATCAATAAATGCAATGTTTCTTTACAAACATATGGGGCAAAAAAATGTGACCCATAACATTATTTAACCACAATTATGATATAAATATAATTATATTTGATAAGTTACTCATTAAATTTAAGCGTAATTCAGCCCGATAAATACTCTGTAATTGCTTGAAATATAGCCTTTCACGATCTTTTGAAATATCTAAGAAACCTGGTGTGTTATTGCCATAAATTTTTGTTATCCCCCCATCTTTTTTTGATTAAAATCAGGTTAAAGTGAGATCGCGTTTTTGTATTGCATTGATTAATAAGTGATTAATAGATTTATAATAATCTTACAAAATGTAAGTGAAGGGGATTTGTGAGTGGTCGCACATATCCTTGTTCACTTAATTTGGTACACTCCCTGCCGTCAACAAAGTAATTAACGCAGGTCGATATGAATACTATTACTCTCCCTAAAACACAGCACTTAGTGGTCTTTCAGGAAGTCATTAGAAGTGGTTCTATCGGCTCAGCTGCAAAAGAATTAGGATTAACTCAACCTGCTGTCAGTAAAATCATTAATGATGTTGAGGCTTATTTTGGTATTGAGTTAGTGGTTCGTAAAAATACAGGCGTTACGTTGACTCAGGCTGGTCAGGTGATGCTCTCGTGGTCTGAATCCATTACCCGTGAAATGAAAAACATGGTGGATGAGATGAACAGCATGACGGGCAATGCAGTTGTTGATGTGTCGTTTGGCTTTCCTTCACTGATTGCCTTTACCATCATGTCCGGCATGATTAAGAAGTTTAAAGAGGTGTTCCCGAAAGCGCAGGTTTCCATGTATGAGGCTCAGCTATCCTCATTCTTACCGGCGGTTCGTGACGGGCGACTGGATTTCGCTATTGGTACACTGAGTGATGAGATGAAACTACACGATCTACATGTGGAGCCGCTCTTTGAGTCAGAGTTCGTTCTGGTAGCCAGTAACTCCCGAACATGCACCGGCATCACCACGCTGAAAGCGTTGAAAAACGAACAGTGGGTGTTGCCACAAACGAATATGGGGTACTACAGCGAACTTCTTACCACGTTACAAAAAAATGGCATCAGCAGTGAAAACATCGTTAAAACAGACTCCGTCGTCACGATTTATAATCTTGTTCTCAATGCTGATTTCTTAACAGTAATTCCCTGCGATATGACCACTCCATTTGGTTCAAACCAGTTTATTACTATTCCGGTAGAAGAATCCTTACCGGTTGCGCGTTATGCCGCCGTTTGGTCTAAAAATTATCGAATAAAAAAAGCAGCATCAATTTTGGTTGAATTAGCCAAAGAATATTCATCTTACAATTCTCATAGACGAAAGCAGTTAATTGAAATTGATTAATGATTGAATTTGTTTAATACGGAATTAACGCCATCTGTCTATATCAGACGTTGGTAACGGCTATCTATTTACTTTAATACCCAGGTAAGAGGTTCTAATGCACATTACATACGATCTCCCAGTTGCAATTGAAGATATCCTCGAAGCGAAAAAAAGACTGGCGGGGAAAATTTATAAAACGGGAATGCCTCGCTCTAACTATTTTAGTGAACGTTGCAAAGGGGAAATTTTCCTCAAGTTTGAAAATATGCAGCGTACTGGCTCATTTAAAATCCGTGGTGCTTTTAATAAGCTCAGTTCATTAACAGAGGCGGAAAGACTGAAAGGTGTGGTGGCTTGTTCCGCAGGTAACCATGCGCAAGGGGTGTCTCTCTCCTGCGCAATGCTCGGTATCGATGGCAAAGTAGTGATGCCAAAAGGTGCGCCGAAGTCTAAAGTGGCTGCAACCTGCGATTACTCAGCAGAAGTTGTGCTGCACGGCGACAACTTCAACGACACTATCGCGAAGGTAAGCGAGATTGTAGAGACTGAAGGCCGTATCTTTATTCCTCCTTATGATGATCCGAAAGTGATTGCCGGTCAGGGCACCATTGGCCTGGAAATTCTGGAAGATCTGTACGATGTCGATAACGTGATTGTACCAATTGGCGGCGGTGGTCTGATTGCTGGTATTGCTGTAGCAATTAAATCCATCAACCCGACAATTAAAATTATTGGCGTACAGTCTGAAAACGTTCACGGCATGGCGGCATCTTTCCACGCTGGAGAAATAACCACGCATCGAACGACCGGCACCCTGGCGGATGGTTGTGACGTTTCCCGCCCGGGTAATTTGACTTATGAAATCGTTCGTGAATTGGTAGATGACATTGTCCTCGTCAGCGAAGATGAAATTCGCAACAGTATGGTGGCATTAATTCAGCGAAATAAAGTTGTGACTGAAGGTGCCGGTGCTCTGGCATGTGCAGCATTATTAAGCGGGAAATTAGATAGCTATATCCAGAATAGAAAAACAGTCAGCATTATTTCTGGTGGTAATATCGATCTTTCTCGTGTATCCCAAATTACTGGTTTAGTTGACGCTTAATATTTTCGTTGAGGATAGGATATGAGTACTACTGATAGCATTGTATCCAGCCAGACAAAACAATCGTCCTGGCGCAAATCGGACACCACCTGGACACTGGGTTTATTTGGTACAGCCATCGGCGCCGGGGTGCTGTTCTTCCCTATCCGCGCAGGTTTTGGCGGGCTGATCCCCATTCTGTTAATGTTGGTGTTAGCGTACCCCATCGCGTTCTATTGCCACCGTGCACTGGCACGCCTGTGTCTTTCCGGCTCTAATCCTTCCGGTAACATCACAGAAACGGTTGAAGAGCACTTTGGTAAAACAGGTGGCGTGGTCATCACGTTCCTCTACTTCTTTGCGATTTGCCCACTGTTGTGGATTTATGGCGTCACCATTACCAACACCTTTATGACCTTCTGGGAAAACCAGTTGCAGATGCCAGCGCTTAACCGTGGCTTCGTGGCACTGTTCCTGCTGCTGTTGATGGCATTCGTCATCTATTTTGGTAAAGATTTGATGGTTAAAGTGATGAGCTTCCTGGTATGGCCATTTATTGCCAGCCTGGTGCTTATCTCTCTGTCCCTGATCCCTTACTGGAACTCAGCGGTTATCGATCAGGTGGATCTCAGTAATATAGCGCTGACCGGGCATGACGGTATTCTGGTCACTGTATGGCTGGGTATTTCCATCATGGTGTTCTCCTTCAACTTCTCGCCGATTGTCTCTTCCTTCGTAGTTTCTAAACGTGAAGAGTATGAGAAAGATTTTGGTCGTGAATTTACCGAGCAGAAATGTTCAAAAATCATCTCCCGCGCCAGTATGTTGATGGTTGCGGTGGTGATGTTCTTCGCCTTCAGCTGCCTGTTTACCCTCTCTCCGGCTAATATGGCTGAAGCGAAAGCGCAGAACATTCCGGTACTTTCTTACCTGGCGAACCACTTTGCTTCACTGTCCGGTACGAAATCGACTTTCGCAACCATTCTGGAATACGGTGCTTCTATTATCGCACTGGTTGCCATCTTCAAATCTTTCTTCGGCCACTATCTGGGCACGCTTGAAGGTCTGAACGGTCTGGTACTGAAGTTTGGTTACAAAGGCGATAAAACCAAAGTTTCAATGGGCAAGCTCAACACCATCAGCATGATCTTCATCATGGGTTCCACCTGGGTCGTGGCTTATGCCAACCCGAATATCCTGGACCTGATTGAAGCGATGGGCGCGCCAATTATCGCCTCACTGCTCTGCCTGCTGCCGATGTACGCCATCCGTAAAGCGCCGTCACTGGCAAAATACCGTGGCCGTCTGGATAACGTGTTTGTTACCGTGATTGGTTTGCTGACCATCCTGAACATTGTCTACAAACTGTTTTAATCCTTAAGCTCAGGATGAGCGGAGTAGTGAAATGAATGAGTTTCCGGTAGTACTGGTTATTAACTGCGGTTCATCTTCAATTAAATTCTCAGTGCTGGATGCAGCTAACTGTGATGTTTTAATGGCGGGAATTGCGGACGGTATTAATTCTGAAAATGCGTTCATAGCAATTAATGGAGGAGAGCCAGCTAAGCTGGCTCACCACAGCTACGAAGATGCATTAAAAGCAATTGCAGTTGAACTGGAGAAACGTAATTTAATGGACAGTGTGGCCTTAATTGGCCACCGCATTGCCCACGGCGGAAGTATCTTTACGCAGTCAGCAATAATTACTGATGAAGTTATCGATAATATTCGCCAGGTATCACCTTTAGCACCGTTACATAATTATGCGAACCTGAGCGGGATTGAATCCGCGCAACATCTTTTCCCGGGAGTGCAGCAGGTTGCTGTATTTGATACCAGCTTCCACCAGACGATGGCACCTGAAGCTTATCTGTACGGTTTACCGTGGAAATACTTTGAGGAGTTGGGGGTTCGTCGTTATGGTTTTCATGGCACCTCGCACCGCTATGTTTCTCAGCGCGCACATGAGCTTCTCGGCCTCCAGAATGATGATTCTGGTTTAGTGATCGCTCACCTGGGTAATGGTGCTTCCATCTGTGCGGTCCGGAATGGGCAAAGCGTTGATACCTCAATGGGTATGACGCCGCTGGAAGGTCTGATGATGGGGACGCGCAGCGGTGATGTGGATTTTGGTGCGATGGCATGGATTGCGAGTGAAACCAACCAGACACTGAGCGACCTTGAGCGCGTGGTCAATAAAGAGTCTGGCTTACTGGGTATTTCCGGTTTGTCTTCTGACTTACGTACGCTGGAGAAAGCCTGGCACGAAGGACACGAGCGTGCGCAGTTGGCAATTAAGACGTTTGTACATCGTATTGCACGTCATATCGCCGGGCATGCCGCATCGCTTCATCGTCTTGATGGGATTATTTTCACCGGTGGAATTGGTGAAAACTCGGTCTTAATTCGCCGTATGGTAATTGAACATCTGGCCGTATTCGGAGTGAATATCGACAGCGATATGAATAGCCTGCCTAATTCCCACGGTGAGCGAATTATTTCAGGTAAAGATGCCCGAGCTATTTGCGCTGTTATTCCAACGAATGAAGAGAAAATGATTGCACTCGATGCCATTAATTTAGGCAAAGTTAACGCACCAGTGGAATTTGCATAATTAATTTTCAGTAGAGAGATTATTTTTCATGAAGGTAAATATCGATACCAGCGATATGCTGTATGCCGAAGCATGGCTTGGCTTTAAAGGTACGGACTGGAAAGAAGAAATTAATGTCCGTGATTTTATTCAGCATAACTATACGCCTTATGAAGGGGATGAATCTTTCCTCGCCGAAGCGACGCCAGCGACCACAGCATTGTGGGAAAAAGTGATGGCGGGCATCCGTATTGAAAACTCGACGCATGCGCCGGTTGATTTCGATACCAACATTGCAACAACGATTACCGCACACGATGCGGGTTATATCGAACAAGAACTGGAAAAGATCGTTGGTCTGCAAACGGATAAGCCGCTCAAGCGTGCCCTACATCCGTTTGGCGGCATTAACATGATCAAAAGCTCTTTTGATGCCTATGGTCGTGAGATGGACGCGGATTTTGAATACCAGTTTACTGAGCTGCGAAAAACCCATAACCAGGGCGTATTTGACGCTTACTCCCCGGATATGCTGCGCTGCCGTAAGTCCGGTGTATTAACCGGTCTGCCGGATGGTTATGGTCGTGGCCGCATCATCGGTGACTATCGCCGCGTCGCACTGTACGGGATCCGTTATCTGGTGCGTGAACGTGAATTGCAATTTGCCGATCTCCAGTCGAATCTGGAGTGGGGGCAGAATCTGGAAGCTACGATTCGCCTGCGTGAAGAGCTGTCTGAACATCGTCGTGCACTGCTGCAAATGCAGGAAATGGCGGCGAAATACGGTTGCGATATTTCCCGTCCGGCGCGTAATGCTCAGGAAGCTGTGCAGTGGGTCTACTTTGCTTATCTGGCAGCGGTGAAATCTCAGAACGGCGGCGCAATGTCTTTGGGCCGTACCGCATCGTTCCTCGATATTTATATTGAGCGCGACTTCAAAGCCGGGCTCTTAACCGAGCAGCAGGCTCAGGAACTGATCGACCACTTCATTATGAAGATCCGCATGGTGCGTTTCCTGCGTACACCGGAATTCGACACCCTGTTCTCGGGCGATCCTATCTGGGCAACGGAAGTCATTGGCGGTATGGGGCTGGATGGTCGTACGCTGGTCACGAAAAACTCCTTCCGCTACCTGCATACACTGCACACCATGGGGCCAGCACCTGAGCCGAACCTGACGGTACTGTGGTCTGAAGCTCTGCCGATTGCATTCAAAAAATATGCTGCACAGGTCTCTATCGTCACTTCATCTTTACAGTATGAAAACGACGATCTGATGCGTGCTGACTTTGACAGCGATGACTATGCCATCGCCTGCTGTGTCAGCCCGATGGTTATCGGCAAGCAAATGCAGTTCTTTGGTGCACGTGCCAACCTCGCCAAAACGCTGCTGTACGCAATCAACGGCGGTGTGGATGAGAAGCTGAAAATCCAGGTGGGTCCGAAAACGGCTCCGCTGATGGATGATGTGCTGGATTACGACACGGTGATGGAGAGCCTGGACCACTTTATGGACTGGCTGGCAGTGCAGTACATCAGTGCGCTGAATATCATTCACTATATGCACGACAAGTACAGCTACGAAGCCTCACTGATGGCGCTGCACGATCGTGATGTCTATCGCACGATGGCATGTGGCATGGCGGGTCTTTCCGTCGCGGCGGACTCCCTGTCGGCTATCAAATATGCGCGAGTGAAACCGATCCGTGATGAGAGCGGTCTGGCAGTCGATTTCGAAATTGAAGGCGACTATCCGCAGTACGGTAACAATGATGAGCGCGTAGACAGTATTGCCTGCGATTTGGTTGAACGCTTTATGAAGAAAATTAAAGTGTTACCGACCTATCGTAACGCGGTACCGACGCAGTCTATTCTGACCATCACCTCCAACGTGGTGTACGGACAGAAAACCGGCAACACGCCGGACGGACGTCGCGCAGGTACTCCGTTTGCACCAGGGGCAAACCCGATGCACGGTCGCGATCGCAAAGGTGCCGTTGCGTCGTTAACCTCAGTTGCCAAACTGCCATTTACCTATGCCAAAGATGGTATCTCGTACACCTTCTCCATTGTGCCGGCGGCGCTGGGCAAAGAGGATAGCGTACGTAAAACCAACCTGGTCGGTCTGTTGGACGGTTACTTCCATCATGAAGCGCATGTCGAAGGCGGGCAGCACCTGAACGTTAACGTCATGAACCGCGAAATGCTGATGGATGCGATTGAGCACCCGGAAAACTATCCGAACCTAACGATCCGCGTGTCTGGCTATGCGGTGCGCTTTAATGCACTCACCCGTGAGCAGCAGCAGGATGTTATTTCACGTACTTTCACCCAGGCGCTTTAACGCCGGAGGGGCTATGAGAAAAATTATTGCAACTGAATGTGCGCCAGGGGCCATTGGGCCTTACGTGCAGGGTGTGGATCTGGGCAGCATGGTGCTGACCTCAGGTCAGATCCCGGTGTGTCCACAAACGGGTGAAGTGGCAGAAAACGTGGCCGATCAGGCGCGTCAGAGCCTGGAAAACGTTAAAGCGATCGTGGAGTCTGCGGGTTTGAAAGTGGGCGATATCGTGAAGACCACCGTATTTGTTGCTGATCTGAATGACTTCGCCACGATTAACCAGGTGTATCAGCAGTTCTTTGATGAGCATAAAGCAATCTACCCAACGCGCAGTTGCGTGCAGGTTGCTCGCTTGCCGAAGGATGTGAAGCTGGAGATTGAAGCCATCGCCGTACGTGGCGACACGTTGTAATCCCCCCCGCGGGGCGATCGTCAGGATCGCCCCAATCCTGTAATGAGTGTGAAACCTGGTCTTCACTGAACGGCAATCCGAGGGTGTGGATATGATTAGCGCATTCGATATTTTTAAGATTGGCATTGGACCTTCCAGCTCCCATACCGTGGGACCAATGAATGCAGGTAAACGTTTTATCGACCAACTGGTCAGTACCGGAGAATTACCTCAGACCACGCGCATTGTCGTCGATCTTTATGGTTCGCTTTCCCTGACCGGAAAAGGCCATGCGACCGATGTCGCCATCATGATGGGGCTGGCAGGTAACAGCCCGCAGAGCCTGAATATTGACGCAATTGCTGGTTTTATTCAGGAAGTGACCCGCTCCGGACGTTTGCCGGTTGCCGGGGGTACACATGTGGTCGATTTCCCTCCAGAGAGCAACATTCTTTTCCATACAGAAACGCTACCACGTCATGAAAATGGAATGCGGATTACTGCATGGAATGGCGAAGAGAAGTTGTTAAGTAAAACCTATTACTCCGTTGGCGGTGGTTTTATTGTTGAAGAGGAACATTTTGGCCTGGCGCACGATACCGAGGCGCATGTGCCGTACAACTTCCATTCCGCCAGCGAATTGCTGAAGCTGTGCGAGAGAAACGGGCTTTCTGTTTCCGGCCTGATGATGCAAAACGAACTGGCGATGCGCAGTAAAGAAGAGATTGATGCGGGCTTCGCTCAAATCTGGGACGTCATGCATGCCGGTATAGAGCGTGGCATGAACACTGAAGGCGTCCTGCCTGGTCCTCTTAACGTTCCACGTCGCGCTGTGGCGTTACGCCGTTTGCTGGTTTCCAGCGATAACCTGTCCAGCGATCCGATGAACGTCATCGACTGGATCAACATGTTCGCTCTGGCGGTGAGCGAAGAAAATGCGGCCGGGTGTCGGGTCGTTACCGCACCGACGAACGGCGCATGTGGGATTATCCCCGCGGTGCTGGCCTATTACGACAAGTTCCGTCGCCCGGTGAATGCGAATTCAATTGCTCGTTATTTACTGGCCGCAGGGGCGATAGGTGCGCTTTATAAGATGAATGCGTCTATTTCTGGTGCTGAAGTGGGCTGCCAGGGAGAGATTGGTGTGGCGTGTTCAATGGCAGCAGCCGGGCTGACTGAATTGCTTGGCGGCAGCCCATCACAGGTCTGTATTGCCGCTGAAATCGCGATGGAACATAACCTCGGGCTCACCTGTGATCCGGTGGCGGGGCAGGTACAAATTCCATGTATTGAACGTAACGCGATCAACGCTGTAAAAGCCGTAAACGCCGCGCGTATGGCGCTGCGTCGCACGTCTGAGCCACGTGTATCACTCGATAAAGTTATCGAGACGATGTACGAAACCGGTAAAGACATGAACGATAAATACCGTGAAACTTCTCGTGGCGGTCTGGCGATCAAAGTGGTTTGTACCTGAGGTGATAGCTGTGCCTGATGCTACGCTCATCAGGCCTGCGGTTTACGCGCGCTTGTGACTTTTGTCGATCAGATAAGGCGCAAGCGCCGCCATCCGACGGTGAATTAATCAAAATGGCATGATAAAAAAGGTGCACTTAGGTGCACCTTTTTTGTTGTGATCTGCTTCAAAAATAGAAACTCAATTCTTAATTTTCCTATAAAAGAGAAAATATTTCTTAACTTTTAGAAATTACAGGGGCTTGTTTGTGAAGTTTTTCTCTGACCCTGCGCGTATGATTTCTTCATTCAAACAACTCGCCTGCATCTCATGTACTGCGTATCGCCTTGAGGCAGTACGACAAAAATAAAAAAACCTCTACCTACACATTGAGCGAGAAATTATGGAAACGGCAACGAATAATAGCGTAATACTCGATGCATCCGCTCCGGCGCGTCGGGCTGGCATGACCGAAAGCGAATGGCGGGAAGCCATTAAGTTCGACAGTACGGATACTGGCTGGGTCATTATGAGTATTGGAATGGCGATTGGTGCGGGGATTGTTTTTCTTCCCGTTCAGGTGGGCCTGATGGGGTTATGGGTTTTCCTGTTATCCTCTGTTATCGGCTACCCCGCCATGTATTTGTTCCAGCGTTTGTTTATCAATACGCTGGCTGAGTCTCCTGAGTGTAAAGATTACCCGAGCGTCATTAGCGGCTATTTAGGCAAAAACTGGGGCATCCTGTTAGGTGCTCTGTATTTTGTGATGCTGGTTATCTGGATGTTCGTTTATTCCACCGCCATTACTAACGATAGCGCCTCATATCTGCACACGTTTGGCGTTACAGAAGGTCTACTGTCTGACAGCCCGTTCTATGGTCTGGTGCTGATTTGCATTCTTGTTGCCATCTCGTCACGCGGCGAAAAAATGTTGTTTAAAATCTCCACCGGTATGGTGTTAACCAAACTGCTGGTGGTGGCGGCGTTGGGCGTTTCGATGGTCGGGATGTGGCATCTTCACAACATTGGCGCGCTGCCGCCGATGGCGCTGTTGATTAAAAACGCGATTATCACACTGCCATTCACCTTGACCTCAATTCTGTTTATTCAAACCTTAAGCCCGATGGTTATTTCGTACCGTTCTCGTGAAAAATCCATTGAGGTCGCACGTCATAAAGCCCTTCGCGCTATGAATATCGCGTTCGGTATTTTGTTTGTCACCGTCTTTTTCTACGCAGTTTCTTTCACTTTAGCAATGGGTCACGACGAAGCAGTTAAAGCGTATGAGCAGAATATTTCCGCTCTGGCGATTGCCGCGCAGTTTATCAGCGGGGATGGCGCTGGTTGGGTGAAAATCGTCAGCGTAATTCTGAATATCTTCGCCGTTATGACCGCTTTCTTTGGCGTTTACTTAGGCTTCCGTGAAGCGACCCAGGGTATTGTGATGAACGTACTGCGCCGCAAAATGCCGGCCGAAAAGATCAATGAAACACTCGTTCAGCGCGGCATCATGGTATTCGCCATCTTACTGGCCTGGAGTGCGATTGTGCTCAATGCGCCGGTACTGAGCTTCACTTCTATTTGTAGCCCAATCTTCGGCATGGTGGGTTGTTTGATTCCGGCCTGGCTGGTCTACAAGGTTCCTGCACTACACAAATATAAAGGCGCATCTCTGTATCTGATTATTATCACAGGTCTGCTGTTGTGCGTTTCTCCGTTCCTGGCATTTTCTTGAGTTATCTGAGCAAAGGTCGTTGTTATGTTTGAGACTACATTGAATCCAATATGGGATAGTTTTATCCGCGCGGTGCAGGAAGAGGTTAAACCTGCACTGGGTTGCACCGAACCTATCTCTCTGGCTCTGGCCGCAGCGGTGGCATCCTCTGAACTGAGCGGCGCGGTTGAACGCATTGATGCCTGGGTATCACCGAACCTGATGAAAAACGGTATGGGCGTCACCGTGCCGGGTACCGGAATGGTAGGTCTGCCCGTCGCGGCTGCACTGGGTGCGCTGGGGGGAAATGCTCGCGCAGGTTTAGAAGTGCTGAAAGATGCATCCGCTGAAGCCATTACGGATGCAAAAGCCATGCTGGAAGCCGGGAAGGTTGCGGTGATGCTGCAGCAACCTTGCGAGGATATTCTCTTTTCGCGCGCTAAGGTTTATAGCAGTGAAGGGTGGGCGTGCGTCACCATTGTAGGCGGTCACACTAACATTGTGCACATTGAGACTAACAACGGCGTGGTGTTTACCAAAGAAGAGTTGGCGCAGGACGACGAGCAGGTATCACCGCTGGCAGTGTTATCCCATACTTCGCTGGAAGAGATTTTAGCGTTTGTGAATGCGGTACCGTTTGAGTCGATTCGCTTTATTCTGGATGCGGCAAAATTGAACGGTGCATTGTCCCAGGAAGGATTACGCGGAACCTGGGGATTACACATCGGTGCCACACTTGAGAAGCAGTGTGCTCGTGGTTTGCTGGCAAACGACCTTTCAACCGCCATTCTGATCCGTACCAGTGCGGCATCGGATGCGCGTATGGGGGGGGCGACACTGCCTGCGATGAGCAATTCAGGATCTGGTAATCAGGGCATTACCGCCACGGTACCGGTAATGGTGGTTGCTGAACACTTTGGTGCCGATGATGAAAAACTGGCGCGGGCGTTGATGCTGTCACACCTGAGCGCGATTTACATTCATCATCAGCTTCCACGCTTGTCGGCTTTGTGCGCGGCGACCACTGCGGCGATGGGCGCGGCGGCAGGTATGGCATGGCTGGTAGACGGTCGTTACAATACTATCGCGATGGCTATCAGTAGCATGATTGGCGATGTAAGCGGGATGATTTGCGATGGCGCTTCAAACAGCTGCGCGATGAAGGTCTCTACCAGTGCGTCTGCGGCGTGGAAGGCGGTACTCATGGCCCTGGATGATACAGCCGTGACCGGTAACGAAGGGATTGTGGCACATAACGTGGAGCAATCTATTTCGAATCTGTGTGCGCTGGCATGTCGTTCGATGCAGGAAACCGACAAGCAGATCATAGAGATTATGGCCAGTAAAGCGCATTAACTACCCGGCCGGATAAGGTGCGTTAGCGTCGGTATCCGGCAAGGTGATCCTGTATCAGATGCCGCCTTATCAGGCGGCATCTTCCTCTTCCAGCCGGATCTCGGCATCGGCAACAATCGCTTCCAGTTCAGTCAGCATTTCTTCGTAGCCGAAAGTGACCGTTTCCTGTGGTTTGGGCTCTACTTTTGTTTGCCGTTTTTTTGACGATTTTTTGCTCATAGCCGCACTCCCTTGTTTTCCCTGACTATACGGGCAAATCTATCAGCAAAGCGCGTAATGGCGTATCGGCAACCAACGTTATGTTAGCTTCGTCACGAATAAATGCGCCATCGCCACAGGTCAGTGCTTCTTTCTCCGCTCCAGACGTTAACGCATGGAAAGTACCGTGGATTGACTGCAAATAGGCCCGTGGTCCATGTAACTGAAAACTTAGTGATTCACCTTTTTGCAGTTCAACATGGTGTACCCATACCTGCTGGCGAAGATGCAGACTGCCTTGCTCACCGTCCGGGGATGCAATTAACTGATGTTTACCTGCGCTCAGCGTATTTTTCTGTACACAAGCATTTTCCCGCTGTGGGCAGGCATCCAGCCACAGCTGCATTCTGGTTAATGGCTTATCTTTGCTGAGATTGTGCTCGCTGTAGCTTATTCCTGGCTGCGTGGCGAGCAGTAAGACTTCACCGGCTTTAGCCTGAATATGGTTGCCTTCGCTGTCGCGATATTCAGCTTCCCCTTCGAGGATCAGGTTTACGATATCAACCTTCGGATAGGTACGTGGCTGGAAAGAGGCTCCCGGTGCCAGAACTTCCTGGTTCAGAACACGCAGTGAGGCATAACCCAGCAGTTTAGGATCAAAATAGTGTCCAAAGGAGAAGGTATAACGGGCCTGCAGCCAGCCGTAGTCTGCTTGTCCGCACTGTTTGGCTGTTCGGGTAGTAATCATAGTTCTTGACCTCTCTTTACTTCCTTTTATGTTAAATGGCTAGACGCTGCATTGTTAGCCAGATATTCTGCCCGGTATGTTCAAATTTCCTGAATGAGAACGAAATGGCCAAAGAAAGGGCTTTAACGCTTGAAGCGCTACGCGTTATGGATGCAATTGACAGACGTGGCAGCTTTGCCGCTGCGGCAGACGAACTGGGGCGTGTACCTTCCGCACTCAGCTACACGATGCAAAAACTGGAAGAAGAGCTGGACGTCGTATTGTTTGACCGTTCAGGTCATCGTACAAAATTCACCAATGTGGGGCGGATGTTGCTTGAGCGTGGGCGCGTGCTGCTGGAAGCGGCAGATAAGCTCACCACCGATGCTGAAGCGCTGGCTCGCGGCTGGGAAACGCATCTGACGATTGTCACCGAAGCGCTGGTGCCAACGGCCGCATTTTTCCCACTCATCGACCGACTCGCTGTGAAGGCGAATACTCAGCTTTCCGTTATTACCGAAGTATTGGCAGGGGCATGGGAGCGTCTGGAACAAGGGCGAGCAGATATTGTGATTGCCCCGGATATGCATTTTCGCTCATCGTCAGAAATTAATTCCCGCAAACTGTACTCGCTGATGAACGTCTATGTAGCTGCACCGGATCATCCTATCCATCAGGAGCCAGAGCCGTTGTCAGAGGTCACTCGTGTGAAATACCGTGGTATTGCGGTCGCAGATACCGCCCGAGAGCGCCCGGTGTTAACCGTTCAGCTTCTGGATAAACAACCCCGCCTGACGGTGAGTTCGATAGAAGATAAGCGCCAGGCGTTGTTGGCCGGGCTGGGGGTGGCGACCATGCCGTATCCGCTGGTGGAAGAGGATATCGCGGCAGGCAGACTGCGGGTTGTTAGCCCGGAATCCACGAATGAAATTGATATCATCATGGCGTGGCGACGGGACAGTATGGGTGAGGCGAAATCCTGGTGTTTACGGGAAATTCCGAAGCTGTTTGCCGGAAAGTAGCGCAAGCACCGTTACAGGCCTGCAAATATAGCCATTTGTAGGCCTGATAAGCGTTACGCTATCAGGCATCCACATATACCGCGTCAGGACTGGTTTTTTGGGTCCGACCCGAAGCGGTTACTACCCGGCGTACCGTTTTGACAGTTGAAAATGACGATTATCAACCAGCCAATGATAGGGATCAGCAGCACTAACAGCCACCATGCTGAGCGATCGGTATCATGCAGACGGCGGAACTGCACTGCCCACCACGGTATAAATACCAGAACCCCATAAATTGTCGTTAATATGCCTTCTCCCCCGGCGCGTTGCCAACCAAACATTCTGTCCAGAATGCCCAGTACGAACGTAAAGATGATGTTGACCAGAACAAACATCCAGTACTCTTTGCGGCGTGCACGGCCGCTAAAGCCAAAGTAGTTCTTTAATACGTTTAAATACCAATCCATTTTTGCCTCGTTCTGCATTCAATTACTTGTTTTTAAAGCAATCAAAATAAGAATAGCTGTGATTGGTTCGTGGGTAAATATTTACGATGTTAATTAATAAGGCACCCTGAAGGGTGCCTGTGTAAATTATGCGAAACGGCTATCACGTCCGTGCGGCTCGTTGAGGTCCTGCCATGGCCCAATGGAAATAATACCGGTCGGGTTGATGGTTTTGTGGCTACGGAAATAGTGATTACGGATATGGTCAAAGTTAACGGTGTCCGCAATGCCCGGCACCTGGTAGATATCGCGCAGGAAACCGTAAAGATTCAGATAGTCACTAATACGGTGTTTGTCGCACTTAAAGTGGGTGACATAGACCGGATCAAAGCGCACCAGCGTGGTCCACAGGCGAATATCAGCTTCTGTTAACTGGTCACCGATCAGGTAGCGATGCTGACCGAGAATTTGCTCCAGCCGTGCCAGGGATTCAAACACTTTTTCCACTGCGTCGTCATACGCCTGCTGGCTGGTGGCAAAACCGGCTTTATAGACACCGTTATTAACGTTGTCATAGATCCAGCTATTCAGCTCGTCAATTTTACTTTGCAGGGCTGGTGGGTAGTAATCACCGGCTTTTGCGCCCAGCGCATCAAAGGCGGTGTTAAACATACGGATAATTTCTGCCGATTCATTACTGACAATGGTGTGATTTTTTTTATCCCACAGTACCGGAACGGTAACCCTGCCGCTGTAATGCGGATCGGCGTGTAAATACAACTGATAGAGAAACTCGTGCTGGTAAAGCGTATCGCCTGTCGCTGCCGGGAAATCGTCATCAAACGTCCAGCCGTTTTCCAGCATCAGCGGATTTACAACAGAAACGGAAATAAACGGCTCCAGCCCTTTGAGCTTGCGCAGAATTAGCGTGCGGTGCGCCCACGGGCAGGCAAGAGAAACGTACAGGTGATATCTGTCTTTTTCGGCGGCAAACCCACCTTCGCCAGTTGGACCCGGCGAGCCATCAGCGGTGAGCCAGTTACGGAAAGCCGATGCAGAACGTTGAAATTTTCCTCCGGTAGATTTGGTGTCATACCAGGTGTCATGCCAGACGCCATCAATCAGTTGTCCCATTATCTCTCTCCCGGATAGCAAAACGAGGAGCTAATCCCCTCGTCTTTTTTCTTTGAGTATATACCCTAAATAATTCGAGTTGCAGGAAGGCGGCAAGGGAAGAAATCCCCAGGAACATTAATAACTATGTGACTGGGGTTTCTGAGTGTAGCCAACACACCGGCAATTTATAGCTTGCTTACCACTTTTTATTCAGTACGCGGTCGATGCTGAATGCGCCCGGACCGGTGATAGCCAGCAGCAGGAAACCGCCTGCAATGGTCAGGTTTTTCATGAACATCAGCGAGTTCATGCCTTCCGCAAAGTTGCTATGGAAGATGAACGCGGTCAGCAATGTGAAGCCTGCAGTGAACAGCGCGGTAGTACGAGTCAGGAAGCCAAACAGAATGGCCAGACCGCCGCCGAACTCAAGCAGGATTACCAGTGGCAACATAAAACCAGGGACGCCCATGGCTTCCATGTACTGTTGGGTACCCGCATATCCGGTGATTTTTCCCCAACCTGCAGAAATAAACAGGATTGGCATCAGAATGCGCGCTACCAGTACACCAACATCTTCTAATTTTTTCATCGTACTCTCCAGGAAACCACTCAGGCGGTATATTTTGTTTTTTGTGCATCAACGCTGTATAGCGCGTCATTGCTGTCGATGGAGAGAATAATAAACGTGGATAATGACAATTGTTAGCAAGGAAAACTGTCAGTAATTTTCAAAAAATTTGAGTGATGAGAAGCGAGAAATTTGCTGCCTGAAAGCGATGCGCCATCAGGCATGGGAGTGAGGAGATTAACCGCGCAGCTGCTGCTGTCTGATTGTTGCCTTCACCAGCCGCCATGCGCTCCAGACGCTAAAACCACGTTTGGCCCAGCGTACGAGCAGGTTAGGATTACGGATCGTGCGAATCGCCATGATGCTGCTGCCGACTAACACCCAGGAGCGCAGGTTCAGTAGTGTATTCCAGCCGCGATCGTACGCACCAGTTGCCTCGAGCCAGTCGCGTCGGGTGGCTGTCAGATCCAGCCGTTGCTGCTGGATCTGACTAAGCAGCAGTGCCTTACGTTTTTGACGCTCGACTTTACTGCTCATTATGCATCATCCTCCAGGGCCCGCCTGTCGTTAGCGAGTTCATTGCGGGTATGGCGTAACAGTGTTGACTTGCGGGCCTTACGTAATGTCCATAAGCCGCCAATGAGGGCCAAAAGCAACAGCACCACGGTGGTGGCAATCATCGCGTTGAGGCGGTACTGAGGGTCAATGGCCCAGATGATAAGTACCATCAGGCTCATCAGACCAAAAGCAGCGAACAGCATGGTCAGCCCCAGCATCAGCAGAAGCTGAAAGAGGTTGGCTTTTTCCTCTTCCAGTTCAACGACGGCCAGCCGCAGGCGGGTTTCGACTATTTCAACGAGGATCGTGATGATCCGTTGTCCGATACCCAGTACGCTCTTGCCTGGACCTTGTGCGTGATGAGAATCCGCCATTGTTAACGGCGCGACAGCAGTACGCCAAGTACCACACCGACCGCAGCGCCGATGCCGACGCCTGTCCATGGGTTTTCGCGCACATAGTTATCGGCACGGGCAGCGGCTTCACGGGTTTGCTTGGCAATCACGTCGCTGGTTTCTCCCAGACGATTACGGCTCTCTTTCAGTGCTCGTTCAGCCTTGCTGCGAATTTTACTCAACTCTTCTTTCGACTTATCGCCAGAGGAGCTCAGTACCTCTTCAAGCGTATCCGCAAGGGATTTCAGCTCAGCGCGCAGGTGTTCCGTAGCATTATCTTTTGACATAGTTCTCTCCAGGTGAGTGGGTAGTTACCGTACTTAGTAATCGCGAGATTCAAGTTCTTTCAGCTCTTTCTGAGCTTCCGCGAGCTTATGTTCGCGCTTTGCGATTTTATCCGCATCGCCTTTTTGCTTCGCCTCGGCTAAATCACGCTGACGCTCAGCTATCTCATCTTTCTGCTCTGAGATTTTTTTCTGATGGTCGGCGCGCAGTTTACTGTCAGTACAGTTTGCCCGGACTTCGCTAAGTGCCTTGTTCAGGCCATTGATGCGGTTCTGATTATTGTGCTTTTCGGCATAGCTAATCTCCCGCTGAATATCTTGCTCTTTTTCCTGACAAAGGGTGTTGGCGTAGCTGCCGGCACTGAGTGTGAAAAGGGTAATAGCCAAAGCGATGCGGTATTTCATTCTTGAACCTTCCATTGTGATTCGACCCTGTTACTTGGGGGTCGTTGCTCCAGGTAATAAAGCATGGGCCATAAACCCAGTTTATTAATCATAGGCACTAAACGGCGAAATCACCAAAGTGAGTGATATAATTCAGATTCCTGGAAGTTAACCAAAACGATGCGGATTATCACGTAAGCGCGACAACCACTGCACTGCCTGATTGCCATCATCCTGCTGAGCGATGACGAAGCCATGCGGTAATGTTCTGTCCAGCACGACCTTAGCTGCTGCACTTTGCGCGCTGGAATCAAAGGTGATCAGCAGCGCGTCTTTCTGTGGAGTGATACTTTTAAAACGAATTCCGTTAGCATCAAGATGATGCCAGATGGAGAAACCGTCAGGGATGCTGGCGCCCTGGTTAACGGCGCGAATGGCGAGTGTCGATTCCTGATGACGAATGGCTGACCAGGTCAGGATCAGCCCGCCTACAAACAAGATAAAGGTGGTTGTCCAGGCCAGCCGTCGAAGTGTTATGCGTGGTTTCAGCATAATTTACCCTCGGTTCCCGTATTTCTTCTTCCATAGCACAACCAGTGAACCTGCCAGACCAAACACCAGTAAAACAACCGGAAGCAGCATCAGGCATGACATGAGCTGATCTTCGTACTTGAGGAAAACCGGTGTTTTGCCCAGCAGATAACCCAACGATGTCAGGATGAGCACCCACAACAGCCCGCTCATCCAGTTGAAGAACTGAAAACGTGCATTATTCAGGCCTGACAATCCTGCAATGGTCGGCAGTAACGTTCTGACAAAGGCAATAAAACGGCCCACCAACAGCGCAGACAGGCCATGTTTGTGGAAAAGGTGATGCGCACGTTGATGGTAATGGGCGGGAAGATGAGAAAGCCAGTTCTGTACGATACGGGTGTTACCCAACCACCGTCCCTGTATATAGCTAACCCAACAGCCGAGGCTGGCCGCGGTAGTAAGTAGCAGTACAGTTTGCGGAAAGCCCATTGCTCCTTTGGCAATAAGCACGCCGACCAGTACCAGTAAACTGTCACCAGGTAAAAAGGCCGCAGGAAGCAGCCCGTTTTCCAGAAACAAAATTGTAAACAGGACAAAATACAGCATACCAATCATAGAGGGATTGGCCAGAGTTTCAAAATCCTGAGCCCACAAGGCATTCAGTAATTGAGTCAGTAGTTCCATTCAGTATTCCTGGAGAATCGGTTGTCGTCACGCCGGTTGTCTGGAGTTTGTAATGCCGCAATTTTATTAATGTTTTTACATGGGGCGCGGTCTGACACAAATTCACGGCCTGAACTGTTCCCTGTTAAGTTGTGAAGTAAGCAAGCACTAACACACAAAAATTCAAAACGCTTTTAATTGTAACAAAGGTCAACGTAGTCCGTTATAGAAATTACGGTCGTTGAACTCTGATTTTGCTTATCGCAAAGGAGGGTGGCGAGAGGATTTACACAGGCTGACACTTTATACCTAATGCTTACCGAGCGTTATTCACAGGCACCGCCCTGATGCGCCTGTGAATATAAGAGCGTTTATTTTGCTGCGTTCGCGGCGGTATCCAGATGAACGACCGGATTTTCCGTGAAAAGATAACGGTCAGCGTTGAATTCAAAATCATCGCTGGTTTCGTTGAACAGCATCTGCTTCGTGTTCTCAAGGTGTTGCCACATCGCCAGTTTGGCCGCATGAGGATCTTTACGGATTAATGCCCGCAGGATCTGGTCATGGTCATCACACCAGTTATCTACCGTGCGGAGATCGATGTGATCGTGCAATTTCTTCCAGTAGGGGTTGTGTACGCGCTGAGTCCACATCTTTTCAACAATGGCGGCCAGAGCGGTGTTCTGCGTTGCCAGCGCGACCTGCACATGGAACTGGAGATCCCACTCAGAGTCACGGAAGCTTTTCTCGTTACGCGACTTCTCCTGGATTTCCACCAGTTTCATGATGTCCTGCTTGGTCACCTGGGTCGCGGCAAACTCAGCAATGTTGCTCTCAATGAGCTGGCGAGCCTGGAGAAGCTCAAAGGGACCATAGCTGGCAAACTCCAGGCTTTCATCCGGCGCGACATAGTGTTTTGGCTGGTTAGAGATGACGTGGATCCCCGACCCTTTACGCACTTCAACGTAGCCTTCAACCTCGAGCATGATGATGGCTTCACGGACCACGGTGCGGCTGACATTTTTTTCATCGGCGATAAAGCGCTCGGCGGGAAGTTTATCGCCCACCAGATAGACGCCCTGCTCAATGCGTTCTTTAAGATCAGCAGCAAGTTGTTGATACAAACGTCGTGGTTCGGTGATTTCCATATGCGCTCCAGGCATGATACGGCAGACTATATTTGTTATACCACTTTTGCGACTATGGCTCTACTCGCGACGATAAAAAAGCCGCCAGTTAGCTGGCGGCTTTGCAATTTATAACCTTGCTAAAAAGCGTCAGGTTAACTTTGCGTCGCGGGGTTGTTAGTTTGTGGCCCCGAGTCTATCTCGCTGGCCGGTTTGTTTTGCAACACCGTCCAGATAACCAGCGCACCGAGCAGGTCAAATACTGCCAGCACGGCAAACAGTGGGCTAAAGCCAATGGTGTCAGCCAGGGCGCCAACGACCAGCGCAAACAGGGTACTCGCAAGCCAGGCAGACATACCGGTCAGACCATTCGCGGTTGCCACTTCATTACGGCCAAACACGTCAGAAGAGAGGGTAATCAGCGCACCGGACAGTGCCTGGTGAGCAAAACCGCCGACGCACAGCAGGGCGATAGCAACGTACGGGCTGGTGAACAGACCAATCATCCCTGGGCCAATCATGAGGAATGCCCCCATGGTGACGACCATTTTACGTGAAACGATCAGGTTCACACCGAACCAGCGCTGGAACAGCGGCGGCAAATATCCCCCGACGATACAACCCAGATCGGCAAACAGCATTGGCATCCAGGCGAACATCGCAATCTCTTTCAGGTTAAAGCCGTAGACTTTAAACATGAACAGTGGGATCCAGGCGTTAAAGGTACCCCAGGCTGGTTCTGCCAGAAAACGCGGCAGCGCAATACCCCAGAACTGACGGTTACGTAGGATCTGGCCGAGCGACATTTTCTTCGCGGTGCTGTTTTTATGCTGTGATTCCTGACCGTTGAGGATGTAATCGCGCTCTTCATCAGACAGTTTTTTCTGATCGCGAGGATGTTTATAGAAGACAAGCCAGGACATGGCCCAGATGAAGCTCAGAACACCAGAGATAATGAACGCCATCTGCCAGCTGTGCATGACAATCGCCCAGACTACCAGCGGCGGAGCGATCATCGCACCAATAGAAGATCCGACGTTAAAGTAACCAACTGCAATAGAACGCTCTTTAGCAGGGAACCATTCAGAGCTGGCTTTCAGACCCGCAGGGATCATCGCGGCTTCAGCGGCGCCGACAGCGCCTCGCGCGAGTGCCAGACCACCCCAGCTTCCGGCCAGTGCAGTTGCACCACAGAAGACGGCCCACAGAACGGCGAACATCGCGTAGCCCACTTTTGTCCCGAGTACATCCAGAACATAGCCAGCGACGGGTTGCATAACGGTGTAAGCAGCAGAATACGCTGCGATGATATAGGAGTACTGTTGAGTGGAGATGTGTAACTCTTCCATCAGAGTTGGCGCAGCTGCCGCCACAGTGTTACGCGTCAGATAACCCAGCACGGTGCCAAGCGTCACCAGTGCTATCATGTACCAACGTAACCCTTTAATTTTACGCATGTAAAACCTCATCGTTTTGTTATTTCCGCAAGAAGCGCGGTCATCTTCCTGTGTAGGGCGGAGGATGTTCTTTTACGAAGGGCGTAACCGATAAAAACCGGTACTCCCCGAACTTTGCCATGTAAATAATCTTGCTAATTCGGTTTCCGTACCGGTCAATCCGATGGTGGACCATCGGTAATTTGCATTCCGTCGGCTTATGTATTGCGACGGCAAAAAGATAACTTGTCATACAGCTTTAAAAGGTGAGTGCCATCACAAAAGTGTGAATCTTCGTGTGGTCATTATTTCGATTCAGCAAAGCCAGTGCTGGAGCGGTCTGGCGCACGATTTACCTCTTTGAGAGTAATTTTTTTGTCATCATTAGTTGATCTAACTCACGAAAATATCTTCAGTATATGGAAATTGGTGTGATAACTTTGACAACATCAAAACATAAGCAATCTGACGCACTCGCTGAGAGGAAGACGATAATGACCCCGTTTATGACTGAAGATTTTCTGCTGGATACCGAATTTGCCCGCCGTCTCTATCATGATTACGCTAAAGACCAGCCAATCTTCGATTACCACTGCCATTTGCCGCCGCAACAAATCGCGGAAAACTACCGTTTCAACAACCTGTATGACATCTGGCTGAAGGGCGACCACTATAAATGGCGTGCTATGCGTACCAACGGCGTCGCTGAACGCCTGTGTACCGGCGATGCGTCCGATCGTGAAAAGTTTGATGCCTGGGCCGCAACGGTGCCGCACACTATTGGTAACCCGCTCTACCACTGGACGCATCTTGAACTGCGCCGTCCATTTGGTATTACAGGTAAGCTGCTTTCACCTGCTACGGCGGATGAAATCTGGAATCAATGCAATGAATTGCTGGCGCAGGATAAATTTTCCGCGCGCGGTATCATGCAGCAGATGAACGTGAAAATGGTGGGTACCACCGACGATCCGATTGACTCGCTGGAGCATCACGCCTCAGTCGCAAAAGACAGCACCTTTGCTATCAAAGTGCTGCCGAGCTGGCGTCCGGATAAAGCCTTCAATATTGAACAGGCGACCTTTAACGACTATATGGCGAAGCTGGGTGAAGTGTCTGACACTGACATTCGCCGCTTTACCGATCTGCAGACCGCGTTGACTAAACGTCTGGATCACTTTGCTGCTCACGGCTGTAAAGTGTCCGACCACGCCCTCGACGTGGTGCTGTTTGCGGAATCTAACGAATCCGAACTGGATAGCATTCTGGCCCGTCGCCTGGCGGGTGAAACCCTGAGCGAGCATGAAGTGGCTCAGTTTAAAACGGCTGTACTGGTGTTCCTTGGCGCTGAGTATGCACGCCGCGGTTGGGTACAGCAGTACCACATTGGCGCGCTGCGTAATAACAACTTGCGTCAGTTCAAACTGCTGGGGCCGGATGTAGGCTTTGACTCCATCAATGATCGTCCTGTTGCAGAAGAACTCTCCAAACTGCTGAGCAAGCAGAACGAAGAAAACCTGCTGCCCAAAACGATCCTGTACTGCCTGAACCCGCGCGATAACGAAGTGCTCGGCACTATGATTGGTAACTTCCAGGGTGAAGGTATGCCGGGCAAAATGCAGTTCGGTTCCGGATGGTGGTTTAACGATCAGAAAGACGGGATGGAGCGTCAGATGACGCAACTGGCCCAGCTCGGCCTGCTGAGCCGCTTTGTCGGCATGCTGACTGACAGCCGTAGCTTCCTGTCATACACACGCCATGAGTATTTCCGCCGCATCCTGTGCCAGATGATTGGTCGTTGGGTTGCCGCTGGTGAAGCTCCGGCAGATATCCAGTTGCTGGGTGAAATGGTCAGAAATATCTGCTTCAACAATGCGCGCGACTACTTCGCCATTGAACTGAACTAAGGTCCGGGGTTGATATGCAATACATCAAGATCCATACGTTGGATAACGTTGCGGTCGCGCTGGCAGACCTGGCGCAAGGTACGCAGGTAAGTGTCGATAACCATACCGTAACGCTACGACAGGATGTTGTACGTGGACATAAATTTGCACTGAGCGATATTGCGCAGGGTGAGAACGTCATTAAATACGGCTTGCCGATCGGCCATGCTCTGGCGGATATCGCAGCGGGTGAGCATATTCATGCTCACAATACGCGTACCAATCTGAGCGATCTGGATGAATACAGCTATCAACCCGACTTTCAGGAGCCAGAAGAACAACCGGCGGATCGCGATGTGCAGATCTACCGCCGGGCCAATGGCGATGTCGGGGTGCGTAACGAACTGTGGATCCTGCCGACTGTTGGCTGTGTCAACGCCATGGCGCGTCAGATGCAAACTCGTTTCCTGAAAGAGACTAACGATGCTGAAGGCATTGACGGGGTTCATCTCTTTAGTCATACCTACGGCTGTTCGCAACTGGGCGATGATCATATTAACACCCGTACTATGCTGCAAAATATGGTGCGTCATCCGAACGCGGGCGCGGTGCTGGTGGTTGGCCTTGGTTGTGAAAACAACCAGGTTGATGCCTTCCGTGAAACGCTGGGCGAGTTCGATCCAGAGCGCGTCCATTTCATGGTCTGCCAACATCAGGAAGATGAAGTGGAAGCCGGGATCGAACATCTTCGTCAGTTGTACAACGTGATGCGTAATGATAAGCGCGAGCCGGGTAAACTGGGCGAGCTGAAGTTTGGTCTGGAGTGCGGCGGGTCGGACGGCTTGTCTGGCATTACCGCTAACCCGATGCTGGGGCGTTTTTCCGACTACGTCATTGCTAACGGCGGTACGACTGTACTGACCGAAGTGCCGGAAATGTTCGGTGCTGAGCAACTGCTGATGGATCATTGCCGCGACGAGGCGACCTTCGAGAAGCTGGTGATGATGGTCAATGACTTCAAACAGTACTTCATTGCCCACAACCAGCCGATCTATGAGAACCCATCGCCGGGTAACAAGGCGGGTGGGATTACCACGCTGGAAGATAAATCGCTGGGCTGCACCCAGAAAGCGGGTTCCAGTAAAGTCGTGGATGTACTGCGTTACGGCGAACGTCTTAAAACACACGGCCTGAATCTGTTAAGTGCTCCGGGCAATGATGCCGTTGCGACCAGCGCACTGGCGGGCGCAGGCTGTCATATGGTGTTGTTCAGCACTGGTCGCGGTACGCCTTACGGTGGTTTTGTTCCAACGGTAAAAATCGCCACTAACAGTGAGCTGGCTGCGAAGAAAAAGCACTGGATTGATTTTGACGCCGGACAACTTATCCACGGTAAGGCCATGCCTCAGTTGCTGAACGAGTTTGTCGACACGATCGTTGAGTTTGCTAACGGCAAACAGACCTGTAACGAGCGTAATGACTTCCGTGAGCTGGCTATCTTTAAGAGTGGCGTAACGCTGTAATTATCCTTCATCTTTCGCACCACGATGGTGTTGGCTCTGTTCACTCACCCCGGTCACTTACTTCAGTAAGCTCCGGGGGATACCTGAACTTGCCACCTTGAGGTAGAACGAAATCTTTTGGGTAATTAATCTCGACTGGATTAAAAAAACGGCGTTTCATAATATGGAGCGCCGTTTGTTTTTGTGTTTCCTGACAAGGATCTTCCATGACCGCGTATTGGCTGGCCCAGGGCGTAGGTGTCATCGCCTTTCTGATCGGCATTACCACTTTCTTCAACCGCGATGAGCGCCGATTCAGGCTGCAGCTTGCTGTCTATAGTGCCACTATCGGCGTGCATTTCTTCCTGATGGGAGCGTATCCGGCGGGGATGAGTGCAGAGCTTAACACCATTCGAACGCTTGTCTCGATGCGTACCCGTAAACTGTGGGTGATGACCCTTTTCATTATCCTTACGCTGGTTCTGGGGCTGGCGAAATTACAGCACGCAATGGAGCTTCTCCCTATTGTCGGTACGCTGGCCAGCACCTGGGCGCTGTTTCGCTGTAAAGGTTTAACCGTCCGCTGTGTCATGTGGTGCGCAACAGCCTGCTGGGTTATTCACAATTTCTGGCTGGGATCAATTGGCGGCACGATGATTGAAGGAAGTTTTCTGGTGATGAACGGCCTGAACATTATTCGTTTCAGACGCATGCAAAAACGCGGAATCGATCCCTTCAAAATTGAAAAAAGCGTACAGCAAGAAAACCCCTCCGCACGATGACGGAGGGGAGGAGAGGTTAGCCACGCAGGGCGTTGTTTGCCAGACGCTCGTCTTCAGCCTGGCAAGCTGCGGCGGTAAACAATACATCTGTTGATGAGTTCAGTGCGGTTTCACAGGAGTCCTGCAATACACCGATGATAAAACCGACGGCAACCACCTGCATGGCGATATCATTTGGGATACCAAACATATTGCACGCCAGTGGGATCAGCAGCAGAGAACCACCCGCCACGCCTGATGCGCCACAGGCACAGAGTGAAGCCACCACGCTAAGTAACAATGCTGTCGGTAAATCAACAGGGATCCCCAGCGTATTGACCGCCGCCAGCGTCAGGACGGTGATGGTAATTGCTGCCCCCGCCATATTGATGGTTGCCCCGAGCGGGATAGAAACAGAGTAGGTATCCCGGTCCAGATTCAGCTTCTCGCACAGCGCCATATTCACCGGAATATTGGCGGCTGAACTGCGGGTGAAGAATGCATAAACACCGCTTTCACGCAGACAAGCCAGTACCAGCGGGTATGGGTTACGGCGAATTTTCCAGAACACCAGCAGCGGGTTAATTACCAGCGCCACCAACAACATACACCCGACCAGCACGGCCAGCAGTTGTGCGTAGCCCCAAAGCGTTGCAAAACCGGTGGTTGCCAGAGTGGAAGAAACCAGACCAAAAATCCCGATCGGCGCGAAACGAATCACCAGTTTCACCATAAAAGTAACGGCATTGGACATATCGTTGACGAGATTTTTGGTCGTGTCATTACCGTGGCGCAGTGCAAAACCCAGCCCGACAGCCCATACCAGAATACCGATATAGTTCGCGTTGAGCAGAGCATCAATCGGGTTAGAAACCATGCTCATCAACAGACCACGCATGACTTCGACAATACCTGATGGCGGCACAATATCGTTCGCACTACTGGAAAGATGCAGTGTGGACGGGAAAGCGAAGCTGAACACGACGGCGGCTAATGCCGCAGAAAATGTACCGAGCAGGTAGAGAAACAGAATGGGACGGATATTGGTTTTTTGTCCATGCTGGTGGTTAGCGATAGAGGCCATTACCAGCATCAGAACCAGGATTGGGGCGACGGCTTTTAATGCGCCGACGAACAGAGTTCCTAATAAGCCAGCGGCTTCTGCCGATGGTTTTGAGATCAGCGCCAGCAAAATCCCCAGTATTAAACCCACCAAAATTTGTTTAACCAGGCTCCCTTGCGCCAAACGCGAGATCAGCCCCGATGAACGTTGCGTAGTCATTTCATAATCCTTTCATTGTGTTGTTGCCCGGTCTTTGTGCGTTCAGTCGACGCATCTTTCAGAATGAGGCAAATGTTTGCATAGCTGAGTATAAGGAAAGAAAGAGGTTGCGGAAGAGAATTATCCTTGATTTCGCGGCGAGATCATATTTTATAACTTTGAATTAACATTTTGATGACATGTTAAACAAAAAGCCCGACGCGTATAGTGCGCGTCGGGCCTTGTCAGAAAGCTGGATGAACGTTACTGCATTTGCTGTTTTTTATCGTGCTGGTGGTTGACCCACGCATTTACAATCAGCGTCACAAACAGAATACCGAACACCACGCCTAACGAGATAGCGATAGGGATATGGTAGAAATCAACGATCAGCATCTTGATACCGATAAATACCAGAATGACAGACAGACCGTATTTCAGCATGGAGAAACGCTCCGCCACACCAGCCAGTAGGAAGTACATTGCGCGCAGACCAAGGATCGCAAACAGGTTAGAGGTCAGCACGATGAACGGGTCCGTGGTGACGGCAAAGATGGCTGGAATACTGTCGACGGCAAAAATCACATCGCTCAGCTCAACCAGAATCAGTACCAGCATCAGCGGCGTTACGAACAGCAGGCCGTTTTTACGTACGAAGAAATGCTCGTTCTCGATGGTATCGGTCATGCGTAAATGACCGCGCAGCCAGCGAACTAACGGTCTGTCGCCAATGCCGGAAGCATCCTCTTTTGCCAGCGCCATTTTCACACCGGTAAACAGCAGGAACGCACCGAACACATACAGTAGCCATTCGAATTGGGCGATAAGCCAGCTGCCGGCGAAGATCATAATCGTACGCAGGACAATCGCGCCCAGTACACCATAGACCAGTACCCGACGTTGTAGCGCCGGCGGTACGGAGAAGTAACTGAACAGCATCAGCCAGACAAAGACGTTATCAACCGCCAGCGATTTCTCGATCAAATAGCCGGTAAGGAACGCCAGAGCCTGTGGATCGGCGACGGCACGGCCCTGGGTTTCAGCCAGATACCACCAGAATGCGGCGTTAAACAGTAACGACAGTGTTACCCAGACGATTGACCAGACAGCCGCCTGCTTCATTGACATCGTATGCGCGCCACGACGGCCCTGCAGCAGCAGGTCGATGGCCAGCATAATCACCACCACAACAGCGAAGCCACCCCATAACAACGGTGTGCCGACAGTATTCATTATATTTCCCCATGCATAAAAAAACGGCCAACGCCGAATGACGTTAGCCGCTGCTTTTTATGCATAGACCTTGCCATTCGGCAAGGTCTCACTTACAACAACAAAGGAATACGGTAGCGTATTCCTTTGTTATCGCCCGGTGACCGGATGTGGTTTTTCACACATCGTAATGACGATCAACCGACAACGAAGTTACTCCCCTTTGCGGGTAACAAAGTATTACAGGCCACGTATTCAGTCAATGGCCTGTAACATCTGTTTTACATAATTTTACGCAGTCAGCGATGTATCCGCATGGTCTGCAGGGAAGATGACGCCAGTCTGACGACGAATTTCCGTTTGCAGTTTAGCGGTAATACGGCTGACGGCCAGTGCCGGGTGATCCACTTCGCCAGTTTCTACCAGATGAGCAAAAACCTCTGCCTCATAAAGCATAGTATTGATGTGTTGAGGCACAGTAAGATCCTGCGTTTTACCGCCACGTGGAACAAAGCACACCTTCTGGCACTCAGAGATTTTCTCAATAACCAGAGATCCCGATTCGCCCTGAATTTCACTGTCCAGCACAGAGTCGCTCACTTTGGAATGCTGCAAGGTGACGCTAAAATCACCGTAGTTCATTACCACAACGCCGTGGGCATCGACGCCGCTATCCAGCAGACTGGCGCTGGCCTGCACACTTTGTGGCTCACCCCAAAGCGCAATCGCTGAGGCCAGACAGTAAAAACCGATATCCATAATCGAGCCATTAGAGAACGCCGGATTAAACGTGTTCGGATTTTCACCGTCCAGGTAACGCTGGTAGCGCGACGAGTACTGGCAGTAATTGATAAACGCCTTCCTGATTTTTCCCACCTTTGGCAGGGATTGCTGCAACTGCAGGAAATTGGGCAGGCTGGCGGTCTTGAACGCTTCAAACAGCACGACCTGATTTTCGCGCGCGCAGGCGATTGCGGCATCGACTTCAGTCAGATTTGATGCCAGCGGTTTTTCGCAAATCACATGCTTTTTGTGCTTCAGAAACAGCTCTGTCTGCGGAAAGTGTAGAGAATTTGGGCTGGCAATATATACAGCGTCGATCGCGTCGCTTTGCGCCATCGCTTCCAGTGAGGTAAACAGATGCTCGACGAGATAATCGTTGGCGAAGGTTTGTGCCTGTTCAAGGCTACGGGAATAAACAGCGGTTAACTTATATTTGCCGGTTTCATGGGCGGCATCCACAAACTGGCGGGTGATCCAGTTTGTGCCAATCACTGCGAAACGTATCATAAAGGCCTTCAGGCTGAGAAAAGGGATCCTTTCGCCAATTTAGCATGCCTTGCGGTCAATGCCAGTGCGCTACTACGCAGTTTGCTTGAGTGATTGTTGCGTTAACCACAAACGGGTATCGAACTCCAGTTGATGATACTGAGGTTCCATATGGCAGCACAGTTGGTAAAACGCTTTGTCGTGCTCTTTTTCTTTCAGGTGTGCCAGTTCATGGACGACGATCATGCGCAGAAATGGCTCCGGAGCGGTGCGAAACACGGTTGCGACGCGGATCTCTGCTTTGGCTTTTAGCTTGCCGCCCTGTACGCGCGACACTGCAGTATGCAACCCAAGCGCATTCTTTAGCACGTGGATCTTACTGTCATACATCACTTTATTGAGCGGTGGGGCATTACGCAGAAACTGACTTTTCAGATCCTGAGTATATTGCCAGAGCGCTTTGTCGGTCGCGAAATCATGTGTGCCCGGATAGCGTTTTTCCAGCACTGCGCCCAGCCGCTGCTCGCTAATTAACGTGCGAACCTGGGCCAGCAGGTGTTCCGGGTAGCCCTGGAGATAAGTTAGTTGGTTCATTCATGTCCACGCAAATCATAAAAGTGTATACTCACGCACCCTTTTCAGGGATACGCCGAAATTTTACCATTCAGGAGGGCCGATGAGCCACATAGACAACGGTTTCCGTTCGCTGTCACTTAAACGTTTCCCGGAAACGGATGACGTTAACCCGCTGCTGGCGTGGGAAGCTGCAGATGAATATCTGCTGCAACAGCTGGATGATACCGAGATTAGCGGTCCGGTGATTATCCTGAATGATACTTTCGGCGCGCTGGGCTGTGCGCTAGCGGAACATACACCTTACAGCATTGGCGACTCCTATTTAAGCGAGCTGGCGACGCGTGAAAACCTGCGTCACAACGATATCGCGGAATCCAGCGTCAAGTTTCTTGATAGTACCGCTGAATACCCGCAAGCACCGGGCGTGGTGCTGATTAAGCTGCCAAAAACCATGGCTCTGCTGGAACAGCAACTGCGTGCACTGCGTGAGGTTGTTACGCCGCAAACGCGGATCATCGCTGGTGCGAAAGCGCGTGATATCCACACTTCGACGCTGGAGCTGTTTGAAAAGGTGCTAGGCCCAACCACCACGACGCTGGCATGGAAAAAAGCCCGTCTGATCAACTGTACCTTTAGCAATCCTGAGCTGGCTGAAGCCTCACAAACGTTAAGCTGGAAGCTGGAAGGCACCGACTGGACTATCCACAACCACGCTAACGTGTTTTCACGCACCGGACTGGATATTGGCGCGCGTTTCTTTATTGAGCATCTGCCGGAAAATCTGGAAGGCGAAATTGTCGATCTCGGCTGTGGTAACGGCGTGATTGGTCTGACATTGCTGGAGAAAAACCCGCAAGCGAGCGTAGTGTTTGTTGATGAATCGCCAATGGCAGTGGCATCAAGCCGTCTGAACGTTGAAACCAACATGCCTGAAGCGCTGGATCGCTGTGAGTTTATGATCAACAACGCGCTCTCTGGCGTGGAACCTTTCCGTTTTAACGCCGTACTGTGTAACCCGCCGTTCCACCAGAAACATGCGCTAACTGATAACATCGCCTGGGAGATGTTTCACCATGCCCGCCGCTGCCTGAAGATCAACGGTGAGCTGTATATCGTGGCCAACCGCCACCTGGATTACTTCCACAAGCTGAAGAAGATTTTCGGCAACTGCGTCACCATCGCCACTAACAACAAATTTGTGGTGTTGAAAGCGGTTAAAACGGGCCGCCGCCGCTAAATTCGAGTGCCGGATGGCGGCGTAAATGCCGTATCCGGCCGACAAAAGCTTAAATCTCCAGCGCTAACCTGGTGCCTTGCGCAATAGCGCGTCGGGCATCCAGTTCCATCGCCACATCGCACCCGCCAATCAGATGCACCGTTTTACCTGCCGCATTCAGCGGATCGACCAGTTCGCGTTTGGGCTCCTGACCGGCGCAGATCACCACATGATCCACGTCGAAGATCAGCGGTTCACCGTTGATCAGTACGTGCAGTCCGTCATCGTCGATCTTTTGATAGCTCACTGATGGGATCATTTTTACGCCGCGTGAAAGCAGGGTGGCGCGATGGATCCAGCCCGTTGTTTTACCTAAGCCTTGTCCTGGTTTACTGGCCTTGCGTTGCAACATGACTATCTGACGTGGGCTGCGGGATAAATGCGGCCCTTCCAGGCGTAAACCGCCTGCCTGTTGCAGACTGGTGTCGATCCCCCATTCCACACAGAATTCAGCAATATTTTGACTGGTAGGGGAGCCCGGTTGGCTCAGATACATGGCGGTATCAAAACCGATCCCACCGCAGCCAATAATCGCGACGCGTTTGCCCACCGGCGCTTTATCGCGCAGGACGTCAAGATAGGTCAACACTTTTGGGTGATCAATACCGTCGATCGGCGGCATGCGTGGCTCGATCCCACTGGCGAGGATCACTTCATCAAATGCGTGCAGATCGTGTGCGGTGACAAAATGATTCAGTTTCAGCGTCACGCCGGTCACGTCGATCATTCGGCGGTAGTAGCGCAGCGTTTCATAAAACTCTTCTTTGCCGGGGATCTGTTTGGCGATATTAAACTGTCCGCCGATCTCACCATGCGCATCGAACAGCGTCACGTGATGCCCACGTGCAGCAGCGTTAATGGCAAAGGCGAGCCCCGCAGGGCCAGCACCGACAACCGCCAGGTTTTTCAGTTGAGTGGCCGGAAGGATCGGCATTTTGGTTTCATGGCAAGCGCGTGGGTTCACCAGGCAGGAAGTGACTTTGCCAACGAAGATCTGATCCAGGCAGGCCTGGTTGCAGCCGATACAGGTATTGATCTCATCCGCTCGTCCGGTTTGTGCTTTTGAAAGAAGTTCGGCATCGGCAAGGAACGGACGCGCCATCGACACCATATCGGCATCGCCGCGAGCCAGAATGTCGTCGGCCACGGTTGGATCGTTGATACGGTTCGTGGTGACCAATGGGATCGTCACATGGCCTTTCAGCTTACGTGTCACCCAGCTAAAAGCACCGCGTGGAACCGGCGTGGCGATGGTAGGTATACGTGCTTCATGCCAGCCAATACCAGTATTAATTATGGTGGCACCTGCCTCTTCTATTGCCTGCGCCAGCTGGACCGTTTCGTCAAAGGTTCCACCATTTTCCACCAGGTCGAGCATCGACAGCCGAAAGATAATAATAAAGTCATTACCGGCACGTTGGCGTACCGCCCGAACAACCTCCACAGCAAAACGCATGCGATTGGTATAATCGCCTCCCCATTCGTCATTACGCTGGTTGGTGCGCAATGTCAGGAATTCGTTGATTAGATACCCTTCCGAACCCATCACTTCTACGCCGTCATAACCTGCTTCCCGCGCCAGTTGCGCGCAGTGAGCAAAATCCTCAATCAGTTGTAGAACTTCATCATGGGTCAGTTCATGCGGTGTAAAGCGGTTGATCGGGGCCTGAATGGCTGAAGGCGCGACCAGATGTGGCTGATAGCTGTAGCGCCCGGTATGCAGGATTTGTAGCGCAATTTTGCCACCTTCGTCGTGAACGGCATCAGTAATGATGCGATGGTGCGGCAACTGGCTGGTATCGTTCAGCGTCGCGCCACCCTCCATACCGACGCCAGATAATGCAGGAGCAATACCCCCGGTCACAATCAGGGCTACACCGTGGCGGGCGCGTTCGGCGTAGAACGCGGCCAGCCGTTCTGCACCATCGGGATACTCTTCCAGCCCGGTATGCATCGAACCCATCAGCACACGGTTTTTAAGCGTGGTGAATCCCAGATCGAGCGGGGCGAACAGCGACGGATAGCTCATAAAGGTGTCCAGTATGTAAAATTATTGTTATGTGGTCGGATGAGTTACTAATTTAGCTGGCGCTGCGTAAAAGGGAAAAGGGGAATGGCGTGATTGTGATGGGATTCAAAAAAGATGCGTATGCCTGCGAAGAAATTGCCGGATGGCAGTACTAACGCATCTACTCCGACCTACGGTATGGTGCTGCTGTAGGCTGGTGAAGGCGTAGCCGCCATCCGGCATCTGTCACACTTGCTCCACGCTCACCCGTAATGCAGCCAGGGCTTTGCGCGTTGATCGTATTACCAGTTCGCATTGCTCGATTGTTAATGTTAACGGCGGTTCGATACGGATCGTCTTTGCGTTATTCAGTGTTCCGGCCACCAGTACCCGCTGGCGGAACATCTCACTGGCAAAGTTGTAACCTATCTCATTATCGACAAATTCAATCGCCATTAGCATGCCTTTCCCACGTACGTCATGCACAAGGTCCGGGTATTCCCGCGCCAGCTGTCGGAAGCCATCCAGCAACATATCGCCTTTCTGTTCTGCCTGGGCTGGTAAATTTTGCTCCAGCAGAACATTGATAGTTGCCAGCGCCGCTGCACAGGAAAGCGGGTTGCCGCCAAAGGTGGTGGTGTGCAGGAAGGGGTTATCAAACAAAACGGAGAACACCTCTTCAGTCGCGATTGTCGCCCCAATGGGCATTACACCGCCGCCCAGCGCTTTTGCCAGACACATGATGTCGGGCTGCACGTTTTCGTGTTCGCAGGCGAACATCTTACCGGTACGCCCCATGCCTGTTTGTACTTCGTCGAGGATCATCAGCGCGCCAAACTCATCGCAGAGTTTACGTACGGCGGTCAAATACCCCTGCGGCGGTAGGATCACTCCGCCTTCACCCTGAATCGGCTCCAGAATAACGGCAGCCACATCGTCACCTGTTTTTTTACACTCGCTGAGTACGGTGCGCATCGCGTCAGTATCGCCAAAAGGAACATGACGGAAGCCCGGCAGCAGCGGCATAAATGGTTTACGGAAGGTGGATTTAGCCGTGGCGGACAGCGAACCCAGCGATTTTCCGTGGAAAGCGCCACTGGTGGCAACAAACGTAAATTTGCCGCGCGGTGACTGGTACGCTTTCGCCAGCTTCAGTGCCGCTTCGACTGACTCGGTCCCACTGTTGCTGAAGAAACTGTATTTCAGCTTTCCGGGTGCCAGCGCGGCAAGCGTTTTTGCCAGCATGGCTCGTAATGGATCAAGCAATTCCTGGCTGTGCAGAGGTTGTTTCGCGAGTTGATTCTGTACGGCGGAGACCACTACTGGATTACGGTGCCCCACGTTGAAAATTCCAAAACCCCCCAGGCAATCGACAAACTCCTGTCCCTGGGTGTCGACAAGCGTATTCAGGCTTCCCGCTTGCCACTCTACGGCTCCGTAATCCCCGCCGGCAGTTACAGATTTTCGATACTCTAAAAACCCCGGATTAACATGCTCTTTGAAGTAATCAATCACCTCTCGGTTAAGTGCTTTCATCTCCTCATGATCAAGCGTTCGCTTCTCAATGAGATTCAGTGCGTGTGCGCTGCAGGCCAGAGCCGATGCGCTGGAAGGTAACCTGTTCAAAATATGCTCCCGGAGCTCGCGTATCACATGATACTGAATTAAGTATTGCAGGGATTGCGCCATCCCGGCGCGCTTAACGAAAATCGGGATAAACGCCAGGAAATAACTCGCTTGTGCAACATTTAATCTCAAACATTAACATTTGCTGGTGTTTTGCCCAGGTTTACAGCCAGAAAACAGACGGGAAAAGTGGCCTACTGCGCTAAAAGTGGGCAAAAATTGCACTATTGCAGTGCGTGGAGTGAAGTGTTGTTGAATAGTTTCGTTATGAAAGTATTTTAAATCAATGAATTAGAAAACATACAGATTTTGAGGTTTAATCGCAAATTGCGATCTAAATCAAATTTAACAACTAAAGTTAAAAAGATTAGCGCCGAAATAACATAAGCCGAAAGAGTTAACAACCAGATAACCTGCACAGGACGCAACCATGTCTTCTCATCCCTACGTTAGTCAGCAAAATACACCGCTGGATGATGATATCACCCTCATGTCGACCACCGATTTACAAAGCTATATTACCCATGCGAACGATACCTTTGTTCAGGTCAGCGGCTATCAGCTGAATGAATTGCTCGGTAAGCCGCATAACCTGGTTCGTCATCCGGATATGCCAAAAGCGGCGTTTGCGGATATGTGGTACACGCTGCAGCAGGGCGAGCCGTGGAGTGGGATTGTGAAAAACCGGCGTAAAAATGGCGATCACTATTGGGTGAGAGCCAACGCGGTGCCGATGGTGCGGGATGGACATGTTACCGGGTATATGTCCATCCGGACCCGGGCGACGGAGGAAGAGATCGCGGCGGTAGAGCCTTTATATAAGGCGCTGAATGAAGGGCGTTGTAACAGGCGTATTCATAAAGGGCTGGTGGTACGTAAAGGCTGGCTGGGTAAACTCCCGTCGCTCCCGGTGCGCTGGCGGGTACGTAGTGTGATGGCATTGATGTTTGCCGTGCTGGCCGTTGCGTTGCAGCAGATGGGGACTGAATGGCCGCTACTGCTGATGAGTGCGCTGGTGATGCTGGCTGGAACGACGATCTTCGAATGGCAAATTGTACGCCCAATCGAGAATGTTGCCCGTCAGGCGCTGAAAGTCGCGACCGGAGAGCGCAATAGCGTGTCGCACCTTAACCGCAGCGATGAATTGGGGCTGATGTTACGGTCAGTGGGGCAACTGGGATTAATGTGTCGCTGGCTTATCCATGATGTTTCAAGCCAGGTTTCCTGTGTGCGTAACGACAGCGAAACGCTGGCAAAAGGCAGTGATGATTTGAACCGGCACACGCAACAGACGGTAGAAAATGTGCAGGAAACGGTGACGACGATGAACCAGATGGCGGCGTCGGTGAAGCAAAACTCCGCGACTGCATCCGCTGCCGACAAGCTCTCCATTGCAGCCAGCAGTGCGGCAACGCAGGGTGGTGAGGCGATGGACACCGTCATTAAAACGATGGACGATATTGCTAATAGCACCCAGCGGATCGGCACTATCACTACTCTGATTAACGATATTGCTTTCCAGACTAACATTCTGGCGTTGAACGCAGCGGTTGAAGCCGCGCGAGCGGGTGAGCAGGGGAAAGGGTTCGCCGTGGTGGCGGGAGAGGTACGCCATCTTGCCAGCCGTAGCGCCAGTGCGGCGAATGACATCCGCAAATTGATCGATGCCAGCGCTGACAAAGTGCAGTCTGGTTCCGATCAGGTTCACGCTGCCGGGCGCACAATGGACGACATTGTGGCGCAGGTACAAAACGTTACCCAACTGATTGCCCAAATCAGCCACTCCACGCTGGAACAGGCGGATGGGCTTTCCAGCCTGACTCGCGCGGTGAATGAATTGAGCAGCATTACGCAGAAAAATGCAGAACTTGTCGAAGAGAGTGCCCACATTTCAGCGATGGTGAAACATCGTGCCGGGCGTCTGGAAGATGCCGTAACGGTCCTGCATTAACCTCAGGTGTGAAGGCGGAACAACGGGTTCCGCCTTTTGACCGGTTTGTTTTAATCTAACTGGGTGATGTCCAGTGAGGCACGATCGATAATACCGATGATTTTTTTGATCTGCGCATCGCTGGTATCACCATGATTAACCCGCAGATCCAGTACGGCCTTGAAGTTATCCAGCGCCCGTTTCATTTGCGGATTTTTACGTAATTCAAAACCCACACAACGCGCTTTAATGCGTTCGTGGATATGTTCCAGATGCTCACGGTTTTCATCAAGCCACTGCTGACCTTGCGTGGTGATCGTTATCTGTTTACGTCCGCTTTCTTCATCGTTGATGACAATCAGTTCCTGGTCCTGCAAAAAATCCAGCGTCGGATAAATCACGCCGGGGCTTGGTGTGTAATTACCCTGGGTCAGTGTTTCGATGGCTTTGATCAGTTCATAGCCGTGGCTGGCATCGCGGGTCAAAATATCCAGAATCACCAGGCGCAATTCGCCGTGGCCGAAAAAGCGCTGACGACGGCCGCCGCCGCCCCGGCCATGGCGATGTCCGCAGCCGTGCTCGTGGTGGTGCTCTTTGTTACAACCTTCGTGGCGATGTTCTTCACTTTTGCAGCACCCCTGATGGTGATGCTCGGTGTCATGGCCTTCGTGGTGATGCCCTTCACCTTTGCAGCATCCTTCGTGTTGGTGTTCTGCATTTTTGCAGCAACCTTCATGTTGGTTTTGCATCATCTTCTCCTGATGTTGTTTAGATATATCTAATTTATATCTAAAAACTGGTATTTTGCAACAGTGTTCTTTTTGTTTATTATAATATATTGATTTTTATAGTTTTTAATTCGGTGTTGTCGTTCTGATAAGCAGAGCGGGACTATATCAAAAAAAGTGCTTGCAATATTTGTAACTAGCAATCATTATCATTTAAAAATTAAATTAGATATATCGTATTATTTTCACGAAGGCGGAAAAATGACAAAAAATACCCCACGCTACCCACAGCGCGTTCGTAATGAACTGCGCTTTCGCGAACTCTCAGTCCTGCGCGTTGAACGCATAAGCGCGGGTTTTCAGCGTATCGTTCTTGGCGGTGACGCACTGGATGGCTTTAGCTCACGCGGTTTTGATGATCACTCCAAAGTCTTTTTTCCTGAACCGGGTACGCATTTTGTGCCGCCAGTGGTGACGGATGAGGGCATTGTCTGGGCAGAGGGAGTCCGTCCTGCATCCCGGGATTACACGCCGCTGTATGATGAAGCGCGTCATGAGCTGGCGCTGGATTTCTTCATTCATGACGGCGGCGTGGCGAGTACCTGGGCGATGAACGCCCGTGAAGGTGACAAGCTGACAATCGGTGGACCACGCGGTTCTCTGGTGGTACCAGAAGACTATGCGTATCAGGTTTACGTGTGTGATGAGTCGGGAATGCCTGCTCTGCGCCGCCGCCTGGAAGCGCTGAGTCGTTTAGCGGTGCGTCCAGAGGTGATTGCACTGGTGAGCGTGCAGGATGCAGCCTGCCAGGATTATCTTTCCCACCTCGACGGGTTTGCTATCCAGTGGTTTGTCGGTCACAACGAGCAGGCGGTGAACGACGTGCTGGCGCAACTAAATGTACCTGCAGAAGATTATTTCATCTGGATAACAGGCGAAGGAAAAGTGGTGAAAAACCTGAGTGCCCGCTTTGAAACCGAGGAGTTCGATCAGCAACTGGTACGTGCAGCTGCTTACTGGCACCAACGCAAAGCCGCTGATCAATAATTAGACGGAGGAACGCCAAAGGCCTGGCGAAACGCGTAGCTAAATGCCGCGGTGCTCGAATAACCCACGTCGAGTGCGGCGGCGGTCACGCTTTTATTTTTCTTAAGCATTAATACGGATTCCAGAATCCGCATTTTTTGCTTCCAGACGCTGAAAGGTAATCCCGTTTCTTTTTTGAAATGGCGCGAAAATGTGCGAGGCGACATGCCGAGATGCTGCGCCCAGTACTCTAACGAATGCTCCAGCGCGGGGGATTCCTGTATTGTCCGGCAGATTTTTGTTAATTCGCGATCCTGTGGCCAGGGTAATACAAAGGCAACTTCCGGTAACTGCAAAATAATATCGACCAATACGCTGACCAGCTTCCCTTCTTTTGACTGACGATCGTAATGGCCCGAAATTAAGTTGGTCGCGTAATGAATAAACTCTCGGGCGAAATCACTGATGGCGACCACTTTACACTCATCAATACGTTTCTCCAGAAAGTCCGGTTTAATATCCAGATTCTCTAAATGAACATCATCCAGCGCCCATACCGCATGTTCAATATTATGAGGGATCCAGATTCCATAATGCGCGGGGATTATCCAGCATTTGCCGGCGACATCAATACGCATGCTTCCCTTGCGGGCAAAATGAAACTGGGTAAAAGAGTGTGAGTGCTGCGGTACATGGTTATTCGCTTCAAGGACATATGAGCGAAAGTAAACATCCTGCGGCAGTTCTGCCATTGAGTCATCCGGGAAGGAATTCCACTGTTTCTGCTTGATGGTTTCCATAAAGAAATACGTAATGCTCCCGGTTATGTGGCCTCTACTCGATAGATCTTGTCCGCAAATCATAATACATACACTCTGTTTTCCATAATAATCTTGCCTAAGAATTATTAGCCCACTTTTGGTAAAGACCATGGACACGCTTTGTTCAGATGCTGTAATCGTAAATGAAACAAATGATAATTGGACGCGGATGGGGAAAGAGCTGCTCCAGCAGGCTGATATCCAGATCAATGGTTCGCGTGCCTGGGATATTCAACTTCATCATGCCGGTTTCTTTAAACGGGTACTGCAACAAGGTTCTTTAGGGCTTGGCGAAAGCTATATGGAAGGCTGGTGGGACTGCGAACGGCTCGATATTCTGTTCTGCAAGATCCTCAAAGCAAAACTCGATCAAAAAATGCCGGGCAATCTGAAAGATATTTTACGCATTGCCAGTGCACGCCTTTTTAATTTGCAGTCGCGCAGCCGGGCCTGGATTGTCGGCAAAGAGCATTATGATATTGGTAATGATCTCTTCGCCCTGATGCTTGATCCATACATGCAATATTCCTGTGGCTACTGGAAAGATGCGACCTCATTAGAGGATGCGCAAAATGCAAAATTAAAAATGATCTGCGAGAAGTTGCAACTGAAGCCGGGGATGCGTTTACTGGATATCGGTTGCGGATGGGGTGGCCTGGCAGAATATGCAGCGCGCCATTATGGCGTGGCGGTAGAGGGTGTCACCATCTCGAAAGAGCAACAGAAAATGGCGCAGCAGCGCTGTGACGGGCTGGATGTCACCATTCTGCTTCAGGACTATCGTGACCTTGATAAGCACTACGATCGTATTGTCTCCGTGGGGATGTTCGAACATGTGGGGCCGAAAAACTACGATACCTATTTCAGTATCGCTGACCGCTGTTTAAAACCTGATGGCCTCTTTCTGCTTCACACCATTGGCAGCAATAAAAAAGGGATGAGTGTAGATCCGTGGATCAATAAATATATTTTCCCGAACGGATGTTTACCGGCGATATCGCATATTGCCGAGGCCAGTGAGTCGCGGTTTGTGATGGAGGACTGGCATAACTTCGGTAGTGATTATGATAAAACGCTGATGGCCTGGCACCAGCGTTTTAATCAGGCATGGCCAGAGTTGTCTTCACATTACTCCGCCACTTTTAGAAGAATGTTCAATTACTATTTATGCGCATGCGCCGGAGCTTTCCGCGCCCGAGACATTGAGCTTTGGCAGGTACTGTTTAGCCGTGGCGTCGAGGGCGGTATTCGCGTTTATCGCTAATAGGGTTAGTAGAGAGATTCATGCGAACTCGTGCCAACGCCTGTCGCATTTATCGAGAACATTTGATTCCTGAATCGAGTTCCGCTCACCGTAAAGCGCGCCCTGAGCCAGCATTCATGCTGGCTCTCCTGGCCTTACGGAAACGCGTCGGCAATTTTCAGCCGGCCCCGCCACACCTCACCACCTGAGTTTTTTTAAGGACTATTTGAGAGCATTCTCTGCCAGCGCTTTAAACACCATCGCGACAGCATGTGCGCCGGGGTCCATATTACCGAGCAGGCTTTCGCTATTGAGGTAAGACGCGCGACCCGCGTTGGCTTTGCTCGACAGACAAGTGCGTTCTGCGCCAGCTTGTGCAGCCTCAAAAGCAGCTTGCAGGTTTTGCGGTTGTGCCAACAGAGAGGTTAGTGCGGGCTGCAACGCATCAATCATCGTGCGATCGCCTTCATCCGCGCCACCGTAAAACTTCATCTGAGCCAGACCCGTATTCAGCGCTTCGGCAACCTCAGCACCTTGTTCCAGTTTCTGCCCGGCTGCGGTAAAGAAGATGGACATCAGCACGCCGCTGGAACCTCCCATAACCACAGTCAGACGCTCCCCAATCAACGCGAACAGCGTGGCCAGATCAGCAAGCGGTAGTTGCTTACGCTGTAGCTGGTCGGCAATTTCACGTGCGCCTGCCGCAAAGGTTGAACCGGTATCACCATCACCCACTTTGGCATCCAGCGCGTTGAGATGTGCTTCCAGGCCGGAAAGCGTCCCGGTGACCTGTTCAATGATTCCGGCTACCAGCGCGTTCTCTGAAGGCTGGAATTCCACGCGTGCACTGCGCTGAGATGATGGCACGGTAGTGATTTCACGTGGTGGTACGGGGGTTGGCCAACTGGTGGTTTCCACCTCGGTTAACAGCGCTTTTTCGATGCTCTCTTCCAGCACGATGGCCGTCAGCGAAAAGCCTTTCATATCCAGAGCTGTGACCAGCGAGGCTGGGCCAATCAGCCAGTCGATGCGCGAGTGCAGTGGGCTGGTTGCCAGTTCGTGGGTCAGAATAGCCATTTCCGCAATCGACACGCCGCCGAGGTTATTAATCATCACTGCCAGGCGACCGGTTTCAGGCAGCACGGCAATCAGCTTATCTACCATCAGATTGACAATCTGCGCACTGTTTTGGGTGGAGATCACGGATGCGCCCGGCTCACCGTGAATACCCATTCCCAGTTCTGCATGCCCCGAATGATGACGTGGTGCAGTCTCGGTTTCCTGCGGCAGATGACAACTGGAGAGCGCAACACCAAGGCTGAAGGTGTTGTTTGCCGCATATTGCGCTTCACGCAGGACGGTGGCGAGGTTATAGCCGCGCTCGGCAAAATAGCCGGCAATTTTATGTACCAGAATAGTCCCGGCGATACCGCGAGGATGTTTGTTATCCGGCAGCGAAATGTCATCACCGACGATCAGCATCTCGACGTTATAGCCAAGCCGACGGGCTTTCTCTGCCGCAAGACCAAAGTTAAGACGGTCGCCAGTGTAATTCTTAACGATCAACAGGCAACCTGCGTCACCGGTTACCGCCTGAATGGCTGTCAGTACCGCATCCACGCTTGGCGAAGCAAATACGTCGCCACAGACAGCTGCGGTTAACATGCCCTTGCCGATAAACCCGACATGAGCGGGTTCGTGCCCTGAGCCACCGCCGGAGATCACTGCCACGTTATTTTTATTGAGGTCGCGACGTACCACGATACGAATGGCTGGATCGCTCTCCAGACGTGCCAGGTTGTTCCACGGGCTGGAGATGATCGTACCGTCGATAACGTCGTTTACGAGATGGTTGCGCTGATTAAAAAAGAATTGAGACATAACGGCTCCTGGAGATTAAGAGTAAAACAAACCCCCGGATGCATTGACATGGTGCGGAGGCGATGGAGAGATTTTGGCTGAGTCAGTGCGGAAAAAAACACATGCAAAATGAGTTTCATTACGGAACATGAATGTTCTTTTTTGTTCCAAAATGGAACGTAACTGTACGAAAAAATTACACAATGCGAACCCGAACAACTTTTTTCTCTTTGTATTAGAGAGGGTAATACGTCGCAGGATGCTATTTTCGGATGGTTACGACGGTGGTGGAGAGGAAATGCAAAACCTGATTTTAGTTACCCGCGCGGCATTGGCGCTAAATGAGCGGATCGGGATCGCAAACCTTATTAATTTCAGGGTTAATCGTTCCAATATGGAACGTCAGTCATTTTTATCTGTTTCATATCAGAACAAAAAGACGAAAGATTTTTTTGTTCACGCCTCGCCATACAGTTATTGCATCGCTCCGGTACCCCTTCGTTTTGCTATCTACATCAGGCTAAACAGGTGAACGCCAGGGCTCATCATGTAAAAACATGTACTTATTTGAGGATGAAAGGAATGCTAAAAGTTATTCAATCTCCAGCCAAATATCTCCAGGGTCCTGACGCTTCTATCTTATTTGGTCAATACGCTAAAAATCTGGCGGACAGCTTTTTCGTGATTGCAGATGACTTCGTGATGAAGCTGGCGGGGGAGAAAGTGCTCAACGGCCTGCACAGCCACGACATTAGCTGTCATGCGGAACGCTTTAATGGTGAATGCAGCCATGTGGAAATTAATCGTCTGATTGCCATTTTGAAACAACATGGCTGCCGTGGCGTTGTGGGGATTGGCGGCGGGAAAACGCTGGATACAGCCAAAGCGATTGGCTATTACCAGAAGCTGCCGGTGGTGGTGATTCCGACTATTGCCTCTACTGATGCACCAACCAGTGCGCTGTCCGTTATCTATACTGAAGCCGGTGAGTTTGAAGAGTATCTGATCTACCCGAAAAACCCGGATATGGTGGTGATGGATACGGCGATTATCGCCAGGGCGCCGGTGCGTCTGCTGGTTGCCGGAATGGGCGATGCGCTTTCAACCTGGTTTGAAGCGAAAGCCTGTTACGATGCCAGAGCGACCAGCATGGCGGGCGGGCAGTCCACGGCAGCGGCACTGAGCCTGGCACGCCTGTGCTATGATACGTTGCTGGCAGAAGGCGAAAAGGCACGCTGTGCAGCGCAGGCTGGCGTGGTGACGGATGCACTGGAGCGTATCGTGGAAGCGAATACTTATCTCAGCGGCATCGGCTTTGAAAGCAGCGGTCTCGCGGGCGCACATGCGATCCATAACGGCTTCACGATTCTGGAAGAGTGCCACCATTTGTACCATGGTGAAAAAGTTGCGTTTGGTACGCTGGCACAACTGGTCCTGCAAAATAGCCCAATGGAAGAGATAGAAACCGTGCTGGATTTCTGCCAGAAAGTTGGCCTGCCGGTCACGCTGGCGCAAATGGGCGTAAAAGAAGGCATCGACGACAAGATTCATGCCGTTGCCAAAGCGACCTGTGCGGAAGGTGAAACCATTCACAATATGCCGTTCCCGGTGACACCAGAAAGTGTTCATGCCGCTATTCTGACGGCGGACCTGCTGGGGCAGCAGTGGCTGGCACGTTAATCAGGCGCCGGTAAGCCTCTTTCCGGCATCTTTTCTCCCCTCTGACAGTCTCTGCCGGAGGGGTTGTCTATGGTAAAACAGCGGAAATGGATATGACGGCGCACACTCAGGACATCGGGAAGGAAGTCTCTTCGGTCATCGCCCAGTCATGGCATCGTTGCAGCAAGTTTATGCAGCGTGAAACGTGGCAGGCGCCGCATCAGGCGCAGGGACTGACTTTTGAGTCGATTTGTCGACGTAAGACTGCGCTGCTGACGATAGGTCAGGCTGCGCTGGAAGATGCCTGGGAGTTTATGGACGGACGTCCCTGCGCGCTGCTTATTCTGGATGAGTCTGCCTGTATTCTGAGCCGTTGCGGCGATCCACAGACGGTAGAACAACTGGCGGAACTTGGGTTTCTGGATGGTAGCTACTGTGCTGAGAGCATCATTGGCAGCTGTGCATTGTCGCTGGCGACAATGCCAGGACAACCGACAAAAACCAGCGGGGATCAGCACTTTAAACAGGCGTTGCATCCGTGGTCATTTTGCTCAACGCCGGTGTTTGATAACCACGGGCGACTGTTTGGCTCGATTTCGCTTTGCTGCCTGGTAGAGCATGAATCCATTTCTGATTTATCGCTGACGCTGGCGATTGCCAGGGAAGTCGGTAATTCTTTGCTGACCGACAGCCTGTTAGCCGAATCTAACCGACATCTCAATCAGATGTACGGATTGCTGGAGAGTATGGATGACGGCGTGATGGCCTGGAACGAGCAGGGCGTACTGCAGTTTCTCAATGCACGCGCCGCCATGCTGTTGCATCTGGACGCTCAGGCCAGCCAGGGGAAAAACATTAATGACCTGGTCAATTTACCCACCCTGCTGCGTCGTGCGATTAAACATGCCCGCGGCCTGAATCACGTCGAAGTCACCTTTGAGAGTCAGCATCAGTTTGTTGATGCGGTCATTACCCTGAAGCCGATTGTAGAAGAACAGGGCAACAGCTTTATTTTGCTGTTGCATCCGGTTGAGCAAATGCGTCAATTGATGACCAGTCAACTGGGCAAGGTTAGCCATACTTTTGAACAGATGTCGACGGATGATCCGGAAACCCGGCGTTTGATTCATTTTGGTCGCCAGGCGGCCAGGGGAAGTTTCCCGATCCTGTTGTGCGGTGAAGAGGGGGTGGGTAAAGAGCTTCTCAGTCAGGCCATTCACAATGAAAGCGAACGTGCCAGCGGCCCTTATATTGCCGTGAACTGCCAGTTGTATGCCAATAGCGTACTGGGGCAGGACTTTACGGGCAGTGCACCAACCGATGATGAAAATGGTCGACTGAGTCGCCTCGAACTGGCGAACGGTGGCACGCTGTTTCTGGAAAAAATTGAGTATCTGGCGCCGGAGCTACAATCTGCTCTGTTACAGGTGATCAAGCAGGGGGTGTTGACTCGCCTCGATGCCCGTCGGTTGATCCCGGTTGATGTGAAAGTGATCGCCACTACCACGGTAGATCTTGCGAATCTGGTGGAGCAAAACCGCTTTAGCCGCCAGCTGTATTACGCACTACACTCCTTTGAGATTGTTATTCCACCGCTGCGGGCGCGGCGTAACAGTATTCCGGCACTGATTCATACGCGCCTTAACAGCCTGAAGAAACGCTTTTCATCCAGTCTGAAACTGGACGACGACGCGCTGGCACAACTGGTAGCTTATTCGTGGCCGGGCAATGACTTCGAGCTAAACAGCATTATCGAGAATATCGCCATCAGCAGCGATAACGGCCATATTCGCCTGAGCAATCTGCCTGATTATCTGTTTGCCGAACGTCCAGGTCTGGAGGCCGCATCGTCGCTGCTTCCTGCCAGCCTGACGTTTACCGCCATCGAAAAAGAGGCGATCATCCACGCTGCTCGTGTTACCAGTGGGCGTGTGCAGGAGATGTCGCAACTGCTGAACATTGGGCGTACCACGCTGTGGCGCAAGATGAAACAGTACGACATCGATGCCAGCCAGTTTAAACGCAAACATCTGGAGTAGTTTCTTCAATTCTGGCCATTGAGAAGAGTGCATCCGATAAGCGATTGATGTAACGCTTAAGCTCTCCGCGTACGGCAATTGTTCTGTCCATTGCTGTGAGAATACGCTCCAGTCGTCGTGTCAGCGTTCGCGCAACGTGCAATTGCGCAGATGCCAGATTTCTCCCTGGAGTCACAAACTCTTTAAGCGGGCCACTTTGCGCCATATTGCGGTCAATCAGTTGCTCCAGTGTCTGAATATCCCCTTCGCCAATGGTCTGTTTTAAACGGGAAAGACCTTTTTCATCACTGGCTAGCTCGGCGCCCAGCACAAACAGTGTTTTCTGGATGGCGTGTAGATCCTGCTGTAGCTCTGTTTGCCGGGTCGTAGCGTAGCAGACGCCAAGCTGGGAAATCAGCTCATCTACGGTGCCGTAGGCATTAACGCGGATATCATCTTTGTCGATACGACTGCCGCCAAACAACGCGGTAGTGCCCTTATCGCCGGTTCGGGTATAGATGCGATACATTTATGTTATCTCACTGAAGGGAAGAACTTTGACCAGTTGACCGGCGTTGGCGCCAAGGGTGCGAACCTGTTCGATTCCGGCAGCGATATGCCCACAGACCAGCGCACGATCCTCGGGTAACTGGGCATGGGTTAAGGCAATATCCCCCGTCACGCTGAGGCCGAGACCAACGCGCAGCGCCGAGCTTTTTGCTGCCCGTTTGCTGAGCGCCAACGCGCTCTCATTCTCGTCGTAACTGATGGCCTTGCAGGGGACGCCTTGCTCTTCCAGTCCCCAGCACAGCTCATCAAGCACGCGAGTATCCTGCCAGCGCGAGTGATAAAAAAGATGCACACCTGGAGATGAAAGTGACATTGCGTCCCCCCTTTTTCAGTCAGAACGCCTGGCGGAAGATTTCGGCAACCTCTTTCTCATTCCCTTTACGCGGGTTCGAGAACGCGTTGCCGTCTTTCAGCGCCATTTCCGCCATATACGGGAAATCTTCTTCTTTTACGCCAAGCTCGCGCAGATGCTGCGGAATCCCGATATCGGCAGAGAGGCGGGCAATCGCATGAATCGCCAGTTCAGCGGCGTCCATGGTGGACAGGCCATCTGTGTTCTCGCCCATAAAACCGGCGATATCAGCGAATTTTTCCGGGTTGGCAATCAGGTTATAACGCGCCACGTGTGGCAGCAGAACAGCATTTGCCACGCCGTGCGGCATGTCATACAGGCCACCTAGCTGGTGTGCCATGGCATGCACGTAGCCGAGGTTGGCGTTGTTAAAGGCCATACCCGCCAGCAGAGAGGCATAGGCCATATTTTCGCGGGCTTTCAGGTTGCTGCCCAGCGCGACGGCCTGACGTAAATTACGGGCGATCAGGCGAATCGCCTGGATAGCAGCGGCATCGGTGACCGGGTTGGCATCTTTTGAAATATACGCCTCAACGGCGTGAGTCAATGCATCCATCCCGGTGGCGGCGGTGAGTGGTGCAGGCTTTCCGAGCATCAGCAGTGGATCATTAATAGAGACAGACGGCAGGTTGCGCCAGCTGACAATAACGAATTTCACTTTTGTTTTGGTGTTAGTCAGCACGCAGTGGCGGGTCACTTCGCTGGCGGTACCGGCGGTGGTATTGACCGCAACGATTGGAGGCAGCGGGTTGGTCAGTGTTTCAATTCCGGCGTAGCTGTAGAGATCGCCTTCATGAGTGGCTGCGATGCCAATGCCTTTACCGCAGTCATGCGGGCTACCGCCACCGACGGTGACGATAATATCGCACTGCTCTTTACGAAAAACTGCCAGGCCATCACGTACGTTGGTGTCTTTAGGATTCGGCTCGACGCCATCAAAAACCACTACCTCAATACCGGCTTCACGCAGATGGCTGAGGGTTTTATCTACCGCACCGTCTTTAATTGCCCGCAGGCCTTTATCAGTAACCAGCAGTGCTTTTTTCCCACCCAGTAGTTTGCAGCGTTCGCCGACGACGGAAATAGCATTAGGGCCAAAAAAGTTCACATTTGGCACCAGGTAATCAAACATACGATAGCTCATAATATACCTTCTTAAGTTTAATTTATAATTCAGAGAAGCAATTCAGTGCGCTTTGGGCTAATAACATATCCTGTTCAACAGTGCCGCCACTGACGCCGACAGCACCGATTGTTTTTCCGTTTGATATGACAGGCAAGCCGCCGCCAAAAATAACTATTCGCTGTTGGTTGGTTAGCTGTAAACCATATAGAGAAGTACCAGGTTGTACCACATCAGTAATTTCGTGAGTACCTTGTCGCAGGCAGCAGGCGGTATACGCTTTATTGAGAGAAATGTCACAACTGGTGATAAACGCCTCGTCCATACGTTGCATCAGCAGCGCATTTCCGCCGTGATCAACAACAGAAAAGACTACCGGAACGTTGATTTCATGCGCTTTCGCCTCGACTGTGGCTGCCATTTTCTTTGCTGCCGCCAGTGTGATGGTGGCGATTGGTTGGGTCTTATTCACATTATCTCCTGACAAGATTGTAGGGCTGAGGTCGCGAAAAATATTGTGCGTCAGCTATTTTTTTTAGTGGGTTTTCTTTATTCTCGCGCTGCGTGTTATTAAGTCAATAGGGTGAGGTTTTCTAAAAAATTAAGTTTATTTACTGCTTTTGGCATTTGTTGATAATGATCATTTAACCCTGTCACAATTCGCTGTGAATATTTAAGATAGCCGTTTCAATGTGGAACGGAGAAGTTTAATTACGTACCAAATTGGAACGAAATTAATTTAATTTTTTTATTGGTCTGCTCATTTAAAGTTCGGCTATTGCTGATGAAAGGCGATTGCCGGGGATTTAATCCTCCGGCGATCTGGCCCAGCGTCTCTATTCTTTATCTTTTGAGTCTATAAATTATGAGAAGATCAAAACGATTCGAAGCCCTTGCCCGGCGGCCTGTAAACCAGGATGGGCTTATTGGCGAATGGCCGGAAGAAGGGCTAATCGCCATGGAAAGCCCCTACGATCCGGCGTCGTCGGTGAAGGTGGAAAATGGTCGTATTGTTGAGCTGGACGGCAAGAGCCGCGCGCAGTTCGACATGATTGACCGTTTTATTGCCGACTATGCCATTAATGTCTCCCGGACAGAGCAAGCGATGCAGCTCGATGCGCTGGACATAGCCAGAATGCTGGTGGATATCCACGTCAGTCGGGAAGAGATCATTGCGATTACCACCGCAATCACCCCGGCGAAGGCGGTGGAAGTGATGGCGCAAATGAACGTGGTGGAGATGATGATGGCGCTGCAAAAAATGCGTGCCAGACGGACTCCCTCAAACCAGTGCCACGTCACCAACCTGAAAGATAATCCGGTCCAGATTGCCGCCGACGCTGCCGAGGCGGGGATCCGTGGCTTTTCCGAACAGGAAACGACAGTGGGTATCGCTCGCTATGCGCCGTTTAACGCACTGGCGCTACTGGTTGGCTCACAGTGTGGTCGCCCTGGCGTGCTTACGCAATGTTCTGTTGAAGAAGCCACGGAGTTGGAACTGGGGATGCGTGGATTCACCAGTTACGCCGAAACGGTATCGGTATACGGGACTGAGTCGGTGTTTACCGATGGCGATGATACCCCATGGTCAAAAGCCTTTCTCGCCTCGGCTTATGCTTCTCGCGGACTGAAAATGCGCTATACCTCCGGTACCGGATCTGAAGCGCTGATGGGTTATTCAGAAAGTAAATCAATGCTCTATCTCGAGTCGCGCTGCATTTTTATCACCAAGGGAGCGGGCGTTCAGGGGCTGCAAAACGGTGCGGTTAGTTGTATCGGGATGACCGGCGCGGTGCCGTCGGGGATCCGCGCGGTGCTGGCGGAAAACCTGATTGCCTCGATGCTCGACCTTGAAGTGGCATCAGCGAATGACCAGACCTTCTCGCACTCCGATATTCGTCGCACTGCGCGCACCTTGATGCAGATGTTGCCCGGCACCGACTTTATCTTCTCCGGCTACAGCGCAGTACCGAACTACGACAACATGTTTGCCGGGTCGAACTTTGACGCCGAAGACTTCGATGATTACAACATTCTGCAGCGCGATCTGATGGTTGACGGTGGTCTGCGTCCGGTCACTGAAGAGGAAACCATCGCTATCCGTAATAAAGCCGCCCGCGCCATTCAGGCGGTATTCCGCGAGCTGGGCCTGCCGCTGATTAGTGATGAGGAAGTTGAAGCCGCGACCTATGCCCACGGCAGCAAAGATATGCCTGCGCGCAATGTCGTGGAAGATCTGGCAGCGGTGGAAGAGATGATGAAGCGCAATATTACCGGGCTGGATATTGTTGGGGCATTAAGCGCCAGTGGCTTTGAAGATATCGCCAGCAATATTCTCAATATGTTGAGACAGCGTGTCACCGGCGATTACCTGCAAACATCTGCCATTCTTGACCGTCAGTTCGATGTGGTTAGCGCCGTCAACGATATCAATGATTATCAGGGGCCTGGCACCGGCTATCGCATTTCCGCTGAACGCTGGGCGGAAATTAAAAACATTGCGGGCGTGGTTCAGCCCAACTCCATTGAATAAGGCGGTACTCCTGTGGAATGCACAACTGAACGTAAGCCAGTTTTCACATTGCAGGTCAGTGAAGGAGAGGCGGCAAAGGCAGACGAACGCGCAGATGAGGTGGTGATTGGCGTTGGTCCGGCCTTTGATAAATACCAGCATAAAACCCTGATTGATATGCCGCACAAGGCGATCCTGAAAGAGCTGGTTGCCGGGATTGAAGAAGAGGGACTGCATGCGCGGGTGGTCAGGATCCTGCGTACCTCGGATGTTTCGTTTATGGCCTGGGATGCGGCGAACCTTAGCGGTTCCGGCATTGGTATTGGTATCCAGTCAAAAGGAACAACGGTTATTCATCAGCGCGATTTACTGCCGCTGAGCAACCTTGAGCTTTTTTCTCAGGCACCGCTACTGACGCTGGAAACCTACCGGCAGATCGGCAAGAACGCTGCGCGTTATGCGCGTAAAGAGTCACCCTCGCCTGTTCCGGTGGTGAATGATCAGATGGTGAGGCCGAAATTTATGGCTAAAGCCGCGCTGTTTCATATTAAAGAAACCAAACATGTGGTGCAGGACGCCTCTCCTGTCACGCTGCACGTTGCATTAGTAAGGGAATGACCATGAGCGAAAACATCATGACCGCGCAGGATTATCCGTTAGCGACTCGTTGTCCGGAGAAAATCCTTACGCCTACCGGTAAACCGTTAACTGACATCACCCTTGAGAATGTGTTGGCGGGGCGTGTGGGATCGCAGGATGTGCGTATTTCTCAGCAAACGCTGGAGTATCAGGCACAGATAGCTGAGCAAATGCAGCGTCACGCCGTTGCGCGCAATTTCCGTCGTGCGGCGGAACTGATTGCCATTCCGGATGCCCGTATTCTGGAAATTTACAACGCGCTACGCCCGTTTCGCTCTTCAATGACGGAATTACTGGCTATTGCTGATGAGCTTGAACACACCTGGCACGCTACGGTGAATGCCGGTTTTATCCGTGAGTCAGCAGAGGTGTATCAGCAGAGAAACAAGCTGCGGAAAGGCAGCCAATAACGGAGGCAGTATGTCGTTAGTTGCGGGGATTGATATCGGCAACGCCACGACAGAAGTGGCGCTGGCACAGCGTGGCAGGTTTGTCGCCAGCGGGATTGTCGCCACGACGGGTATGAAAGGCACGCGGGACAACATCGCCGGGGTGATAGCCTCTTTGCAGCAGGCGCTGGATAAAACGCCATGGTCACTTAGCGATGTGGTGAAAGTTTGCATCAACGAGGCCGCACCAGTGATTGGCGATGTCGCGATGGAAACGATCACTGAAACCATCATTACGGAATCGACAATGATTGGCCATAACCCACAAACTCCGGGTGGCGTTGGGGTAGGGATGGGTACCACTATCGCTCTGGAAAAGTTGGCTTTGTTAAACAAAGATCAGTTTGCGCAGGGCTGGATCCCGTTGGTTGGTGAAAAGATAGATTTTCTCGAGGCGGTCTGGTTGTTGAATGAGGCACTGGATCGTGGTGTTAACGTCGTGGCGGCGATCCTGAAAAAGGATGATGGCGTGCTGGTTAACAATCGCCTACACCGAACATTGCCGGTAGTCGATGAAGTGACGCTGCTGGAAAAGGTACCGGAAGGTGTGCTGGCTGCGGTGGAAGTCGCTGCGGCAGGGCAGGTTGTTCGGGTGCTGTCGAATCCCTACGGCATCGCCACCTTCTTTGCCCTGACGCCTGAGGAGACCCAGACGATCGTGCCGATCGCCAGGGCGCTGATTGGCAATCGTTCCGCCGTGGTGTTGAAAACGCCGCAGGGGGATGTACAGTCGCGAGTGATCCCGGCAGGAAAGATCTTTATCAGCGGAGAAAAGCGCAGTGGCGAAGCCGATGTGTCGCAAGGGGCACAGGCGATTATGCAGGCGATGAACGGATGTGCTCCTGTACGCGATATTCGTGGTGAGGCTGGTACGCACGCGGGCGGTATGCTTGAGCGCGTGCGTAAGGTGATGGCCTCGTTGAGCGGCCACGATATGAACACAGTACATATCCAGGATCTGTTGGCGGCAGATACCTTTATCCCCCGTAAAGTCCTGGGCGGTATCGCCGGGGAACATTCGATGGAGAATGCCGTTGGCATTGCGGCGATGGTGAAATCCGATCGGTTACAGATGCAGGCGATCGCCAGCGAACTGAGTACGCGACTGGGTACGTCCGTTGAAGTCGGCGGTGTGGAGGCCAATATGGCAGTGGCTGGGGCGTTGACCACCCCCGGATGTGCAGCACCACTGGCGATCCTTGATTTAGGCGCAGGATCTACCGATGCCGCCATTATTAATGGTGATGGTGTCGTTAAGGCGGTGCATCTGGCAGGAGCAGGAAACATGGTCAGTTTACTGATTAAAACGGAGCTGGGGCTGAACGATCCTTTTCTGGCTGAGGAGATTAAGAAATACCCGCTGGCGAAAGTGGAGAGTCTGTTCAGTATTCGTCACGAGAATGGTGCAGTGGAGTTTTTTCGCGAGCCGCTAAGTCCCTCTGTTTTCGCCAAAGTGGTATATCTGAAAGATGGTGAACTTATCCCTATTGATAACCAGACGTCGCTGGAGAAAATCCGCCTGGTGCGTCGTCAGGCAAAGGATAAGGTCTTTGTGACTAATTGCCTGCGCGCGTTGCGCCAGGTCTTACCCGGCGGCTCTATCCGCGATATTACCTTTGTGGTGCTGGTGGGGGGCTCATCGCTGGATTTTGAAATCCCACAAATGATCACCGAAGCGCTGTCGCATTACGGCGTCGTTGCCGGTCAGGGCAATATTCGAGGCACAGAAGGGCCGCGCAATGCGGTGGCAACCGGGCTGGTTTTAGCCGACGAAGCGTAACAATAGTGCAGAAAATCGCCACCGCAAGCGTTTGGCTGAGGCATGAATCAAATAAAGGTAACGTTCTCTTTGATATCCCGGCTGACTTGGGTTCATATTATAAATGTGTTTATTACGCGGTTAATTTTAAGGATAAGAGCATGCCAACAGCAATTGAGAAAGCATTGGATTTTATTGGTGGTATGAACACATCGGCGTCAGTACCACATTCAATGGATGAAAGTACGGCCAAGGGAATTTTAAAATATTTGAATGAGTTAGGTGTGCCAGCTAGCGCAGCCGATATTATGGCTCGCGGTGAACAAGAGGGATGGAATCCAGAGTTCACGAAAAAAGTGGCCGGATGGGCAGAAAAAATTGCCTCCGGTAATCGTATCCTCATTAAGAATCCTGAGTTTTTTACAGCCTACATGCAGGAACAGCTCCAGGCGTTAGTGTGAGCTGATCGTTTGAATTAGACGCTAACCGGACGTTTCCACTTTCAGAGTGGTGGCGTCCAAAAGCCTTATCAACATGCTGGTGAGTACGGATTATCACTGTACTGCTCAGGACTCCATCGACATCCCCCAGTTTTTTCCGATCGTCATTACCTGTTCAGGTATACAAATTTCAGTTTCGTTATTGATTAGCGCCTCCTCTGGGGACTTGCGCAAATATTCAGAGAGCACACAAAACAAAAAGGACCTGCGATTGCTCGCAAGTCCTTGAAATTTGGTGGCCCCTGCTGGACTTGAACCAGCGACCAAGCGATTATGAGTCATAAAATTGGCATGTTTTTAATTGTTCGCCATTGTCTCTATTTGTATTTTTAATTGTCTATAATCAAACAGTTATGAAGTTGTTTCTGTTTCTGATTGGTTCTCTCATTTCCCCATTGTACTATCCTTACCTGACCCGTTACCTGACCCGAAATGGGCATCGGGTCAGGTAACGCTTATCCTTAGAAAGGTAAACTCATGGCCGCTAATATTACCGAGACTGCCATACGTGGATTGAAGACAAAAAGCACGGCGTACTACGTGTGGAGCAACAGCGCTCAACGTGGTACTGGCAGGCTTGGCGTTAAGGTTCAGCCTTCAGGCAGCAAAGTTTTTTATTTCCGTTACTACGTTGAGAAAGGGAAGAAAGAGAAGTTCATCCAGTTGGGCATCTGGCCTGAGATGAAACTAGTGACCGCCAATGAGCTGGCGAAAAAGTATGGTGCCTGGCTTGTTGAAGGAAAAGAACCCCAGCAAGAGCTTGAGCAACAGCGCTTGGCCGAACAGCACATTATGCAGATCCATCGTTCTCAGGGATCATTTGAAGAGCTGGTGCATGGCTACGTTAACAAGATGAAGCTCGACAATAAGCGGACCTGGGCTGATGTCCTGAAGCGCCTTGAAAAAGAGTGCTACACGGTTATCCCTCGTGATACCAAAGCGAAGGATGTAACACCTCTGCAGATCAAAACCATCCTCTCAGGCATTATCCAGCGTGATGCGGTGGTCCATGCTAACCGGATTCGCTCGTATCTGATGGCAGCATTTAATTACGGCTTAAAAGCCGATAACGATCCGATGAATACCAGCGTGGGTATCACGTTTGGTCTTGAAGTTAACCCGGTCTCGGCCATACCGAAACAGTCTTCGGCGGAAAAAGTGGGTGATACATGGTTAACGCTGGAAGAGTTGCGTGTTGTCATGGAACAGTTCGCCGAGACCACCAACGTTGGGCCGTTGATGCAGCATCTGATTCGCTTCTGTGTTTATGCTGGTGGGCAGCGTCCGTTTGAAATGATTGCCAGCCAGTGGAGTGCAATTGACTGGCAGCAAAAGACATTGCTGGTCATCGCCGATGTATCGAAAAACAAGCGTGAGCACCTGATCCCGCTGACTGAATCGGCACTACAGGAATTAGCCTCAGTGAAAGAACTGACTAAGGAAAGTAACAGTCCTTATATTTTCCCGCTATCAACCAACGGTGAGCGCCCTGTGCGTACCGATAGCCTGGCGCGTTCCATCATGTATTTCAGGACTTTTAATCCTGAGTTTAAGGTTTTCACAGCGCGAGATTTACGTCGGACCTGTAAGACTCTGATGGGGGAGGCGGGGATCAGCAAAGAGATCCGTGATCGTATTCAGAATCACGCTTTGAACGACGTTAGCTCGAAACACTATGATCGTTATGATTACCTGACTGAAAAGCGCAGGGCGCTTGAGATTTGGGAAGATAGGGTTAACAACTATCAGCGACAGCAGGAAAACAACGTTGTGAACTTGTTTGGACGGAGGTAATTGTTTTGGTTTAATTCAGCATCGATCTGGCTTCTAGTACCAGTGCCATCGATATGAAAGATAGCGAAATCAATATGTGCGGACGAACACGTAGATAACTTCACTATTTGCTCGTTAGTTAACTAATACAAATTAGCAAACAGTGCATTAAGGCGAAGTTCGGGCACATCATCATTAAGTCCATCAGCTTAGATGCGCGATCCTCCTGATGACGAAGTTTACGTGTCACCTGTAGCTATACTGTTTATATACCCGCACCCTTTGGATTATATTGAGCTGGAAAATGAGTGGATCAGTAAAGTTGAGCTAGCTTTTTACCCTAGACGGGCTATACGTGATCTGGCCTCGTCAAGATGATGGCGTAATGTCTCAAGGCATGGGACGAAATTGGCGGAGAAACGCTCGCAACTGCTAGCTATAACAAAGAAGTCTTCAGCCAAGCCTAGCGCTTCATGCCAGATATCCCGGCTAATTACTTCGGGTAGTGATGCAGGTCGAAGCTCGTTCACGATTGCGCCTCCCGTTCTGGGAGCGAACCCCATAGGCAGAATGTCGTAGGCCGGTGCAAGGTGATACGGGCGACCGTGGCTGCTGATGAACGACAAGTTCCCGTGATGCATGTCGGTATTGCCAATTAGCATCCCAAATGCCCAAAGCCGGGCGGTACCTGTTGCAGCATCCGGATGGACATGCCCTTCCGTAACAAGGCTGTTAACCAGAACAGGCCAAGGAGCTCTGGCATTTCCGACAAACTCTGCATCAAGTGCCCTCAGCGAGAAGACGCCAATACGACCCAGTTGGCCAACGCGGTCGAATCGGGGGATCTCGAGGAAGCGCTGACTACCAAAATCATATACCTCAGTTTCCACCCCAAGCACCCTTAACGCCAAGTGCTCGGCCAACAGAAGGTCGCGCCAACGTTCGCTAACCGGATTATCGTCTGGGGCCGAGAATTTTACTAAGACGTGACCGCGCTCTGTATAGGTGCAAAATTTCGGCTGTTCACCTCCTGCAGATGATCCCGGTGCTTCACCGGCCCCAGCCGCCAATGCCAACGCGGGGTAGGCTGTGGCGCGCTCAACTGGGGTGGGTTCAGGCATCTCAAGGAAACGCTCTCGTGCTTGTTCCCCTATCAGCAGGTTGCCGATAGCATCATGGCCATGTGCAAGCAATGCCCTGACGACATCCGAGTCAGCCCATTGCTCTGGATTCGCTGGCAAGCCGAGATCGGCCGCATACGTTGATGCGTAGGCTCGCCCGAGATACCCTTGTGGTCGCATGTCAAACAGCCACCACGGTAGTCCGTCGCTATGGAGGCTTACGTTATTGGTCTGCACCATGACAAATCCCTCAGGATGAACCGGGATGAGCTCGCCAAGGGGTCTAACGCGTCCTTCATCAGTGATGCGGTAAATGGGGGCAGACCTGAATCCGCGATAAACATCACGTAGAGCGTATTGAATAGATGGACCAGCTCCAATTCGAACAATGTCATCGCCAATATCTCTCAATGCGCGGGACAGTGTTGGCTGGCTAATGCCCATTATCTCAATGAGTTGCCGAGCTTGCATCGGGCCTTGGCTGAGCAACCGACGTATCCTGTCAGAGCGAGTAGGCATAATGTTGAATCTCTTTTTGAATAGATTTGTGAATAGATATTGAATGCATACCCTATCACTTAATTTACAACTAGTCACCCCGGAGGGAATAGCCCTAACACCTTGGTCGGAGTTTGTCGTGATGTTATTAGTGCAAACCGGATAGTTAAATTCAGCTATATCAATTACAGCAGCAGAGTCGTATCAGCCGGGCTCTGGAGACTTGGAGCTGGCTAATAAGCTGGGGATCATTGATAAAGAGGAAATGAAGGCGCTGGAGTCTGGTCTACTGCTGATGCTTTATGAAAAGCTATTTATCGAAGGCCAGCCGCCTGAAGCGCTGGCTTTTGAGCACATCAGTAGGTGGCATCGCCAATGGCTGGGGAATGTGTACGACTGGGCAGGGCGGCTACGTAACGCGAACCTGACTAAGGACGGTTTCCAGTTTGCTGCTGCCGACAGGATTCCACTTCTTCTTGATGGTTTCGAGAAGCAGTTTCTTTCTCGGTCTGGTGAGCTGAAATCCCTAGCTCGCCCTGAGCTGGTTAGTTATTTGGCTGAATGCCATGTGGAATTTATTTTGATCCACCCATTCAGAGAAGGTAACGGGCGTCTGTCGCGGCTACTTTGCGATGTGTTGTCGGTTCTGGCGGGGAAGGGCTTACTAGACTACAGCCTGTGGGATGAGCACAAGGCATTTTACTTCAAGGCAATACAGGCGGGTGTTTCAGGGAACTATAACCCTATGAAACAGCTGGTGAGCGATATCTTGTCAGACTAGTGAGCGAGACCAACGGTTTTCGCTTGTGCCTGATTTTTTTTAAGTTGCTGCTCAATTTTTTGCACTGAAGCACCGGTTTCTATCGCGGTGGAGCTGGCAACGGCGCGATAAATCTGGGCTTTTGTAACTTGCGCGGATGTTGATTGACTACTCATTTGAGAATTCCTTATGCTACCTAGCTATAATAGTGGTACAGGCTAAGTCTGGCAAGGTTTCTGATAGTATTGTAACACTTATAATTACAACATATTCGATTAGAAAAATTTAATAATTATTCGATAATTATTGATCCTGCTCAGATTACTTCTTTAGCCCACCTCAGTATCTCTATGCAATCTGTTAAATGTGACACATGTAAAAAAACTCTAATGTGAATGGCTTTTTAGTGCTGTACTAATCGAATATCAATTGCGATGATAGCAATGAGTTAAAATTTTGACAGAAATTAAGTCCTCTAGCGTTGGGAGTTGATAATGAAGTCTTTCTATTCTTTATCCGAGGTTGTTGATAGAATTGATCTGGATATTGATTTTTTTATTAGTCAGTGGATGATAGGAAAGCTTTATCTTTTTATCCATTTTGATGGTGAACAATGTACCTTAAGGCATTGTCGCGAAAATAATGATGATTTTAAATATGATGTCATTAATGGAACTGATCTCTTTCAGCATGAAAGTAGTCCACTTCATGAATACTTGGGGTTTATACCTGAAAAGAACTTAGAAAATCATTTTAAATGTAAGTTTAATCATAAGTGGTCTATTCGTTTCTTTAAAGGATATAACGAGTATAGATACCATGGTATGGCATATGGTTACTGGCATATAAGACCAACAAAGACAACACATTTTAACCGTGCACAGTACTTACTATCAGATAAAGAAAATTATGATGATTTAAAAAATAAATCCGGGGTTGTTTTTGTATCTCCTTTTTATAATTCAGATTATGATTATTTAATTTTCAATACACCGGTGACAATAAAAATAAAAGATCTTTATATAGAAAGAGAAACTGTAGAGTTATTATTTAATGAAGTAATATCAGAATCAGTTGTTGAGGATGCTGACAGCGTTAATTCTCATGAAGAAGATGAAAATATAATTTCGTTTTACTATCCACCAAATAGTAGATTTGCATTATACATCCTGATAAATGAATGCTTTGCTAAAAATGGAACGATTACTCCAAGCAAAGTTGCTTGGTTTTTTAAAGAAAAAGGTATTTCGATAAACCAGTCAACGGTAAAAGGATGGTTGGATAACCCTCCTGCCGAACGTAATATAAAGTTTCGAGAAAAAAATAGAGATAAAGAGATGCTGCATATCCTACTGCATGATCTTTTTAACGATAAAAGATTTTTGAGAAATCCCTCTGCAGTTGCAGAAACATTAACCGAAAGAGCACAATCGAATCCTTACAATTTCAATGTAGTTTTTTCTTCCAGAGAGGTTTGTAATTGGTTGAAAATAAATAAAAAATAACAAGCATACTTCTTGCTAAGCACTTACTAAGCTTTAGCAAGAGGTGTAGCACTTTTTTTTAAATCTCTCATAGTTCATTCTTCTTCTGCCAAAACGAAGGAGTCAGAATGGATACAATATTTATCAAACCCACAACTCAACAGCGGCTACAGGTCTTGAAAGATTACGGTGAGCCTTGTGACCGACTCGTTAGAGAGAAAGAACGTCAATACATTACTTCTGTATCACGTTCAACTGCCTGGAAGCTTGAACGCTCAGGCCTGTTCCCCCAACGTAAAATGCTTGGGGCTAAGTCATGTGGTTGGTTGCTTAGTGATCTACTTTACTGGATAAACGAAAAGGAGTGACTATACACTTCCTAATTCATCATTTATTTTTTTTGCCAAAAATAGAGGATAGATACCATGCATGTCTAAAGGAAAAAAGTCTAAGGAAAATGAAGAACTCTGCTTGGAGTTTCAGACACTTCCCACTTTTGCACAACAGTTAATAAGCTACATACATTATAAAACAGGAGCCGCTGCAGAGCTTATTTTTACAGTGTTACTTGGGGGGATGGCGTATGCCTGCCAGGATCTGTTTGATGTTCAACTTAAACACGGGAGAAGCTTTACGTCACTTTACCTCCTGCTACTGGCAAAATCGGGTAGCAGGAAATCAACTGTTTTCAGGATGTTGATGGAGGCAATCTATCAACTGGAAAAAGAACTGAAAGATGATTATCAGGTAAAGAAGGATCTTTACGAGCTAAATTTTGTACCCTGGAATACTAAATTTAAAAAGTTGAACAAGCTATACGGTAAAGCTGATGCAACTGAAGAGTCCGAAGCCCTCAAAGCACTGGGGGAACACCAAAGAAAAAGACCAGTAGAACCAGTAAGACAACGTCTTATTCTAAACGATACGACATATGAGGGACTTAAAAAGGTAATTGCACAGGGATCTCCATCCTTGATGCTGGGTTCTGATGAAGCAGGGGGACTGTTTAGCCGTAATCTTTTCTGCGACACCGCAGGATTCAACTCCCTCTGGGGAGAAGGACGGCTTGCAGAAAGCAGAGCATCTCGCGACAGTTATGATGTTGATGATGTCCGTCTCACCATACTGCTGTTATTGCAATCTAAGTTATTTGATAAATATCTTCGGGGTAAACAGGGAGAAAACGCACAGGATTCAGGATGGTTGGCTCGTTTATTAATGGTTGACCTAGAACAGCTCCCTGAATTTTGTGACGTCCCTGATGATCGTTCATGTTCTGACGAGACAGTACTTGAAGAATTTTTCTCTATTATCACCAAGTACTTACAAGATGGAATGAAACGTAGAGAAAATAATGAAGAACGTATCTGTATTACTTTTTCTCAGGAGGCACAAGCAATATGGAACAGGCAAAGTAAATCAGTTCAGGACCAAATAAATGATAAAGGGACGCCGCAACAGCAACATGATGAGTTGAGTAACCGATTTATGGAGCATGCTTCGAGAATCGCAGCGGTAATGCAAATGTTTATTACACCCGACTCACCCATTATTACTCAGGAGACTTTTATATCAGCATTAGAAATAACGCAATGGTTTACTAATCATTCAATTTGTAAAATAGATGCTACCAGAAAACCTAGTGACGCTGAAGTATTGCTATCTTGGCTTGAGGAACATGTTATCAGTAATAAATCTTTCGACTTCAGGAGGCATAGCATTCGTAGAGATGGTCCAAATTCTCTTAGGAACATAGAGCGCCTGATCTCTGCTTTAAATAAGCTTGAAAGTGATGGAAAGGTTCAGTTATTCAAGGAGAGTGGTGTTGATTACGTGAAATTTATTGGTTCAGAAATGAAGGCTGAAGATTTGGCTAGTGCATTAAACATACCATTAATTTCATCTGGATCTGTTGGTTTTAATAAACTACCACGACATGAATAACTTCAGAGTAACCAAGGTCTTTCTGATTAATATTTTTCAATCTAAAAGCTAGCAACGCTGCGGATTCAGCTTAAATTATTATCGAGGGCAATCAATGGATTTTAACTGGCATATGTAATATACCTTCAGCAATGTTATAACCCTATATCTTAACATCCCCTACCTGGGATTAAATCCAACATCACATGGGTAGCGTGAGGGCTACCCATTATCCAATGATTAATATTTACAGGATTAAGGATTATTATGGAATCACAATATTCACTTACCAACGAAGAAACCGATGACTTGGTAGAAATAGCCTCCAGAAAGTATAGATCACCCATTGACCTCAATATTCTCAACCCACTACTTAATATGGTCTACGGCACTTTGGAGCAGAATAACCGAATACTAGGTATTCGTACTGACACTAGGTTCGCTCTGTCCCATGTGCCGGGAGAGCCTGATCTCCCCCTGTGCTTTCAAAGAGATGATATGCAGGCAATCACTCGCTTCACAGAGTCACTTAAAAGCCAACTACGGGCAGATCATAACCGGTCCATGAGAGCGGGTGAACCTACATTCCCATCTTATGGATGGTGCAGGGAACGTGATACTAGTGTACACCCTCATTATCACCTTGCGTTGTTGTTCAATGCAGACGTCTATGGGTACTTGGGTAATTACCAGGACCCCAATGCTGATAATATGGCTACCCGAATACAGAAAGCCTGGTGCAGTGCTGTAGGGCTTGCTCACGAAGATTACGCAACATTAGCTGAGTTTCCACCAAATGCTGTTTACAGGTTTAGCAGATTTGATGCACTGGATCGTAACCCAGTCTACTGGAATTTCCTGATTCGACTGGCGTATTTGGCCAAAACCAGAACTAAGGATACCTACAGCGGTTACCGTAACTTTGGCACAAGCCAATGCTCGCGGTCGATCGGATTAACTTACTAATGGTTCTACAGGTAGGGGGCTGATCCCCCTACTGATCATTAACATAACCGTCACATTTTGCAGTAAAAAATAAGATAATGTGCCTCAGTACCCTGCTACAACCTGCTACATGTAGCAGCTGTAGCAACTTTCAGAGATCAGGATATACATTTTGGGCTAATAGTTACGGGTATGCTACAGCCTAAGATATAGGTGTTTAGTCTCGAGTTTTAATGGGGCATTTTATCATCAGAATGAAAGAAAGTACTATGAGCCAAGTTTTACACAGCAGCGCCACAACGACAGAGGTAGCCTGTCGCACTGAGAGCGCTTTCTGTGCGCTATAGTATCCAGTGGTGAAGTGGTATAAACGGACCTCTTTCTCCGATTTCTCCGTATGGCCAAGGCTGGCTCGCTCCAGTATTTTGTCCGTTGAGGATGAAGCTGCCATCGTTGCATTGATGCCTTCAACCCTATGGAATTTCTCTACTACCTGAGGTAAAGAGTAACAAGTCAGCCAAAAAGAAGTTCAAAAGTTACCCGATTGGTTATTTCTACGTCAACCTAGCAGAGGTGCAGATAGCTGAAGGTCATAGGCAGAACCTCAAAGTTCGCTTTCACATAACTTCATTGCACTGCTAGCAAGATAATTGGTGTATATATTCTATGCAACTCTCGTCGGTGCAGTACAATGAGATGTAATTCATTCATCAAACTTTTCGGTATGCTGAATATATATCCCAGAAAGGAAAAAGTACTCTTGAGCATAAAACACCAATTATAACTCCAAATGTTATATTTGATATTTCAACGGTTGCTAAATCTACATATAGAGCGCTTGCCTTCCCCGTTACGACTACAGAGATAAATGTAATTATTATTGCAATTAACGCGAGTGCATTAGAAAAAGCATCAACTATTGCTTTTAATTTTTTTTGTTTTTCTGGGAAAGACACGTAGTGATAATAAACAGCCAATAAATATATGGTGGAAACACAAGTTGTACTACCAATAGAAACCCAAACATCTTTATTTTTGATGTCACTTTTATCTAAGATAATAACCAGTGCAAACATTAATACTGCAATGGAATGAAATAAAAAACGAAGATTACGCAGTCCCTTAGGTGACATTCTATTTTGTACAGGCAACTCTATTTTTTCAGTTTCATTAGCTTTATCCATCATTAACTCTCCTGATAATTAGCGACAAACAAAATAATACCTAGACTTATAGCCTAGACACAATACTTCCTTTAGACAAAGAATCCATTTCCTTGCGGTATCCATCGAGACAGTCCAGCATTATCATTTAGTACCTCACTCGTCAATTTTTTCGGTCTTCCGAGGTATTTGAATGGCGGCATGAGCAAGAAGAAAAAATACAATTTTTTAACCTACTGTAGAAAACAGCTTAACGAATACCGTGGTGTATTAATCGATGGGGAGTAGGTCAGCATTTCACTGGTGCGATCGACGTGACGGTAACCAGATCCATACTGGTTGAAGGATAAAATGCGCTAACAGTGATGAGTAGTCTTACAACACTTTGTTATTACTTTGATTTACTGATTCGAGTGCGATAGGCTCGTTTAGGGAAACCTAACGGTAATGGCGAGAAAAAATTGGCTGATGACTACATTGAACTAGAGCGAACATTTCATGAGCTTTCTCTGAGGGGGGAGGAAAGCGATGAGTTTGATTTCCGTAATTCTTATTTTGGTGAAAGACTGAGCTGGGCAGACATTCTGGCTGGATACAGGACGATTATCTTATCAGAGGCGGGGGCGGGGAAAACCGCGGAGATTCGCCATTCAGCCAAAACACTCCGCCATGAAGGAAAGATAGCGTTTTTCCTGCGTCTCGAACACGTCGCCGATGATTTCGAGATTGCCTTCGAGGAAGGGAGTCTCATGGAGTTTGAGCAATGGTTGCCCTCCGATGAAGAGGGGTGGCTATTCCTTGATTCCGTTGATGAAGCGCGATTGCGAATACCAATGGATTTTGAACGTGCTATTCGCAAATTGAGAACCCGTCTTTCTACTGCATTGCAAAGAACACATATTGTGCTTACTAGTCGAGGTAGTGCATGGCGGCCGGTAACGGACCTAAAGCTCTGCCAACAGCAACTTCGGTATGTCGAGCCTGTGCTGATTAATGATGAAAAACAACAAAACGACACGATTGGCAATCTAGATAATACTTTTAGAATAGTTGCTCTAGACGATCTCGGGATAGTGCAGGTTGAGAAGTTTGCGAGAGCTAAAGGCATCACCGCCCTTGAACCATTTGTAAATGCCATTGAGCGAGTGGATGGTTGGTCCATGGCAGCTCGGCCTGATGATCTTACCGAACTAATAAGTTACTGGAATACACATAAGCAAATCGGTAATCGACTTGAATTAATGCAATCTAGTATTGCACGACGATTAGTTGAACGAGATCAGAATCGAGAAGAAGCACTACCTCTTTCATATGCAGATGCAATAGCGGGAGCGCGAAGTGTTGCTGCGGCGGCGACCATGACTCAAGAATCGACTATCCGCGTCCCGGATGGTTCCGAAAACTTGAAAGGGATTACGATAGCGGCAGTTTTGCCTGGCTGGGATAACAAGAAATACGCAGCACTTCTCGCTCGTCCTATTTTTGACGAAGCGATTTACCAGACAGTACGGTTTCATCATCGTACTGTTCGGGAATATCTAACAGCTGAGTGGCTCAAAGGGTTACTCGACCACGAAACATCACGGCGAAAAATTGAGTCCCTACTTTTCCGAGAACAATATGGTCAAGTTGTAATCGTACCGACAATGCGTCCTGTCTTGGTTTGGCTCATTTTGTTAGACGACAAGATTCGAGAGCGAGCGTTAAGTATCTCGCCGGAGCTCATTTTCGAAGGTGGCGAGCCGAAAGCATTACCCCTCAAAATACGCCAGAAAATCTTATACGATGTATGCGAGAGCATGCACAGCAGTACTGCATGGGGTGCTACAAGCGATTATCGTGCCATTCAGCGTTTCGCTGACAAGGACATAGCTGCAGACGTGAAAGCATTGTTCGCAAAATATGTTTCAAGCGATAATATTCAGTGGTTCCTCCTGCGCATGATATGGCAGGGCGAGCTATCGGATGCTTTACCCGAAGCGAGACATGTAGCGTTGAACAATAAAGCAGAGCAATATTCGCGCATCGCTGCCTTCCGTGCTGTACATGCAGTGGGTACAGAAGATGATAAGCAGGAGGTCTATGAGAAGTTCTTACATGAAACTCCGTCACTAAGTCGTAAGTTGTTCGCAGAATTACTGTCGGATTTATCTCCGACAAAACAATCAGTGAAGTGGGTTCTGTCTTGCATTATCAAACTAAAACCGAAAGAGTGTCATAGCACTGATGGCTTATCACTGGCTCTCGACATCTTTGTTCAATCACTCACTCTAGAACTTAGAGCAGAGATGCTCGAAGGAATGACTTCCCTTATATCCAAATGGCCGTATGTGGAGCAGTTCAATTGTGAAATTTCTAAACGGTATGGCTGGCTACTCAGAAGTGCTGCTCAGGCAGTAGAGCAACTCATAATCGCCCGCCATCCAGCAGCATTGCAGACACCAACTCTCTCGGTCTTACAAAAAATGCCCTCTGCACAGCATCTTATTGATTGGGATTTACATGGTATCAGTCCGAATATCCCCGCATTGGTACCAGCATGGCCTGAACTAAATTATGGATTATTTTGGTACGAAGTTGGCCAAGCTCAAAGAGTTCGAAAGAAAAATAGAAAAGAGCGGTTAACTGATTTCTGGCAAGTGAACGTGTTAGGTGGCTACTGGCAGTTCGGACATGGCGATTTCGACATCATTTGTACTAATTTAGAATCTCGCCCTTTACGTAATGAAAGACTTATCGCACTTTCGCTAGCATTTTATTTGTATATTCAGGCAGGGCGACCACAGAAATGGCTCAACGCGTTGAAAATAGCCGTTGCGAAAGAATCTTTGCTTCGCGTTGCTCTTCATAAGCAACTACACCCAGCACCGAATCCAGAGCACAGAAGATGGAAGCGACAAGAAGCCAAATGGAAACTGCAGAATAGTAAACGGCAGGCCACAGAAGCAAAATGTGAGCAGGAATGGAAGGACTTTCTTTCTAATAATATCGATAAAATACGCGAGCCACGGCTTCCTAATCCAACTGATTTTTCAAACGCGCAATATTATTTGCACGAAAAAATGCAACAATTGAGTACCAATTCTTCCCGTTGGACTGAAGGGCGTTGGTCGGTTCTCAAAACTGTATTTGGAGAGGGGGTTGCACACGCTTTTCGTGACGGTGTAGTGGCCTACTGGCGTCGCTATCGTCCCAAACTTCGTTCTGAAAGGAAAGGGAACAACAGCATACCATTTAGTGTGATCTTTGGGCTTACGGGACTCAGCATAGAAGCACGTGAGACAGAAAATTGGGCTTCTACATTGACTAATGTCGAAGCCGAAATAGCATTTCGCTATGCCATGGCAGAGCTCAATGGTTTTCCTGATTGGATTCCTTTGTTATTCGAGGCATTTCCTAAACTTATCACGGAGCTATTGTTACATGAGGTGGATTACGAGTTGCGAATCGAGAAAGCCAAAATGGATAGCCATTATATTTTGGTAGATCTGAATTCTAGTGGATCGTGGGCTTGGGTGGGGGTTGGTGAGGGTATGCTCGAGCGACTAAAAAAACGCGAACCCAAAAATCTGACCAATCTTAGCTACATGCTAAACATTGCCCATGCAGCAGGCATAAGTGCGGAAGACATTGCTCGGTTGGCGGAAGTTCGCTCCGCGGATAGTCGTCTTGCTCATTCTGCTTGCTGGTATGCAGTATGGGTCGGAGTTGAGAGTAATAAAGCTATCCCATCACTTATTACTCGTTTAAAGGTAATCAACAAGGTTGCAAAACAGACAAGCTTTGCAATGGAATTCATCACTCAATTGTTGGGAAATCGTCGACACACTATCAATCGTGGAGATAGTTTTCGCACGCCTGAACATCTTAAAAATCTCTATGTCCTCATGCATGACTATATCCGCCAAAAAGAAGATATCCAACGTGCGGACAAAGGAGTTTACTCCCCGGGCCTACGAGATGATGCTCAGGATGCGAGAAATCAGCTGCTTGCATTGCTAAAAGAGATACCTGGTAAGGAAGCCTATTTGGCATTAATGGAGTTAGGGCATCTTCACCCTGAGCCTTCTTCACGGCCATGGATGCAACATCATGCTAAAACTAAGGCGGAACTCGATGCAGATATCACTCCATGGACGATTGAGCAGACCCTTGAGTTCCAAACGGCGATCGAACGTACGCCCGCTAACCATCGTGAATTATTCGAGCTAGCAGAAATGCGTTTTCTTGATCTTAAGGACAATCTTGAACATGGTGACAGCAGTATAGCAAACATCCTCATTAAGGGAGCGACACTAGAAACTGACATACGCAAGTATATTGGCGATTGGCTCCGTGAAAAGGCACAGGGCCGTTATACAATTCCGCAGGAAGAGGAATTAGCTGATGATAAGCGTATGGATCTACGGATGCACGGTATGGGGTTTGATGCCCCAGTGCCTATAGAGCTAAAGTTGGCAGAAAATTGGACTGGTCCAAAGCTATATGAGCGGTTAGAAAACCAGCTTTGTGGTGATTATCTCCGTGATAACCGCTCTAATAGAGGGATCTTCGTTATGGTATATCGTGGTGAGAAGACTAAGTGGGAACTCCCTGGTGTAGAGAGGTTGGTTGGATTTTCGGAGCTGGTAGTTCGATTACAGGAACATTGGACTACACTTTCTAGTAAATTTCCAAATGTTGATGACATCCGCGTTATCGGTATCGATTTGACGCTTCGCGCAAAATTATAAAGGTCACCTGAAACTGGCTACCATGCTAGCGTTTTTCCTGTATCGATTTTCCGATTCATTAGGTGGTAGCCCATAGTTATATTCATGCGGCCTTAGCTTGCTGTAATACCCAACGATATAGTCTGTTATCGCCTAGGTTATTATCGCTGAAGTTGATGTACCCGTCACCGCAACAACCTCAGCTCTGGTAGATATTCATCATGCCGGAATTCTGTTTCTGAATGGAGCAAGATTTTTGGTCAGACTAACTCTTATCTTACCAGTTATAAATTAGTAAATTACATTAATTATTAACGATTCTCTTATTCGATTTCGGATGGATTAAAATGGATACAAAATTATCTTCCCTTCCCGATTACCCAGCCTTAAAAAAACTAGCTTCGGCATTATGGCAGCAAGATAACACATATCATGGTGCGGCAGTTATGGTAGGAGCAGGTTTCAGCCGAAGTTGTGCGTCAACGGGTGATACTTGTAGAAAACTTCCACTATGGCTCGACTTTTCAAAAACCCTTTCGAAAGAGTTAGATTCTGGAAGCAGCGACCCTCTCCGTTTGGCAGAAGAATATGACGCATACTTCGGTAAACAGGCTCTTCATGAGCTGATAAAAAAAGAAGTAAATGATGCAGCATGGATCCCTGGAGAACTTCATTACTCTCTTTTAGAATTACCATGGTCCGAAGTATTAACAACTAACTGGGATACCTTACTGGAACGAGCTTCCACAAAGGTACATAGCCCCGTGTATAGTATCGTTTCCAAGCAGGAAGATCTCTCAAATGCAAGGTCTCCACGAATCGTCAAATTACATGGTACCATTGATGTAACAAAGAGACTTATATTCACGCAAGAAGACTACAGAAAATACCCACAAGCTTACGCCGCATATGTGAATTTCGCACGGCAAGTTTTCATTGAAAATGAATTATGCTTATTAGGCTTCTCTGGTGATGATCCTAACTTTCTTCAATGGGCTGGGTGGGTCAGAGACAATTTGGCTACACATTCTCGCCGAATTTATCTTGTTGGAGCCCTGAAACTGAACGCTGCAAAGCGGAAATATCTTGAGTCCATTAATGTATCGCCAATTGATCTAGAAGATCTGGTTGCTGATTACGATGATCTTGATATAAAACATCAAAAGGCAATGAATATATTTCTCGGCTTCTTACAAAATATGAAACCGAATAAAACATGGGAATGGCAACCTACATCGCCACGATGCAGTGAGCTAACTGAAGAAGAACGGAAAAAGACATACCATGACTCTTTGTATGCTTCAAAATTTTTTGAAGAACAACTCCCTATATTACAAAATGACAGAAAATCCTACCCTGGGTGGCTAATATGCCCACATTCAACGCGTTGGGATTTACAAAACCAATTCCATATTCCAACTTTAAAACAGAGCCATCTATCATATATGACAACTGAAGTGCGCGAGCAATTTTTATATGAAATTTGTTGGCGTTATGAAAAAAGTTTTGATGCGCTGCCAAGTTGGTTGATTGATGATCTATTAATGGTCTGCGATCCGAAAAAAACTTGTGTTTTAAGCAAGAGGCAGCAACTTGAAATTGCTTTGCAACTTCTTAAAAATACACGTTGGGTCGACAATTCTAAAGCCGAACCGATTATTCAGATAACCAGTAAAATATTAGAGGATGGCATCGAATACTGGCCGGAATGTAATAACGAACTAGCATACCATCAAGCTATAGTTTCGCGAGACCGCTTCGATTATATAGTTTTAGAGGAATCTATTAAAAAAATAACCAGCTGTAATCCAGAATGGAAAATTAAAAAAGCCTCGTTGCTTGCGGAAATTGGGGATTTTGATAAAGGGGAAGAGTTAATTACTGAGGCATATAAAGAATTATTGGTTCAATATCGAAATGATAAAAACTCTATTTATATACTATCCCGTTTGGCATGGGCTCAGTTTTTAATGAAGGGTATTCACTCCTGGTTATCGGAAAAGGAATATAATGCTGTACCACTTGACACGAAGATACAGAAATGTGACCCATGGGATCATATTGAACATAGCAGAAAGCGTATTGCTGATGAGTTAACTGAGCAACAAAATCAACAGATTATTGAGCCGTCGTTTGAACCTGGTCGTTTTAAAGACAACTCTAATAAAATAACTTTTAGTAATGCTGAGCATCCTCTTCTTTTACTAGAAGGTATAGCAGTAACTGCTGGGTTACCAATGTGTTGGGATTTTTCAAGCTTTTTTGCTCAACAAGCCACTATGTTATCTGGTTTGGAATCGATGAATAATATTCACCGATTTTCTCTAGCTATACGTTCTGCAAACAGTGATACATCGGACTCTTTAAAAAACGTCTTTTCAAGAATCCGAGTTGCATGTTTTCCACAAGAAGATGTGGAATATTTACTGAGCCAATGTACAAAAGCAATAGAATATTGGAGCCAAAAACGTAAGGAAGGGGAGAGTAAAATTCGAAACCATTCTATTGATCGCTTGAGAGTTTTTATTGAAGTATTAGCAAGGGTATCTATACGGGCGACACCCGAACAAGCTAGAAGAATATTTCTCCTAGCTTTGTCATTAGGTAAAAAAAATGAGTTTCATCATTTTTGGCTATTCGACTCATTAAAAAACCTCATGGAATTCTCTCTTGAAAGTATACCTGAATCAGAACATTCAGAATTACTATTAGAGACATTAATGTTCCCTCTCAGAACAGAAATAGAACTCAGTGGACCAAAAGAATGGGTCAATCCAATAATTGAGCATCCAGGGAAAAGAAAACAGAATTCAGTTCTCGATCGCCGCCTTGATGAAATAATCGACCGTATTGCTCCATGTTCATCACAAAGTGCACCAGCTCTTCTACGACTCCTTCCGTTGCTTGAGAGTAAATTTCTCACGCATGAGGAAGAAAATAGAATCGCAGACCAAGTATGGGGAAAAAAACCAGACTATGAGAAAATTCCCGATACGGGACTTTATTTTTTCGCTCTATTAAAAATCCCATCAAGAGATATATATTTATCTAATTATCTTCTCAGAAGTAAATTATTTGAGGCTAAAGGTGAATTATTATTAAACAATGAGCAATTAATAAATATAGTCAATGCAACAAGAATGAAAGAACTCAATGAGTTTCCAACATCTGAACAGGCGGTTTTATACTTTAATGAGCTTGTTACATGGAGTTCAAATAAAATTGACAATGACGTTCTTGGTCTGAAAGTTGCGAAAGAAAATCGTATTGCTGAGTTAATTGGATATGCGTTAGCGTACTCAATTATCCCTGCTTTATCTTCTTCAGAATTGACAGAGAAAAACTTTGAGTTATTATATTCGTTCTATGAAAGCTATGATTCCTCAGAAGTGTTAATAGCCCTTGCATATTTCGCTGCTGCGAACGAAACTTTCGCTTCTCGTATGGAAAACATTTACAAGAAAACTCTTCAGGATAAAAATCCAAGTAAGGTAGTATGTACTTCATGGGCTATTTACACATGGAGAAAACTAAATAAATCACATGTGGTAGAACGTTTAATAATTAGATTGATCTATTTGATTGGTCCAAATAGAACAATTGGATTAAAAGGTCTCCTACAGACTGCCAACAAAATGTATTCTTCAGGGTATCTATCTGAAAAAAATATAGAACCTCTTGTTGAAATACTACCCATTATCTTCGATAATACAGACTATAATGATATAAATCCAACTAGTCGAGAATCTGTTAGTATTTCACTTGTACGAACAGAATGCGTCAAGCTAGCTAATGATATTTTGGAAGGCAGGGGGAGTGATAATAAAGAATTACTCAGAATTCTTGAGGAGGCAACCCTTGACCCTCTCCCGGAGGTTAGGTTTTCAATTATAGATAAGTTCGAGTGAATAGCGGACTGGAGAATATTTAAAAAGCGTTAGAGCGATTTTTTTAAAATTTCGAACGCAATATTAAAGAATTTTAAGATATATATCATCCTCATGAAAGTGACCAACAAAGCGGCGACTCCATATCGGAGTCGCCGCTTTGCTTTATTTGTTTTAGGAGGTTTTATGAAAAATCAGGAAGGCTTACATTCGCTGCAGAACTCACTTACAGGCTTACCAGAATGGGCCTCAGAACGAGTCATGCAGAAAGTTTGTCAATTGACAAATTACGAACCAATGATCGGCATTATGGGTAAAACCGGAGCCGGGAAATCCAGCCTGTGTAATGCCCTATTTGTCGGCGAAGTATCCCCGGTCAACGATGTCAGGGCCTGTACCCGTAAGCCTTTGCAATTCCGTCTGCAGGTTGGCGACCGCTATATGACCATCGTGGACCTGCCCGGCGTAGGCGAAAGTGGCGCTCGCGATATCGAGTATGCTGCACTGTACCGCCAACAACTTCCCCGACTGGACCTGGTACTGTGGCTGATTAAGGCCGATGACCGGGCGCTGGCGGTGGATGAGCACTTTTATCATCAGGTGATTGGTGAGACTTACCGGCATAAAGTGCTGTTTGTTATCAGCCAGTCGGACAAGGCCGAACCCACCAGCAGTAATGGTCAATTGTCTACGGAGCAGAAACAGAACCTCAGCCGAAAAATCTGCCTACTGCATGAGCTGTTCCGGCCCGTACATCCGGTGTGTGCCGTGTCGGTCCGCCTTCAGTGGGGATTACGTGTCATGGCTGAACGGATGATTCGTTGCCTGCCGCGGGAGGCCAGTAGTCCGGTGGCAGTACAGCTTAGTGCTCCACTTCGTACCGATGTCGTTAATAAAAAAGCCCGTGACGATTTTGGTGAAACGGTCGGCTCGGTACTCGACACAGTAAGTTCCATGCCCCTGATACCGGCCCCGGTTCGGACAGTCATCCAGTCTGTACGCGACATCGTGGTATCGGTCGCCCGTGCCGTCTGGAATTTCTTCTTCTGAATTCTTAGTAAATTAACCCGTTATTTCCTGAGCCCTGTCGCCTGTGCGACGGGGCTTTCTTTTATTGTTTTCCCGTTATGAGGAGTCTGCATATGACCCGTCTGGCTTCGCGCTTTGGCGCAGCAAACCTTATTCGTCGTGACCGTCCGTTAACCCGTGAAGAGTTGTTTCGGGTGGTGCCCAGTGTGTTCAGTGAGGACAAACACGCGTCGCGTAGCGAACGGTATACCTACATTCCCACCATCTCCCTGCTCGACAGGCTGCAACGCGAAGGCTTTCAGCCGTTCTTTGCCTGTCAGACTCGCGTTCGTGACCCCGATCGCCGTGAGCATACAAAGCATATGTTACGCCTGCGCCGGGAGGGGCAGATTACCGGTAAACAGGTGCCGGAAATTATTCTGCTCAACTCTCACGATGGCTCCAGTTCGTATCAGATGCTACCGGGACTATTTCGTACGGTATGCCAGAACGGACTCGTCTGCGGTGAGTCGTTTGGCGAGGTGCGGGTGCCGCACAAAGGAGATGTCGTGAGTCAGGTGATTGAGGGGGCGTATGAAGTGCTGGGTATTTTTGACCGTGTGGAAGAGAAGCGGGATGCCATGCAGTCGCTGATGCTGCCGCCGCCCGCACAACAGGCTCTGGCACAGGCCGCACTGACGTACCGTTTTGGTGAGGACCACCAGCCGGTGACAGCACCTCAGATACTCTCCCCACGCCGCTGGCAGGATGAGAGCAATGACCTGTGGACCACATACCAGCGTATTCAGGAGAACCTGATTAAGGGCGGGCTCAGTGGCCGGAGTGCAAAAGGTGGGCGAACACATACCCGCGCCGTGCGTGGTATCGACGGCGATGTGAAGCTCAACCGGGCTCTCTGGGTGATGGCGGAAGCGATGCTGAGTGGGTTTCAGTCCTGAGCTTGTTATCAGCATGTTGGGAAAGGACACTCCCTGTCCGTTTTACCTCCATTGGATTGAGTGTTTTATCACCGTATTTCACGGTGCGCCGCGTTGGGCTTGCCTCCGGTGGCAGATAAAAAATAGTTCATTCCATGTCCATACCCTGTCCGCCCCCCTCTTTAGAATCATTTCATATTCAGTCAGTTAATTATTACGGAGATTTGAGATAACACAGGCAGAGCGCCGTCACGACCGACTGGCTGTCAGGCTGTCACTGATAATCAGCCGCCTGGTTGCCGGTGAGACGCTGAACATGGCCCGGCTGGCTGCAGAGTTTAGTGTGTCAGTCCGTACCCTGCGACGGGATTTTCGCGAACGGCTGATGTATCTGGACCTGGAGTATCGACGAGGGCAATGCCGCCTGCGCAGCACCAGTGGGGGCGTACAGGGTGAGCTGGATGCGCTGACCTTTGCTCACCGGTCCGGACTGGCCGATATCTTTCCGGGGCTGGACCGGCGTCTGGCGGGCATGCTGCTCACAGCAGGAGGGATGCCCTGTCTGGTGTGGCAACCGCCACAGACTATATCACCGGCCACCTCACTGGTGTTCTACCGTCTCGTCAGTGCTATTACCGCCTGCCAACGGGTACTGCTGCTGGCTGAGGGAGAGCGCTGTGACGGACTGGCCCCGTACCGCCTGATATCACTCGACGGCTGCTGGTACCTCACCGGTGAACTTAACGGGCATATCACCGTGCATCCACTGGCGACCATCCATGCGGTGACAGTCCTCAATACAACTTTCACCCCGCTAAAACGTCTCAGCCAGTTAACCACACAGGCGGGCTTTATCCGGGCCCTTCCGCACTTCAGCTGTATCCGTGAAGTCCTGTCTCCTGGGCCCTCAGAGGAGGAGCCGGGCAACACACTGATTTAATTACCTCTGTTAAGAAGGAAAAACAATGACCTGGCATTACGAGAAAAATGGCATACGCCACGACAATGTGACCGAAGACGACATCACCAGCCTGATTATGCGCGGTGAACTGACTGCATCCACTCTGGTGTGGCGACAGGGAATGGCAGAGTGGCAGCCGGTCTCCGCTACTCCGCTGGCTTCGACGCTGCTCCGGAGCACCACACCACCAGCGCTGCCGGGGAACCGCATTCCGGGTGGCGTTGTGTGGACGCTGGCATTTGCTCCCTTCATTGGCTACGCGCTGGAGTTGTGGACTGCAGGATTGAGCGGGATGTCATTTGACGAGGCATATGATGCCGTCTCGGGTGGGCAGTACTGGTTTATCACGCTGCTGCTCAATATTGCTCTGGGGTATCTCGATGAACGACGCCTGCGTAAGGCCGGAGTGGACACCACCACGTTCGGCAAACTGGCCTGGCTGGTGCCGTTCTATCTGTGGCGGCGGGCGAAAACTCTCGGTCAGAAACCGGCTTACTTCTGGGTATGGCTTTTGATGCTGGCCCTGACTGTCTGGGCCTGAATGACCGCTACCTGATTCTTTCTCTGTTTAGGACCAACGTAATGAAAACACTGATTAAAGTACTGGGTATTACCGGCAGCCTTCTGCTCTGTGTGGGCGCTCAGGCTCAGCCTTATAACCGGACCCTCCCTGCTGTAGTTAATGACAACAACGGGAACATTTTCTGGTGCGATGCGCATCGTCAGGTTACCGGAAAATGCGAAGCCATGTCTGTTGACCGCCTGGGCGGGATGGTCACGGTGCGTTCCGCACCCTTTAAAGACTGCGAAGGCGGCCTGTGGGGCTGGATAACTATCATGCGCAACGATGTGTCGAAAGGATTCACCATTACTCCGGACAAGAAATACGGACTCACCGTAAAAGACCTGTGCCGTCCGGGCACGGTAGTGACCTTTAAACCCAACCAGAAGAAGCCGGAATATGACGACCTGGTGGCACTTTACCAGGGCAAAGAGCTGTTTCGCTACCGGCGCTTCTGATAACACCCGATATCAACCTCTCT
>NZ_JAOWGP010000038.1:0-100407 GCF_030333065.1 Citrobacter sp. Cm046 | reverse complement strand
GTGGACCCTGTCGACCCTCCCGTTGATCCTGTAACACCGCCGGTTGACCCCTCTGATGAAACACATGTTAACCGCCCTGAAGCAGGTAGCTATCTTGCAAACATTGCGGCTGCGAACACGTTATTCAACACCCGTCTGCACGACCGTCTGGGGGAAACGCAGTACGTTGATGCTCTGACTGGTGAGAAGAAAGTTACCAGTCTGTGGCTACGCCAGGTCGGTAGTCATAATAACTGGCGTGATGGCAGTGGTCAGTTGAAAACACAGAGCAACAGTTATGTCGCACAGTTGGGTGGCGATGTTGCGCAGTGGTCAACCGATGGTCTGAACAGAGGCCACCTGGGTCTGATGGCGGGTTACGGTAATAACCACAGTTCTACCCGTTCTTCCGTCACGGGTTATGGTTCAAAAGGTTCGATAAACGGTTACAGCGTTGGCGCTTACGGCACCTGGTTTGCCAGCGATGCGGATAAAGCAGGGTTGTATGTGGACAGCTGGCTCCAGTACAGCTGGTTCAACAACCAGGTTAACGGGCAGCAACTGGCCAGCGAATCCTACAAGTCTAAAGGCTTTACGGCCTCGCTGGAGACGGGTTACACCCAGAAACTGGGCGAGTTTGCTGGCAGCAAAGGGACGCTTAATGAATGGTTTATCCAGCCACAAGCCCAGGCCACCTGGATGGGTGTGAAAGCAGACAACCATCGTGAAGCCAATGGAACCCGCGTTAGCAGCGGTGGCGACGGTAACGTACAAACCCGTCTGGGCCTTCGTACGTACCTGAAGAGCCATCATGCGATGGATGACAACAAAGACCGTACTTTCGAGCCGTTCATTGAAGCCAACTGGTTGCATAATACGCGCAGTTATAACGTGAACATGGATAATGTCCACATCAACCAGGCTGGCGCCCGCAACATTGGCGAAGTCAAAGTGGGTGTTGAAGGACAGATTAACCCTCGGGTCAATCTGTGGGGCAATGTCGGCGCTCAGATGGGGGATAAAGGATACAGTGACACCAATGCCATGGTGGGTATTAAGTATAACTTTTAATGCCGCGCTAACCGGGGGATTATCCCCGGTTTTTATCTGAAGAAATCTCCTACGGACCTTGTCCAGTATGTTGTGGACGAGGTTATTTCCGAAGCAGTGGTGTTGAGGATAAATGTAATTTACCGCGCCTAAGCTGATTAACTGCTCATAACTTGAGCAATAAAAATCTTAAAACCTGAGAACCCGCTATGGCGGGATTTTCTTTTTTACGCCTGACAGGAAATTAACAATTTGTGCTCTTAAGACATTGATCATCTCTGAGCACAGTTGTGCTGTATGAACACTCAATTTCTCGAATACGTGCGTCAGCAACTGCTGGTTGCCACCGCCGATTTAAGAGGTGCGATGAAAGGTCAGTTGATGACCTGGCTTGAGGGTTGGCGGCGCAGGATGTGAAAGCGGAACTGCCTGGTCGTGATGTTTTTCAGCAACAGGACTTAGCCGCTATGAGTGGTGTCAAACCGGACAACTGGAGCCACTACTATGCGGACTACTGCGAGTTTTGTGCAGCATCTTCAAGGGGCTCGATAGCGAATCCCTGCTTTGTACGGTGAGAACCCGATCACAACAAAAGACGTCTTTTTCGCAGCAGGGTATTGCAAAAGTCAATTAAGTAGCATGCATTTCGTGTGAGTCTGATATTGTGCCATTGTTGTATGTACTGGCAGTAAATTAGTTTTCGAGCCCGAGGTTAACACCTTGGGCTTTTTATTTGCCTGTAGGTAAGCTGTAAAGCACTCAAGTCATAATTGAATGCTCGCTGGTTAGATCCCTGCCAGGCGCGCCAAGTCTAAGCCCACTTCGAGGTATCAAAGGTAGTTATCAATTTGATATATTTCACTTCAAGGAAGATGAGAAATGGATTAATGATAATGAGGTTGCCAACAAAGGTAGAGTTGATTTCATTCTGCTTCGCAGTCATTTGGGTTATTTGGTGTGCATGGACAGACAAAACAACTCACGACACATACCTTTTTGATGGGGTGCTTTATAAGTCAGTTATTGTTGGGACTTCCTTCCTGATAGGAATGTTCATTGCTTGGCGTGTGTACCTAAGTAATAAGGTCGCAGCAGGTATGGTTAAGAGGCTTTTCGGCGTTTGCCTTACTGTTATGATGTGCCTGACATTTACTTTTTGGAATGTTCCAGAGTTAATAATGATCTCATCAGCTAATAAGCATGTGAGTGACAATTACCGATTCAAGATGAGATATCCCACACAATCTGGAGGAAAAACCAGGCCATGTAAGGCTCGTGTTATCTACTATGACACATATCTGAAGCGTGAAATCGCACTCTGTCACTGGGATGATGCTCCATCTTTTTTCTATACGGATTATATTCGAGTAGATAAGCTGATTTCAGATATGGGCGGGCAGATTATTTATCACGAAGCCGTTCATTGAGAAAATCCTATTCAAAGTTTAGAGGTCGCCATATGACGGCCTTTTTCATTTCAGGCTCACGGGAATCAACCACTACGTGCTTTGTTGATAAATCCAGCCCGTGAAGATAGAACTCTTTTATCCCATCGTAAATGTGTCTAAGAAAGTATCATTTCTACAGCTATAACCAATAAATTATGGTTGGTATCATTTTGTAAAATATTTTTATAAAATCTTTTGACCGTTACTCTGAAGACGAATGCAGAATCACAGTGACGTTTACACTGTTGTACTATTTTCTACTGTTTTATCCCACCGGAAGGGTTGTAAGTGATTGATTTTAAATTATGTGTGTTTGCAGTTTTTCTCCTCTTTGGCTGTAGTTCTGATGTTGTCATCAAATCACCTGCTAAACCTGTCTACAGGTCGATGCCTGAAATTACCCAGTCAATTACACCTTCACAGCAGAGGGCAATTATGACTGGCGCACGACCTGACTGGTCAGAAAGAACACCGGTTAACACAATTAAGCGATATTAATTAGCACTTTTCACCGAGTTAAGGCTGCCATCTGGCGGCCTTTTTCATTTAAGGGTTCATGGGAATCATCCGCTACGTACTTTGTTGATAAATCCATCCCGTGAAGCCTGACCCTTTAATCACCCACAGCGCCATCCGAAAAATCGGAGGTGAGGCTATGACCAGAATGAGCACCATTTACAGCAGACTTTCATATGGAACAGGTACCACGCTGACCGGCTGCGGTGTATCAGCGAAGGCATATGCCGAAACACCTAAAACAGCAAAAGAGTTGCCCAGGATGTTGGCCGACAGAATTGCAGGATTAAGCCTGAGTGACCGGGCAATTATTGTCGTTATCGCATGCACCGTTATTACCTGTTCAGTGAACTGGTATTTTCACAGGAAGCGAATGCAAAGACCGTAGCCCGTATGATTGAACAGGGGCGAACAATTCCCGAGATGAGGTTGTTAAAGATGCTCAAGCTCAAGCAGCGCGTGTCAGGCAGCGATTCGTGTGGGGTACAGCGCTAAAACTGCTACGGTACTGCTACAAAATTGCTGTCAAAAGCTGTCATTCAAAACAGGATTGCCGAACTTAAAGCCAGGCGCAACGAAGATGTGGGCATTGATGCCGATTATGTGCTCCGGCGCTTGGTTGAAATCGACCAGATGGACGTGCTGGACATCCTCAATGACGATGGCAGCCTAAAGGCGATTAGCCTTTGGCCCAGGTCGTGGCGGACGACACTCACTGGACTGGATATCAGCACGACTATCCAGAACTGATATAAAGGCTGGTGCGTAAACGCGTGCCAGCCTCTGCTGTTATTACTCTTCCGGGGGCTGATGTTCCCGACAAATCAGTTTTGAATCATCCTCACTCAGCGGTTCTTTCGTGAGATTGCAAAATCTCTGGCCATTATTTTTTAGATGGAACTGACAGCTATGGCAAAGACCGAAGCCAGGAACATTGTTGGTTCTCTGGATTTCACGCAGAAGTTCGAACAACAACTCTTTTAACAAGTCAGATCGTTTCCCCATAGCAGACTCTCCCGCCACCAAAAATGAGGGGGGAAGTAGGGCATCGAGTAAGGTTTTCGCTGACTCAGAGACCTGTAAATGGACGCTGCGTTTATCCCGAACGTCCTGGGTTCGCACAATCAGTCCTTTTGTTTCCAACAACTTTAGCGATTGTGAAACGGTTCCTTTGGTGAGTCCAAGATAGTCCGTCACGCCTAGCGGCGTATTGGAATAGCGGTTACAGCGAGCGAGATACATCAACGCGCTGAGCTGTACCGGTTGAATATCCGCCAGTAAAGGATGCTGGCGAAACCACATCCGCGTCAGGCTGGAAAGCCTGTCCAGTACGTCGAAAAGTGACATGTCGTGCATAACGAAATCCTCCTTGACATATAGTATCGATTAAAAACTAAATTGACAAAGCATTAAAGCAGTGTAGTATGAATTATAGTATCGAATCGATACTATAATTCAAAAGGAGATATATCATGACAAAGGCTACCTATTATCATGCCGGTTGCCCGGTTTGCGTTTCCGCGGAAGAGGCGCTGCTTCAGCATCTGTCCCCAAATGTGAAAGTCGATATTATTCACCTGGGTGAACAACCTGATCGAGTCGCTGAGGCTGAACGGGTTGGTGTGAAGTCTGTTCCGGCATTGGTGATCGACGGCAATGTGCTACACATCAACTTTGGTGCGCCAATTGAAGCACTGAAATAACGTCTGGCGTTCGGGAGGTCGCTCCGGCTATTTCCCGAACAAGCGTTCAAACGGAGGAGGGGGCTACGTTTATCATCGTTATATTTATTTGATTATATGAGATAATTTTTAGGTACAGACGTTATACCGTATAAATCCGGATGTCATGCGCCTGAAAGGCGGTTGCGTACTCTTTGCTGATATTTTCCTCTACAACAATGACATCAATGTTGCTGCTTTCGGTAACAACATACCGGGCTACTGCCGGGATTTTATCTGCCGTCAGTGCGACGATAGTTTCATTGCACTGTTTAATCACCGCTTTTTTAAACTCACAATCTGCGTAATCAAACCCCGTCAATCCTGACTCGGGCGCCATTGCGCATCCGCCAATAAATCCCTGATCGAATAAAATGCCCTGCAACTGAGATATCGCCGTGGCTCCAACACAACCACCTGACGATCTCTGTACCTGGCCACCCAGAGTAATAACCTCAAACAGTGGTTTCTTTAGCAGAACGGCGGCAATTTCTGGCGAATTAGTCACTACTGTTAGTGCAAGCTCGGCGGGCAGGGCTTCAGCCATCGCCAGGTTAGTGCTACCCGTATCGATGAAAATGCAGCTCCCGGATTTAACCAGCCGGGCACATCTTTGCGCGATGTTGCTCTTTTTCTCCGCATTGATGTTCTTACGAACGGCGATCTCCGCTGATTCCGGCAATGAAATAACGGCTCCGCCATATACCTTCTTGCATACACCTTCTTTACTAAGTTCATGTAAATCACGGCGAATTGTGTGTTCTGAAACGCCTAATCGTCCGGCGAGTTTGGAGCAGACCACTCTACCATTTTCCTGAAGGATCTGATGAATTAGTGCCTGTCGCTGTTGTGGGAATGCAGCGTAATCGAGCATAAAAACTCCTGAATAAATAAAAATCGAGCAATACTAAGCATGATCGTGCATTATGATTAGCGTTGTCAATGTCCCGTTAGTACGGAATGTATAATTATGAATAAAACCAGTGGAGGTTCGCGATGAAGGTTGCCCATATGGCATTGTGGACACAGGATCTCGAGCGACAAGCTCATTTCTGGGTCACGTTTTTTGGTGGAGAGATTAACGAAAAATACTGCAGTAAAACGAATCCGGGGTTTGAGTCCTATTTCGTCAATATTGGTGATAGCATTGCGATTGAGTTGATGACCAAGACTGGACTTACATCCTGTTCGCCCGACAACAACACGGTTGGATGGGTTCATCTGGCCATCTCCGTCGGCAGTGTTGAGGGTGTTGACGCAATGGCGATGCGTGCCCAGGAACAGGGGATTTTAGTATCAGCCCCACGCACTACTGGTGACGGATATTATGAAGCCGTGATACGCGATCCTGATGGTAATTTAATCGAGATTGTTGCCTGATTTTTAGTCTGCCCGAGACAATCGAAGACAGGAAGTTAAAAGTGCTGTTTGCCTACTATCTGTGGCATGTCAGGCCACAATAACTTGGCTGTTTTTAGCTCTCGGGGCAGAACCATGCTGCTCTGAGTAAATAAGACGCGAAATTTCGCGTCTTATTCTTTTAGTGTGAAGACGCTTGTGCTGTGGCATCTTCCATGTACAGCGTCTGGCTTGGGAAGGCAAAATCGGCTCCGTTTGCCTGGACGATAGTAATAATCTTTAAATAAACATCCTGCTGAACGGCGAGCCACTCCTGCCATACAGTCGTTTTTGTAAAGCAATAGACCATAATATTCAGAGAGGAATCCGCAAACTCATTAAAATAAACCAGCAAGGTTTGCTTCTGGTCTATACCGGGATGGTTTTGCAGCATCTGTCTTACTGACTCGACAATTGTACTTATTTTATCGGCATCTTCATAACGTAACCCGATCACCGTTTTTATCCGTCGGTTAGTCATTCTGCCTGGATTTTCTACACTAATTGACGAGAAAATTGAGTTCGGCACATACAGAGGACGATGATCAAAGGTGTTTATTTTGGTCATTCTCCAGCCAATTTCTGTTACTGTACCTTCGATATTTCTGTCCGGAGAACGGATCCAGTCACCGATACTGAACGGTCTGTCGAAATAGAGCATAATTCCGGAAAAGAAATTACTCAGAATGTCTTTCCCCGCCATACCAACAGCTATACCGCCGATGCCACCAAAGGTTAGCAGTCCGGATAAGCTCATTCCAAAATGTTCGCCATACAGCAGAATGATGACGACAACGATAGTTATCTTAATAATTCGCGACAGGATCCGGGCACTGGTGATATCTCTGCCTTTGCTGATCTGTGATTTTTCAAACTGGTTGATCACCAGAAAGAGTTTTATGGTCAGAATGAGCGCAATCAAAGAGGTACAGAGGAAGTCGACAACGCTCGGGGATATAAATTTCAGCCTGTAGCTTTCAATCACATTATTGGCGATGCTGCCGAATGTTCCAATGATAATGGCATAGACGAAAAATTGCGCCGCGTGGAATATGAATCCTTTTTTACGTTTCTCGCAGCGATGAAACCAGACGCTCATCAGGACTAATGCCGCACAGCAACTGAGAATTACCGTCAGATTAAATGCATTGTTCATAAACAGTTCAGCGATCATGATTCTCCCAGGCTACTCCGTGTTAGCTAAATATCATCTGACATATCCAGTCCAGATATTTTATCCAGTTCAGGGTGTCAGATCATTAAGCATAAAGAGAGAGAAATAAGATAATCAGCGCTGTTTTCAGGCGAATAATGCTGAAGGCAACCTTTTAGCGAGTCTTATGTAGCAGACAATGAGCTGATGTCATGGTATTGTTATTGCAAAGTAACAAGGTATTCATCTGCAAATGAAAAGGACGATACTATGGTCATGGCTAAGCTGAAAACAGCGAAGGGAAGGAAATTTCTGTTGTGTCTGCTTGGGGTGTTCATCATCGCAGCATCGGTGGTTACGCGAGCCACAATCGGTGGGGTAATTGAGCAGTACAATATTCCGCTTTCAGAGTGGACCGCTTCAATGTATGCCATTCAATCTGCAATGATTTGCGTCTACAGCATGGTGTTTACTATTCTGCTGGCGATCCCGCTTGGGATCTATTTCCTTGGCGGTGAAGATAAGCGCTAAGTGTTTTTAATGCCGGATGACGTCGCCATCCGGCATTTTTCTGTGCGGTTAATCGTCTTCTTCGTCGTCCAGTTCAACCGGGGTCTGATATTGATCGGGTTTGATAACCAGCAGGTCACAGCGTAAATGGTCGATGACTTGTTCCGCTGTATTTCCGAGAAACGCAGCTGAAATACCGGTACGCCCAACCGTTCCTAATACCACGATACCTGCCTGTAAATGTTCAGCTAAATCAGGGATAACCTCTTCAGGTAATCCTTTTTCAACGTGGGTGACTTTCTCGTCGATACTGAACTTTTGGCGCAATGCTTTCATTGCCAACAAGTGCTGCCCACGGATGGCGTCGTTATAGACGCTGGGGTCAAATTCAGGCAGCTCAATGGCGATGTTGATAGGTGTGACCGGATAGGCTCCAACCAGATGCACTTCGGTATGGTTAACTTGCTCTGCGAGTTGCAGTGTCTCCTTAACGAGTTTTTCGTTGAGGGCGTTGTGATATGCCTCTTCACTTGCCAGGTTAACTGCAACCAGCGCTTTACCACCTTCCGGCCACGGTTGGTCTTTAACCATCCATACCGGGCTTGGGCATTTACGCAGTAAATGCCAGTCAGTAGGTGTGAAAATCACGGCTTCCAGACGGTCGTGTTGGTGCGCCATTTTCAGGACCAGGTCATGCTTAGCACTGATAACTTCCTGGATGATGGCTTCAAACGGACGGTTGTGCCAGACCACTTTTATATCAAGAGGAATACCTGCCTCGATATAGTATTTTGCTTGTTCACGTATCCATGCTGTTCGCTGGCTGATGACACCCTGACGCATTGCTGTACGCTCATCTGGTGACAGCAGGGTGGTCATCTCATAGGAAAAGTCATAGATCGGCAAAAAGGCTTTAATTTTGCCACCAATCCGTTGATGCAAATAAACAGCGCGCCGTAATGCTGGTTGATCGTCCTGGTTAGGATCGATGACTACCAGCATGTTTTGATACATAGCCATACAGGGTCTCCTTACAACTGTCACCGCAGTTTGTCATTAAAAGAGTAACCCAATAATGTGGATTGAAACAGGGGATAACCTCCTGCCAGATCAATAAATTGGGAAAATATATTCTATTTGCCCACATCCGGCTAAATTTAAACAACTTTTGTCGAGGTATGCACCCTGAGGACTACGCAAAGGGGCGGCCTATTGCGCGTTTGTTCATTCAACGGATACTGTCATCTCCTGATTAGAACCGGAAGCAAAGTGTTCGGGTGTCTTATATGATGATAGGGTGATCGCAATATTTTCTTAAGATCTGGCATATAGTCTTTCTTCCAATTAAGCCACTATTCAGGATGATAATATGTTGAAAAAAGGGGTACTAGCTTTAGCGTTGTTCATCGGTATGCCGGTTTTTGCCGCAGAACATTGGATTGATGTTCGCGTGCCTGACCAATACCAGCAGGAGCATATTCAGGGAGCGATCAACATTCCGTTGAAAGATCTCAAAGCGCAAATCACCTCCGTTGTTCCGGATAAGACCGACACGGTGAAACTGTACTGCAACTCAGGACGGCAGTCAGGGCAGGCGAAGGATATGCTGATTGATATGGGATATACGCAGGTGACGAACGAAGGGGGGATCAAGCAGATTGACCTTCCAAAAGTAGAGCAAAAATAATCCGCGCGGTTTTCATCTGTAACAGGCGGCATACATAAATGATGTCGCCTGATATTTCTCAGGTAGTTGATAAATAAGAATTGCCCCCAATCTTTACTTCCTGTTTGTTATAATTTCTACGGCTCCTTCAGCATAACGGGATGGCGATGAAGCGACTTAAAAATGAACTCAATTCGCTGGTTAATCGCGGCGTGGACAGACATCTGCGTCTGGCTGTCACCGGGCTTAGCCGCAGCGGTAAGACAGCATTTATCACCGCGATGGTAAACCAGCTACTCAATATTCACGCAGGTGCGCGTTTGCCGCTGCTCAGCGCAGCGCGCGAAGAGCGCTTGCTCGGCGTTAAACGGGTTCCACAGCGCGATTTTGGCATTCCTCGCTTTACCTATGATGAAGGGCTGGCCCAGTTGTATGGTTCTCCGCCGACCTGGCCTACGCCGACGCGTGGTGTAAGCGAAATTCGCCTCGCGCTGCGCTACAAGTCCAACGACTCTTTACTGCGTCATTTTAAAGATACCTCCACGTTGTATCTGGAGATTGTGGATTACCCCGGTGAGTGGCTGCTTGATTTACCGATGCTGGCCCAGGACTACCTGAGCTGGTCACGACAAATGACCGGGCTACTACAGGGGCAACGGGCTGAATGGTCGGCAAAGTGGCGGCAGTTGAGCCAGGGATTAGATCCATTAGCCCCCGCCGATGAGAATCGTCTGGCGGAGATTGCGGCTGCCTGGACGGATTATCTGCATCAGTGTAAGCAGCAGGGACTGCACTTCATTCAGCCTGGGCGTTTTGTCCTGCCGGGTGATATGGCTGGCGCGCCGGCACTGCAGTTCTTCCCGTGGCCGGATGTGGATGCCTGTGGTGAGTCCAGGCTGGCGCAAGCGGATAAACATACCAACGCAGGTATGCTACGCGACAGGTTTAATTACTATTGCGAGAAGGTGGTGAAGGGGTTTTATAAGAATCACTTCCTGCGTTTCGATCGCCAGATCGTGTTAGTTGATTGCCTGCAACCGCTCAACAGCGGACCACAAGCGTTCAACGATATGCGCCTGGCATTAACTCAGCTAATGCAAAGCTTTCATTATGGTCAGCGTACGCTGTTTCGGCGGTTGTTCTCGCCGGTTATCGACAAGCTGTTGTTTGCCGCGACTAAGGCAGATCACGTGACGGTCGATCAGCATGCCAATATGGTGTCACTGCTTCAGCAACTGATACAGGACGCGTGGCAAAATGCGGCGTTTGAAGGCATCAGCATGGATTGCCTGGGCCTGGCGTCGGTACAGGCAACCACCAGTGGGCTGATTGATGTGAAGGGCGAGAAGATACCGGCACTGCGTGGAAATCGCCTGAGCGATGGCGCGCCGCTGACGGTCTATCCGGGAGAAGTGCCTGCGCGTTTGCCAGGGCAGGCGTTCTGGGATAGCCAGGGCTTTCAGTTTGAAGCGTTTCGCCCGCAGGTTTTAGATGTGGATAAGCCTTTACCGCATATTCGTCTTGATGCTGCGCTGGAGTTTTTAATAGGAGATAAATTGCGATGAGCGAGCCGTTAAAACCGCGTATCGATTTCTCAGGTCCGCTGGAAACGGAAAATAATCCGGCGTTTAAAGCGCAGCAGATGTTTAACGAAACGGAAGCGCAGACGTTTGCTCCGGCTACGCTGGATGTACCGTTGGAAGATGAAGGCCAGGCAGAAGCCGTAATTGATGCAGCTTTACGTCCCAAACGTAGCCTGTGGCGCAAAATGGTTATGGGCGGGCTTGCATTGTTTGGTGTCAGCGTGGTCGCTCAGGGTGTGCAGTGGACAATGAATGCCTGGCAGACTCAGGACTGGGTCGCAATGGGCGGATGCGCCGCCGGGGCGCTGATTATCGGTGCGGGTATCGGTTCTGTCGCAACCGAATGGCGTCGCCTGTGGCGTCTGCGCCAGCGAGCCCACGAGCGCGATGAGGCACGGGATTTACTGCATAGCCATGGTACAGGGAAAGGGCGGGCATTTTGTGAAAAATTGGCACAGCAAGCGGGGATTGATCAGTCTCATCCGGCGCTGCAGCGTTGGTATGCTTCAATTCACGAAACACAAAATGATCGGGAAGTGGTGAGTTTGTATGCCCACCTGGTGCAACCGGTGCTGGATGCGCAGGCCAGGCGCGAAATCAGCCGCTCAGCGGCTGAATCGACGCTGATGATTGCCGTCAGTCCTCTGGCGCTGGTGGACATGGCATTTATCGCCTGGCGAAATCTGCGTTTAATTAACCGCATCGCGACCCTGTATGGCATTGAACTGGGTTATTACAGTCGCTTACGTTTATTCCGGCTGGTGTTATTGAATATTGCGTTTGCCGGGGCCAGTGAACTGGTGCGGGAAGTCGGTATGGACTGGATGTCGCAAGATCTGGCAGCCAGATTATCCACGCGCGCTGCACAGGGGATTGGCGCCGGATTGTTAACGGCGCGTCTGGGGATTAAAGCGATGGAACTGTGCCGCCCACTCCCATGGATAGACGATGACAAACCGCGGCTTGGTGATTTTCGGCGTCAGTTGATTGGACAGGTCAAGGAGACCTTACAGAAGAACAAATCCCCCCGCGAAAGCTAAGACTAAAAGGGCTCCGATCGTATAACTTTACGCCTCGGTGCCCAATTTTCCAGCGTGCTGTCAATATTTGTTGACAGAGTCCTTCCTGCTAACGGAATACTGGCTTATCATCTTACATATGATCCATTGTTTAGGTGAAGGTTCCCATGCGTCTGGAAGTCTTTTGTGAAGACCGACTTGGTCTGACTCGCGAATTACTCGATTTACTGGTGCTTCGAAGCATTGATTTACGCGGTATCGAGATTGACCCCATCGGGCGAATTTACCTTAATTTTGCGGAACTGGAGTTCACAAACTTCAGCAGCCTGATGGCTGAAATCCGCCGTATTTCAGGGGTGACGGACGTTCGCACCGTACCCTGGATGCCTTCCGAACGTGAACATCTGGCGCTTAGCGCGCTGCTTGAAGCGCTTCCGGAACCGGTCCTTTCTCTGGACATGAAAAGCAAAGTTGAAATGGCGAATCCCGCGAGCTGCCAGCTTTTTGCGCACACTCAGGATCGTATGCGCAACCACACGGCCGCACAGTTAATCAATGGATTTAACTTCCAGCGATGGCTGGAAAGCAATCCTCAGGATTCTCACAGCGAACATGTCGTGATTAATGGACAAAATTTCCTGATGGAAATTACACCGGTCCATTTACAGGGTGAAAATAACGAACTGATGTTGACCGGCGCTGTGGTGATGCTGCGTTCCACCATTCGTATGGGGCGTCAGCTGCAAAATATGACCACTCAGGATCTGAGCGCGTTTAGTCAGATTATCGCGGTCAGTACCAAAATGAAACACGTCGTGGAGCAGGCGCGCAAGCTGGCTATGCTGAGTGCGCCATTGCTGATTACCGGGAATACCGGTACGGGAAAAGATCTTTTTGCACGAGCCTGCCATCTGGCGAGCCCACGTGCGGAGAAACCATACCTGGCGCTGAACTGCGCTTCGATTCCTGAAGATGCGGTTGAAAGTGAGCTGTTTGGCCATGCACCGGAAGGCAAGAAAGGCTTCTTTGAACAGGCTAATGGCGGTTCGGTTCTGTTGGATGAAATTGGCGAAATGTCGCCGCGTATGCAAACAAAATTGCTGCGTTTTCTTAATGACGGAACGTTCCGCCGCGTCGGCGAAGATCATGAAGTCCATGTGGATGTGCGCGTGATTTGTGCTACGCAAAAAAATCTTGTGGAACTGGTACAGAAAGGCCTGTTTCGTGAAGATCTCTACTATCGTCTCAACGTACTGACGTTAAACCTGCCGCCACTGCGCGATTGCCCGCAAGATATTATGCCGCTCACTGAGCTGTTTGTCGCAAAGTTTGCCGACGAGCAGGGCGTACCGCGCCCGAAACTTTCCGCCGATCTAAGTACAGTGTTAACCCGCTATGGTTGGCCGGGTAACGTGCGTCAGTTGAAAAATGCTATCTATCGGGCGCTAACCCAGCTTGAGGGATATGAACTGCGTCCGCAGGATATTTTATTGCCGGATTATGATGCGGCGACGGTTGCTGTTGGAGAAGAGGTTATGGAAGGCTCGCTGGATGAAATCACCAGCCGCTTTGAGCGCTCAGTGCTTACGCAGCTCTATCTGAATTATCCCAGCACACGCAAACTCGCCAAACGGCTGGGCGTCTCGCATACCGCGATTGCCAATAAATTACGTGAATACGGTCTGAGTCAGCAGAAGAAGAGCGAAGAGTAACGCAGTAAATAACAATGCTCGTCTGGCGTCATGCCGATCGGTTAAGATGCGCTTAACCGATCGGAGGCGCATGTTACGGAACAGATTTTGAGGCGGATATATGCATTTTGCATCAATTCCGCCCCCTCAGCATTTGAGAAGTGAGCCAGTTACGCTCCTTCAGGCACCGGAAGAGGCCAGCCGCCCATGCGCTTCCAGCGGTTAACGATTTCGCAGAACAGAACTGCAGTACGTTCAGTGTCATACAGCGCAGAGTGCGCCTGAGTTCCATCAAATTCCATTCCAGCCGCAAGGCACGCTTTTGACAGCACGGTTTGTCCCAGAGACAGACCGCTCAGCGCCGCTGTATCAAAGGTAACGAACGGGTGGAACGGATTGCGTTTCAGTGAGGCACGCTCCGCTGCCGCCATCATAAAGCTGTGGTCGAAAGTGGCGTTATGCGCAACCATGATCGCCCGATTACAACCACTGTCTTTGATGCCTTTACGCACCATTTTAAAGATTGCGTGCAGAGCATCGTATTCGCTGACAGCTCCGCGTAGCGGATTGCTCGGGTCGATACCGTTGAACGCGAGTGCTTCCGGCTGTAAATTTGCCCCTTCAAAGGGTTCGACGTGGAAATGCAACGTCATGTCCGGCATCAGCCAGCCTTGTTCATCCATTTTCAGCGTGATGGCTGCAATCTCGAGCAGCGCATCGGTTTTGGCATTAAATCCTGCTGTTTCTACATCAATGACGACAGGATAAAAACCACGAAAACGGTCACACAGACCGGAAAGTTGAGCGTTATCGGACATCTGGGTCTCTTAATACGGGAAAATTGCAGCGCGTATTATGGCAAAATGATGAGTATAAAACTACGGGCACAGACGATCTGCGCCCGACGGGAGATTAGTCACCCAGGCCGCGACCTGCGTCTTTTTCTTCGATCAGTTCAATTTTATAGCCGTCCGGATCTTCCACAAACGCGATAACCGTCGTACCGCCTTTAACCGGACCCGCTTCACGCGTCACGTTACCGCCGTTCTGACGAATACGCTCGCAGGCTTCTGCCGCATTGTCTACGCTCAGGGCAATGTGACCGTAAGCAGTACCCAGGTCGTATTTGTCGACGCCCCAGTTGTAGGTCAGCTCAATGACGGCTTCGCTGGTTTCAGGGCCGTATCCGACAAACGCCAGAGAGTATTTGTATTCAGGGTTTTCACTGGTACGCAGCAGCTTCATGCCGAGTACTTTGGTATAAAAATCGATGGAACGTTGCAGGTCGCCCACGCGCAGCATGGTATGAAGTAAACGCATCTTTTCTTCCCCTTCAAAAATGGCTAATACATTCAAAATGTTGTTTTAGTATAGCGGCGTTGTGACGCCGCTATCAATGCAGGATTATAACCGCTCTCTTTGAGACCACATTTTATTGGCGGCAACTCAAAACCCAGTGCTATCGTCAGGGCAGTTACAGAGTCGGATAATCAGTGTAACCTTCAGCGCCACCGCCATAGAAACTCTCAGCGCGCTGTGGATTCAGTTCAGCTTTATGCTGCAGACGAGCGACCAGATCCGGGTTAGCAATATAGGCGCGGCCAAAGGCGACCGCATCGATCAGGCCTTTTTCAATCAGCGCTTCAGCTTTCTCTGGCGTGTAGGCTCCCGCTCCAATAATTGGACCATGGAATCGAGCACGAACTTTCTCGCGGAACGCATCGCTATACGGCTCACCACCGGCCCAGTCCGGTTCGGACATATGCAGGTAAGCGATCCGGCGTTTGCCGAGTTGTTCAATCAGATACAGTGCATCGGCTTCTTCATTCGGACCGTTATCCACGTTCTGGAAAGAACCAATAGGGGAAACCCGAATACCAATGCGGTCTGCACCCCATTCTTTGATCCCGGCATCGACGACTTCCAGTACGAGACGCGCACGATTCTCTACGCTGCCACCGTATTGATCGGTGCGGTGGTTAGAAGTAGGGGACAGAAACTGATGCAGCAAATAGCCATGGGCGGAGTGCAACTCTACCAGGTCAAAGCCCGCTTCACGCGCGTTAGCTATTGCCTGACGGAAATCATTGACGATACCTGAAATTTCTTCGGTTTCCAGTGCGCGCGGCATAGAGGTGTCCACTCGCGTCGCCAGTCCGTTTGCATCGCGCAGTGAAGTGCGGGTTCCTGCGCTGATGGCGGAAGGTGCAACCGGTGGCTGTCCATTTGGCTGCAGGCTTGAATGAGAGATTCGCCCGGTATGCCACAATTGTACGGCGATATGACCCTGCTCAGCATGAACGGCATGGGTGATTTTTTTCCACGCTGCAATTTGCTCTGCGCTGTGTAATCCTGGCGCACCCGCATAGCCTTTTGCCTGAGCGGAGATCTGCGTGGCTTCACTGATGATCAGACCTGCACTGGCCCGTTGGCGATAATATTCGGCCATGAGCGGAGTCGGGATGTCGCCAGGTTCGATGCTGCGCAGACGCGTCAGTGGAGCCATGAATACGCGGTTTGCGGCTGTGATAGCACCCACTTTCAGCGGGGAGAACAGTTTTTCAGATGACATAATAACTCCAGATATGAATAGACCGGTCGTCTAGTGATAATTTAAATAAAAACGCCTGTTAAACGTCAGGCGTTGTAATGACGGTTTTAACGTGTGCCAGCGCATTTTCCAGCGGTGTGGCACTGCGAGAAATCTTAGCCTGCAGGTTGGCCCCCAGCCACAGCGCATACAGCACCTGCGCCTGCTGTAAAGGTTCGCCAATGAACGACAAACAGTGGCAGTCCCGTCCTTTTTCCAGCGCTTGCGCTAACAGCGTAATAATATGTCGCGCGCCTTTATCCATCGCCGTACGCATGTCTTCAGAGAGATCGCATACTTCGGCGGACAATTTGACGGTCAGGCATCCGCTAATAATGCCATGCTGGCTAAACTGATTCAGGGTTTCCTGATAGTAGGCCAGGATCCGGTCGCGGTAATTACCAGCACCCGCATCAAAATGCGCGCCGAGTCGCTGATGATAGGCCGCATAATGGCGTTCCAGCATAGCCACACCAAATGCTTCTTTTGAGCGAAAATAGTGATAAAACGAACCCTTGGGAACCTCAGCGGTTTTCAACAATTCGCTTAAACCCATACCGGTGAATCCGCGTTGCATGCAAAGCTGCTCTCCGGTCGCCAGAAGATGTTCGCGCGTGTCGTGTTCAGTTACTTTGTTCATGCGAAGGAGTGTAATAGACCAGTCGGTCTAATGCAATAGCGCTTGCCAGAAATTCAGTTAACGTCTTCAATAGGTATATCGAACTTATTTAAGGAGGGGATGTGGCCGAACAGCTGGAGTTTTTCCCCGTCCAGAGCCCGTGCCGTGGGATCTGTCAGTCTGACGAACGCGGTTTTTGCCGCGGATGTTTTCGCAGCCGGGATGAGCGTTTTAACTGGCAAAAAATGAGCGATGCCGAAAAACAGGATGTGCTGCGGCTTTGTCGCCAGCGGCTTATGCGTAAATTACGTGCAAACAAAACCAACCCGCCGGAAGAACCGCAACAACCCTCACTCTTTTAAAATCGCAATTGCGTATACTCGATACACATTCACTTATTAAGGAAGCTGCTATGGTTCAGCGTATCACTATTGCGCCGCAAGGCCCGGAATTTTCTCGCTTTGTCATGGGGTACTGGCGGCTGATGGACTGGAATATGTCCGCGCGCCAGTTAGTCAGCTTTATTGAGGAACATCTGGAACTGGGCGTAACTACTGTCGATCACGCGGATATTTATGGCGGATACCAGTGTGAAGCTGCGTTTGGCGAGGCACTGAAGTTGGCTCCACATCTGCGGGAAAAAATGCAGATTGTGACCAAATGCGGTATAGCTACCACGGCGCGAGCGGAAAATACACTTGGTCATTATATCACCGACAGCGCTCACATTATTGCCAGCGCAGAACAGTCTCTGAAGCTTCTGGTGACCGATTATCTTGATCTGCTGCTGATCCACCGTCCCGATCCGTTGATGGATGCAGACGACGTGGCTGATGCCTTTAAAAAGCTGCACCATAGCGGCAAAGTGCGCCACTTTGGGGTATCAAACTTTACACCCGCTCAGTTTTCGCTGCTGCAATCGCGTCTGCCATTTACTCTGGCGACTAACCAGGTCGAAATATCACCGGTACATCAGCCGCTCTTGCTGGATGGCACCCTGGATCAGTTGCAACAGTTGCGCATCCGGCCGATGGCCTGGTCCTGTCTGGGCGGTGGTCGACTGTTCAATGATGACGCTTTCCAGCCGCTGCGTAATGAGCTTGCTGCGGTAGCGGAAGAGCTGAATGCCCAGTCTATTGAGCAGGTGGTGTATGCGTGGATTTTACGTCTGCCATCACAACCGCTGCCTATTATTGGTTCTGGTAAAATTGAGCGCGTTCGTACCGCTATTGCAGCTGAATCGCTGACAATGTCTCGTCAACAATGGTTCCGAATTCGTAAAGCGGCGCTGGGATACGACGTGCCTTAATCGTGTTTTCTGCGCTTCGTCGTTCAAATTTTCGGCACTGGTTTACACTTATCAATCAAGTACCTGTTCGAAGGAGGATGTATGAAGCGTTTGAGTTTGGCCGTGATTACCTTACTGGCCTGTGCGGGTGCACAGGCAGCCAGTGAGCAAGTTGAGATGAACCTGGTGACGTCACAAGGCGTCGGGCAGTCGATTGGTTCAGTGACCATTTCTGAAACGGCGAAAGGGCTGGAGTTTACGCCAGATTTGAAAGCTCTGCCGCCGGGAGAGCATGGCTTTCATGTGCATGCTAACGGCAGTTGTCAGCCAGCTATTAAAGAAGGTAAAGCTTCGGCCGCCGAAGCGGCAGGTGGACATTTTGACCCGCATAAAACCGGTAAGCATGAAGGCCCCGAGGGTGGTGGACACATGGGAGATCTCCCATTGCTGATGGTTAATAATGAGGGGAATGCCACGACGGCTGTCGTCGCTCCGCGACTGAAATCGCTGGATGATGTCAAAGGCAAGTCGCTGATGATACATGTGGGCGGAGATAATATGTCCGATCAACCCAAACCACTCGGTGGTGGCGGGGCGCGATACGCCTGTGGTGTTATCAAATAATCAGCGGGTCAGCGTACCTGGCGGTGGTGCTTGTTCAAGCTGAGAGAGCGAACAGTGTAATCGCCAGATTAGAGCGGCCAGCTCTTGTGCGGCAGACTGATGATGATGGGCAAGTGTATCGCATATACGTTGTAGTTCATTCAGCGTGGCATTCAGCGGACGTTGCTGCACGCCACGCTCGCTCATTACATCGCGAAGTAATGAGATGCACACATCCCTGACGCGAGATAACGGATCTGAGCGTGCCTCCCAGGCGCGCAACTGCCATACCACATGTGAGCAATTTAGTAGTACCACTCCCCACCGTAATAACCAGCGCCGTGCCAGTGCATCCTGGCTGTTGCTGAGCTGACTGACATGATGATAGGTCAACGACTCAAATTCATTTTCGCTGAGCGACGGATGTCGGCTGAGCTGATCGACAAAATCCCGGCGCAGAGCGCGAATGTGGCGCCGACTCTTCCTGGCGTCTGAACCAGGGCGCAGAATGGCAAAGGCCAGCCATGACAATGCCACGCCGGTAATTTTTGCCATATTGTCATTCAGAAAATCAGCAAAATCATAGACGGGAGGATTGGTCACGGCGATGAACGATCCCATGAACACGATCAACTGTCCCCAAAGTCCCGCCAGCGCTGGCATCTGCAATTTTAATAACTGCATGGTGGCAAGCAGTGGAAAGAGGAACAGAATGAATTGCCAGAGGTCGGTGATTTGCACCATCAAGCCAAATTTAACCACAAAGCTGAATAATGACAGCAGGACCAGCGTTCGCATCAACAATGAGAGTGATTTGAACGGGGTGGCAACGGCGGAATACAGCACACAGCTGATGGCGGCAAGCGTCAGTGCTCCGGAACCCGATTCCCACTGTGCGCCGATGCTCCATGCACCGATTACCATCAGCGTGCAGAAAGTACGTAATCCGCTCCATACCGCTTCCGCATTGTCAGTATGACGGGCAAGTCCAGGCGTTCGATTCACGATAATGCGATCAACGGTTACGCCATTTTCCAGCAAATGCAGGTAGTGACTGCTTTGCAGGTAGATACGGCAGAAATAACGCAGCCGCTGCCAGAAGGCGATATGTCGATAGTCGCTTTGGTCCCGCGGGCGCAGGGGGGCAATAATACGCGCCACGGTATAGCTGTCGGTGTTTGCTTTCACCAGCGCATTCAATAGTTGTTCGATGATATCCCGGGTATTCGCAGGGGGATTGGGCCAGTTCAGCAGCATCCTGCGCAGACTGGAAATCACGCTGGTCATACGAAGCTGCTGGTGTAACAGTGAATTGAGCAGTGCATTCTGGCGGCGAAAGCGATAGTGACTCCAGAACGCCTGGATCCGCAACAGATTCATAGTCAGAATTTGGCCGATTACGCCCTCGTGAGCCGAACGAATCGCATCAGTGGTTTCTGGTTGCCAGAGTAAACTGGCATGTTCCAGCAAGCGTGCATGCATGTTTTTCAGTGCGGTCAGCAGTGTTGTACCATCGGATGTGCTTGGCAGGATCATCATCATCATCCCACCACAGAGTATCCCGACGAGGACTTCGCATACACGGGCCTGGGCGATATCCCACAATTGAGTTATCTCAACGGTATTCACCATTGGAAACGCGATGATGGCTGCCGTGTAGCCAGCCAGTTGAAAAGCGTAGGCTACGTTATTGGTAAAATGTGCGCAGGCCCACGTGCATAAGCCAATCCACGCCGACATGCTCAGCAGAAATAGCCAGGGTTCATTGAGGGTATGGCCCGCAATGATCAACGCCGCCGTTGCCCCGAGTAAACTGCCGGCAACACGCCCCAGACTCTTACTGATGACACCACCTACGGTGGGGAAGCTAACCACGGCGGCAGAGGTCATCGCCCAATAAGGTTCATCCAGGTTCAGATAATAGGCGAACGTTAATGCCAGACACATTGCAATGGTATTACGCAGAGCGTAACGCCACTGTCCGGCCGTGGCTTTAAACCACGGCAAATTACCTGGCGTCAGATGAAACCGTTTCATTGATGCTGACCAATGGAGACGCTACAGGTCGTTCCTGAAACCAAAGTGACATCGTGAGGGAGGGCGCTAAATTCGATGCGAACAGGAACCCGTTGCGCCAGACGAACCCATGGCACGTTAGGTTTGATATCGGGAATGAGGCCGGAATCACTTTCAACACTCTGATCGTAAATAGCACGGCCAATACTTGATACGTGACCCTGTAACTTTACGTTGCCGCTGTACAGTGTAATAAGAGCCGGCGCGCCTTCGCGAATGTGGCGTAGCTTGGTTTCTTCAAAATACCCCATCACATAAAAAGAGTGGCTGTCGACAAGGGCAAACAGCGGCTTGCCCGTGGAGGCGTAGTCTCCGGTTCGGGTCGAAAGATTGGTCACCCATCCCGCAACAGGGGCTTTAACTTCCGTTTGTGTCAGTTGCCACTGCGCCTGGCGCAATATGGCCTGAGCGGCTTCGACGCTGGCCTGCATCGCTTTAACGTTAAGGTTCGCCGTATAAAGATCCTCTGCGGAGATGTAATTTTGCGACAGATGACGGCGGCGGTTGGCTTCGTTATTGGCTTTTGCCAGGTCGGACTGTGCTTTGGCTAACTGAGCCTGTGCATTCAATTCGGCGATATGAAACGGTGTCTTGTCGATAACCAAAAGCACATCACCGGCGTTAACGAACTGGTTATCCTTTACGTTGAGTTTGCTGATACTTCCGGAGACCTGCGGCGTAATGCTGACCTGCTCAGCGCGGACTTTGCCGTCGCGCGTCCACGGTGACTGCATGTAATAATTCCACATCCACCATCCCGCGAGGACCGCAATAACAGCGACTATAATTGTGGAGAAGTATTTAACGGTTTTAAGCGACATAATCACCACGCAATTAGCAGATAGAAGCCCAGGCATACGCAAAGCGTAAAGAGAGACAGATCCATTAACAGGGGATGCCATATTTCGCCGGAGTAGATCCAGTCGCGTAGTAGACGATGAGCAACCAGCCAGAGAATGAACCCCGCGACAAACGCCTTGAAAATAGGGGGGAAATAGACAGATGCGCCGATCATTAAATCTTGTAAGGGCAATCCTGTTGCATTAAACATAAACTTCACGGGCAAAATCCTTGGCGGAAGAGAGCATTGCTATAGGTTTAGCAAAAAAGGGACAATGAGTCTCTTTAACACAGAATGTCTGAAAAAATGTCATCCGGTAAGCAAATTTGGCAATACATTTGTTTTGAGAATACAAATGCTGCACACTATTCTAAAATCAGTATAATAACTTAGCAAGCTAATTATAAGGAGATGAAATTGGAATCGCCACTAGGTTCTGATCTGGCACGGTTGGTGCGCATTTGGCGTGCTCTGATTGACCATCGCCTGAAGCCTCTGGAGTTGACGCAGACACATTGGGTTACGCTGCACAACATTCATCAGTTGCCGCCGGATCAATCGCAGATTCAGTTGGCTAAAGCGATAGGTATTGAGCAGCCTTCACTGGTGCGTACGCTTGACCAACTGGAAGAAAAGGGACTCATTTCGCGACAGACTTGCGCCAGCGATCGTCGGGCAAAGAGAATAAAACTCACTGAGAAAGCGGAACCGCTAATCGCAGATATGGAAGCGGTAATCAATAAAACGCGCGGAGAAATTCTGGAAGGGATCTCGGCCGAGGAGATTGATTTGCTGATTAAACTGGTTGCCAGGCTGGAACACAATATCATTGAGCTGCAGTCTCAGGGCTGATGTGAAATTTAACGTGTGGCCAGAGCCTGACCACACGTTAATTCGATTAGCGCGGGGAAACGGTAACTTCTCTGCCGTTGCTTGCCATTACGACACGCTGGCCTGCGGCGAATTTGGTTGCGCCCTGTTTCTGCACTACCATGATGGTATTACCGTCATCCTTACGGATTTCCAGTTCCACACCCTGGGTTTTATTCATTGCACCCTGCACGCCCTGGCCAGCAACGCCGCCAGCTACAGCGCCTGCAGCAGTTGCTAATGAGCGGCCAGTACCACCGCCAACGGTGTTACCGAGGAACCCGCCGAGTACCGCACCACCGATAGCGCCAATTACGTTTGCGTCATCACCACCCTGAATTTGAACCGGACGAACATGAACAATCGTGCCATAGGTTACGTTCTGAACCTGTTTTGCTTCGGATGCGGTATACACGTCACCTGAAAGGCTGTCATTGTTAACGCAACCGGCTAAAGATACGCCCATTAATGAAATAATAAGCACACGTTTAATCATTTAAAAATCTCCTTGTCACCACGAAACGCTGAAAAAAACACCCTTCATGATAAAATTATATGGCATTTGTGAGCCTAAGGTCACATGTTCTACTGGAACAATATGAAAATCATAATTGGGTCCGGGTTAACCGAGTATAAACGAACCATTCATCAAATCGATTGAAATGATGACCTGTTGCCATCAGTAACCCGCAAAAATCATCAATGAAGCATGGAATTACGCGGCACTTTATGGTTGAGTGTCAAGGCTAACATGCTTAAAAGGATGACATATGAAATCGGGCCGTTTTATCGGTGTTATGTCTGGAACCAGCCTTGATGGTGTTGATGTTGTGCTGGCGGCAATAGATGAAACGATGGTTGCGCAACAGGCGAGTCTTACCTGGCCCATCCCCATCCATTTGAAACAAGCCATTCTGGACATTTGCCAGGGGCAACAACTCACGCTTTCTCAGTTTGGTCAGTTGGACACCCAACTGGGACGTTTGTTCGCTGAGGCGGTGAATGCGCTCCTGTCGCAGCAAAAATTAAAGCCGCAGGATATCGTTGCTATTGGTTGTCACGGACAAACTGTATGGCATGAACCTACAGGCGCCGCGCCTCATACGCTGCAAATTGGTGATAACAATCAAATTGTGGCGCATACGGGGATCACTGTGGTCGGGGATTTTCGCCGGCGTGATATTGCGCTGGGTGGGCAGGGGGCGCCGCTGGTTCCTGCTTTCCATCAGGCTTTGCTGGCGCATCCGACGGAACGCCGGATGGTGCTGAATATCGGTGGGATTGCCAATTTGTCACTGCTCATACCTGAAAAACCTGTAAGAGGATATGACACCGGACCGGGCAATATGCTGATGGATGCCTGGATCTGGCGGAAATGCGGTCGACCTTACGACAAAGATGCGCAGTGGGCCAGCGAAGGAACGGTGATTATTCCTCTGCTGCAAAATATGCTTAGCGACCCCTATTTTTCTGCACCCGCGCCAAAAAGCACTGGTCGCGAGTATTTCAATTATGGCTGGATAGAACGTCACCTGGCGCAGTTTCCGGGGATTAACCCGCGCGATGTGCAGGCGACGCTTGCCGAACTGACGGCGGTGACCATTTCAGAGCAAGTCTTGCTGAGCGGTGGTTGTGAGCGACTGATGGTTTGTGGCGGCGGAAGCCGTAATCCGCTTCTGATGATGCGTCTGGCGGCGTTGTTGCCGGGTACAGAAGTAACATCAACGGATGAGGCAGGCATTAGCGGTGATGATATGGAAGCGTTAGCCTTTGCCTGGCTGGCGTGGCGTACCTTGGCTGGATTACCGGGTAATTTGCCTTCGGTGACCGGTGCGGCAGAGTCCAGTGTTTTAGGGGCGATTTTCCCTGCAAACCCACGATCTCAGAGTTAACTGAAATTATCCTCGCCTGTATGCCGGTAAACTAGGGAAGTTAGGGAGGGTGTCATTGCCCTCCGGGACCAGGAAAGTCTTCAGGATATGGCTATGAAAAAACTGTTAATTGTCTGTCTGCCCGTACTGCTTAGCGGTTGTAGTGTTTACAATCAATTTGTCGAGCGCATGCAAACGGATACACTCGAATACCGCTGTGATGAAAAACCGCTTACTGTGAAGTTGAACAATACTCAACAAGTTGCGAGCTTTGTTTACGATAATCAGTTAGTGAAACTCAAACAGGGTGTGTCGGCATCCGGTGCGCGTTACACGGACGGCATCTACGTCTTCTGGTCTAAAGGAGACAATGCAACGGTCTATAAACGCGACAGAGTTGTGTTAAATAACTGTCAGTTACAGAACCCGAAGCGTTGAGATTTTCACCTGGGCGGCGCACAATAGCGTCACCCACTGACAATCCGTAGCCCAACATCATGTCTGATAACGACGAATTGCAGCAAATCGCGCATCTGCGCCGTGAATACACGAAAGGCGGTCTTCGCCGCCGCGATCTTCCCGCCGAACCCCTTGCGCTTTTTGAGCGTTGGCTGGGGCAAGCCTGTGACGCCAAACTGGCGGATCCTACTGCGATGGTTGTCGCAACCGTCGATGAAAATGGTCAACCCTACCAGCGTATCGTGTTGCTCAAACATTATGATGACAAAGGGCTGGTTTTTTATACCAACATGGGCAGCCGCAAGGCGCATCAGATTGAGAATAATCCCCGCATCAGCCTTTTATTCCCCTGGCATACGCTGGAACGGCAGGTCATGGTTATCGGTAAGGCTGAACGTCTTTCCACGCTTGAGGTGGTGAAGTATTTCCATAGCCGCCCACGCGATAGCCAGATTGGTGCCTGGGTCTCTAAACAGTCAAGTCGGATCTCCGCACGCGGTATTCTAGAAAGTAAATTTCTTGAGCTGAAGCAGAAGTTTCAGCAAGGAGAAGTTCCGTTACCTAGCTTCTGGGGCGGTTTTCGCGTGAGTATTGAACAAATGGAGTTCTGGCAGGGCGGTGAAAACCGTCTACACGATCGTTTTTTATACCAACGTGAAGATAACGCGTGGAAAATTGATCGCCTCGCTCCGTAAAGATGCAAAATTCTTGTTTTAAGCGCTGGTACTGATGAATCCGGCGCTTTATTCTATGTCTCTTTCGCATCAGGCGAAAAGTCGTGTACCGGCAAAGGTGCAGTCGTTTTATACATGGAGATTTTGATGGCAAGCAGTAACTTGATTAAACAATTGCAAGAGCGGGGGCTGGTGGCCCAGGTGACGGACGAGGAAGCGTTAGCAGAGCGACTGGCGCAAGGCCCGATCGCGCTCTATTGCGGCTTCGATCCTACCGCTGACAGCTTGCATTTGGGGCATCTGGTTCCATTGTTATGCCTGAAACGCTTCCAGCAGGCGGGCCATAAGCCTGTCGCACTGGTAGGTGGTGCAACGGGGCTGATTGGTGACCCGAGCTTTAAAGCCGCCGAGCGTAAACTGAACACCGAAGACACCGTGCAGGAGTGGGTGGATAAGATCCGCAAACAGGTTGCGCCGTTCCTCGATTTCGACTGTGGCGACAACTCTGCGATTGCTGCGAACAACTACGACTGGTTTGGCGGTATGAACGTACTGACTTTCCTGCGTGATATCGGCAAACACTTCTCCGTTAACCAGATGATCAACAAAGAAGCGGTGAAGCAACGTCTTAACCGTGACGATCAGGGGATCTCTTTTACCGAGTTTTCATACAACCTGTTGCAGGGTTACGACTTCGCTTGCCTGAACAAACTGCACGGCGTTGCGTTGCAAATCGGTGGTTCTGACCAGTGGGGTAACATTACCTCTGGTATCGACCTGACTCGCCGCCTGCATCAGAACCAGGTGTTTGGCCTGACTGTTCCGCTGATCACCAAAGCAGACGGTACCAAATTCGGTAAAACAGAAGGTGGCGCAGTATGGCTGGATCCGAAAAAAACCAGTCCGTATAAGTTCTACCAGTTCTGGATTAACACCGCTGATGCTGATGTGTATCGCTTCCTTAAATTCTTCACCTTTATGGACATTGAAGAGATCAACGCTCTGGAAGAAGAAGATAAGAACAGTGGCAAAGCGCCTCGTGCTCAGTATGTTCTGGCTGAACAAGTGACACGTCTGGTTCATGGTGAAGAAGGGCTGGTGGCGGCAAAACGCATTACCGAAAGCCTGTTCAACGGTGACCTGGGCTCCCTGAGCGAAGCTGATTTCGAACAGCTGGCACAGGATGGCGTACCGATGATTGAGATGGAAAAAGGTGCCGATCTGATGCAGGCACTGGTTGATTCCGAACTGCAACCTTCTCGCGGCCAGGCGCGTAAGACTATTGCGTCTAACGCGGTCACTATCAACGGTGAGAAACAATCTGACCCGGAATATTTCTTCCAGGAGAGTGATATTTTGTTCGGTCGCTACACCTTACTGCGCCGTGGCAAAAAGAACTATTGCCTGATTTGCTGGAAGTAAGTAAAAGTCAGCGGGGGCGTGGGAAACTACGCCCCTTTATTATTCTAGGGTTGTGGTAAGTTAAATGAAGAATATCCTCGCCATCCAGTCCCACGTTGTTTTTGGCCATGCGGGCAATAGTGCAGCAGAATTTCCGATGCGTCGTCTTGGCGCGAATGTCTGGCCACTTAACACCGTTCAGTTTTCCAACCACACGCAGTACGGTAAATGGACAGGCTGTGTCATGCCGCCCAGTCACCTGACTGAAATCGTCCAGGGTATTGCTGATATCGATAAACTCCAGCAGTGCGACGCAGTTCTAAGCGGATATCTGGGGTCTGCAGAGCAGGGCGAGCATATTCTGGGCATTGTGCGCAAAGTTAAAGCAGCCAATCCACAAGCGAAATATTTCTGCGACCCGGTAATGGGCCATCCAGAAAAAGGATGTATTGTTGCGCCGGGTGTTGCCGAATTTCATGTACGCCATGCGCTACCGGCCAGCGATATTATCGCACCCAATTTGGTCGAACTCGAAATCTTGTGTGAGCACGCAGTTAACAATGTGAATGAGGCAGTGATAGCGGCTCGTGAACTGATTGCTCAGGGTCCGGAAATTGTGTTGGTTAAGCACCTTGCTCGCGCGGGTATCAGCACGGATCGTTTTGAGATGCTACTGGTGACTGCTGAACAAGCGTGGCATATCAGTCGACCATTAGTGGATTTTGGTACTCGTCAGCCTGTTGGCGTTGGTGATGTTACCAGCGGTTTACTGCTGGTGAAGCTGTTACAGGGCGCGTCTTTACAACAGGCGCTGGAACATGTGACTGCGGCGGTGTACGAAATTATGATCGCGACCAAAGAGATGCAGGAGTATGAGCTGCAGGTGGTTGCCGCTCAGGATCGTATCGCTAAACCGGAACACTACTTTAGCGCAACGCAGTTGTAATAAATGCCGGATAAGCGTTAGCGCTATCCGGCACTAAACAGTTAGTTTAACCCTTCAGCTTTTAGCGCCGCAGTCACTGCCGGACGCTCCGCCATACGCGCCATATACGCTTCGATATGGCTGAATCCTTCCATATTCAATTTCACTGCATATGCCCAGCGCAGCACGGTGAACAGATAGGCATCCGCAATGCTGAAACGTTGACCGCAGATCCACGGATTGTCTTTTAATGACTCATTTACATATTGCATTTTTTTCTCCAGCAGAGCACGAACGGTTGGTTTGTACTCTTCTGGTGTATCGGGGCGAAACAGAGGGGTAAAGCCTTTATGCAGCTCTGTAGCAATAAAGTTAAGCCACTCGATTGTTTTGTAGCGGGAGAGGCTGCTGGTGGGGGCAAGGAGCTGACGGTCTGGTACAGAGTCGGCCAGGTACTGCATGATGGCAACGCCTTCGGTCAGTAGCGTTCCGTCATCAAGCAGCAGCGCGGGAACTTGTCCTTTTGGGTTTACCGCGAAAAAATCGTCGCCGTTTTCCAGACGTTTCTTCATCAGATCAACACCATCCAGCGTGAAATCTTTACCACTCTCACGCAGTGTGATGTGGGAAGCAAGAGAACAAGCGCCCGGTTTGTAGAACAGTTTCATCGGTAACTCCTTGTGGCTGAGGTATATCGTATGGTAGTGCTACCTCAGACAAAAAAAAAGCCGCTAACATAAAGTTAGCAGCCTTAAGATAAGTTTCCCTGAGAATTACGCTGTTGCGGCCTTAGAGGCTTTCTCGCTTACATCGTCGTCCTGAGTCATACGGTTCAGTTTCGGTGCTGTCAGCAGCATCAGAACAGCAATAACCGCTGTAGCAATACCAATCTGCAGGAACACACGTCCGTATACTTCAAGAGACATCAGTGGGTCAGTAACGTTTTCTGGAACTGCCATCATGTTAGCAACGTAGCCACCAATAATGTTGGCGCCTGCGGTAGTCAGGAACCAGCTACCCATGATAAAGCCCATCAGGCGCTGCGGAACCAGCTGTGCAACCATCGCCAGACCCAGACCAGAGATCATCAGTTCACCGATACTTTGCAGACCGTAGCAGATGATCAGCCAGTTAACGGAAACGATGCCCGCATCAGTTGCGAATTTCGCACCCAGCGGCAGGATCAGGAACGCGCCAGAACACAGAACCATACCAATAGCAAACTTGGTTGGCATCGGCAGGGTGTCACCCATCTTGTTATAGATGGCGGCAAGGATTGGGCTGCCAATGATGATCCAGAATGGGTTCAGTGCCTGGTACTGCTCAGGTTCGAAAGCGATGCCCAGAATAGAGTGTTCAACGTTACGAATCGCAAAGAAGTTCAGTGACGTCGGCATCTGGCTGTAAAGCACGAAGAAGATAATCGCTTCCAGCATCAGAATAAAAGCGACGATCATTTTACGACGCGCAGCACCGTGCATGGAGAACGCTTCTTTACCGAAGATAACCACGATGCCCATAGCGATAACGCCCAGAACCATACGTGCGATACCCTGGTTGTGCAGCAGCCATGTCGCGATAGCGATCAGAACTACAACGCCACCAATTGTCAGCAGCAGGTTACGGTAGTTGATTGGCTCGAAGTCCGGTTTAGAACCGTACTGTTTGACCCAACGCTGGCAGAATGCGAAGTTCACGACGGTGATCAGCATACCAACGACGCTCAGTGCGAACGCGGTGCTCCAGCCGTAACGTGCAGCCAGCCACGGAGTTGCCAGCATAGAGAAGAATGAACCGATGTTGACGGACATATAGTACATGGTAAATGCACCATCAAGACGCGGGTCATCTTTTGCATAGCAGGTAGACAGCAGGGATGATGGGTTTGCTTTGAACAGACCGTTACCGACCGCGATGGCCGCCATGCCCATATAAACGATACCCGCGTCGTGACCAGACCATGCAACCAGTGCATAACCGATGGCCAGGACAATAGCACCCAGCATGATGACACGCTTCGTTCCAAGAACCTTGTCACCTAACCAGCCGCCAATGGCAACAAGACCATAAACCAGGGCGCTAAAGGATGAGAAAAGGGTGATGGAATCCGCTTCTGACATACCCAGTTGCTTCACCAGGTAGACGGCCATAATTCCTTGCAGGCCGTAATAGCCAAAACGTTCCCACAGCTCAATCGAGAAAATGAGATAGAACGCTTTTGGTTGTTTGAAGGCGTTTAAACTGACGCTTTCAGTTGGTTTATTGTTTGCAGTAGACACTTTTACCTCTTTTTTTACATCCCATATCAACGGGGGTGTTCAGGTACGTGATGAGTCAAGTTCATCCGTCCGATTGTTATAGTGGGAGGGGAAACGGCAAGTAATGTTCACTATCTTGACCATTCAGACAAGGGGTTTGTAATAATCTGTTACATATATCTGAACTGGTGAAATCATCCAGGCTAATAAATGTTATCTAGCGTTAAATTTCTTCAATTGAAAAATGGCAGATTTTTACACTGTCAGATAGGGGCGTAAACCGCAATGTGGCGATATGTTCTGCTATTCAAGGTTGAATCCAGTGATATAGGCCATTATCTTAAAAATAGCCAGTGTAATGTTTTGTATCGAATTGACGGGGTCAGGTCATTTGCTTGTCATTTTAACTACAAAATAAAAAATATTTTACATTGTGTTATCAGGGTGATCTTGATCACGGATGGATAGAAATTTCTATTACTAAAAAAACGATTAACCTGCTCAGGTGTTAATTCACAAGAATATTACATCAGATATGCCCGCGACTATGGCATCATTGACGGGAAATGAGAGATTAAGAAGTGCATAACTAATCGTTATGGAAGTGGGAAAGGGTTCTTGCCCCCAACATTATCAGATATCGACTTTCTCTTTGAATTCGCAGAGGTCTTCGATGATACAAGAGCCACAACGTGGTTTCCTGGCAATGCAGGTGTAGCGACCATGAAGAATTAACCAGTGATGGCAATCGACTTTAAATTCACTGGGAACAACTTTCAGCAGTTTTTCTTCTACCTGCTCAACGTTTTTACCCGGCGCGAATTGCGTTCGATTACACACTCGAAAAATATGGGTATCGACGGCTATGGTAGGCCAACCAAAGGCGGTGTTTAGCACCACATTCGCTGTCTTGCGCCCGACACCGGGCAGTGCTTCCAGTGCAGCCCGATCTTCAGGTACTTCGCCATGATGTTGTTCCAGCAGAATACGGCAGGTTTTAATTACGTTTTCTGCTTTGCTGTTAAACAAGCCTATCGTTTTAATATACGACTTAACCCCTTCGACACCGAGATCCAGCATCGCGGCAGGGGTATTGGCGACGGGATAGAGCTTTGCAGTGGCTTTATTGACGCTGACATCGGTGGCCTGCGCCGACAGTAAAACGGAAATCAGCAACTCAAACGGCGAGGTAAAATTGAGCTCGGTTGTTGGATGCGGGTTGTTGTCACGCAGACGTGTGAGTATTTCCAGCCGTTTCGCTTTGTTCATTACACATTCCCTGTCTCGCCTGCCGGACTGTCCGTCACTGCAGCCTCAGCACGACGCTTTTTCATTCTTTCATCAATAAGATATTTAACTGCCAGCATCAGTCCCAGACCAATGAACGCTCCCGGCGGTAGCATGGCCAACAGGAACGGCGTATCCGTATGGAAAATCTCGACGCGCAGCACTTTGGCCCAGCTACCCAGCAGGCCGTCTGCGCCATCAAACAATGTCCCGTTACCAATGATTTCACGCAGTGATCCGAGGACAAACATCGCGCCGGTTGCTCCCATGCCGATGGAAAAACCATCGAGCGCGGATAAAGCGGGGCCTTTTTTAGCGGCAAACGCTTCTGCACGGCCAACCACAATACAGTTGGTCACAATTAAGGGAATGAAGATCCCCAGGGACTGATACAAACCAAAGGCATATGCGTTGATAAGCATCTGCACCGCACTCACCACTGAGGCGATGATCATGACATAAATCGGGATACGAATTTCAGGCGGTGTCCAGCGACGCAGGGCTGAGATAGTCAGGTTAGTCAGCGTCAGTACCAGTGTTGTAGCAAGCCCCAGACCCAGGGCGTTGGTGGCGGTAGAGGTCACCGCTAACAGTGGGCACATGCCGAGTAACTGCACCAGGGCGGAGTTATTTTTCCATAGCCCCTGAACAATGACGTCTTTAATTTCGCTCATGGTTTATTCTCCACAGGCGGTAAGTTGAGGAAGCTGCGCAGGCAGCGTTTGCGCGTACAGACCAGCGCGTTTAACTGCATTAACTACCGCACGCGGGGTGATGGTCGCGCCAGTGAACTGGTCAAAGTCACCACCGTCTTTTTTAACCGCCCAGTGTGGGTCATTTTCAGTGCTGATTTTTTTGCCACTAAAATGGGTTATCCAGTCGGACAGACGCAGCTCTATTTTATCACCCAGCCCCGGCGTTTCATGATGTTCCGTTACGCGCGAACCCAGTACGGTACCATTGAAATCGACGCCGACCAGCAACTGAATAGCGCCAGAGTATCCATCAGGTGCGGTAGCTTCCAGAATTGCCGCTACCGGACGGTCATCCTGACGGGCAATATAAACGTGGTGTGATCCTTTACCCAACGCCGGTGCATTAACCAGATAGCAGCTTTCAGGCAGATTATTATTGTAGCGATCGCCAGGCAAAACCTGATCGAACAGCGCCTTTTGCTGCAGTGCGGCCTGTTCATCAATGGTGGACTTGGTTAACTGATTAATGGCTGCCGTTAACCCCGTAGAGCCCGCAGCAAACAGTGCCAGAGTGATACCGTGTTTACGAATCGTTTTCAGCATATGTTGTCCTTAGCGATGTCCGTACACGCGAGGGCGGGTGTAATAATCAATCAGGGGAACAGTGATATTTGCCAGCAATACGGCAAAGGCCACGCCATCCGGATACCCACCAAAACTGCGAATCAGCCACACTAACAGACCTGCAAGCGCGCCAAAAATCAGGCGACCACGGTTAGTTGTTGATGCCGTAACGGGATCGGTAAGAATAAAGAATGCGCCGAGCATAGTTGCACCTGAGAGCAGGTGCAACTGTGGTGAAGCCAGTGAATCCGGGGAGAAAAACCAGCCTAACGTCGCACAGATGGCGAGCGATAGCAGAAAACTGACCGGGATATGCCAGCGAATTGCTTTTTGCCACAATAACACTACACCGCCAGCCAGCCAGGCCAGGTTCACCCACTGCCAGCCAGCGCCTGCGAGCATTCCGCTGTAAATAGGATATTGCATGACTTGTTCAACGGAGTGTCCTGCGTGTAACGATGTTTTGAACGTATCCAGCGGTGTGGCCTGACTGATGCCATCGATCCCCATGCGTAGAGCGTTCATATCACTGCCGCCCGCGGTATGTCCGGTAAAGATTACGTTCAGGGCATCAAAGAAACCCGGCACCGTAGCCGCAATTTCATGCGGTGGCAACCAGCTGGTCATCTGCACCGGGAATGAAATAAGCAGGACGACATAGCCTATCATTGCGGGGTTAAATGGATTCTGCCCGAGACCGCCATACAATTGTTTGGCAATGATAACCGCGAATACAGTACCTAATACCACCATCCACCACGGAGCAAGCGGCGGAATACTGACAGCAAGCAGCAATCCTGTCAGCAACGCGGAGTTGTCTTTGAGAATTGCGACGACGGGCTGTTTACGCAGTTTTAGCACGCTGGCTTCGGCGGCGATAGCGCTGGCAGAGGCGAGAACTATCTGCAATAACGTTCCCCAACCAAAGAACCATAACTGAGCGGCAATACCCGGTAATGCGGCAATTAACACCAGCAGCATAATGCGTGATGTCTGGCGCTGATTATGGGTATAAGGGGAGCTTGCTATTCTGAATACCATTTATTCCTCGTTAACAACCTGCTGCTGTGCGGCTTTTTTAGCCTGCGCGCGTGCAATAGCGGCCGCGACGGCGGCTTTGCGTGGATCTACCGGTTCGGCCGTTTCAGCGACGGTCTGCTGCTCAAGTTTGCGTGCTTTAGCTCGGGCAATCGCGGCTTCGACAGCGGCTTTGCGCGGATCTACCGGTTCGGCCGTTTCAGCGTCCGTCTGCTGTTCAAGTTTGCGTGCTTTAGCCCGGGCAATCGCGGCTTCGACAGCGGCTTTGCGCGGGTCTACCGGTTCGGCCGTTTCAGCGTCTGTCTGCTGCTCAAGTTTGCGCGCTTTAGCCCGGGCAATCGCGGCTTCGACGGCAGCTTTGCGCGGATCAGTCGCCGTACCGCTCTCTTCAGACAGTGAGTTTTCCGCCTGTTTAGCTCGTGCCTGTGCTTTGCGCGCCTCACGGGCGGCAATGGCGGCGCTGTTGTCGGGTTTTTCGCCAGCCTTGATCACCACCGGCTGCATTGCCTGCGCCTGCTTTTCTTTTACGCGGGCAAGTGTGGCGGCAATGGCATCATGATCTTTTGCGGCAGGTTGTACCGCCGCGCTTTTGTGGCGTTCAAGACGAGCCGCTTTTTCACGTTCCAGTCGTGCTTGTCTGGCTTCAAAGCGTGCTTTTGCTTCAGCGGCGCGTTTTTCTTCCTGACTAATGGCATAAAGCTCAGCTTTTTCCTGGCGGAAATATTGCACCAGCGGAATATTGCTTGGACAAACCCAGGCACAGGCTCCGCATTCAATGCAGTCAGCGATATTGTGACTGGTTGCCTTATCGTGCTGTTGTCCTTTACTGAACCAGTAAAGTTGCTGAGGCAGAAGATCCGCCGGGCAGGCATCGGCACAGGCGCTACAACGAATGCAGCCTTTCTCTTCCTGCGGTTCACCCATTTCACTGACAGATGGCGCGAGAAGACAGTTAGTGATCTTAACGATGGGAACATCAAGCCAGGGAAGGGTGAAGCCCATCAGTGGGCCACCCATAATCACCATCTGTTCAGCAGAAGGGCAAAAACCGGCGTCATTCAGCAGATGACGAACAGGGGTGCCTAACCGTGCCCAGACGTTACCCGGACGGCTGACGGCTTCACCTGTCAACGTAACAACACGCTCGGTGATTGGTTCTCCGTCTATCACGGCGCGTTTAATCGCATAGGCAGTACCGACGTTTTGCATCAGTACACCGATATCCGAGGAGCGTCCACCGTGCGGAACTTGTTTCCCGGTCAGTATTTGGGTCAATTGCTTGGCCCCGCCGGAAGGGTATTTAGTGGGAATGACGCGTAAGCTTATATCGTGCGAGTCTGCCAGCACCGCACGCAGCATTGAAATTGCCTGCGGTTTGTTATCCTCAATCCCGAGTAATATTTCGCGTGGCTGCAAAATATGCGCGAGTATACGGATGCCTTCGACGACCTGGGCCGCACAATCCTGCATTAAACGGTCATCAGCCGTAATGTAAGGTTCACATTCAGCGGCATTGATGATTAGCGTTTCAATTTTATCACCGCCGCCCTGCAGTTTGACGCCGGTTGGAAAACCTGCACCACCTAATCCGGCTACACCGTATTGGTGAATACGTGCAATTAACTCTTCCCGGCTGTGGGAGCGATAATCTGCCCAACAATCGCGTTCAATCCAGCGATCTTCTCCATCCGCATCAATGATGACACTCAGCTCGGCTAATGCCGAAGGATGCGCAGTGGAGTGAGGGGCGATGGCGGTAATCGTGCCCGAGGTCGGAGCATGAACCGGCAGCATTCTGCCACGCCCGCGGGTCAGCGCCTGGCCGCGCAGAACGTGATCACCCACGTTTACGCACAGCTCACCTTCAGCACCAATATGCTGCTTCAGCGGAATGATAAAACGCGGCGCCAGCGGAACCTGTCGCAGTGGAGTACCATTTGACTGGGTTTTCATCTCCGGTGGATGTATGCCGCCATCGAAGTCCCAAATTTTGTTTTTTCTGAATGCAGAGAATAGATTAAACATGTTGTTCCACGGGAATGATGCGCACGGGGATAGTGTTCAAATCCCACTTCCAGCTATCAGGTGTTTCGGCGACTGGACGTAATTCGATACATTGGGTCGGACACGGATCAACACACAGATTACACCCCGTGCAGAGATCGCTCATCACCGTGTGCATGGCGCGCGTCGCGCCCACGATGGCATCGACCGGACAGGCCTGAATACACTTTGTGCAGCCAATACAATTATTTTCATCAATGACTGCCAGCATGCGCACGGGCGTAAGGTCCTGCTCTTCGCCATCAATAGGTTGCGGATCGACGTTAAGCAGAGTAGCAATTTTCAACATCACCGCTTCACCGCCAGGTGCGCAGCGGTTAATTTTTTCACCCTGGCAGCCTATGGCTTCAGCATAAGGGCGGCAGCCCGGATAACCGCACTGTCCACACTGGCTTTGCGGAAGAATTTCATCGATTTTCTCCACGACTGGATCGTCCTCTACGGCAAAACGACGAGAGGCGTAACCCAAAATAGCGCCGAACGCCAGACCCAGCAGACTCACTGCGGCAACGGCAATCCAGATAGCATTCATTACAACTTCACCAAACCACTAAAGCCCATAAAGGCCAATGACATTAAACCGGCGGTAATTAGCGCAATCGCATTACCGCGAAAAGGGGCAGGGACGTCTGCCACGGCGAGGCGTTCGCGAATCGCAGCAAACAGTACCATCACCAGTGAGAAGCCGACAGCAGCGGAAAATCCGTACAGCGCCGACTGTAAAAAATTATGACCAAGATTGATGTTCAGCAATGCGACGCCCAGTACCGCACAGTTTGTGGTGATCAGCGGTAAGAAGATCCCCAGCAGACGGTACAGCGCAGGGCTGGTTTTGCGCACCACCATTTCGGTAAATTGCACGACCACAGCGATGACCAGGATAAAGGCCAGCGTGCGCAAATAAATGAGATCGAGCGGGATGAGGATCCAGGTGTCAATCAACCATGCGCAAATAGATGCCAGCGTCATGACAAAAGTCGTGGCGAGGCCCATACCCATTGCGGTTTCCAGTTTTTTGGAAACACCCATAAAGGGGCAAAGCCCCAGAAACTTGACCAGTACAAAGTTATTGACCAGTACAGTTCCGACAAACAGCAGCAGGTAATCAGTCATTTTTCGGCCTGAAATAAAAAAGCCGCCTATTATCTGTCAATCTACAACAGGCGACAACAGGTTAACTGTAAGGTTATTACGGGTTCACAAACGTTGTCTTAACGCGTTGCGAGCGTTTGAAATAGGGCACCAGCAGTGCAGCAGCTAACAAAGGGAACAATAGCTGGCGTACGGCAAAAGCGTCCGGGACTGGTGAAAACGCAAACGCTTTAATCGCCAGCAACACGGAAATTAGCAGCCATATAATGTAATGCTTAGGAACGCACTGTCTGCGTTTGAAAAACGCGATGGTCAGCCACAGCGTGTAGTACCACATGGCAATAGCTGTAATAAAGGAAATACCCCACAAGAACAGATTCATCGGGCTTTGTTCACCGAGCATTTTGAATGTGTGCGGCGTTGCCAGCGCAGTGAGATAAAGCAATAACGCCAGCGAAGCGCTCAACAACGCAACTAACAGCCAGGCCAGTGGCCCAAGTAGCCAGCCTCCGATACGTTGTGCCGGTGTCGTAGTCATCTCTTCTCCAGGTTTACGCGTATATGAACAGACGTGCCGTTCATTTTGGGGCAATTATTATAAAGCTTTTAACGTTGAGCGCTACTTCTTGTTTATTGCACGTAATGCCAGACCGACTTTGGCACCTGGCCTACATCAAACAGGCGTCCACCGGAGATAAGCTCCGCGCGGCGGTGGTCCGCAGCACGATACATATTGATAATGTCCCGATCGTCGGTCAGCGTGTAGTTAAGATGATCGAACAGTTTTTCCAGACTTTCGAGTGAACTGATTTTGCGGAATTTTAATAAGTAGTCCTGAACAGTCATAAACGGAGATCCATATTAATAAAATAATACCAACGGAGTAGTGAATATTAAGAAATAAACAATGTTGCACAGATAAAAGCGAACCAGTGTGCAAATACAAAAATAAGATTATTCATATCGGTAGAAAAGCAGATGCTGTCTGCACCAGGGGAAAGGGTAACGCGCTTCGCAATCGCAGGCAATATGCCCAGGGGCGGAAGCGCCATAATTCGCTTTTTCTGACAAAATTTCATCTTTTGCAGCTAAACCCAGCAGTCACTGCGGACAGTGCTGGGCTATAAAGAATTGGTGAGGCTTATTTTTTCTGCACTGAGGTTGCTGTTGGTTCCGGCGGCTGATAGTTATCAATATGATTGGCAACACCCAGCAGGATGACAGAGACCGCGAGAACAATCCAACCAGTTAATTCAATAAGACGATTCATTACTGACGACATTTGCTTTGATTTATCCTTAAACACAAGGCACAAATGTTACTAATCAATAAATAATACGGCAAGAGCATTGGGAACGATTTCTCTGACTTTTTCGCAGCAAATTTACTCTAAGTGACATATGTTTGACTTAAGTTAAGTAACAACCATTATCGTGTAGAGGTTATTAAACGGTTGTGACGTTGCTATGTATGGTGTGAAATAGATCGGACCTGAAATGAGAGGCAATGACATGAGTGACAACATCCGCGTTGGGCTAATCGGCTACGGTTATGCCAGTAAAACCTTCCATGCTCCCCTGATAGTCGGTACACCGGGTCTTGAACTGGCGGCGGTGTCCAGTAGTGACGAAGCAAAAGTTAAAGCGGATTGGCCTTCGGTGGCGGTTGTGTCTGAGCCACGGCATTTGTTTGATGATCCCAGCATTGACTTGATTGTTATCCCCACGCCGAATGACACCCATTTCCCGTTAGCAAAAGCAGCGCTGGAAGCCGGGAAACATGTGGTTGTTGATAAACCTTTTACCGTGACACTGTCACAAGCTCGTGAACTGGATATGCTGGCGCGCAGTCTGGGACGAGTGCTGTCTGTGTTCCATAATCGTCGTTGGGACAGTGATTTTCTGACGCTGAAAGCTCTGCTGGCAGATGGTGTTTTGGGCGAAGTGGCTTATTTTGAATCCCACTTCGATCGTTTCCGTCCCCAGGTCCGAGACCGCTGGCGCGAACAGGGGGGGCCTGGAAGTGGTATCTGGTACGATCTGGCACCTCATCTTCTGGATCAGGCGATCAACCTGTTCGGCTTGCCTGTCAGTCTGACTGTTGATCTGGCTCAGCTTCGTCCCGGCGCGCAATCGACAGATTATTTCCATGCTATTTTGACTTATCCGCAGCGTCGGGTGATTTTGCACGGCACAATGCTGGCTGCTGCTGAATCTGCACGCTACATCGTTCACGGATCGCGCGGGAGCTATGTAAAGTATGGTCTTGATCCTCAGGAAGAACGTCTGAAAAATGGCGAACGTTTGCCGCAGGAAGACTGGGGCTACGACATGCGAGATGGCGTACTGACGCGGGTTGAAGGCGAAGAACGCGTTGAAGAAACCCTGCTTACCATACCGGGTAATTATCCCGCTTACTATGCGGGCATCCGAGATGCGCTAAATGGAAACGGTGAGAATCCGGTTCCGGCCAGACAGGCAATTCAAATTATGGAATTGATTGAGCTTGGTATTGAGTCGGCTAAACACCGCTCCACGCTGTGCCTTGCCTGATCGAGTTTATCAACCGCCTGCAATTATCTGATTGCAGACTGCTGATGCGTTAATGCCATCATGCATTAACGCATCACACGGTTACGCTGTTGCCACTTTCTGGCGCAGAGCCCGCTTTTCTTCATCACTCAGGAATGCCATTTCCAGTCCATTGATTTGCGCCTGGCGGATTTGCTCGCGGGTCAATCCAGCAGCCGGGGCCGCAATGGTGTATTCGTGAATAATATCTACGCCCTGAACCGCCGGATCGTCAGTATTCAGACTGGCCAGAACACCATGCTCAAGGAACGTTTTCAGCGGATGTACTGCCAGTGAAGCGACCGTACTGGTCTGGATGTTAGATGTCAGGCAGGATTCAATACCGATTCGTTGCTCGGCGAGAAAATCCATTAATGCACGATCTTCTACCGCTTTGACCCCGTGACCAATACGCTCTGCACCCAGTTCTCTGATGGCTTGCCAAATGCTTTCCGGGCCAGCGGCTTCACCTGCATGAACAGTAATGTGCCAACCCGCGTCGCGCGCACGGTTGAAGTGTGACAGGAATAAACTACCCGGAAAACCGAGTTCGTCACCGGCAAGATCCAGTGCGGTAATGTGGCCGCGATGTGCCAGTAATGCCTCCAGCTCCTGCAGGCAAGCAGTCTCGCCGAAGGTACGACTCATAATACCAATTAAGCGTGCTTCAACGCCGAAAGTCTTACAGCCTTCGCGTACACCTTCGATGACCGCTTCAACCACACCCGCTACCGGAAGTTGATGCGCCATTGCCATGTAGCCCGGAGAAAAGCGCAACTCAACATAGTGCAGACCGTTACGCGCGGCGTCTTCAATATTCTCAAATGCCACGCGGCGACAAGCATCCAGAGATGCCAGGACTTTCACACCCCAGTCAAGCTTCGACAAAAAGCTGACCAGGTCCGGTTCTGTCGATGTGACCTGTACATGAGGAATCAGTGTTTCAAGCGTCTGAGCCGGGAGTGTCAAATTAAACTGACGGCCAAGATCGAGAATTGTCTGCGCGCGGATATTACCATCAAGGTGGCGATGGACATCGGTCAAGGGTAGGGAAGTATCAATCATGGTCGCACTCACGTCATTTAGTTAAAGTGCGCAGTATTATACAACAGAATAATAATCCTCTAATAACTTTGAAAAAATGGCACTATCACTTTGTAATTGGAGCATATTTGGGTATTCATTTCAGTTTTTCGTTGAGCAGGGCTATCTGCACACAATCCTTATTGGCCATCCGACTCAAGGAAACACCGTAAAGCATGTTGCCATAGGGATGATCCATCAGGCTGAATATGAGATTGCTGGAGTTACACTGGCAGACAGTTGCTCAGCTCCGGTAGTCACCCGCTTGTTTTATCACCGTTTCGAATAACGCAGATTCAGTTTTGTGTGGAAAACTCATAATTCCTTTCTATTCGTTGAAGTTATTTACTCATGTTGGGGGTAGGGTTATCCCTGCGCTGGGTAAGGACATGCGACGAGTTAAAATATCCGGCACAACGTTGCTGGCTGAGTGTCTGACACTCGAAATTGTTAGACAATTTGAAGGATAGAAAGATGATGCAAGAGCACATTCCGCTTAACGAAGGGCGGGCTTTATTTGGCAGAGATACGAATGCATATCAGCAGGGCAGGCCTGATTACCCGTTACATATATTTGCATTACTTAAAGAGCATTGCGGACCAGAAATCTGCCGGAGGGCCTTCGAGATTGGGCCTGGGACCGGGCAAGCAACGGAACATCTGCTTGATATGGGATATCAGGTAAGTGCAATCGAACCTGACCACAATCTGGCTATAAAGTTAAAGGAAAGACTGGGTCGGTATTCGCAGGACTCATTCTCGATTATAAATTCCACTTTTGAGGACGTACTACTGCAGCCCGGCTGCTTTGACCTGGGGATTGCAGCCACCTCTTTTCACTGGATCGAACCCGTGAGCGGACTCGAAAGGATATTCCAGCTTCTGCGCCCCGGAGGATGGTTTGCTATGTGGTGGACTGTTTTTGGCGACCCGCATAACGAGGATGCATTCATGCAAAGAACAGATCGCTTGTTTGCCCCCCTTAGCGCCAGCCCTTCACATAAGGCGGGTCACCGCCATCCTTACCCACTACAAAAAAGAGAAAGGCTCGATGATCTGGCAAAAGCCGGGTTTACCGAGATTATTAGTGATGAGTTCAGATGGGAATCAGAAATGGATGCCCGACAGACCAGACAATTGATTTCAACATTTTCACCGGTTGCGCGACTGAGTGAAATAGAGCGCACGCAATTCCTCAATGAGATAGAGAGGGTAGTGAAAAAGGATTTTGGAGGAAAGGTGAAGCGTAATTTTGTTACCGCTATTTACCTTGCAAGGAAGCCTTAGTTTCGAGGCAATTACCATTCGAAATTAGTCTGGAACCCAGAGACCCTCAGTACTCAGCCATTTCTGAGCGTCTCAGCAATATGGCTTCATCCGTCGTTTAAAGATGTGTCGACCAGTGCCATGCATCAGATACTGTGCTATGAAAGATAGACATTGGCGGCAGTTGGTCCTCTCAGACCATTGATCCGGCAAAACTCTACACGTATGCCTGGAGTGAGTACTTCTGATTCGTGGGGGCTTAACGCTGAAATGTGAACCTGAACATCTTTACGACCATCTGAAGGGATGATGAGTCCTTTGCCACTCTTGCAGTCAAAGGTTTTGACAATTCCTGTCATTTTACGAGACAAATAAATTCCTTAATAGATATAACGGGGTGCACTATACGTATCAGGAGAAATAAAGCCAGAACTATTTTTTAGCACTAAGGATATCTGGACGGCTAAAATAAAAGTTGCGTAATCCAGAGCATCATGAGTTAATAGCGTCGTCGGTTTGAATGACAGACAGCATACAAAGTAGTTTACTAAAGCAGTTCTCATCACCAGGTATTTTCAGTAATCCCTTTCTTGAGTCTCCCTACTAAGCACTACGTAGTTTCTGTAATAAAGCCCCTGTTCGCCGAAAGGCTCAAGTTAAGGAATATTTAATATGTCTAATAAAATGACTGGTTTAGTAAAATGGTTTAACGCCGATAAAGGTTTCGGTTTTATCTCTCCGGCTGATGGCTCTAAAGATGTTTTCGTACATTTTTCTGCTATTCAGTCGAATAACTTCCGTACCTTGCTTGAAGGGCAGAAGGTCGAGTTCTCTGTTGAGAATGGCGCAAAAGGCCCGGCTGCTGCTAATGTCGTAGTGGCAGAGTAATAATTCCTGCTTATGCCTTTTGCGACAACGAAGACGGCTTTGTCCTGAGTAGACAAACTGGCAGAAGCACTGGAATTATACATACTTAATTATAAACCCGCTGATAGCGGGTTTTTTGCTATTTGGATTGCAGATAGAATGGATAACCGCTTTTCATCATTATAATTTTGAGCAGCAGTTATCTTAATAGCAATTTACGCGACGAGTTTAGCGTCGGACTGGAATAATTTATTGCAATGGGGGCAAATTAACATTGCACCTTTTTGTACCCGAGAGTGACTGTGTTCTGATTGTGCGGTGCAGTTTGGACAAAGACATTTGACAAGAAAATTACGGCGGGATTTATTATTTTTACGATCTGACATAGGCTCTTCCTGATTTGAGTGGAGGGCCACTATACACGATCAGATGATAAATAGCCCTTTTTACTCACAGAACCCTATAGATAAAAATTAGACAGTAATTAAAAGCGGGAAACCGGCGCCCAAATTAAGAGTTTGCGCAATGAATGGCTCATTGCGCAAACATATCAACGTACTGAACGGATTGCGTTAATCAACCCCTTAACGCCTTTTTCAAGTTTTGAACGTGGACATCCGGCATTCAGGCGAACAAAACCGCGACCTTCTTCTCCGTAGGTATATCCCGGCATGATCGCCACTTTTTCCTGCTGGATAAGTGCATTCTGCAACGCCTGGTCATCAATGTTGAGTGGGCGCAGGTCAATCCAGGCCAGATACGTGGATTGTGGTATCTGCCAGTTCAGTTCAGGGAAGGCGGCATTGAGTTCCCGGGCGATGTAGCGCAGATTGCAGGCAAGATAATCCCGCAGTGCGTCGAGCCAGCTTGCACCGTCCTGATAGGCGGCAATATGTGCAGTAAGCGCCAGTACTGCAGGTGAAGAAAGTCCGTCACGGCCTTTCAGTGCACTGAGGTACTCATTGCGACTTTGGGCGTCCTCGATAAGTCCATAAGCGCCGGTTAATGCCGGAATATTAAAACTCTTCGAGCCGGAGGTGAGCAGTGCCCAGTTTCCTCGCGCCACGTTACTCCATGGAATGTGCGGTTGTTCTCCCCATACCATATCCATATGAATCTCGTCGGAAATAACTTTTACATCGTGGCGCTGGCACAGTTCTGCCATGGTTTCCAGTTCATCGCGGGTCCAGACTTTTCCCGTTGGGTTTTGTGGACTACAGAGCAGAAGAATTTTGCTCTCAGCCCGCGCGAGGACGGCCTCCAGTTTTGCCATGTCGCAATACCAACCATTTGCGCATTTCTCCAGCGCAACAGGAAGTACCGCACGCTGGTTTCCTTCAATCGCCTTATAAAACGCATCGTAAGCCGGAGTATGAATAACCACGGCATCACCGGCAGACGACCACTGGCGGATCAGCTCTGACACCATATAGATGACGGAGGGGCCGTAAACCAAAGACTGAGGGTCAATCCTGGTATCGTGGCGGGTAAAAAACCAGTGGCTGATCGCCGCTAAAAACTCATCATTTTTCCAGCGACTGTAGCCCAGCACTCCGTGTGAAAGGCGCTTTGTCAGCGCCTCCAGGATGCAGGGGGCGGTGGTAAAATCCATGTCAGAGATTGTGAATGGCAGCAGATCCGCAGAGCCAAAACGATCGGCGACATAATCCCACTGGGTACACCATGTGCCATGCCTGTCCACAACCTTTGAAAAATCAAACATTTCGTTGTCCTTAAGCCTGTACGGTATTCATCAGAACCGCGATTTCGTCTTTGACTGACTGGACCTGCGGACCAATGACGACCTGAAGGTTATGCTGATTAAGTTGTACTACGCCAATCGCACGATTGTCCTTCAGTGCCTGGACGTTAACAAGCGACATATCTTTTACTGATAAACGCAACCGCGTAATACAGTTATCCAGACTGACGATATTTTCCGCACCGCCCAGCGCTGCCAGAATAGCTGGTACGTTGTAGCCAGATTTACCCGGTGTTCCCGCCATGACTTTTTCGATATTGCTGGCAATTTCAACGTCACGACCCGGTGTTTTCAGATTAAATCGCGTGATCGCAAAGCGGAAGATAATGTAGTACACCGCGAACCAGATGGCCGCCACAACAGGGACCAGATACCATTTGGTGGACAGCCCGTGCAGGATACCGAACACCACAAAGTCAATCAGGTTGCCGTCAGTATTGCCGATGGTTACGCCGAGAATTGCCATTACGGTGAAGCCAAGGCCGGTCAACAGAGCGTGAATAACATACAGGACTGGCGCTACGAACAGGAACAGGAACTCCAGAGGTTCGGTGGTACCACCGATGACGCAGGCGATGAGGCCGGAAATTAATAACCCTTTAATTTTATGACGATTTTCAGGTCGTGCGCAATGGTACATCGCTAATGCAGCTCCTGGTAATCCACCAAGGAACGCCGGCATTTTACCCTGCGACAGGAAGCGAGTTGCGCTTTCAGAGAAGCCCTGCGTTGTCGGGCAGCTCAGCTGCGCCTGGAAAATCGTCAGCGCGCCACTTACGCTATGACCACACACTTCCTGTGTACCACCTGCTTCGGTGAAACGAATGAGTGCCACCAGAATATGATGCAGACCAAAAGGCAACAGCAGACGTTCACCGGTACCAAACAGCATCGGACCAAATTCACCCGCGCTATTGATGATGTGGCCTAGCCCGGTAATACCCATGGCAAAAACAGGCCATATCAGTGGAATTACCAACCCAACCAGTCCCATCACGACCGAGGAGATGATAGGAACAAAACGGGTGCCACCAAAGAATGCCAGCGCATCAGGAAGACGGATATTGTGGAAGCGTTCATGCAGCATCCACACGATGATCCCGGCAATTACCGCCCCCAGGATCCCGGTATCAATCGACTGGATCCCAAGAATATTTTGTACGTTGTTGGCTTTCAGGATCGCCGCATCAGTCGTGGGTAAAATCCCTTTGGCCGTTAACCAAAAGTTGACGGCGAGATTCATTACCGCATAGCCGACAAATCCCGCAAATGCGGCCACGCCTTTATTTTCACGAGCCAGACCGAGGGGGATGGCGATACAAAACATCACTGGCAGGAAGCTAAAAGCGAAAGAGCCGACTTTACTCATCCAGGTAAAAATAGCCTGTAGTACTGGATTACCCAATGCCGGGATCAACGTTAAGACATCATGACTGCTTAACGAGCTGCCGATCCCCAACATGATCCCGCAAAAGGAGAGCAGAGCTACGGGCAGCATAAAGGTTTTGCCCAACTGTTGGAAAAATTCCCATAACGTTATTTTTGGTGTGGTTCTCGTCGTCATCTAACGACTCCTCATGTAAAGCTCGGTGACTAATGATGGCGAGAAGATAAAACGTTTTACCTAATTTTAGTGCGGTATAAATCACATTATCGAATGATAATAGGGCGTATAAATATAACCGATTGATAAAACGTTTTATCTGTCACGTTATCAGGGGGTTTTCCGTTTTTATGGCTATAGCCAAAAAAATCACCATCCATGATGTTGCACTGGCTGCGGGGGTTTCGGTCAGCACAGTCTCATTGGTACTCAGTGGAAAGGGGCGTATCTCATCTGCAACCGGCGAACGGGTAAATGCGGCCATAGAGCAACTGGGTTTTGTACGCAACCGGCAAGCATCAGCACTTCGCGGTGGGCAGAGCGGTGTTATTGGTTTGATTGTTCGCGATCTCTCCACCCCTTTTTATGCTGAACTTACCGCAGGGTTGACCGAAGCGTTAGAAGCTCAGGGACGTATGGTGTTTTTATTGCATGGCGGTAAGGATGGTGAGCAACTGGCGCAGCGCTTTGCAATGTTACTTAATCAAGGCGTTGATGGTGTGGTGATCGCCGGTGCTGCAGGCAGTAGCGATGCGCTTCGATACCTGGCCAATGATAAAGGGATCCCCGTTGTATTTGCTTCCCGCGCCAGCTACCTGGATGATGCAGACACCGTCAGACCTGACAATATGCAGGCAGCACAACTGCTGGTTGAACATCTCATCCATCATGGGCATCAACGGATAGCCTGGTTGGGGGGACAAAGCTCATCGTTGACCCGAGCTGAACGCGTGGGAGGGTATTGTGCAACGCTGCTAAAATTTGGTCTGCCATTTCATAGCGATTGGGTTCTGGAGTGTTCTTCCAGTCAGAAGCAGGCCGCTGAGACCGTTACGGCGCTTTTACGCCATAATCCGACCATCAGCGCGGTGGTATGTTACAACGAAACCATTGCGGCTGGTGCATGGTTTGGCCTGATGAAAGCAGGGCGTCAGAGCGGCGAAATCGGTGTCGATCGTTACTTTGAGCAACAGGTCTCACTGGCCGCTTTTGCCGATGTGGCGGAAAACGCGCTGGACGATCTCCCTATTACCTGGGCCTGTACGCCCGCGCGTGAGATGGGTTACACCCTTGCTGAACGCGTGCTGCAACGAATTGGACATGATGAAAGTCACTCGCGCAATATGACGCTTTCCGCCCGACTGGTAACGTGCTAAGCATAAAAAAGCCCGATAAACAAAGTTACCGGGCATACGCTGATAGCAGATAAGGATTACTGCTGTGGGGTCGCCGGTGCATCCGGCTCTGAAAGCGTCGGCATACCAAACATGCCAACAAATTCATCCAGCGACATTTTTTGGCCGTTGAGAGTTACCTGACCATTTGCATACTGCAGACTGGAGCCGATGGTGTTGTCCTGCATCGTAGTTACACGGAACATTTGACCCATTGCCGCCAGACCATTGACTTGCTGCCTGGCAAGCCCTGCCGCTTCTTCCTGCTGGTATCCTTCCAGTTTGGCAATCTGTGTCATGAACTCAGTTGCCATATCTACGGGGATAGCAAGCTTAGCGTCTAGTGATTTGACTGAACGATCAACTTCCTGCGCCAGCGTTTGCGGCTCGTCCTGATTTGTCGATGGATCTTTCAGGAACAGTGACAGATTAAAGGCCGTCTCACCTTTGGCATTCTTCCAGCTTAGTGGGGCAATGGTGATAACCGGTTCGCCTTTCATCAGCACTGGCAGGGCGCTAAAGAACGCTTCTGTCACTTTTTGTTGATAAAGTTCAGGATTCTGTACCACATCGATCTGCGCCATCAGCGCCTTGGTTTGCGCGGTATACTGCTGACTGAACTGATGTAACGCCTCACCATCAATCTGGGCCACTTTCAGCGTCAGCTTGCCGCTACCTAAATCCTGACCCTGCAATTTAAGGCTGTTCAGTGTGTAATCCAGCTGACTGTTGACGGTTTTACCATCGTTAACCAGATCGGATTTACCATCGATGCCCATGCCTTCAAGGACGGCCAGCTCTTTACCTTCGACCGAAATCGACAGCTTGTCGAGAGACAATTTTTGATCGCCAATGCGTTCGCCAAAACTGGCGACGCTGCTGGAGCCTTCGGTTGTCAGGTTATTAAAGGTAACTTGTACTTTCTGGTTGTACTCATTGACTGCATTCACCACACCGCTCTGTGCTTCTCCTGTCACAGAGACTGCGTTCCCGTCTTTGTCTGCCGTGAACTGGAATTCTCCGCCGCTAAAGGCCACTTTTTCGTCGCCTTTTTCGTAGTTCAGTGGTTTGAGAGAAAGATCGGAACGGGTGTCGCCGCTATAGCCAATACGGGAATTAATGGTGAAAGGAGATTCCCCTTTAGCGATGTCAAATAGCGGCTTTGTAACGTCGTTATTCACCAGCGTTGTTTTCACTGCCGCCATGGCTGGCATAAGATTCAATGATTTAAGCTGCGCCAGCGGGAAGGGGCCGTGATCAACAGATTCATTCAGAACGATAGTTTGCCCAGGTTTCAGCCAGGTATTTTCCTGACCGGCAATAGGTTTCACCACCAGTTGCAACTGGCTGTTAAACACGCCGCGCTGGTAGTTCTGATAACTCAGTTCAATACCGGACTCAGGTGAGTAGCGTTTGATCTGATCATTTGCCTGCGTCACCATCTCGGCGAGATGCGTTTCAAGTTTCTTTCCGGTGTACCAGGCGCCGCCTGTCCAGACGATACCCAACGCAACTACCACACCCGCAGCTACCAGCGATTTTTTCATTTCGATATCCATAAAATAAATCCAGGCGTTTGAAAGCGCCTGGAGGAGTGACATGTCTTTGACTCACTATTAGCTTAGCAAGAGTTGCTAAAAATATCAGTATCTTGCTAGAGCTTGTTGTAAACCCGAGCTAAACGGCCGACGCCGCTGACATTAATCGGTGATTCGTTTGCACTAATAAATGCCGATTCACCCGGTTTCAGTACCAGTCGCTGCTCGCCTTTATGTAGCACGGCCTCTCCCTCGATACAGAACAGGATGGCGGCGCTTTGTTGGCTAATTGCCGCTTCTCCGGCTGACAGTTCATGCAGGGAGAAAGCGAAGTCATCAACCGGGATCGGGAAGTCCAGCTCTCCACCTGTTTTATTTGGGGTCGTTAGCAGTTGGTTTGCCGGTTTAGCTTCAAATTTAACGTTGGCGACCAGTTCAGGAATATCAATATATTTTGGCGTGAGTCCGGCGCGCAGAACGTTATCGGAGTTAGCCATCACCTCGAGCGCAACACCCTGCAGGTAGGCATGGGGCGTTTCAGCAAACAGAAACATAGCTTCGCCAGGATTCAGCTTAACCACGTTGAGTAGAAGAGGAGAGAAGAGACCGCTATCGTCAGGGTAGAAGTCAGCGATTAGGCGAATAGTTTGCCATGGTTCACCCTGTTGGCTGTTAAGCGCAGATTTCAGGACTGCCAGTGCGCGGGATTTCTCTTCGCCCTGCATATTCAGCAAGCTGGCGAAAAGATGGCTCAGACGCTCTGCGCCTGGTTCCTGCAGGAAATGTGCAATGGCAGGATGCGCACCAGCGACAGGTTGTAACAATGCCACAATGTCAGAGAACTCGCGGAACGCATTCATGGCCAGGAAGGGCGTCAGGGCAAAAACCAGCTCAGGCTTGTGGTTAGGATCTTTGTAATTACGCTCCGCGGCGTCCATCGGGATCCCTGCGGCGTTTTCTTTAGCAAATCCAATTTCAGAGTTGCGTTTGTTAGGGTGTACCTGAATAGAAAGAGGTTGTGCGGCACAGAGCACTTTAAACAGGAAGGGCAATTCACCAAAGCGCTTCGCCACGGCATCACCTAACACAGCAGATTTATCGTGTTCGATAGCATCACGCAGAGAAATTAACTGACCCTCAGCGCTCTGAACCTGAGAGCTGCTTTTCGGATGGGCGCCCATCCACAGTTCAGCCATCGGCTGGTTTGACGGATTGGCAATGCCATAAAGTTCGGTTAACGCCGTTTTACTTCCCCAGGCGTAGTTCTGCACTGAGTTGATGAGTTTTTGCATTATCAATGCCCTGTTTCAATGTTGAAATTTCTCTGTCCATTAAACCAAGAAAACCGGGGGGAAGTAACCTGCACATGTAAAAAGTCGTCTTTGTCTCAGTTTTTGTTAAAAAATTGTGTAGGATATGGTGACTCGCTTTTAATACCCTGAGCAATTCCGGTTGCAGAAAAGCCACGCCTTCTACAACCCGAGCTGCGACAGGGAAGCAGGGCAACGGAACATCTGCCCAGAGAATAACCAGACCGAGCTGTAAGTGAGAGCACAATGTCAAACAAACCCTTTCATTATCAACATCCTTTTCCCCTCAACAAGGATGATACCGAATACTATCTGCTGACCAGCGACCATGTTTCCGTTGCCGAATTTGAAGGGCAGGAAATCGTAAAAGTTGCGCCTGAAGCGTTAACTCTCCTCGCGCGTCAGGCATTTCATGATGCGTCGTTTATGCTGCGGCCTGCGCATCAGCAGCAAGTCGCTGATATTCTGTGCGACCCGGATGCCAGCGAAAACGACAAATATGTTGCCCTGCAATTCCTGCGCAACTCAGATATTGCGGCAAAAGGTGTTTTGCCGACCTGTCAGGACACCGGGACGGCCATTATCGTTGGTAAAAAAGGTCAGCGTGTCTGGACCGGAGGTGGCGATGAGGCTGCGCTGGCGCGAGGTGTCTATAACACCTATATCGAAGACAACCTGCGCTATTCACAAAATGCTGCGCTGGATATGTACAACGAGGTGAATACCGGGACTAACCTTCCTGCGCAAATCGATCTGTATAGTGTGGATGGTGATGAGTATAAATTCCTGTGCATTGCCAAAGGCGGTGGCTCGGCGAATAAGACCTATCTGTATCAGGAAACCAAAGCGCTTTTAACGCCGGGGAAATTGAAAAATTACCTGGTGGACAAGATGCGTACGCTGGGAACCGCAGCATGTCCACCGTACCACATTGCGTTTGTGATTGGCGGAACTTCCGCAGAAGCCACTTTGAAAACCGTCAAGCTGGCTTCTGCGAAATATTATGACGAGTTGCCTACTGAAGGTAACGAGCATGGACAGGCCTTCCGCGACGTTGAACTGGAAAAAGAGTTGCTGATTGAGGCGCAGAATCTGGGGTTAGGCGCGCAGTTTGGCGGGAAATATTTCGCCCATGATATCCGCGTGATCCGTCTGCCGCGTCACGGTGCATCGTGTCCGGTTGGAATGGGCGTCTCCTGTTCGGCTGATCGTAATATTAAAGCCAAGATCAACCGTGAAGGTATCTGGATCGAGAAGCTGGAAAACAACCCAGGCAAATACATCCCGGAGGAGCTGCGTCAGGCAGGCGAGGGTGAAGCCGTACGTGTCGACCTTAACCGCCCGATGAAAGAGATCCTGGCCCAGTTGTCGCAGTATCCTGTTTCCACCCGTCTGTCGCTCAATGGTACGATCATTGTCGGGCGTGATATTGCGCATGCAAAACTGAAAGAACGTATGGATAACGGCGAGAGTTTGCCGCAGTATGTAAAAGATCACCCTATCTATTACGCTGGCCCGGCCAAAACGCCGGAAGGTTATGCTTCAGGCTCGCTGGGTCCAACCACTGCTGGTCGTATGGACTCATATGTTGACCAGCTTCAGTCCGAAGGCGGGAGTATGATTATGCTGGCAAAAGGAAACCGTAGTCAGCAGGTCACAGATGCCTGTCATAAACATGGCGGCTTCTACTTGGGCAGTATTGGCGGTCCCGCAGCGGTGCTGGCACAGGGCAGTATCAAAAGTCTGGAATGTGTGGAATATCCGGAACTGGGGATGGAAGCCATCTGGAAAATTGAAGTGGAGGATTTCCCGGCGTTTATCCTTGTGGATGACAAAGGTAATGATTTCTTCCAGCAGATTCAGACGTCGCAGTGCGCACGCTGCGTTAAGTAACGTCAGCCGCCCTTCGGGGCGGTTTTTTTTACCGCACGAACAACTAAACGACAGCTTTATCCTCGTTAATACTCATAAGACCAATGGCAAGTGGGCAATGTCGAAACATAACCTAATCAATAGATAATATAAGGAGCAGGTAATGGTAACGGTACGCCGCGAAAATGATTCAATGGGTGCGATAGATGTTCCGGCTGATAAACTCTGGGGGGCGCAAACCCAACGATCGCTGGAACATTTTCGCATCTCAACGGAGAAAATGCCGGTCTCGCTGATCCATGCACTGGCGCTGACTAAACGCGCCGCTGCGAAGGTTAATCAGGATTTGGGACTGTTGGCGGCAGACAAAGCGAACGCCATCATGCAGGCGGCGGATGAGGTGTTAGCGGATAAGCATCGTGATGAGTTTCCGCTGGCTATCTGGCAGACCGGTTCCGGTACGCAAAGCAATATGAACATGAACGAAGTGCTGGCAAATAGGGCCAGTGAATTGCTGGGCGGCGTACGGGGTATGGAGCGTAAAATACATCCAAATGACGACGTGAATAAAAGCCAAAGTTCTAACGACGTCTTTCCCACGGCGATGCACGTTGCCGCGCTGCTGGCTCTGCGTGAGCACCTTATCCCGCAACTGAATGTGTTAACCACCACGCTGCGAGAAAAATCGCATGCTTTTGCTGATATCGTAAAAATCGGACGAACCCATCTGCAGGATGCCACGCCGCTGACGCTGGGCCAGGAGATCTCAGGCTGGGTCGCGATGTTAGAACATAACCTGAGGCATATCGAATACAGCTTACCGCACGTTGCTGAACTGGCGTTGGGTGGTACTGCGGTCGGCACCGGGCTGAATACCCATCCTGAATATGCCGTGCGTGTCGCGGATGAACTGGCGGCGCTAACCTCCGCACCGTTTGTTACCGCGCCGAATAAATTCGAGGCGTTAGCTACTTGCGATGCGCTGGTACATGCTCATGGGGCGCTAAAAGGACTGGCTGCGTCGCTGATGAAAATCGCTAATGATGTGCGCTGGCTGGCATCCGGCCCACGCTGTGGTATTGGCGAGATATCAATTCCTGAAAATGAGCCGGGTAGTTCTATTATGCCGGGTAAAGTTAATCCGACTCAGTGTGAAGCGCTGACTATGCTGTGTTGTCAGGTAATGGGTAATGATGTCGCGGTTAATATTGGTGGTGCGTCAGGTAATTTTGAGCTGAATGTCTATCGTCCGATGGTTATTCATAACTTCCTGCAATCAGTTCGCCTGCTGGCAGATGGTATGGAAAGTTTCAACGAGCACTGTGCTACCGGGATTGAACCGAATCGCGAGCGAATTGATCAGTTACTCAATGAATCGCTCATGCTGGTTACCGCGCTCAATACTCATATTGGTTACGATAAAGCCGCAGAGATTGCCAAGAAGGCCCACAAAGAAGGACTGACCTTAAAAGCGTCCGCCCTGGCGCTGGGGTATCTTACCGAAGCCGAGTTTGACAGTTGGGTACGTCCGGAACTGATGGTCGGTAGCATGCGACCAGGACGTTAATCCGCAACATACAGGTGCAGCCGGGGGATAATGAGTCTTAACGGCTGTGCCTGAGGTTTAAAGCGGTGCTGCACGTTTTCAGCATCGTAATTCAGCAGTTCACCGATATCAGGCACACTCATACCATTGTCGCTATTAATCAGTGCAATCAGCGGAGTCGGGCAAGCATATTGCACCTGTTTTTGCTGTCCTTTGTACCAAACGCGGGCAATGGGCTGGACTTTTACCGGTCTTTTGATCTTCAGTTTGGCCTGCTGTGGCAGTGCAGCGATATCCTGATATTCACGCTCCAGTCTGGCCTGCCATTCTTCACGCGTCCAGGGATGCACGCTGCGTGGTGAGTTTAGGCTCTTTTCCAGTTGTTCCAGCACCTCATCACGTTTCAGGTTTTTAATGATGTGTTTGTTCGCCCAGCCAAATCGCAGGGTAGCCGGTTCCCTGACAACGGTTAGCGTGCGATAAGCGTTTAGCGTAATCAGGCCGGGTAAGTGTCGATGTACCCATTCGAAACGTGCTGCCGGAGCCAGCCCGGAATCCACTGTCACAATGCGTTCAAACGTTGTTTTCAACTGGTTAATGCGTTGTATTTGCTCTTCAAGTGCGGTCTGTACGCTGTTATTGACCTGGTAGCACAACACGCCAGGCAGGCGAACGGCCGCTTTGCTGCTGCGGTTCTCAGATTGCTGCTGAATAAACAGGTGGCGGAAGTGGCGTAGCGCCAGCATTTCAGCCTCTTTGCCTAAATGCTGCTTAACATCAATGCTCTCCAGCGGGGCATGTTCTGCCTCTTTTGCCACTTCTGGCAGAGAAAACACGCGCGCAATCAGCAGCGTTCGCTGCTGCAAATTTTGAGTCAGTTGCGCCAGTTCCTGTTCCATCTGGCGAAAGGTGCCGTTCAGTCGTTCGACGAGATCGTAACGAGTCATAGGGTTACCATTTTAGTTACAACATACTTTTTTATAGCACAATGTTTAGCACCTGACCACCGAGCTGTATAGGTCAGGCAGCGGAAAATTCGGGAATGTTATGCCAGACGGGCCAGCTAAAAGTGAATCTGGCTCCGCCCAGCTCGCTTTCGTCACAGACTACAGTACCGCCCATTGCCAGCGCGATGGAGTGCACGATAGCTAAACCCAGCCCGCAGCCACCGGTGGCGCGGTCGCGGCTGGGATCAAGGCGAACAAACGGTTCAAAAATTTGCTCGCGGGCGTTGGGTTCGATACCCGGACCGTCATCTTCGACAACCAGTGTTGCCTGATTTCCGTGCAGCAGCAGGCTGGCTTGTACCGTAGACTGGCAATAGCGCAGGGCATTATTTAGCAAGTTATCCAGTACGCGCTCCATCAGACGCATATCCAGTGCGCCGTAATCACCGGTTATAAGATGACGCAAACGCACCGAACGCTCAGGGGTGACGCTTTGTACATCTTCCAGATGGGTTACCAGCCAAACGGGCAGGTCCGGTACACTGAGCTTTAGCTCATTCTGCGGGCGATCCAGTCTGGCGTAAGTGAGTAATTCTTCAATTAGCGCTTCCAGTTGGCCAATATCGCGGTTCAGAGCCTGAGACTCTTGCTCGGTGAGGTTATCACTCATCTCCAGTCGGTAACGTAATCGCACCAGGGGGGTACGAAGTTCATGGGCAATACCATCGATAAGCTGCTTTTTGCTGGCGATCAGCGCATTGATATTGTCCGCCATCTGATTAAAAGCCACGCCCAGCCGTTCAAAACTGGATCCGCTGTCAAAGTGCAGTCGCTCACTCAGATGTCCTTCTCCAAAACGCTGCGCGGCGGCTTCCAGTCTAAGCATCTCCTGCCAGTGTGGGCGCATCCAGATTAGCACCGGGAAGGCGAGGGAGATGGCAATAAACGCCATTAGCGCGACATCCAGCAAGCGCATTTGATGCAGAAAATAGAGATAGGGAACCGGACCTACGGCCAACACGTAATGGCTGCGGGGAATACGCTGAATAAACGTGTACTGATCGTCGAGTGCAACGATATCGCCTTCGCGCAGCCGCTGCATGGTCGGAGCATCCAGATGGTATTTATTCAGTGGCTCAACGCGGAGATCAAACGAGAGGTTCAAATCCATCTCCTTCAGCGTTTTCCCCCAGTCGCGTGGGGGAATTTCACGTAATTCGCTGCGCATCAGATACAACGAGCTTTTCATCAAATCATCAAGTGACTGTCTGCCAGCGCGCTCTGCGGTAAATTTGTACACCAGCCCGACCAATAAGGTCATGACCAGAAAGCAGACGAACAGCAAGAGGTAAAACTGCACAAACAGCTTCTTCATAAAAATTCACCGGATACTTAACATGGTAGCGATGCGTTTTAGCTATGGAGGCGTTTTTCGGTTCAGAACTGCTCTCCGTTTACCATCACGCGCACTTATCCTGGCAGAGTACAGTTATACTGCTGCAAAAGAAACTCGCTAAACGTTCTTACCCGGCAACCAAAAATGTTGGAAATAACACATGTTCAGTAACTATCTCAGTCGCTGGGGACTTATTCCTGATGGCGTTCCTGTCATAACTCATACGTCGCAGCTTTTACCGGTAATGATGCGTAAAGATCACCAGAAAGCGATTCTAAAACTCACGAATGATGATAGTGAGCGTCGAGGTTGCGAGCTAATGGCCTGGTGGAACGGGCGGGGAGCAGCGAACGTGTTGGCTCATGAGGATGGGGCAATACTCTTAGAGCGGGCGACAGGGGCTGGCTCTTTATCTACCCTGTCGATCACAGGACAGGATGATCAAGCATGTCGCATAATCTGCCACACGGCAAGGCAGCTCCATGTACCGCCAAATGAATCTTTGCCAACGCTAATTCCACTGCATCACTGGTTTCATGATCTTGCGCCTGCTGCACAAATTCATGGCGGTATCATGATGCGTTGCGCAGAGTTGGCAAAATCATTGTTCTCCAGTCCTCGCGAGGTTGTAGTTCTTCACGGTGATTTGCACCACAACAATGTTCTTGATTTTGGTGTTTCAGGATGGCTGGCAATTGATCCCAAAGGATTAATCGGTGAGCGTGGGTTTGATTATGCCAATATTTTCACTAATCCCGATCTTGCGGATACCACAATGTCAGTTGCTATTGAACCTGAAACATTCGTACAACGCGTAGACGTTGTCTCTGAGGTCGCCGAACTTGAACGTGAACGACTCCTGATGTGGATAGCGGCATGGTGCGGACTGTCTTCCGCATGGTTTCTGGAAGAGGGTGATAATGCGGCTATAACCCTGCGGGTGGCTGAGTTAGCCATAGCTGAACTTGAGCATGGCTAGCATCAACTTTGATCTACAGCACTGGTTGGTAATTTTTAAACGTTATCATTAGGCTGGTAAATGTTTTATTAATCAACCAGAGAACAGCGGTTCAGTTGTGTCTTTGATTACAAAATTAATTTGGCGGAAATAGTGAATTTGTTGTTTTCCTTACTTAAAAAACGCCCACACATTATTCTGCTGGTGACTCTTCTGGTCGGTGCAAATGTTGTGGCCTGGCTCTGGGCGTTCACTGCGTTTAGCAATAACACTTCACTACTGGCGCTATGTCTTATCGCATGGTGTTATGGGCTGCGCCACGCTGTTGACGCCGATCACATTGCCGCCATCGACAGTGCGACACGAAAACTTATTCAGCAGAAAAAACGCGCGCTGACCACCGGGGCTTGGTTTTCATTGGGGCATTCCACCATTGTGGTGCTGGCCAGCATTGGTATCGCCCTGACTACCAGTGCATTTAAACAGCATATGCTATGGTTGCAAAATGTCGGGGGAGTTATAGGGACCGCAGTTTCTGCCGCATTTTTGCTTATTCTGGCTACCATCAATCTCATCATTTTTTGTCAGGTATGGAAGGCATTTCGTCACCTGAAAAAGACGGGTATCTATGCTGGTTCCACTGAAGATGTCACCGTTGCTGGTCCGCTGAGCTGGATCTTCCGCCCGGCATTCAGACTGGTGGGCAAAGACTGGCATATGTACTTTGTCGGTTTTTTATTTGGTCTGGGTTTTGATACTGCTACGGAAATTTCGCTGTTAGGTATTTCTGCTTCAAGCGCTTCGAGTGGTATGTCCATCTGGTTAATCCTGATATTTCCTGCGCTCTTTACCTGCGGAATGGCGTTGATTGATTGCCTTGACAGTATATTGATGGTCGAAGCCTATGGCTGGGCGTTTAATAAGCCGCAACGAAAACTCTATTACAATATGACCATCACCGGGACATCAGTAATTGTTGCTGTATTTATCGGTGGGCTGGAAGCTCTGGGTCTGTTGTCAGAGGTATTTTCACTGCAGGGCGGTTTATGGGACACAGTTGGCCGCCTGAGTGAACATATGGGGAATGTTGGGTTCGTTATTATCGGCGTATTTATTACCTGTTGGATTATCTCTGCATTGAATTATCGCTGGAAAAAATACGACGGGTTGACGTTCAGTTGAAATATTAAAGCCTTTCTGTGGACAGAAAGGCTTTTGTCTGCAGAGCAATCAACGGGTTTATTGAGGACGATTAATTCGCATTGACCCGTTGCTGTGCAGGCGACTCCTTATTCAAAATACGGTTTGCCAGTACCCCAGACATCATCGAGCCATTAACGTTTAATGCCGTCCTTGCCATATCGACAATGGGTTCAATGGCAATGAAAATACCCACCAGTGCGACCGGAAAATTGAGTGTTGAAAGGACGATCAGTGCGGCAAATGTGCCACCGCCACCGACACCAGCAACCCCAATCGATCCCAGCGCAATCGCCGGTAGCATGGCAAGGAGAAAGTGAATTGAAAGCGGATCGATGCCCATCGTCGGGGCAATCATTGCTACCATAATCGCGGGGTAGATCCCGGCGCAGCCATTTTGCCCCATACTGGAGCCAAATGAAGCAGCGATATTGGCAATGGTATTTTGAACGCCAAACTTTTCCTGCGCTGTAATAGCCAGCGGAATCGATGCCGCGCTGCTGCGCGAAACAAACGCAAAGGTTAATACCGGCCAGACAGTTTTAAAATAGCGAATGGGATTGTTACCACTCAGTACCAGTACCAGTATCAGTGCGTGAACGATAAACATCATCAGTATCGCGATGTAACAGGCACCAATAAATCCCAGCAGACTGGCAAATTGCTCTAAGCGGTAAGCGGAGAAGACTCCGGCCATTAATGCCATCACGCCATATGGGGTCAGCGCAATAACTATCCGCACCATTTTCATGACCCAAATCTGGATGGCATTGATTCCTGCGCTTAATTTTTCACCTTCTTCTGGCGCGTCCTGTTTGACTTTTAATAATGCTACGCCGGCGAGGAGAGTGAAGATAACAATACCAATAACTGAAACACTTCTGGCCCCCGTAAGGTCGAGAAAAATATTGGTGGGAATTAAAGAAGTGACCAGTTTAGGCAGCGAAATGGCCGCTGTTTTACTCACATCGGCATCCGTCAGCGTAGACTGCATATGACCGAAAGCACTGGCATCCAGACCTAAAACATGCGCCGTCAGTAGCCCAATAAACCCGGCAATCATCACCAGACATAACATGCATCCGACGATAGTTAGCGACATTTTGCCAATGCCAGCACTGTTTTCGAGCTTGTTAATAGCAGAGAGAATGGAGATAAATATCAGAGGGACCGCAACCAGTTTCAGTAAATTTACGTAACCGTTGCCGATGATATTATACCAGTCGATAACCGTTTTACTGCGGTCAGGAGTTATAAGATGAAGGGACAAGCCGATAATGGCACCCAAAAAAATGGCAATGAAAACACTTTTTGACAGGGAATTACTTTTTTGATTGATTCTGAATATTGCCCATGAACAAACCAAAAAAAACGCGATATACGCGAGTGTAACGAACATATTGTAGCCTCTTGCCTCATTCAGCACCTGAAATGCCGGAAAGAGTTTTGATTTCTGAAATAAACCTACAAACCCTAAGGGTTCAGGACCGGGACGGATTATAGGGAGAGAGAATGCCTGGGGCCACACAAAAAGTGTGGTTCTGACTCAGGTGTGGTTCTTATGCTTATCCAGCATACAATTTGTGTGACAGTGTCACTTTGAGGGGCTGTATTAAAGACAATAATATGTCTGAAAGCAGGGGGGAATCCACCAGACCGGTTGAATCAACCAGCCTGGCGAGAACAGTTTATTTGCGCTGTTCGTCATCCCAGGCATGCGGGGCGAACAGGTAACCTTTATTGCGGATGGTTTTGATACGGTACGGTTCCGTGGCGTTATCGAGCAACTTTTTACGCAGCCGGGAAATCGCCACATCCACACTACGGTCAAGTCCGTCATAACTCACGCCGCGCAGATTCTTCAATAACGCATCGCGATCCATAATTTGTCCCGCGTGTGTAGCCAGTTCCCAGAGTAACTCGAAATCAGCGGTCGAGAGGGCGACTTGTTCTCCAGCGAGCAGTACGGAGCGGTTGGTAGGGTCGATAGTTAGTGTGCCAAAGCGCAGTGTGGTATGCGGCGTAATCGTGGCTGCCTGAATTCCTTTTGATTGTGCTGAATGTTCATTCTGACGTAAATGTAGACGCAGGCGAGCCAGTAGCACTGCCGGAGGCGTCGTTTTCAGTATGTAGTCGCAGGCGCCCATTTCAAGCGCAAGAATATGGTTCATGTCGCTGTCCAGCGATGTCAGAAGGACTATTGGACCTTGCCAACGGCTGCGTAAATCGCGGCAGATAGTCATTCCGTCTTTACCCGGAAGCATAATATCTAACAACACCAAATCGGGTTGAACGTGCAGGATCTTCTCTTCGGCCAGATCACCACGAGGCTCAACAATAACCTCAATGTCATGCCGGGCCAGATAGGCGGCAATCAGCGAGCCTACCTCGGGATCATCTTCAACAAATACGATGGTGTTCATATCATTCATTTTGAATATAAAACGCCAACATACACCGCCCCCGTTTTTCCTTCCATTAATCTTTTCTAAACGAGAACGCTTCCGTTATGCTAGAGGCTGATGTTGTCAATGTGTTAAGGCTAAGTGATGGGGCTCGTTATAAAAGCGGCGCTGGGTGCGCTGGTCGTGGTGTTGATTGGTTTGCTGGCTAAAACAAAGAATTACTATATCGCGGGATTAATTCCTTTGTTCCCGACATTTGCGCTGATCGCTCATTATATTGTGGCCAGTGAGCGTGGAATTGAAGCGTTACGTACCACCATTGTGTTCAGCATGTGGTCGATTATTCCCTATTTTGTCTATCTCATTTCGCTTTGGTACTTCACCGGTTTTATGCGCTTACCCGTTGCGCTCGGCGGGGCAGTTGTATGCTGGAGCCTGAGCGCGTGGTTACTGATTTTCTGTTGGATAAAACTGCACTAACGCAGATGGCGACCGCCATCAACGGCAAAGCTACGGCCCGTGACAAAACAGCTGGTTAACAGATAGTCTATTAAATCAATGACCTCTTTTTCACCGGGGGCTGTTTTCATCAGCGATTTGTTCAGCGCCTGTTGGCGATACTCGGCATCATCACCCTCGTTAAACAGGATCAGTGAGGGGGCGATAGCGTTAACTTTTACCTCTGGTGCCAGTTTTCGGGCGAATGAACGGGTCATATTGTCCAGTGCAGCCTTACTGGCTGCATAGGCAATATGCTTGTCGCTGCCACGCTCCACGACGTAATCCGTAAAGTGGATAATGTCGCTGGCTGCGTGTCCGTGACCGCGAAGGCAACCTTCCAGCGCGTGGTTAAGCAGGTAGGGGGTATTGACGTGGATCTGCATCATGCTGGACAACACTTCAGACAGCGGGGTGCCTGGTTTTTCTGCTATCCAGGCGCTGGCGTTATGCACGATAGCGCGTAACCCATTTGTGCGTGTTTTGACCTCGTCTGCAAAAGTCAGTGCACCTGCATCGGTTGAGAAATCAGCCTGGATACACAATGCGCCAGCATCGCGTAGGCCATCAATGGCCGGATAATGCGTTCGATAGCTGACGATTACTGGCTGTTTTTGATTCAGAAAATGCCATGCGATAGCGAGGCCGATGCGACGACCTCCGCCGGTGATAAGAATTGGTAAAGGGGGCTTATTACCCATCGTAATCTCCATTTGCATCAAACGATGGGACTGACGCTTACCCCATCAACATCCAGGTTGCCGGAACGGCGGCTACGAGTAGCAGACCGATCAATGCTATTTCCTGGCGTTTTAATACGTTATCGTGCGTGAGCGTTTTGCGGGCGTAAAGAAAAACAAGTAACCCTGGCGCATACAGCACAACAGACAGCAACAGGTGCATTGGGCCTGACGCATACAATAACCATAAGCCATAAATACATGCACCGATACCGACAGCCTGATGAATCGGACGGGTGGCGATTTTCAGCAGGAATGCGCCGACCAGGAAATAGGGCACCAGAATCATCTCTGAGGCAATAGTCAGCAGCGTATTGTAGTCAGAACCTGTGAGCCAGATCAGAACCAGACAAACCTGTACGCAGATGTTGGTCAGCCACAGGGATGCTGATGGTGCACCCTGCGCATTTTGTCGGGCAAATATACGCGGGAAGGCTTTGTGCGTGGATGCCAGGAAAGGCACTTCTGCAGCCATAATCGTCCAGCTTAAATAAGCACCGCAGACGGAGACAATCAGACCGGCGGCAATGATAATTTCGCCCCACGGTCCCATCATTTTGACCATCAAACCGGCCATCGACGGGTTGCGGATCTCGGCCAGTTCAGGACGGGCAACAACGCCAAGAGATAGCAGGGTAACTAACAGGTAAACACCCAATGCGGCGAGGACCGCCAGCAGCGTAGCGCGACCAACATCGCGTTTATTGCGCGCACGCGCAGAAACCACCACTGCACCTTCCACGCCAATGAACACCCATAGCGTGATGAGCATGGTATTTTTGACCTGCTCCCAGACGGGGACACCAAGCTTCACGCCGGTAAAATCAAGAGTAAAGGTATCGAGCTTAAACAGCATAAATGCCAATACGATAAACAATCCCAGCGGCAGTAATTTCGCCAGCGTAGCAACCAGATTGATGCTGGCTGCCGTTTGTACTCCACGCAGAACCAGAAAATGGACTACCCACAGCAGCACCGATGCCCCAACGATAGATTGCCAGGTATTGCCGTCGCCGAACAGACGCCATTCAGGAGTATCAGTGAAGAAGCTGAGCGCAGAAAAAACGATAACCAGATAGGAAACGTTAGCGATAACGGCGCACAGCCAGTATCCCCACGCAGAGCAGAAGCCAATCAGCTCACCGAAGCCTTCACGCGCATAGGTAAAAATACCGCCATCCAGGTCCGGGCGAATACGCGTCAGAATTAGCATAGCGAAAGCGAGCAGGAGGATCCCCGCACCGGTGATCGCCCAACCAATCAGTAATGCCGCCGGGCTGGCTACTGCCGCCATGTTTTGTGGCAGACTGAAAACACCAGCGCCAAGCATTGAGCTTAAAACCAGCGCTGTCAGTGCGCTCAGACCCAATTTCTTTTCCATTTGTATCCAGTTACAAAAACGAGAGTGAGAGAATAATTATTTTGGCAAACCGCATAAAAATGGTGAAAGCCACTAAGGCGCGGGATTTTACGGAGAGAAGAGAGCGCATGCAATGGGGTTAGAGAGATTTGTGACTGATAGTGTGAAAAGTCGACTTAATCGTGATGTTTGAGTCTGGCCTGATGGCATTCTGGCTGTGAATAATCTGGCCTACAGAGCTGTAGGCCAGATAAGACATTTATAACGTCATCGACATTATTTATACAGATCGGCGCTGATGGTCATGTTGTTACCACGTTCCTGCCACTGGCGGGTAATGTGGTAGTACTTAGCACCTTTCTTCGCGGCACGTTTAGCGACCTGATACGACACTTCAGTCATATTGCCGTAGTTACCGGTGAACTTGATGCTGTCGAATGGCACCATCATTGCGGCGGTTGCTTTGTTCAATTCTTCGACTTTGGTTCCATCCGGCAGAGTGACAGTGTAACGTCCGCCTTTGGTTGACTGGGTTTCGAAGAAGCGGCCCACTTCAGCACTCGGAGAAGCGGTTGTTGCTACGCCTGGGATCTCAACTTTCTTCGCTGCCTCGCCACCTGCAGCTAACGCTGCACGACCAGCATCAGAATCCGCAGGGATTGCATCAGGGCTTTGGACAATACGTTTTTTAGCATCGGCTTTATAGATAAACGCAGTAATACGCTGGTTGCCGCCCTGGTTGGCATCGACCTGACGAACGATATAGAAAGAGTAAGCCCCTTTTTCTTTCGCCGCTTTGGTGATGGCGTCGTTTACTTCAGGTTGGCTGCGGTAGAAACCCTGTACCGTAACGGTATCAAAAGGTTCCAACAGAACGGCCTGATCTTTCGGTAATTCTATAACGCCATTGATCACGCGATTTTTGGAGACTTCCGCTTTTTCCGCGTCAGCTTTATAGACGTCGGCTACAACGCGCCAGTTACCACCACTGCCAAAATCTGAGGTATCAACAACGTAAAAGGAGGCTGCACCGTCTTTATCTGCACGGCGGGACACGGCGGTAACCGCATCGCCAATAGCATTAAAACGGCCGGTAACCACAATGCGGTCATAGGGTTTCAGGGCAGCCGCTTGCTCCGGCGTCAATTCTGTCGCTGCATTTACAGAAAAAGCAGTCGCAGAAAGGAGTGCGGACGCCAGGAGAGTGTTCTTAAGCTTCATAAAAATAATCCTTCGCCTTGCGCAAACCAGGTACTGGTATTGTTATTGACTAGAAACGTGGCTGATTATTGCATTTAAATTGTGTCAGTGTCTGCGTCATTTTTCACTCATCGTGCCACGCAAAGTAACAACGGCGATAACATTTTGTGATATGTCCAAAAATTCGACGTTTGAGCGCTAAAACTAATGAAGCAGTTGAATTTCATAAGTTAATTTAATGTTAATCAATTGTTTTATGGTGGCGCTTAATCATGTTTTGCCGCTTCGCTTGAGCGAATTATCGGCCTTTGTGGGCTATTTCAAGGGCATTATCCCTGTCTGAGGGGAAATTCATCCCTGTTTTGCGAATTTCATAATAAATACTGTTTTTTGGCGCTAGATCACAAGCGCTAATTTCAGTAGGTTATACAGAGTTTGTTACTGTTTTATTTTGTTGAGGTAACGCTTACCTCTTACGTGAGTGCGCAGATGCCTCTTGCGAACATTGATAAACCATCATCAAAAATACAGATGGAAGGGAACATTATGCGAATTGGCATACCAAGAGAACGGTTAACCAATGAAACCCGTGTTGCAGCAACGCCGAAGACGGTTGAGCAGTTACTGAAGCTGGGTTTTAGCGTCGCGGTTGAAAGCGGCGCGGGTCAACTGGCTAGTTTTGACGACAAGGCGTTTGTGCAAGCGGGCGCAGAAATTGTTGACGGGGATGCTGTCTGGCAGTCAGAGATTATCCTGAAGGTCAATGCACCGGAAGAATTCGAAATTCCGTTGCTGAATCCGGGAACTACGCTGGTCAGCTTTCTGTGGCCTGCACAAAATCCTGAGTTATTGCAAAAGCTCGCTGAGCGGAATGTAACGGTAATGGCAATGGACTCCGTGCCGCGAATTTCGCGCGCGCAGTCGCTTGATGCCCTAAGTTCAATGGCTAATATTGCCGGATATCGCGCCATTGTTGAAGCTGCGCATGAATTCGGTCGGTTCTTTACCGGGCAAATCACCGCTGCAGGTAAGGTTCCTCCTGCGAAGGTGATGGTTATCGGTGCCGGTGTTGCAGGTCTTGCAGCCATTGGTGCGGCAAATAGCCTGGGGGCGATTGTTCGCGCTTTTGATACACGTCCGGAAGTTAAAGAACAAGTTCAGAGTATGGGCGCTGAGTTCCTCGAACTGGATTTCAAAGAGGAAGCAGGCAGCGGCGATGGTTATGCCAAAGTAATGTCCGAAGCGTTTATTAAAGCCGAGATGGAGCTGTTTGCCGCTCAGGCGAAAGACGTTGACATTATCGTAACAACCGCGCTGATCCCGGGCAAACCGGCACCGAAACTGATCACCCGTGAAATGGTTGACTCCATGAAAGCGGGCAGCGTTATTGTCGATCTGGCCGCGCAAAACGGCGGTAACTGTGAGTACACCGTTGCCAATCAGGTGACCACTACCGAGAACGGTGTGAAGGTCATTGGTTATACCGATCTTCCGGGCCGTTTACCAACCCAGTCCTCCCAGTTGTACGGTACTAACCTCGTTAACCTGCTTAAACTGCTATGCAAAGAGAAAGACGGCAATATCACCGTTGATTTCGATGATGTGGTCGTGCGTGGTGTGACGGTAGTTCGCGAGGGTGAAATAACATGGCCTGCACCGCCAATCCAGGTTTCCGCTCAGCCGCAGGCTGCGCCAAAAGCAGCGCCTGCACCAGTAGAAGAGAAGAAACCGGTATCGCCGTGGCGTAAGTATGCATTGATGGCACTGGTAGTTATTCTGTTTGGCTGGCTTGCCGATGTGGCGCCAAAAGAGTTCCTGGGGCACTTTACGGTGTTTGCGCTTTCCTGCGTGGTTGGTTACTACGTGGTGTGGAATGTGTCGCATGCGCTGCATACACCGCTGATGTCTGTGACTAACGCCATTTCAGGGATCATCGTTGTGGGCGCATTATTGCAAATTGGCCAGGGTGGCTGGGTGAGTTTCCTGAGCTTTATCGCGGTGCTTATTGCCAGCATTAATATTTTCGGTGGCTTCACCGTGACTCAGCGCATGCTGAAAATGTTCCGGAAAAACTAAGGGGTAACACATGTCTGGAGGATTAGTTACAGCTGCATACATTGTTGCCGCGATCCTGTTTATTTTCAGCCTGGCGGGACTTTCAAAACACGAAACATCCCAACAGGGGAATAACTTTGGTATCGCCGGGATGGCGATTGCGTTGATTGCGACGATTTTTGGCCCGGATACCGGCAACGTTGCATGGATCCTGGTGGCGATGATCATCGGCGGCGCGATTGGTATTCGTCTGGCGAAGAAAGTTGAGATGACCGAGATGCCGGAGCTGGTTGCGATTCTGCACAGCTTCGTAGGCCTGGCAGCGGTGCTGGTAGGCTTTAACAGCTACCTGTATCACGATACCGGTCTGGAACCGATTCTGGTGAATATTCACCTGACCGAAGTGTTCCTTGGCATCTTCATCGGTGCGGTGACCTTCACAGGTTCCATCGTGGCATTTGGCAAACTGCGCGGCAAGATCTCTTCTAAGCCGCTGATGCTGCCGAACCGTCATAAACTGAACCTTGCAGCGCTGGTTGTTTCGTTCCTGCTGTTGGTGGTATTTGTTCGTACCGAAAGCGTAGGGCTGCAGGTTCTGGCTCTGCTGGTGATGACCATTATTGCGCTGGCTTTCGGCTGGCATCTGGTGGCGTCTATCGGTGGGGCAGATATGCCGGTTGTGGTTTCAATGCTGAACTCCTATTCAGGATGGGCGGCAGCGGCAGCAGGCTTTATGTTAAGCAACGACCTGTTGATTGTAACCGGCGCGCTGGTTGGTTCTTCGGGTGCGATCCTGTCTTACATTATGTGTAAGGCGATGAACCGCTCGTTCATCAGTGTTATTGCCGGTGGTTTTGGTACCGATGGCTCTTCCGCTGGTGATGCCGAGGAAGCAGGCGAACATCGTGAAATTAATGCGGAAGACACGGCGGAAATGCTGAAAAACTCGCATTCGGTGATCATTACCCCAGGCTACGGTATGGCAGTGGCTCAGGCTCAATATCCGGTCGCTGAAATCACCGAGAAACTGCGTGCGCGCGGCATTAAGGTGCGTTTTGGTATTCACCCGGTAGCGGGTCGCCTGCCTGGTCATATGAACGTTCTGTTGGCGGAAGCCAAAGTGCCGTATGACATCGTGCTGGAAATGGATGAGATCAATGATGATTTCGCCGATACCGATACCGTGCTGGTTATCGGTGCGAACGACACGGTGAACCCGGCGGCGCAGGACGATCCGCGCAGTCCAATTGCCGGTATGCCGGTGCTGGAAGTGTGGAAAGCGCAAAACGTTATCGTGTTCAAACGTTCAATGAATACCGGTTATGCTGGTGTGCAGAACCCGCTGTTCTTTAAAGATAACACCCATATGCTGTTTGGTGATGCCAAAGCCAGCGTGGACGCTATTCTGAAAGCGCTGTAATACATTAGCAAAAAATACGACGGCCTCTTCGGAGGCCGTTTTTGTATAAAGATCCCGTGCATTGGGTATGCCATTCTTCCGATGCCTGATCCGATGCGAAAAAACACTCTGGTACCGGCCATCTTGTATACGTCAAAACCGTGCAGAGCATCTCTATAGCGCTCTTTAGCACAACTGCGATTTATGTTTTGTTGAGGTCGCTAAGCAGGACGGCAATGCTTTGACCGCCTTCAGTTTGCTCAAGCGCAATTTTAACGATGATGGTCAGCGGCACGGAAAGTAGCATACCCACCGGTCCGAGCAACCAACCCCAAAAGATTAACGACAGAAACACTACCAGTGTGGAGAGTCCCAGCCCGCGTCCCATAATGCGGGGTTCGAGGATATTGCCGAATACCAGATTAATCACCAGATAACCCGCCAGTACCACCAGCGCATCATAAAAACCACTAAATACCAGCACCTGAGCAATAGGTGGAATGGCCGCCAGTACTGAACCGATATTAGGAATATAGTTGAGCGCGAAGGCCAGTAAGCCCCAGACAAAGGCGAAGCGTACATCCAGCGCTGCAAGCATGCCCCAGGCAACCAGTCCGGTGACGATACTGATAGCCGTTTTTAGTACCAGGTAGTGAGAGACGCTGTCGATCGCTCGTTGAATTGCCGCCATTCCTTCAAGTGGTCGGCTCATCATCTGTTGCAGTTTACAGGGCAGTTGCGGTACTTCCAGCAGCATAAAAACAACCGTCAACAGCAGCAAAAAAATCGATGACATAGCATTGGAAAGTTGTGTCAGTAAATTGGTGACCAGCGTCATTGCAGCGTTGGGATCGATATATTTGACAAGCTCGTCCACGGAGACGCCGATCCCAGCGCGCTGTAGCCACGGCTCGATATTTTTCAGCGGGATAACCAACGATGAACGGTATTGTGGAAGCGTGCGTGCCAGTTCATTTAAGGATGTACCTAAATAAGCCAAAAGCAGCACCATTAGCATGACAATAATAACAATCAGCAATGACACTGCTACTACTCGAGGTATGCGAAGTTTTACCATGCGCCGTACCATCGGATTAAGTACCACCGCGATAAATAACGCCAGGATAAATGGCACGATGATATCGGCGGCGAAGCGAATGCCGGTAAGAATGATAACCAACATGCCCAGCATGATGACTAATTTTAGACCGTTAAGCGTGATGATCGGTTTCGCCATGTTTATTCCTGATTTTTTATTTTTGAAACTGTACCTGAAATAATAATGTGACTTGTGTCGAGCCGTCCTAACAAAAAGCAAACGAACCGGGTAAAGAAGTGAAAAGGTTTTGAGTTCGTAATGAACCTATGATACAAATCATCTGTGTTTAACTACCGAGGACAATTATCATCCGCGATGACGAGAAGCAACACTGCGGATAATTGTAATATTATGGACAATATGTTCAGGCTTTTTTTGCGTTTACCTACACTTCTTCGTACCTCCTCTACTTTCCTGCTTGCGGGTGAGCAACACTGGCGCAACGCGCTTTAGTCCCTTCTTCTGCCTGAGCTGGCGTTATGCGCTGAGCTATCTGATTCTATTTTTTGGTTTGCTGCATGCAGTAGGCCCAAAGGACTATATTCTCAAGCAGGAGAAGCATCATGTTTTACTGGATTTTATTAGGTCTGGCCATTGCGGCTGAAATTACCGGAACGCTGTCGATGAAATGGGCAAGCGTAGGCCATGGCAATACAGGCTTTATTTTAATGCTGGTAATGATCGCCTTATCGTATATTTTTCTCAGTTTTGCCGTTAAAAAAATAGCACTCGGCGTGGCCTATGCTTTGTGGGAAGGCATTGGCATTTTATTTATTACGTTGTTTAGCGTGCTGTTATTTGATGAAACCTTATCCACGATGAAGGTTGCCGGTCTGGTCTCGCTGGTGTTAGGCATTGTCCTGATCAAGTCGGGTACGCGTAAGCCGTCTAAAGCGAGGAGGGAGGTGACCCATGCAGCAGTTTGAGTGGGTTCACGGTGCATGGTTGGGTATGGCCATTGTTCTGGAAATCGTCGCTAACGTATTTTTGAAATTTTCTGATGGTTTTCGTCGCAAGGCGTATGGCGTACTGTCATTGGTTGCCGTATTGGCTGCCTTTAGTGCACTCTCTCAGGCGGTAAAGGGCATCGATCTTTCAGTTGCCTACGCTTTGTGGGGCGGATTTGGGATTGCCGCAACGCTGGCTGCAGGATGGGTGCTTTTTGGGCAGCGCCTGAATAATAAAGGCTGGATTGGCCTGGCATTACTCCTGGCCGGAATGATTATGATAAAACTTGCCTGATGTTAGTGCTGCCTGCAAACGCGGGCAGCACAATGTTAATCCTTCATCAAAGCGTTCAGCTTATCGCGAAATCCGGTAACGGAAATGGCACGATTATCGGCCCGCCAGCGATCTTTTGCCGCCGGAGCAGAGCTTTGCACGCCAATCAATTGCCAGCCGGAATCGGTTTTCAACATCAGTGGAGAACCGCTGTCTCCCGGGAGCGTATCGCATTGATGTGACAACACGGTATTTTGCGCCCAGCCGGTAACAACGCAGTCCTGATGCGCATACAGGTCATCCAGGTGATCTTCGGGGTAGCCTGACTGAGTCACTTTGCGATCGGCGGCTTTCAACGCCGCAGTTAACTCAGCTTTATCGCCTTCAAATAAGGGAAGTGGTGTGATTCCGCTGGGAGGATAACGCAACACCACCAGACCAAAATCCCAGGGAGCCGCGGAAGGTGGCACTATCCAGCCGTCGCCATCCGCTTTTAAACGCTTGCCAAGTGAAGCATCAACCCGACCCTCAATACCGTGGATTTCATAGCGCCAGACGCCTTTTTTCGATACGAAGCGCAGCGCGACAGCTTTATCTGGTCTGCCTTTGGGTGGGGTCAATAAACAATGTCCGGCAGTCAGGGCCAGATGAGGTGAGATGAGCGTTGCTGTACACAGGTTACCGCTGGCGGTTTCCAGTTGTCCTATAGCGTCCCAGGGGGACTGTGTCGGGTCAGTAATCTGTACGCGATCGTCATGCCCAAAAAATAGCGTTTTTATATCGTCAGCATCTTTGCTGGTCGTTGTGGGCTGATCCGCATGCGCAACGACAGGAAAAAAACAAATTGAACCCAGTAATACCGCAATGGTTTTATGCATATCACACTCTGGTGGGGAATTATGATTATTAACAGCAAACCCTCAGTTAATACTATAGACGGGACGGTGGGAAAGTGGGAGTAAAATCAGATAACTACACTCAGGAAAGATAAAAGTGCGTAGCAATTAGGGCGCAAATTATCAGTGTAATAAGAATTAACTCAAAGCGGTAATGTGACACCATTTTACCCTCCGAAAGGCGGCGCTAAATCAGGAAGACTTAGCGCCGTATGCGATGGCGTGGGGGACGCCATTGTTATTACTGATGTCTTATGCGGCCGGTTGAGCAGCAGGTTTAGCGGCTTCGTGTTTTACTGCTTTTTTGCTGTGTTTTTTCGCAGCCTGAGCTTTCTGCTCTGGTGCTTTTTGTTCTACAGCAGGTTTAGTTGCCGCTTTTTTGGTATGTTTTTTCGCAGCCTGAGCTTTCTGCTCTGGTGCTTTTTGTTCTACAGCAGGTTTGGTTGCAGATTTTTTAGTGTGTTTTTTAGCGGCCTGAGCTTTCTGCTCAGCGGCTTTATGCTGTTTTTTATGATGCGTTGTTTTTGCCGGGGCTGCTTTTGTGGTCGCAGCAGCAGCCGGAGCGGTGGTAGCAGTTGTTTCAGCAGCAAAAGCAGCAGAAGACAGACCCATAGCAGCGGCAACAACCAGAGCTAATACTTTTTTCATTCTCATACCCTCGATTTGGTTTTTCATTCAACCCCACTGCGGGGCCGTTGAAATAACTATATCGCTGTAATCTCAAGGCTTCCGTGAGTCATTGGTATCGGCATGTAACGATATGTACAATGACTCACGGTAAGCGATTACAGATAACGGGCTTCCAGATGGGCGCGGAAATAGCGACTGCTGAGAGGTTCGCCGGTGGCCTGGATAATAAGCTGTTCGGTGGTATAACGGCTGCCATGTTGCCAGACATTCTGATGCAGCCAGTCAAACAGGGTGCCAAATTCGCCTTGCGCAATGGCACTTTCTAAATCAGGCAATGCGCGGTTTGCCGCACTAAACAACTGTGCTGCATACATGGCGCCCAGCGTGTAAGAAGGGAAATAGCCAAACCCACCGTCGGTCCAGTGGATATCCTGCATACAACCATTGCGATAATTGCCGATTGTTGAAAGTCCGAGCCATGCCTGCATTTTCTCATTCCACAACGCCGGGATATCATCAACTTCAATGTCGCCGTTAATTAACGCACGCTCAATTTCATAGCGCAGAATAACATGAGCGGGATAGCTGACCTCATCAGCATCCACGCGGATAAAGCCAGGCTTCACTTGCTGGTTCCAGGCGATGAAGTTTTGTTGTTCAAACGCAGGCTGATCGCCAAAATGCTTTTTAACCGCTGGAATTAGTCCCTTCAGAAATGCCTGACTGCGGCCAAGTTGCATTTCAAAGAACAGACTTTGGGATTCATGAATTGCGGTTGAACGAGCCAGTGCGATAGGTTGTCCGGCCCAGTTGCGCGGCAGATTTTGTTCATATCGGGCGTGACCGGTTTCATGGATGACGCCAAAAAGTGCGCTGAGCAATTCGTTTTCATCATAACGCGTGGTAATACGAACATCTTCCGGTACGCCGCCGCAGAATGGATGCGCACTAATGTCCAGTCGACCGGCGGTAAAGTCGAATCCCAGCCGAGTCATCGTTTCAAGGCCTAACTCGCGCTGGATTGCTGTTGGGAAGGGGCCAACCGGCGCGATGAGTGGCTGTTGAGACTGTTTCGCCACTACCTTATTTAACAGATCCGGAAGCCAGCTTTTTAGGTCTGTGAAAAGTCCGTCCAGCCGCGCGCTGGTCATTTCTGGTTCAAATACATCCAGCAACGCATCGTAAGGCGTACATCCTTTGGCCTCGGCCCGCAGTTTGGCTTCTTCACGGCTATATTTAACAACGTCTTTCAGATTCTCAGCAAAACCTTCCCAGTCATTTGCCGGACGTTGACTGCGCCAGGCATGTTCACAGCGGCTACCCGCCAGCGATTTTGCTTCTACCAGCGATTCCGGCAGCAGCGCAGCCTGATGATGCAACCGCGACATCTCGCGCAGATTCGCCTGCTCTATATCGCTAAGATCCTCCTGCTCGGCGGCGGCAATCCATTTTGCCACATTAGGATCGGTTAAAAGTTGATGCTCAAGTACGCTCAGTTCTGCCAGAGCTTCACCCCGGGCTTTGCTGCCGCCGGAAGGCATCATGGTAAACATATCCCAACTGGCGATAGCCGAGAGATGGGAGAAGCGAGAGAGCCGCTGGAAGGTGCGGGTGAGCTGTTGATAATTAGCAGTGTTACTCATTTTTTAGTTCTCGTTCTGATGGACCAGACTTGAGAGTCTAACGTGATTTTAGGCATTTACCCATTCATCACGGATGCGATGTAATTTTGGTAGGTTGTAAATGATAATGATACTTTTTATCATAAACAAAAATTATCTTTAGAACGACTGACATAACATTTTGTCAAGGAGAGGGTGTGCGACAGGAAGTAAGTAACGATTATATTGCCAGGACAAAGGCGGTATCTGGCTGCTTTTCGATGTTTTTGTTGATGTTTGGCATCACGTTCATCCCGCTATTCTTTTCTGAAAGCCAGACATTACAGGCGAAGGGTTTACTTTTTCCGCTGCTGTTTATCGCGGAGTTCGTCGTGCTGGTACCACTGTATTATTTCTTCTTTCGTCAAAGAAAAGGATTAGGGAAAGGGAGCTTCAACATAAGATGGTTTGCTATTTTGTTCACGGCGCTTTTGGTGATGCAGTTCGTCATGCCATGGGTGCTGGGTATCAGACAGAATGAAGAATGGGTTACAACTCAGGTGTCACTGAGCAGTTACGCGCTCTGGTTATCGAGTCTGACCCTGATATTTATTGCGCCGATTTATGAAGAAATGGTGTTCAGAGGTTGCCTGTTCAACGCCTTTCAGTACTGGTTCAATGATAAAACATGGCTGACGTCGCTAGTGGTTTCGGCGATATTTGCGCTGATGCATACGCAGTATATGGACATGAGAACGCTACTGCTGCTGTTTATTGTTTCGCTGGTGTTGATCATTGCCAGAATAAAAAGCAACGGAATTCTGATGCCGATAGTGCTGCATATTCTGATGAATGGTACGGTTATTGGCCTGCAAATTGGAGCCCAGGCGATGCTGGCATCATCGTAGTCCATATTGCTGCCCTGGTAATGTTTTGCATCCCAGGGCAACATATTTTATGCATGTAATCGGTGGTGCAAGCAGGAGCCAACGAGCAGGGCGAGGATCAGCATCAGCGCAATAAATCCGCCCACGCCGTTCCAGCCGTAGTTATGCCAGAACACACCCCCCAGCGTACCTGCAATGCTCGACCCCAGGTAATAAGAGAACAGATACAGTGAAGAGGCCTGGCCTTTAGCACGTTTAGTCCGTGGGCCGATCCAACTGCTGGCCACGGAATGTGCCGCAAAGAAACCCGCAGAAAAGAGCAACATTCCGGCAAATATTAACCATAGCGACGTGAATAACGTCATCAGCAGACCAAACAGCATCACCCCTGTTGAGAACAACATCACCGGACCACGACCATAACGCGTGGTCATTGAACCCGCTTTTGGCGAACTCCAGGTTCCGGTCAGGTAAGCGACGGACAGCAACCCAACAATCGCCTGGCTGAGTTCCCAGGGAGACAGCATCAGGCGATAGCCGATGTAGTTAAACAGCGTGACGAATGAGCCCATCAACAAGAAACCTTCCGCGAAAAGCAGCGGTAAACCTCTGTCACGCCAGTGCAAACGGAAGTTGATAAACAGCGTCTTAGGTCGCAACGATGTGGGCCTGAAGTGACGGGATTCCGGTAATATTTTCCAGAACATCAGCGCGGAAGCCAGGGCAAAACAACCGATAGCTGCCAGCGCGATTCGCCAGTTAAAAAAGTCGGTAAATACGCCACTGATCAAACGACCGCTCATGCCACCAATCGAGTTACCACTGATATATAAGCCCATCGAGAAGGCCACAAAGCTGGGATGAATCTCCTCACTGAGATACGTCATTCCTACTGCTGCGACGCCACTTAGTGACAGACCAATCAGCGCGCGCATGATTAAAATTCCGTGCCAGCTGGTCATCATTGTCGAAAGCAGGGTACAGCAGGATGCTAACAGCAGCGCGGTCACCATCACCGGCTTGCGGCCAATTGCATCGGAAAGAGGACCGGTAAACAGTAAACCAATAGCGAGCATCGCGGTTGAGATAGAAAGTGAAATACTACTACTGGCTGGAGATACCCCAAATTCATGCGACAGCACTGGCAGTATGGGCTGCACGCAATAGAGGAGAGCAAATGTCGCCAGTCCGGCAGAAAAGAGCGCCAGTGTGACGCGCATAAAAGAGGAGGTACCGCGTTTTATATAACCATCCGGCGGGGTGATAATTTGTTTATCAATATCGCTTGCCGGTGCGGTATCGACAATAGTTGTACGACTCACTTGAAATCCTTGCTCAATCATTACGTCTACAGTACCAGCCTTAAGGGTATGAAAATCCCAATATTCTGTCTAATATATTAATAATCTCAAATAATATTTTAAAAATATGAATATTGAATTGCGTCACCTGCGCTACTTTGTGGCGGTTGCAGAAGAACTTCATTTTGGCCGTGCGGCGGCAAGGCTGAATATTTCACAACCTCCGTTGAGTCAACAGATCCAAATCCTCGAACAGCAAGTTGGGGCACGTCTTCTGGCGCGTACAAATCGTAGCGTGGCCCTGACAGCCGCAGGCAAGCAGTTTCTGGCAGACAGCCGACAGATCCTGGGGTTAGTGAATGAGGCGGCGGCAAGAGCGGAGCGTTTGCATCTGGGAGAAGCAGGGGAACTGCGAATTGGCTTTACCTCGTCAGCACCATTTATTAAAGCAGTTTCAGATACGCTGTCTCTCTTTCGCCAGTGCTACCCCGCGGTGCATATGCAAACCCGTGAAATGAATACGCGTGAGCAAATTGCTCCGCTCAATGAGGGGACGCTGGATCTGGGACTCCTGCGTAATACGCAACTCCCTGACACGCTAAGCTGGGAGGTCATCCTGCATGAACCACTGATGGCAATGATCCCTCGTGTACATCCTTTGGCGCAAAAGCCGGTTGTCACACTGGCTGAACTGGCGAATGAACCGTTTGTCTTTTTTGACCCGCATGTGGGGACCGGCCTGTATGATGATATTCTTGGCCTGATGCGTCGCTATGGCCTCACGCCGACCATCGCTCAGGAGGTTGGGGAAGCCATGACCATTATCGGACTGGTGGCCGCAGGATTAGGGGTTTCCATTCTGCCAGCCTCATTTAAACGCGTGCAGTTGTATGAAATGTGTTGGATCCCCATTGCGGAAGAAGATGCCGTGTCTGAAATGTGGCTGGTGTGGCCCAAACACCGTGAGCAGAGTTACGCTGCGCAACGCTTTCGCCAGCAGCTTTTAGCGGCCGTTCAGTGCGGTTAATTTAGTTTAAAAATGGGTGAAAATGTGCAGTAAATCACACGGCTAAGTAAAAAGTTGACGGGAGCCATTGAAGTGCTTCACCATAGCCTACAGATTATTTCGGAGCGCGAAAATAAAGGGAGTAAGTGGTGGTTGCTGATAGTCAGCCTGGGCATATCGATCAAATTAAACAGACCAATGCGGGTGCAGTTTATCGCCTGATTGATCAGTTAGGACCGGTGTCGCGTATTGATCTCTCTCGCCTGGCACAATTGGCGCCTGCCAGTATTACAAAAATTGTTCGGGAAATGCTTGAAGCACATCTGGTGCAAGAACTGGAAATAAAAGAAGCAGGGAGTCGCGGGCGTCCGGCCGTTGGTCTGGTGGTCGAAACGGAAGCGTGGCACTACTTATCGATTCGTATCAGTCGTGGCGAGATTTTTCTTGCGTTACGCGACCTCAGCAGCAAGCTGGTGGTTGAAGATTGCCTTGAAATGCCGCTTGTCTCCGAGATTCCTCTGCTGACTCGTGTTATTACACAGGTCGATCAGTTTTTTATCCGCCATCAGCAAAAGCTTGAGCGATTAACCTCTATCGCTATCACCTTACCAGGAATCATCGATACAGAAAATGGCATCGTTCATCGCATGCCGTTTTACGAAGATGTTAAAGAGATGCCGCTGGGCGAAGCCCTCGAGCAGCACACCGGTGTGCCAGTGTACATTCAGCACGATATCAGCGCCTGGACCATGGCTGAGGCACTTTTTGGCGCTTCGCGCGGTGCCCGCGATGTTATTCAGGTGGTGATTGACCACAATGTGGGTGCAGGGGTGATCACCGACGGTCATTTGCTGCATGCCGGGAGTAGCAGTCTGGTCGAAATTGGCCATACGCAGGTCGACCCTTACGGGAAACGGTGTTATTGCGGAAACCATGGTTGTCTGGAAACGATTGCCAGTGTTGACAGTGTTCTTGAGCTGGCGCAGGTACGACTTAAGCAGTCGATGAGTTCCTCACTGCACGGACAACCGCTGACGGTGGACTCACTGTGTCTGGCAGCCATGCAAGGCGATTTATTAGCGAAAGATATCATTAGCGGCGTCGGCACCCATGTTGGTCGAATTCTGGCCATTATGGTGAACTTGTTCAATCCGCAAAAGATTCTTATTGGATCTCCGCTCAGTAAAGCAGCAGATATATTGTTCCCGACTATTGCTGACTGCATTCGTCAGCAGGCGCTTCCGGCATACAGTCGACACATTGTTGTAGAGAGTACGCAATTTACTAATCAAGGGACAATGGCGGGGGCCGCGCTCGTGAAGGACGCGATGTATAACGGTTCTTTGTTGATTCGTCTATTACAGGGTTAACATTTTTTAACTGTCGTACGAAAAATTGCGCTATCTCAAGCTGGTCCTGGCTCTCATACCTTAGACTTTCTCCACTGTTTTATTTTCCTGGCTTATATTTCGAAGCATAACGGTGGAGTTAGTGATGCTGAAGCGTTTCTTTATTACAGGTACAGACACTTCTGTTGGGAAGACAGTGGTTTCCCGCGCATTACTACAAGCGTTAGCGTCAGGTGGTAAAAGTGTTGCGGGTTATAAACCTGTGGCCAAAGGAAGCAAAGAAACACCTGAAGGTATGCGCAATAAAGATGCGCTGGTGCTGCAAAGTGTTTCTTCAATTGAATTGCCTTACGAGGCAATCAACCCTATTGCTCTGAGCGAAGACGAAAGTAGCGTGGCACATAGCGGGCCTGTCAATTACACCTTGTTGTCAAACGGGCTTGCGAGTCTGAGCGAGAAGGTTGATCACGTTGTCGTCGAAGGTACCGGTGGCTGGCGCAGTCTGATGAACGATCTGCGTCCTTTATCGGAGTGGGTGGTGCAGGAACAACTGCCCGTGTTGATGGTGGTGGGTATTCAGGAAGGCTGTATTAATCATGCCATTCTGACGGCGCAGGCTATCGCCAGCGATGGACTGCCGCTAATTGGCTGGGTAGCGAACCGAATCAATCCGGGGCTGGCGCATTATGCGGAAATCATTGATGTGCTCAGCAAAAAGTTACCGGCACCGCTGATTGGCGAATTGCCTTACCTGCCTCGCGCTGAGCAGCGCGAGTTGGCCCAGTACATCCGCCTGTCAATGCTGGGTAATGTGTTGTCGGTAGACAGAGTCCTGGTGTAACGTTCGGGACAGCACTGAAGCAACGACACAAGCAATCAATAAGCCGGGGAGCAGGCGATACTCCCCGGTCATCTCGCAAACCATCAATGTCGACATGATTGGCGCATGCGTTGTTGCCGCCAACAGTGTGGCCATCCCCGCTAATCCAAGCAGAACTGCAATCTCATCCGTACCGGGAAGCCAGAGTCCCCACACGCGACCAAACAGCATACCAATTGACAGTCCGACAAACAGAGTTGGCGTAAACACGCCCCCAGGCGCGCCTGACCCACTGCTGGCGAGCACAGCGAGTAATTTGCAGATAAAAATCCCACTGACAATCGTCAACAGCGGTGGGGAGAGTAAAAACGACTGCACTACGCTGTAACCATTTCCCCAGACAGTCGGTGTCAGTAACGAGAGCAGGCCAACAATAAGTCCTCCCAATGCCAGTTGCCACGGAGGTGAAAGCTTCAGACGTAAAAATACGTTGTGGCTGGTGGTCATAAGCCATATGAAGAGTGGCCCGCAAACCCCAGCAACCAGACCGGTGCAGACAATCATCACATACTCAAGCGCATGCAGCTCCCGCGATAAGTGCACGGTATATAGCAGGGCGTTGCTGTCGCTGAGCACATCCGTGGTCAACAGTGCAACGACGGCAGATACGACCACCGGTCCCAACGATGCCAGAATCAATGTGCCAAACAGAACTTCGGCAATAAACAAACTGCCCGTATCGTTGCTCAGGAAAAGCCATTCAAGGAGTAGCATGGCGTGGCGAAACCCTGCGACGGCTAACGCGGCCAGAATGCCAGTCAGTGCGGCAAACAGCAGGCGGCGAAAAATGGTGCGCAGGTCAGGATAAGCATGTAAATGATGCATGGTTTGCCAGACAGGAAAATTCAGACGATCTATTTTGCGGGGAATTGTTGCCGGAAGCAAAAGCACCGCGTGCGAAACGCCGGACAAAACGGCAGGGCAAAACCCTGCCACGGAAGAAATTAACGAAATAGCGGCTTAATGGCTACGGGGATCAATAACTGCGACTGCCATTCTGCCAGCGTCAGGCGAGCCAGTTCTCCCAGAGCCTGATAAAACGGATGATCCGCTTTTTCGGTAAAGACCTCAAGGAAACGTGCGGACCACGGTAACAGATGCCAGGCCAGCAATTGTTCGCACTCGGTGTGACGTTCGTTTTCGGCAAGCCAGGCAGTCAGTAACAACAGGGAGCCAAAGTGATCTTCCGGTTCATTCTGCTGCATTTCAAACTGGATGCCGTTGTCACGCATCCACTGACGTAATGCCAGCGTTGAGTCGCCAAATAGAACGTTCTCACGATCCAGCCAGACTGAGCCCCAGGGCGGAGAGGGAAGCGTATAAGGACCGATAAACAAACGCTGCCAGGCCTCTGGGAGCGTTTCATCGACTTCGGTCTGAAACTGTACAACCAGCGGGGAGAGGATATTCTCTGACAGCGGCCACTGGGCCTGCCAGCCATCGGCGGTTAATGATGAGACTAACGGAGCCGCTTCATCGCTGTCTGGCGCAAAGTAAAACAGCGCTCCCAGCACGCGCGCCGCGGTAGAAAAGTTGTCACGTTGTGAAAAATGGGTCATGCAAACAATCCTGAAAAGTGCGGGTCTCCCCGCACTCGAAAGTTAACCTGCAACAGCCATACCGACTGTCATATGCAAACCATAAAACAAGCCACGTCCGATGAGTTCACCGGCAAGCACTAAAATTAAACCCAACGCCAGCCCTGCAATGTGCGGGTCTTTGCGACGGATCAGAGGGCAAATCCAGCAACCCAGACCCGCGGTCAGCAGCATGATGCGCCAAACCTGCAGAATTCCATAGTCAGGAACCAGTGCATTTGCCTGTTGTACTGAACTGTGGATAGCGCCAAGTGACATGCCCTGTAGAACAATGACGGCCACGCAAATTAGCAAACCCAGCACACTAATAGTAGCGAATGTGGCGGCGTTAAATGAGACGCCAACGACACGCAACAGGAGCGCGGCGAATAGTGGGCCAGTCAGCAGCACGGTCATGAAAAATGCCGTGGTGGTATATCCATTATACCAGGTTGGCACCGTATCTATCTGATAAACGTTCGTCATTGCCCAGACAAACACTACGCCGAGGATCATGCTCACCAGTAGCCAGATTTTACCTAATGTGGCCGGCATTTTATCGAGAAAAGCCACCAGCCACCAGAATCCACCAACCGCAAAAAAAAGCGATCCACTGGCGATTTCATTACTCAGCGCTGATGCGCCAACTCTGTTTAGTGAGTTAAGCGCACGAAGTGGTGAACCCAGGTGCATTACCGAGGCAAGAAACCCGACTCCCATTACTACCCACAGAAAGAACATGCTGCGAACGATATGTTTTCTTGCGTCATCGTCTTTGGCAGTAAACCAACACAGTCCGCTAACAATAAGCGCGCCAGCCACGCATTGACCGAGAACTGTAAACAGTACCAGCGGCCATTCATGCCATCCATTTCCCATTTTACACCTCCCTCGGGTTTGCCAGATAACCGGAGGTATCCCCGGTTGGACGGCTATTGGTGTTAGGTTTGATCACGATATTCGGTTTAGTGAAGTGTGCACCGGGAAGTGGCGCAACGGCAGCCAGCTCTCCGTGCTTTTTACGCAGTTCATCAATCGGGCCGAAATCCAGCGCACGTAGCGGGCAGGATTCAACGCAGATTGGTTTTTTCCCTTCGGCAACACGATCGTGGCAGCCGTCGCATTTGGTCATATGCCCTTTGGCGGCATTGTACTGCGGCGCGCCGTAAGGGCAGGCCATATGACAATAGCGACAGCCAATACATACGTCCTCATCTACGACAACAAAGCCATCTTCGCGCTTGTGCATTGCGCCGCTCGGGCAGACCTTTGTACAGGCCGGATCTTCGCAGTGGTTACACGCGATGGAGAGGTAATAAGCAAAGACATTCTGATGCCAGACACCGTTATCTTCCTGCCAGTCGCCACCTGCGTATTCGTAAATACGGCGGAAACTAACATCCGGAGTTAAATCTTTATAGTCTTTACAGGCCAGTTCGCAGGTCTTACAACCCGTGCAACGGGCGGAATCAATAAAAAATCCGTATTGCGCATTCATAAGCTAATCCTTAAACCTTCTCAATCTCGACCAGGTTTGTATGCTGTGGGTTGCCTTTGGCTAACGGTGACGGACGTTGGGTCGTAAGTGTGTTCACACATGCGCCATGGTCAATTTTGCCGCCAGACATATCGGCGTCGTGCCAGGCACCCTGGCCCATTGCGCTGACTCCTGGGAGAATGCGTGGCGTCACTTTTGCGGGAATTCGTACCTCGCCACGGTCGTTAAATACCCGCACCATATCGCCATTGGCAATCCCACGTTTCTGCGCATCCACAGGGTTTATCCAGACTTCCTGGCGACATGATGCCTGCAAGACGTCAATATTGCCGTAGCTTGAGTGCGTACGAGATTTGTAATGAAAACCAAACAGTTGGAGCGGGAATGTGTTGCGTTTGGGATCGTCCCAGCCTTCAAATGTTGACGCATAGACAGGAAGTGGGCTAATGACTTCATCTTTTTGCAGTTCCCAGGTACTGGCAATTTTTGCCAGCCGGCTGGAATAGATTTCAATCTTGCCCGAAGGTGTTTTAAGCGGATTTCCCTCAGGATCTTCACGGAATTTTTTGTAAGCGACAAAGTGTCCGTTAGGATCTTTTCGTTTATAGATCCCCATTTTCTTCAGTTCATCATACGAAGGGAGTGCAGGGTCTTTTGCCAGCATTTTTGCGTACAAATACTGTAACCACTGCCCCTGAGTGCGTCCTTCAGTAAACTTTTGATATACGTCGTCGCCAAGACGTTTCGCGACTTCGCTCATAATCCAGTAGATCGGCTTACGTTCAAACTTTGGAGATGTTGCCGGTTGAATGAAAATGAGATATCCCATGTTGCCAGCGTAATCGTTAGGAATGATGTCTTCCTGTTCGACGGTCATCAAATCAGGTAGCAGGATATCGGCATATTTGGCCGAGGACGTCATAAAATTCTAAATGACCACGATCATTTCGCATTTCGTGTCATCCTGGAGGATCTCGTGCGTTTTATTGATATCTGAATGCTGGTTAGTGATGGTGTTACCTGCGTAGTTCCAGATAAATTTAATCGGTACGTCGAGTTTATCTTTACCACGCACACCATCCCGGAGGGCGGTCATTTCCGGGCCACGGGTGATAGCGTCTGTCCAGGTAAAGACGGAAATCTGCGTTTTGACCGGGTTTTCCGGTATCGGCATGCGTTCAATCGTAATGGTGTAGGTTGACTCACGTGCACCACTGTTGCCGCCGTTAATGCCGACATTGCCGGTAAGAATAGGTAGCATCGCAATAGCGCGTGAGGCAAGTTCCCCGTTAGCCTGGCGCTGTGGCCCCCAGCCCTGACAAATGTAAGCCGGTTTTGTACTGCCGATTTCTCTCGCCAGTTTAATAATACGGTCGGCTGGGATCCCGGTGATATGAGATGCCCACTGTGGTGTTTTAGCGATACCGTCATGGCCGTTGCCCAGGATATAGGCCTTGTAATGTCCGTTGGCTGGCGCGTCTGCCGGAAGCGTTTTCTCGTCATAGCCGACGCAGTATTTGTCGAGAAATTCCTGATCGACAAGCGCCTCATTAATGAGCACCCATGCGATTCCCGCTACCAGTGCAGCGTCTGTGCCTGGGCGGATAGGGATCCACTCGTCTTCACGACCGGCTGCGGTGTCGGTATAACGCGGATCGATGACAATCATTCGGGCATTTGAACGTTCCCGGGCTTGTTCCAGGAAGTACGTGATACCGCCTCCGCTCATGCGCGTTTCAGCGGGGTTATTGCCGAACATCACCACCAGTTTTGTGTTTTCGATATCAGAGGTGCTGTTACCTAAGTTTGAGCCGTAGGTGTAGGGCATTGCGGCAGCGATTTGCGCGGTACTGTAAGTACCATAATGACTAAGGAAACCGCCATAGCAGTTCATCATACGAGCAACCAGCGAGGCGTAAGGGGAGGAGCGTGTAATATTGCCGCCCACAATGCCTGAGGTGTAGTTGATATACACCGCCTCGTTACCGTACTTCTGCACTGTATTTTTCAAGCTGGTGCTGATGGTATCTAGTGCTTCCTGCCAGCTAATACGCTCAAATTTACCCTCGCCACGTTTGCCAACGCGTTTCATGGGGTAATTAAGCCGGTCCGGATGGTTAATTCTCCGACGAATCGAACGGCCTCTCAGGCAGGCACGAACCTGGTGATGACCATAGATATCATCCCCTGTGTTATCAGATTCAACCCACACCACCTCGTCATCTTTAACGTGGAGTTGCAGAGCACACCGGCTGCCGCAGTTGACGGAACAAGCCCCCCAAACCACTTTTTCTTTAGCTGGTTGTATCGCCTGTTGCACCGCAGCGGCTGCGGTACGCATTCCAAAGGGGAGCGAGATACCCCCAGCTGCAAGCGCTAGCGATCCTATCGCTGAGGATTTAACTAACTCTCTACGACTAATACCTCCATATTGCTTTACTTCAGACATCATTCACCCCATTTTAGTTATCGCTATATATTTGATTTTACAACGAAATAAATAGCATGCTAATGATAGGGTTATTTTACCTACTTATGGGTACGCCGTATTAATGCATATCAAACCAGGGGTAACCCTCCGCGAACGGAGGGGGGGATTTATTGCGGTTCGGCTGCGTGCCCATCCTGGGCAGCGCTATTATTAGTGGAGGTATTTCCGCTGTTGGTACGGATATAGAGGATCTTATGTGTATCGTTCGCACAGTGCCCGACAACCTGGGAATCCGGTTGATCGGCCTGGTCGTTGGGCACGATATTCAGCGTAAAGCTCGATTCCGCAACACCATTATTAATGATGCGTTGCTCAATATCACTTTTAACTCTCTCGCATGAGGCTGGCGCAGCCAGAACCTGCGGAGAAGCGATTATCAGCAAGCTCGCGGCAATTCCTGTGGTGAATTTCATCATCAACTCCTTTCATGACAGACATTAACTAAGATTAGCATTTCTGGTGTAAATAACTGTATTTGCTAATATGATTGAGAATTATCTCTTTATCCCGGTGAAAAATGTGAAGAAACAGACGCTGTTAGGTTTCCTGTGTGTGGTGCTGGTAGGCTGTGACAACGCCAAAGGACTGGTTTCCTTTACGCCGGAGATGGCCAGTTTCTCCAATGAATTCGATTTCGATCCGCTGCGTGGTCCGGTGAAGGATTTCAGTCAGACGCTGCTTAATGATAAAGGTGAAGTTACGAAACGTGTTAACGGTGCGCTCTCACAGGAAGGGTGTTTTGACACGCTGGAACTGCACGATGTGGAAAACAATACCGGAATGGCGTTAGTGCTGGACGCCAACTACTACCGTGATGCTGAAACGATGGAAAAAAGGATCCGGCTACAGGGTAAATGTCAGTTGGCGGAATTGCCGTCTGCGGGAGTGGTGTGGGATACAGACGATAATGGCTTTGTTGTCTCCGCAACCGGGAAAGAAATGAAAGTACAGTACCGGTATGATGCTGAAGGGTATCCGCTGGGAAAAACAACTATCAGCAAGGATAACACGTTGCAGGTGAAGGCCAGTCCATCTGCCGATCCGTTGAAAAAACTGGATTATACCGCTGTGAGTTTGCTGAACGATCACCCTGTAGGTAACGTCAAACAGACGTGTGAATATGATGATTATGCGAATCCGGTCAACTGCCAGCTTGTGATTGTAGACGAGAGCGTGAAGCCGGCAGTTGAACATCGTTACTCAATTAAAAACACCATTGACTACTACTAACCGCTCTTACTGCGCAGTAGGTTGTAACAGGTTGGAGCCTGGTGCTTTGTGTTCCGCCAGATATTGATGCTGGAAGATACACATACGGATGGTGTTACGGTATTGGCCATTGATAAAGAATTCATGGATCAATTCACCTTCTACCATAAATCCAAGTTTGCGGTAGATATGAATGGCCTTTTCGTTTTCCTTATCAACGATCAGATACAGCTTGTATAAATTAAGTACGGTGAAGCCATAATCCATCGCCAGTTTTGCTGCTCGCGTGGCCAGGCCTTTGCCCTGGAAATCCGGGGAAATAATGATCTGAAATTCAGCCCGACGGTGTACATGGTTTATTTCAACCAGCTCCACCAGTCCTGCTTTTTCACCGTCACACTCGACGACAAAGCGTCGTTCGCTTTGGTCGTGGATGTGCTTATCATAGAGATCTGACAGCTCAACGAACGCTTCGTATGGTTCTTCGAACCAGTAACGCATGACGCTGGCGTTATTATCAAGCTGATGAACAAATCGCAAATCTTCACGCTCCAGCGGGCGCAGCTTAACACTGAGGGCGCTTGTCATATCGTATCCTTACAATTCCTTTGGTGAGTACAACTATTATGGTGCAACGGTACGGCCAGTGCGGCGGTCTAAGCAGCGCAGAGTATTAGGTTCCCAGTACGCATTGATATTAGCGCTCTGTTCGCACTTATCGCGGCTGTCAAATGCCGCGTCGGCTTTGTCCCACTCTTTCTCTACACGCGTGTTGACCTTATGACGCAAATTGCGCGTATCGTTCCATTGCTCCTTTTCCATTGCAGCTTGTTGACGGCTTTGTGCACTGTCCCCGGACTCAATGATCAGTTTGCTGGTTTCAGCAAATGAGGAAGAGGTGTAGACAACTGCCGCCAGCGTCAGCATTGCCGTCAGACACAGGCGTTTGCTCAGTGTATTATTCATGGCGAATTCCTTTTATGAGAACGAGAAAAACGATAAAACAGGGCTAAATTCTACACTATTCCGGCTGTAGGGCATACCCGGTCGGCGGATATCAGTATTCTGTCGTATCATGCTTAAACCTAATGTAACTGAATAACTTCAATGCTTAAGACTACACTACTTTTTTTCATAACAGCGTTGTGCGAAATAATGGGCTGTTTTTTGCCCTGGCTATGGCTAAAGCGCGGTGCGACAGCATGGTTGCTGATCCCGGCTGGCGTGTCGTTGGCCGCATTTGTCTGGCTGCTGACGTTGCATCCGGCAGCGAGCGGGCGGGTATATGCCGCTTATGGTGGCGTTTATGTCGTTACTGCGCTTCTGTGGCTTCGCATTGTTGATGGCGTAAAACTCAGTCTGTATGACTGGTCTGGTGCGCTGATCGCACTATGCGGAATGTTGATCATCGTAGCGGGATGGGGGCGCGCATAGCGCCTTTTTTGTGACCGGTTAGCGTTTTTTTGATCATCATACTTGTATGGTAGTAGCTCAGTTGAGTAAATTTCCTGCATCACAAGAAGAGATGTAAGGAATAAAGAATGAAGATTGTAGGGGCTGAAGTTTTTGTCACCTGTCCGGGACGTAATTTTGTCACACTGAAAATCACGACGGAGGACGGGATCACCGGGCTGGGGGATGCCACGCTGAACGGACGAGAGTTATCCGTTGCATCCTACCTTAAAGATCACGTGTGTCCGCAGCTCATTGGGCGTGACGCGCACCGCATTGAAGACATCTGGCAATTCTTTTACAAAGGCGCTTACTGGCGTCGTGGTCCGGTAACCATGTCAGCAATTTCTGCTGTCGATATGGCGCTGTGGGACATCAAAGCGAAGGCCGCGAACATGCCGCTGTATCAGTTGCTCGGGGGCGCATCCCGCGAAGGCGTGATGGTTTACTGCCACACAACAGGCCATACCGTTGATGACGTGCTGGAAGATTACGCCCGTCATAAAGAGATGGGCTTCAAAGCGATTCGCGTGCAGTGTGGCGTACCGGGTATGAAAACGACCTACGGGATGTCTAAAGGTAAAGGTCTGGCCTACGAACCTGCTACCAAAGGCCAGTGGCCGGAAGAGCAACTGTGGTCGACGGAAAAATACCTCGATTTCACGCCTAAGCTGTTTGAAGCCGTACGCAATAAATTTGGTTTTAACGAACATCTTCTGCACGACATGCACCATCGTCTGACGCCGATTGAGGCCGCTCGTTTTGGCAAAAGCATTGAACAATACCGCCTGTTCTGGATGGAAGATCCGACACCTGCTGAAAACCAGGAGTGCTTCCGTCTGATACGCCAGCATACGGTCACACCCATTGCGGTAGGGGAAGTCTTTAACAGCATCTGGGATTGCAAACAGCTGATTGAAGAACAGCTGATCGACTACATTCGTACCACCATTACCCATGCCGGTGGCATCACTGGTATGCGTCGCATTGCTGATTTTGCCTCTTTATACCAGGTCCGTACCGGCTCTCACGGTCCTTCAGATCTGTCTCCGGTATGTATGGCCGCCGCACTGCATTTTGATTTGTGGGTTCCGAACTTCGGTGTTCAGGAATATATGGGTTACTCCGAGCAGATGCTGGAAGTCTTCCCGCATAACTGGACATTCGATAACGGCTACATGCACCCAGGCGACAAGCCGGGTCTGGGTATTGAGTTCGACGAAAAACTCGCGGCGAAATATCCGTACGATCCGGCTTATCTGCCCGTCGCACGCCTGGAAGATGGCACATTGTGGAACTGGTAAATATAAATTTCACGTACAAAAGATGTTGATTAGCCCAATACCCTATAAAAGGTAAAACCTATGGTTAGTTCAGTCGATATTAAAAATGGCGCAGGTAATAAACCTATTATTCGTCGAGTTGCCTCTGCATCAGCAATTGGTACTGCTGCTGAATACTATGATTTTTTTGCGTACGGAACAGCAGCCGTACTCTTTTTTGGTCATCTATTTTTCCCGAGTGACGACCCATTAATTAGTACGCTTGCTGCTTTTGCAACCTATGCAGTCGGTTTTTTGGCAAGGCCATTAGGCGGAATTGTATTCGGTCATATTGGCGATAAGGTGGGACGTAAAAAAGCACTGGTCATTACCATCTTAATTGTTGGCTTAGGGACGTTTTGTATTGGGTTGCTACCGACCTATGAAAAAATTGGTATTTGGGCTCCAACCCTGCTTATATTCATTCGCGTATTGCAAGGGTTTGGGGTTGGGGGAGAGCAGGCTGGCGCAGTGTTGATGACTGCTGAATATTCTGAACCCAAACACCGTGGTTTCTTCTCTAGCTGGGTTCAAATCGGTGCACCTGTTGGCTTCCTGTTGCCATTAGCACTTTTTGCCTTTTTGAATGCCACGCTCTCGCCTAAGGCGATGATGGACTACGGATGGCGCATACCATTCTTGCTTAGCTTATTATTGGTTATTGTTGGTCTGTTTATCCGCTTAAAAATAGATGAATCTCCAGTGTTTGCTCAAATTAGAGAGACTAAAGCTGAAGAGTCCCGTCCATTAGTTGAGGTTGTTCGCGATTTTCCTGGGATTGTCGTCAAGGGAGTATGCGCAAAACTGATTGAAGCTTGCACATTTGCGATGTTTACAGTGATTGTTTTAGCCTACGGTAAGGCAAACAATCTTGATGCTAATATTTTGATGGAGACAATGATTGTTGCAGTAATAATAGAAATTATTGCAATACCCATGATGGGATCGTTGTGTGACAGGATCGGGCGCAAGCCAGTGTATATTATTGGCGCACTTCTTCAGGTCATCATGATTATTCCATTCTTCCTTGCGATAAATCAGGATAGTTTCTGGCTTACTCAATTAGTGATGATTCTGGTTTTGAGTGTCGGTCATAGCATGTGTTATGCACCTCAGGCCTCTTATTTCCCAGAACTGTTTCCAACGCATATTCGCTGTAGCGGTATCGCTTTGATTTGGCAGATGGGATCGCTGATTGGTAGTGGAATACTTGGCTTAGTCGCGGTGAAGATTCTGCAGGTCACTGGTGGGCATTATTATGGGCTTGCAACTTACGTTATTGTCTTGGGGGTTATCTCCATAATAGGTTTACTGATGATGCCGGAAACTGCACCACAGCGGCTTAAACGTGAATATCAGCAGTGGCAAAAGCACTAATACGAGCTGGCGGCTTCAATGCCGCCCCCTCTCATCTAGTTTGGTATATATCTTCAAATGATGTCATACCAATACTAAAAAGCTTAATGCATATCAAAACATACAACCATACAGGCGTTACTCTGAGACGGTCCTGATTTCATTGATAAGTAGGTCATACCATGCAAAACAAACTCTTAGCAGCCAGGGCAGCAATTCCTGACTACGATCGTTCCAAATTGGTACCGCGTATTGTTCATCTGGGATTTGGTGCGTTTCACCGCGCGCATCAGGGTGTTTACGCTGATATCCTGGCCGCTGAGCACAGCAGTGACTGGGGTTATTATGAAGTTAACTTGATTGGTGGTGAGCAACAAATTGCCGATCTGAAACAGCAGGATAATCTGTATACCGTCGCGGAAATGTCGGCAGGTGCCTGGACAGCGAGAGTAGTTGGCGTAGTTAAAAACGCGCTGCATGCGCAGGTTGATGGTCTTGAGGCCGTTTTTTCCGCTTTGTGCGAACCTCAGGTGGCTATTGTCTCCCTCACCATTACCGAGAAAGGATATTGCCACTCTCCAGCAACCGGGCAACTGATGCTGGAAAGTCCGATGATAGCCGCCGACCTGCAAAATCCTCATCAGCCCAAAACAGCAGTGGGGGTTATCATTGAGGCACTGGCACGCCGTAAAGCCGCAGGCTTACCAGCGTTTACTGTGATGTCTTGCGATAACATGCCAGAAAACGGTCAAGTTATTCGTGACGTTGTCACTTGTTATGCTCATGCAATTGATGTCGAGCTGGAGAAATGGATTGTTGAAAACGTCACTTTCCCTTCGACCATGGTTGACCGTATTGTACCGGCGGTGACGGCCGACACGCTTGATAAAATTGAACAACTTACTGGTGTGCGCGATCCGGCTGGCGTAGCCTGTGAGCCGTTCCGTCAATGGGTCATAGAAGATAGCTTTGTCGCCGGACGCCCGGAATGGGAAAAAGCGGGTGCTGAACTGGTCAGCAATGTGCTTCCTTATGAAGAGATGAAACTGCGTATGTTGAACGGCAGCCATTCATTCCTCGCATATCTGGGGTATCTGGCTGGTTATCAGCATATCAATGACTGTATGGAAGATGAAAATTACCTCCGGGCAGCGCGTGAGCTAATGTTGCAGGAACAGGCACCGACTCTGAAAGTGCAGGGCGTGGATTTGCAAGGATATGCCGATCGCCTGATCGCCCGTTACAGTAACCCGGCATTGCGTCACCGTACCTGGCAAATTGCGATGGACGGTAGCCAAAAACTGCCTCAGCGTATGCTCGATTCCGTCCGTTGGCATCTTGTGCACGACAGTCGTTTCGATCTGCTGGCACTGGGCGTAGCGGGCTGGATGCGCTATGTCGGCGGTGTTGATGAACAGGGACAAGCGATTGACGTTAACGATCCGCTATTACCGATTATCCAGAATGTGGTGCAGAACAGTAATGAAGGTGAAGATCGTGTGCAGGCTTTACTGGCTATCGATGCGATTTTTGGCCGCGAACTGCCTCAGGTTGAACGGTTCAAAACCAAAGTCACAGAAGCGTATCTTGCTTTGCTGGCTAATGGAGCGAAGGCAACGGTTGCGAAGTATGCCGCGAAATTGAAGTAACACAGTAAAACTTATATGTCGCCATCCGGCTTTTACTACAGCCAGATGGCGCGTTATTTTCTGGCATTCACACCAATTAGTTCATTCCCAGACGAATCAGTTCGAGGGGGGCATATTTGCCTTCACAACCTTCAATTTCCACTGTTTTACCGCGACGAATTTGTTCAGCGGTCAGACCATCGGTGTCAATTGTTTTGATTCGACCAGTGATTCCGGTGTCGCTAATCATGACACGGCTGCCAGTAGTAATTGCGTTACGGTTACGATCGTATGTTTTCATGGTGTTTTCTCCTTTCCAACTTACCGTTAAAGCCCGTGGGCTTTTACTCCCACGTAACGGGCGCAATATAAATACGCTTATCGTTAAGGATTTTTTTTGTTTTCGATCAAAATCACAGCTTTTTTTATGTGGATATGCAGACAGGGATAAAGTACGGGGAAGCTCACCTCTGTACGAGGTGAGACAAGGGTTATTCTTCGCTGAACCAGTCGCTATTTTCCTGGCGGATTTGTTGCACGGATTCGCTGATCTCTTGCAAATGCAACGTCATGGCGCGTTCTACTGCGTCGCCATCGTGTTTTTGTAGTGCAGAAAAAATATTCATATGCTGGCGCAACAACATTTCCGGTGGTGAAACATGGTCAAAACTCATATAGCGCACCCGGTCAACGGTTGCTTTCAGGTTTTCAATGGTGTCCCACGCTAACTGACAGTCGGCAATCTCGGTAAGAAGTTGATGGAAGTTATCATCAAGCTCAAAAAAGTCATCAAGTTGCTTGCGCTCAATGGCAATGCGTTGCTGATGAAGATTTTGCTCCAGTTGGTAGCACTGGCTTTCAGTGATCATCGATGCAGCCCGACGCGCCACAGCACACTCAATGGCCTGGCGGATAAAACTGCCGTTGCGTACTTGGGTCATTGAGATTTTATTAACGTAACTGCCGCGCTGCGGACGGATCTGAATCAGACCGTTCTCCGCCAGTTTAATGAATGCTTCGCGAACGGGTTGGCGTGACACATTAAAGCGTACGGAAACCTCTTTCTCTGAAAGCGGTGTGCCAGGTGCAATCAGGCAATGCACGATGTCGCGACGAAGAATACGGTAAATCTGCTGATTTACTGGCTGTGTAGGGTTGAGCTGCGTTTCTACGGTCATTCATTCTTACTTTTTAGAGAGTTAACCTGTCTACTTTATCACTTATTTGATGCTATCTATACCCGGCACGAGGCCGGGTATAAAAATTAACGCCGATGGACGCTAAGACCTGCAAAAGACTGTGTGACTGGCATCATTTCAAGGGTGTTAATGTTGACATGGGCAGGTAACGAAGCAACCCACCAAACTGCCTCGGTAACATCTTCCGGTGTCAGTGCTGTGGTGTTTTCGTAGGTTTTTCCGGCTTTATCATCATCACCTTTGAAACGCACATTAGAGAACTCCGTCCCTCCAACCAGGCCCGGCTCAATATCGGTAACGCGCACCGCTGTTCCATGTAAGTCCGTACGTAAATTCAGACTGAACTGGCGAACAAATGCCTTTGTCGCGCCATACACGTTACCACCAGCATACGGCCAGCTACCGGCGGTAGAGCCGATATTGATAATATGACCGCGATTGCGTTCGACCATGCCGGGCAGGACGGCACGGGTCATATAAATCAGACCTTTGTTGTTGGTATCTATCATCGTTTCCCAGTCATCGACGTTGGCCTTATGGGCAGGTTCGAGACCCAACGCCAGGCCCGCATTGTTGACCAGAATGTCAATGTTGCGCCATTGTGCAGGGAGGGATGCCAGCATCTCTTCAATAGCCGCGCGATTACGGACATCAAGTTGTGCGGTGTAGATGTTGTCGCCCAACTCATCTTTCAGCTCCTGCAGGCGCTCCAGACGGCGTCCGGTGGCAATAACTTTATGCCCATTCTCAATAAAACGACGCGTAATGCACTCACCAAAACCTGCGGTTGCTCCGGTTACTAAAACGATCATCTCACTGTTCCTCAACGCTTTTTATGTGCTATTACCATAGCACGTCATTTCTGTTCAGGGCTATTGCTGCTTAACGAGATTGCGGTCGATTCCCGCGAGGCATACTCTAATAAACAAATCGTTTTCAGGAGTGAAAGATGTTGTTAACGAACCCTTTTTTGCAATGCAGCACCTTGCCTTATCAGGCCCCACAATTTGATCAAATTAAAGAGTGTCATTATCGTCCCGCTTTTGATGAAGGTGTGCGGCAAAAACGAGCTGAAATCGCTGCAATTGCGCAAAATCCACAGGTTCCTGATTTTGCGAATACGCTGCTGGCGCTTGAACAAAGCGGGGCATTGTTAACGCGTGTTACCAGTGTTTTCTTTGCGATGACCGCGGCGCACACGAACGATGAACTACAGCGGCTTGATGAGGAATTTTCCGCCGAGCTTGCAGCGCTGGCGAATGATATTTATCTCGATAGCGCACTTTTTGCGCGTGTAGATGCCGTCTGGCAACAACGTGGATCACTGAAGCTGGACAGCGAATCATTACGTTTGTTGGAAGTGGTTCACCAGCGTTTTGTTCTGGCAGGCGCGCAGCTTAATGAGGCCGATAAAACTCGCCTGAAAGCACTCAATACAGAATCGGCCACCTTAACCAGCCAGTTTAATCAGCGATTGCTCGCGGCAAATAAATCAGGCGGTCTGGTGGTAGATGATGTCCGACTGCTGGATGGCTTAAGCGCGGATGAGTTGGTTATTGCCGCTCAGGCAGCAAAGGAGAGGGGGCTAACTGCCCACTGGGTTATTCCATTACTGAATACCACCCAACAACCTGCGCTTGCTGTGTTACGCGATCGTCAGACTCGCGAAAATCTGTTTACCAACGGCTGGACTCGAGCTGAAAAAAACGATGCAAATGATACCCGCGCAATTATTCGTCGGCTGGTGGAAATCCGTGCCCAGCAAGCCAGATTACTCGGCTTCGCGAATTATGCTGCGTGGAAAATTGCGGATCAGATGGCAAAAACTCCGGAGGCGGCGCTTTCTTTTATGCGGGCTATCGTTCCGGCAGCGCGTCAGCGAGCGTTAGCTGAACAAAACGAAATTCAGAAAGCGATTAATCAAGAACAGGCTGGATTTAGTGCCCAGGCCTGGGACTGGGCCTTTTATGCCGAACAGGTACGCCGTGAAAAATATGCGCTTGATGAGGCTCAACTCAAGCCCTATTTTGCTTTAGAGACAGTGCTCAGTGACGGTGTGTTCTGGACGGCAAATCAGCTCTTTGGCATTAAATTTATTGAGCGTTTTGACATTCCTGTTTATCACCCTGATGTGCGAGTGTGGGAAATTTTCGATCACGACGGTGTGGGGTTGGCACTGTTCTATGGTGATTTCTTTGCACGGGAAACGAAAAGCGGTGGTGCCTGGATGGGGAATTTTGTTGAGCAATCGGTGCTTAACGAAACCAGACCCGTGATTTACAACGTGTGCAACTATCAGAAACCCGCGAACGGTCAGCCGGCGTTGCTGTTGTGGGATGATGTCATCACACTGTTTCATGAGTTTGGGCATACCCTGCATGGATTGTTCGCTACACAACGATATGCAACGCTGTCAGGAACCAATACTCCACGCGATTTCGTTGAGTTTCCATCGCAAATTAATGAGCACTGGGCGAGTCATCCGCAGGTTTTTGCCCGTTTTGCTCGCCATGTTGAAACGGGGGAAACTATGCCCCAGACGTTGCAGGACAAGATGCGACGAGCCAGCCTGTTTAACAAGGGTTACGATATGACTGAGCTGCTGAGTGCAGCGTTGTTGGATATGCACTGGCACAGTCTGGACGGGAACGTATCATCTTCATCAGTAGACGAGTTTGAGCAACAGGCGCTTGAAGAGGAGGCGTTAAACCTCGAGGCTGTTCCGCCACGCTATCGCAGCAGTTATTTTGCCCATATCTTCGGCGGTGGTTATGCCGCAGGCTATTACGCCTATCTGTGGACGCAAATGCTGGCTGACGATGGTTATCAGTGGTTTGTGGAGCAGGGGGGATTAAACCGCGAGAATGGGCAAAAATTCCGTGAGGCGATTTTATCGCGTGGTAACAGTTCTGATCTCGCTGAACTTTATCGTCAGTGGTGTGGTCGTGATCCGCGTATGGAGCCTATGCTGGCCCATCGTGGGTTAAGCGCGTAAGGCTTGTTCAAATAGAGTGAAGAACCGGGTGTAAAACCCGGTTTTGTCCTGGATTTCGTTCCCAAAAGCTTCACCTGATTCACAGAGCGGTCGTTATTCGTACTAGCGAGCCGCATCATCCAGTTTATTACTCAGTCCCTCGCAGGGACTGAATATAAAACAGCCAAAATCGACCATCAGGAAAACATGGCCATCAGAGTTTGCCGCACAAATCAGGCGATAAAGGAACGGGAAGGCATAAACAGGGCGGATTTGAGGTTCGTTGCCTGGTGCTGATAAGCCTGGTTATTCAATCGTATGGATGATTTTCATATATTTGATTAATAAATTTAAGGTGTTAATAAGATCCTGTTGGGTTTTTAGCCCAAGCTTTGTCATTGCACTCCTTTTATGGGAGCTAATGGTTTTAATGCTATTGCCAGTAAGTAGACTGCAGGTGTCGGGAGTGATGCCGCAGGCAAGAGCATGAATGGTGGCGACTTCCTTTTCTGATAACCTATATCGATGTTGAACGCTGTTAATAACATCATTACTGCCACAAGTTAAGGCATTAATCTTTTTCCTGATGTCTTTTACTGACATTGTCATATCTATGGTTTCTCCCTGTTTAACCTCAGTTGAAAACAACTCCTTCCATCCAATGTTATATTTTTTTGGTGTAATATAAACAATAAACCCGTCAAAATCAGCAGCCGATAGCTCTGACAGATATGTGATATCTATAAAGACAAGCCTCTTGGTTTTGCTCTCATCGAATGCATTCTTAACTAACGAAGATAGTCCTATATGAAGATATAAATTTTCAGTAATGATGCGCATAACAGCACTCACAGTCGTAAATTACCTAAGTCCCCCCAAATTACTGTATCACTTTGTGAGTTCCTTAAGAGCTAAGTAGTTCACCACATATCTCTTGCAAATGGTTTGCTACCAAACAATAACTAATGAAACAATAAGTGTTGAGCAGGGCGTAACAATGACACGCTTCTCGTTAATTTCGCTGCATATAAAAAACAAAAAAAACACATAATGCAAATTAATATCATAAAAACAACGATTGAATAGTTTTAATTTCAAAAGCAGTGTTGCATAACCTTATGATTTTTAATTGGTTATATTGTGTTGATTGCAATTTGAACAAATTAATGTGTCACAAATCATACTGTGATATCTATTTGATTTTAATGTAAAAAACAAATATCAAAACTAAAGTAATACTAAATGTTTCATTTGAAGGTTGGCTGTGCTGAATATCCGAAAGTTATTAATAGTTTGATTCTATTGATTCAAAAGTATTGATTACTGATAGCCCGTTAAAACGCTGTCTGAATTGGCGTGCAAGAGGTAGGATATTATTAATTTGTAAAACGCCACGCGCTAATGGTGATTTTAGGAGTCAAGCTTCATTTGCATGGAAAGATCCTAAATTGTCATTATCATCCCGATTAAACTTTGAATAATTATGGAGCGGCGTTATTATTCGATAAATCAAGAAATGGCTTGCCATAATCTGCACTTGTGCCTGTGTTTAGCTAACTTTTCGTGAATTAGAATGTAAGGATATTCATTTGTATGTTGTGAAAGTGTTATCTGTAGTTTAATGACTTTCATTTAAGAATGTTCTGTGTGAAATATATCAGAGTTCTGAGTTACTACCCCTTGGTTATTATTGCGGGGGGAGATTAAAAATCTATTCATTCTGAACATGTGCCGCTGTCTATGCAGGAATGAGCATGCTTAACTGATTCACTTCTAATTCTGACCTATGAAGGTATCCCTCCTGTAAATGTAAAAAATGAAAGTATTACCTATAAGGTGGCTGCGCTACCTTTTTCATTATGCAACTAAGCACATATGCAGGCGATATCATCTACGGAGCTTGACCTTATATAGGTTTGGGAAAAATCTCATACCAAAATCTTAACTACCTGAAGGGTATGGCTGAAATTTATGAATACTATTTATAATATTGTCTGGAACCATTCACTTATGGCGTGGACTGTTGTTTCAGAATTAGGAAAAGGGAAGGTAAAAAGCTCTTCCTCTAAAGGAACCAGTTATAACGGAATTAAAAGTACATTAATTATTGCCCCGGCGTTACTGATTATTGCTGGCGGGGTAAGCGCCCATGACGTAAGTGGTATTGTCTATACCGACGGTTCGTCTTTCTCAAATTCACTTTCAGGCGATGAGCACGCTATCGTTTCCGGTAAAGCGCGTATCCTGGGTGCGAACCAGCCCTACGCGGGGAGTAACGGGAATATCACCGGTACGGTGACGACGGATAAAAACGCATCGTCAACTCACGACGATTTCGGTACGGATGAAATCAATATTACGAACGGCGCCACCCTGATCGCGCAAACCACAGGCAAATTTGATTTTGATAACAAACTGGTTGGTGATGGTGCTCTTATCGCCGACAACAACAATGGAAATTTCAACTTTACCGCAGCGGCGGGCGATCAATTTGCCGGGGATGTGACTCTCAAAAACGACCACTTCGCCCTGGAAAGTACCAATACCACCGCGCTCACCAATGCGACGCTGCATATCGGAAGTGGGAATATCACCACCGTTGGTACCGGAACACAAAATATTGGCGGGCTAGTTTTTGAAGGCGGTACTCTGGTATTTGGCGATGTTTCACCGGGTACTACCACCAGCGATCGTGTTATTGAGACCAATAATGAACTCGATTTGACCGGTAGTGGGACGGTCAAAATCACCAACGATGGATTCTTTGATAACCAGCCGCAAACGCCAAACTCCGTTGCACCGCTGCTTCAGCAGGATAATACAGGGACAATGGTTGAGCTGATCGGCGCTAACGGGAAGGTCATCGGGAATGGCGGCAATCTCACCCTTATCGACCAGGACGGTAAAGTCATCTCAAATAAGGTGACCACAACTGTTGTAAGAAACGGATATATCGCGGCTGAAGCTATCTACGATTACCGTCTGACCAGTGGCGATAATAGCGATGGCTTGTATGTTAACTATGGCTTAGTCGAGCTTGAACTGGTGAATAGGGGCGACAATTCGCTGACGCTGAATGCGGAAGGCAACACCGGCAACGCCGCCGATCTCAGTGCTAAAATCACCGGTACCGGGGATTTGCGTATCGACACCGACACCGACGTGAGCTTATCTAACAATGCTAACAGCTACACAGGTAATACTGATGTGGTCGCCGGTACCCTGAAAATGGGCAACGATAATGTACTGGGGGATACTCACTTGCTGACCGTTCACAGCGGCAGCAAGTTCGACATGAACGGCCATGCTCAGTCCTTGCGAAACATAGTGACAGAAGCCGGCAGTGTACTGGACTTTAACCAGGGCACCCTGACCATGACAGACGGTTGGGGGGGCAGAACCATTGCTGGTGATTTGACGGGTGATGGGCAACTGATACTGACTAAAGGTGCCCGTGTGATTATTAGCGGTAGTGGCGCGGGAATGACCGCCAACACCACCAATGACTCCGGGAATATTACGTTGTTATCTGCTGATGGCCTGGGCAGCGGCGACGTTGATAACCGTGGTTGGATCACACTCGGCCAGGATGGCGTTAATGCAGCTGTCACCGACTATCATACCGGCTCCATGAACAACAGCGGTACGGTGACGATAGGTTACCGTGACGCCGCATATAAACCGGTGGCAGGCACCACGCTGACTGTGAATGGCAACTACACGGGAAATGGCGGGCACCTGCTGCTTAATACCGTGCTGGGCAATGACAGTTCAGTAACTGATAAGTTAGTGGTTACTGGCAATACCTCGGGTAATACCGATGTTAGCGTCACCAATGCCGGGGGTAATGGTGACTACACGCTAAATGGCATCGAGATTATCAGCGTAGGCGGTAAATCTGACGGTATCTTTACTCAGAAGGGCCGTATTGTGGCCGGGGCTTATGACTATTCACTGGTCCGCGGTACCGGCGACAATAGCAGCAACTGGTATTTAACCAACACAATGCCACCGGTTGACCCTGTTGATCCTCCCGTTGACCCCGTGGATCCACCTGTCGATCCCGTAGAGCCGCCAGTGGACCCTGTCGACCCTCCCGTTGATCCTGTAACACCGCCGGTTGACCCCTCTGATGAAACACATGTTAACCGCCCTGAAGCAGGTAGCTATCTTGCAAACATTGCGGCTGCGAACACGTTATTCAACACCCGTCTGCACGACCGTCTGGGGGAAACGCAGTACGTTGATGCTCTGACTGGTGAGAAGAAAGTTACCAGTCTGTGGCTACGCCAGGTCGGTAGTCATAATAACTGGCGTGATGGCAGTGGTCAGTTGAAAACACAGAGCAACAGTTATGTCGCACAGTTGGGTGGCGATGTTGCGCAGTGGTCAACCGATGGTCTGAACAGAGGCCACCTGGGTCTGATGGCGGGTTACGGTAATAACCACAGTTCTACCCGTTCTTCCGTCACGGGTTATGGTTCAAAAGGTTCGATAAACGGTTACAGCGTTGGCGCTTACGGCACCTGGTTTGCCAGCGATGCGGATAAAGCAGGGTTGTATGTGGACAGCTGGCTCCAGTACAGCTGGTTCAACAACCAGGTTAACGGGCAGCAACTGGCCAGCGAATCCTACAAGTCTAAAGGCTTTACGGCCTCGCTGGAGACGGGTTACACCCAGAAACTGGGCGAGTTTGCTGGCAGCAAAGGGACGCTTAATGAATGGTTTATCCAGCCACAAGCCCAGGCCACCTGGATGGGTGTGAAAGCAGACAACCATCGTGAAGCCAATGGAACCCGCGTTAGCAGCGGTGGCGACGGTAACGTACAAACCCGTCTGGGCCTTCGTACGTACCTGAAGAGCCATCATGCGATGGATGACAACAAAGACCGTACTTTCGAGCCGTTCATTGAAGCCAACTGGTTGCATAATACGCGCAGTTATAACGTGAACATGGATAATGTCCACATCAACCAGGCTGGCGCCCGCAACATTGGCGAAGTCAAAGTGGGTGTTGAAGGACAGATTAACCCTCGGGTCAATCTGTGGGGCAATGTCGGCGCTCAGATGGG
>NZ_JAOWGP010000037.1:0-400816 GCF_030333065.1 Citrobacter sp. Cm046 | reverse complement strand
TTGAACAGAAGCAGATATGTTCTCGGTTTATCAAGCCTGAAAAATTAGCTGATTTACGGACTAAGCAAGAAATCGAACTGATGAACGGCAGACCGTGGACAAGGGAGCTACCGCCACCGCCGGTATTACCGCCATATGGTCCCCTGGAAAAAATTAGTGGCCGCCTGGAGTCCTTCAGTAGCGAATGTTTTCGGGAATATTTTGACGTCAAGGCGTACCGGACCAGCAGTCTGCCGGATACATCCGGTGGCCAGCGTGGTGCAGCCGCAGCAATTGCTATTGCAGCAGGGAGTCCTGGCGTTGGGGCGGTAATTATGGCCGAGAGTGAATCATCAAATGACACGGCTGAATATGTTCAAGGCACAATTAACGGCAAACCCTTTCGGGGCTGGGTGGGAACAACCCGTCTTAAGGCTGGAGACAATGTGGACATGATTGCAGAGTGGCAGCATGACCATTATGAAGTATATGCCATTGCCCTTCCTGAAGAGCGAATAGTTTCAATTTGTCCGAAATGCGATATGGGGCATATTGCTCATATGCAGTGGCGAATTAAAAATATGATGATTTTGATATGTGTATTTATGTTTATGTTTATATGTGTTTGTCTGATTAAATCTATAATTGATGTAGGGTGGGGTGGGGATGATTTTTGGGAGAAGTATTCTGTTTTTTTATTAATGATGCTTGGGCTGGCACTACCTTTTAGTGGGTTAATAGCATTTTATGCTTACAAAGCCTGTGCGCCAACCTGTTGCAAACTGGCGGAGGAAATACTTGTTCTGCTGGGTATGAAAAACGTCTTCAGAGTTAATCTTAATAAGATAACAAAAGAATGCGAGCAAGAATTAATAGCCAAAGGTAAGTGGCATGACCCTGGTGATAAGAGCAGGCCTGTGTGCCCCAGTAGTAAATTTATTTACTCAGGAGAAAGTTGGTTTTACTACCTCGATACGACTACCCGCACGTAATCACTTTTGATCTCTGCGCTATCGTTCTGCGTGACAAAAATCGGGTAATAAAATTTATGCCGATATTTTTGTACGGTCTGGGTGTGACGGAGGCATGGAGATGAGTCGCCATGTCGGAGAACGCGTTACCTCACCGGGGCGCTTGTTCATGCGCGCAAGGAGCTATAGCGGCTGAGAATACCCCTTCGATGCAGCATACAGGTTAAATGGATATCTGGTCATGAATGACATTCACTCTCGTAAAGTTAAAACTGGCGGCGATCCGCGCCTGCTGGCGGATTATGCTGCTCTGCGTGATGAGCTTGCCAAACTCTCACACCCGGCGCGGCCTGATGTTGACTGGGGACGTGTTGAGCAACTGAGTCTGGCATTGTTTCGCCAGAACGGCGTCGAACTGCAAACGGCGTGCTGGTATACGCTGGCACGCACACGGATGGCGGGGCTGGTGGGGCTTAATGAAGGGCTGGCTGTTCTGGAAGCCTTGTTGATGCATCAATGGGGAACGCTCTGGCCGCAACCGGTCCATGCCAGGATGGAGATCCTCGCTGGATTCACCCAGCGCCTGCACTCAGTGTTGCGGACGCTGGATCTGAATTATGTTGACCTGCCACAGGTTTACAGGGCGGAAGAGCACCTTGATGCTTTGTGTAAGCATTTGCAGCGTCTGGAGTTAAAAAACGCCAGTCAGATAGGGGAGCTGTGCGCCTTTATGCATAATGCGGTGATACGCCTCGAAAATATTGATGCAGGCAGTGGTGACACGGGAGCTGTGACCATACCCGCGTCATCTGTTAGCTCAGTGAGTCCGGTATCTGCTGTTCCGTCTGAACCTCTGATTTACATTGTCCGTGAGGACCTCGCCACACCACGCATTGTGCCTGAATCTTCTGAGCCGGGAACGGGCTGTTCGTGGAAAAGTTTTGTGGGGGGAGTGCTGACCACGCTGGTGCTGGGTTCAGCAGGGCTGTGGGGCTGGCAGCAAATAAATCCGCCAACCAGCAGCCCGTTACCCATAGTGGCAAATGAGGCCGCCCTGACAGAGCTGGCGCAGCTATCACCACTGTGGCTGCAAAACTACGGCTTTGTGCTTGCTGCTACTGCTCAACCAACTGAAGCTGAAAAATTGAAAGTGCAATGGCAGCGTTACATCAGCAGTAACGCTTTGCCTGCATCATCGCTTTCTGGCTGGCATGAGGGCATGGGTGGTCTGCAGGTATTAACTCAGCGCCTGAATGCACTGGATGAGCGCAAAGGGAAATACCTGACCGGCTCAGAACTGAAATCGATGGTCTTTGCCATCACACAGAATTTTAGTCGGGCGGTGCCAGTTGAAGAACAACTGTACCAACTGAGTCTGATGGATGCTGGAGCACAATCGCCAGAAGCCTTGATGCTGCAAACGGATATGCATCTGCATCAGCTAATTAACCGTTACATGCTGATAAAACAACAGACAGTAAAGCCCTAAAAGAAGGGTTATGAGTGTCCAACGACCGCTGCGCGCGGGAGCTGTTTGTCGCCGGGGGGGCGATTTTTTGCTTTAGTATCAGTAATAATCGCCATCGCGTAGCGCACCATCTGCCGCCAGATAAAAGAGGGAGTTGGACCTCTCTTTGTATGGGATTCTCTTGCCCGAGTTTTTTATCCGTTACCTGCCACCCAGATCACTCATGATCCAGGTATCCCACGTTGATATACACGTCATCCTTCACGCTTCCTCGGCGTTGACTACGTTCGCTTACCCAAGTCACTTACCAGAGTAAGCTCATCGGGATTAATGAGAGACATCCATGTCTCTCACCGAAGGCCAGCCTGCTGATGGGCAAATTCGTTTCTGCTGCCCCCTCCAAAATAAACATACCCCCCTCAATTGTCGCCAAATAAAATAATCTCTATTCCATTTTTGCGCCTTTAATAAATGCAACTTTGAATCAAGTTGCATTTAAATGTGATCTACATCTTATTTTTTAGCCATAAATGCGAAAGTAATAAAGCTTAATAAATATATTTAATATCTGTATAAATTGATTTAATGCCTTCATTTGTTGACAATTAAGATGGTGCTTTTGTAATCTGAGGACGAATTAAAACTGATTAAATCCAAATTTAACCATTCTGCAACACTTATACTGGAGGTTTTTATGTCTACGAAGTTATGGGGTGGGCGTTTTGATATGCCGACAAATAAACTAGTCGAATCATATAACGCGACCATTATGCTGGAGCAGCGTCTTTGCCCTTTTGATATTAAAGGGAGTATTGCGCACGCCACAATGTTGGGCCGTCAGGGAATTATTACTGAGAGTGAAGCAAATACCATCATTGGTGGCCTGAGGCAGGTAGATAAAGAGATTGAAGATGGGCAATTTGTTTTCGATACGGCTGATGAAGATATTCATATGGCTATTGAGAGACGAATGACAGAAATTATTGGTCCTGTTGGTGGGAAGTTGCATACCGGGCGCAGTCGTAACGACCAAACTACCGTTGACTCTAAAATGCATATGAGAGCAACAATTCGGGAAATTCAGCAGGATATTGTCAATCTTCAAAAAATTATCATCGCCAAAGCTGAAAATAATATTAATGCGATAATGCCTGGTTATACCCACTTACAAACAGGTCAGCCTATTCTTCTTTCACACTGGATTATGGCGTATTACTGGATGTTACGCCGTGACTGGACGCGATTCGAAGATCTCTATCAACGCATGGGTGAGTGTCCGTTAGGTGCGGCGGCCCTCGCAGGTACCACTTTCCCAATTGATCGTGAGTTTACCGCTCATGAATTGGGTTTTGATAAGCCAACAGAAAACAGTATTGATTCCGTAAGTGACCGCGATCATATGGTCGAGTTTACCGCAGCCGCAGCTGTATGTTTTATGCATCTCACCCGTCTTTCAGAAGAACTGGTTTTATTCTCCAGCCAGGACTTCAAATTTATTGAGCTTTCTGATGATTTTTGTACGGGTTCCAGCATCATGCCACAGAAAAAAAATCCTGATGTTGCTGAGAAAATGCGGGGTAAAGGTGGCCGTATGTACGGAAATCTGATGGCAATGCTGACCATCATGAAAGGGATCCCTCTCGCCTATAATACTGATATGAGTGAGGATAAAGAGCAGGTCTATGATTCTATGGATACTCTGCAAACCAGCCTGAAAATTATGGCTCCTATGCTCGAGAAAATGACTGTTCTTTCGGAGAATACTCGCGATGCCGCTGCCAGAGGATTCTCTAATGCGACTGATATGGCAGATTATCTTGTCCGCAAAGGGATCCCATTCAGGGAAGCCCATCATATTGTTGGTAGTGCAGTGAATTACTGTATTAAACATAAAAAGATGCTAGAAGAACTCACATTAGAAGAGTTCCATTCTTTTGATGATAAAATTGAGAACGATATTTACGATAGCATCTCCTTAGAATCCTGTATTAAAGCGAGAATGTCTTATGGCGGAACCGGACCTGATGCAGTTAAAAAACAAATTGAAAATGCCAAGTCTTATTTAAAGTAATCCCTGTCATAATAATCAATGCCTCCCGGGTGCAATATTCGGGAGGTGCTTTAAGGTGAAAAATGGACGCTTTATTCTTTATACAATTATTTATTGTGCTCGCCTGTATTGGTATCGGTGGGCGCTATGGCGGAATGGGGCTCGGTGCGGGTGGTGGGCTTGGTGTAACAATATTAGTTTTAGGTTTTGGACTAAAACCCTCCGCACCATCAATTACGGCCATGTTAATTATTATTTGTGTTATTGGGGCAGTGAGTATATTGCAGGCCGCAGGTGGGCTTGATTATCTTGTGCGTGTGGCTGAAAAATTACTGCGTAAAAAACCTCAGGCTATTACGTTTGTTGCGCCAATATTAACTTCCATATTTACACTATTCTGCGGTACCACGTACGTTGCATTCTCATTGTATCCTGTTGTTGCTGAAGTTGCGGCGGAGGCGAAGGTTCGTCCAGAACGAGCGTTATCTGCAACTGTTATTGCTGCCAGTGTTGCGGTCGCAGCCAGCCCGATGAGCGCAGCTACCGCAGGGATGCTTGCTATTTTGCATGAATATGCCGGCATTACTCTTGGACAGATACTGACAATTGCTCTCCCTTCATTTTTTATGGCGGCAATTGTTACCAGTTTTTCTGTCTACAAACGCGGTAAAGAGCTGGAAGATGATCCAGAGTTTCAGCGCCGTGTTGCTGCTGGTGAATATGAGTTCATGCATAATGAGCAGAAAAAAGAGTATGTTGCTACGCCAGGTGCCAAAAAAGGCGTCGCGATATTTGCAGTTGGCGTGATGTTGGTGCTCATCCTGGGATCTTTTACCGGACTTCTGCCTTCATGGGATGGGAAAAGGCTATCAACGCCAATGGTTATTCAGATGATCATGCTGACAGCCGCGCTGTTTATTATGATTGTCAGCAAAGTCCCCAGTAATACGTTCAATACGGGGTCTGTCTTCCGCGCAGGTCTAATGGGGGTGGTAGCAATCCTCGGTGTTTCATGGATGACAGCGACCTTTTTTGATGCCTACCAACCAGAACTGATAAAAGTGTTTGGGGGGATTGTTAGTGGTGCTCCGATGCTCTTTGGCGTGGTTGTTTTCTTGTTCTCCCTGGTTATTATGAGCCCTGCTGCAACGGTTGCTGCTATTATGCCGTTAGGTGTTACGCTAAATATTCCCGCGCCGTTTCTAATCGCAATACTTGCCTGTACATGTGGAGACTTCATTATTCCAGGTGCCAACCAAATTGGTTGTGTTGCGTTTGACAGGACAGGTACGACTAAAATAGGGCGGTTTGTTATCAACCACAGCTACATTCGCCCGGGTTTTGTTATGGTCATTTCTCAGGTTATTTTTGCCTACCTGATTGCTCAGGTTGTCCTTTAAAGTTTGCGTAGTAAATCTAATTACAGGCATCCTCTTCTGTGCTTCATCAGAAGGGGATGCCTTGCAGACTTTCTCCAGTCGCTTCGGCGCTACGCCAGTAAATTAGAAATGAGAAAGCAGAAAATGGTTGAGGCGAGAACGGTAACCAGACCTGGTAACATATAGCTGTGATTCACTACATACTTACCAATACGTGTTGTTCCTGTACGGTCGAAAGCAACACAGCCAATCTGCGCTCCCCCCGGAATAATGAATGATCCGCAGGTTACCGGAAGCAAGGCAATTAATGTTTCTGCCGGATATCCCATTAACACACCCGCAGGCAGTAATGCCACAGCCGTCGCTGCCGGACTGTAAATCACAGCGGAAAGACCGAACACAATAATGCCAAACAGCACCGGATTATGAAAACCGTGGAAAGCGGTGTTAAATAATTCGTGCCATGCCTCAAAGAAGGAGTTCATCATCCATGACAGACCAAATATGGCGACCACTCCCACCAGTCCTGCTTTAAATACAGATCCTGAGTCGAGTTTTGAAGGCGAAATTCGGCACACCATCATAATAATACATGCTGTTGTCAGCATAATTATCTGCAACGTTGTCGGGATGCTCATGCGCTCCATCCCGGTACCGTTATTCCACACCGGACGTAATTCAGGAATTGACCCCATAACGACAACCAGGATGATACCGGTAAGGAAAATCAGCAACCCTCTCTTTGCCTCTTTTGTCACCATGCTGGCAGTGCGTTCTTCAGCCTTTATTGACTCAAACTCACCTTCCGCAATCCTGCGCTGAAATTCAGGATCATCTTCGAGTTCATGACCTCGTTTAAAGACAAACAAACAGCCAACAAGACAGCCAAGAAATGTGCCGGGGACTGTGACAGACAGGATATCCAAAGCCGATACATGTAATCCGGCAAGAACGGCGATTGTTCCGGTAACGACTGCACTTACCGGGCTGGCAATGAGACCGAAATTAGCGGCAATAACTGACATCGACATTGCTCGCTCTGGCCGAACCCTGGCATCGGCTGCAATTTCTGCAATCACCGGATAAACGGAAAAAGCGACATATCCTGTCCCGCAAATAGCGGTAAAAAGGTAAGCAACAGCAGGGCCCAGAAAGGTTATTGCACCTGGCCATTTCCTTAGGATCCGCTCCGCCATAGTAACAAATAAATCAAGACCGCCAGCTGCCTGAAGAATAGTGATACACGTGATAACAGCCAGAATGATGGAGATGACTGTTATCGGAGGAGAATCGGGGGGGAGTCCAAATCCAAAAGTCAGGATTGCCAGTCCTAACCCACCCGCAGCACCCAAACCAATCCCGCCAAAACGCCCGCCTATACCAATACATGTAAGAACTATCGCAAACTGAGTTACGAATAACATCATAATTAATTCCTTTTTATTAACAAATAGCTTAATATAATTTGAATAATAAGGGGTTATAATCTTATCATAACAATAAAATAATTAACTCAACTTATTGTATTATTTATACTTACGATTGTTTCGGTACCTTAATCTGAGAGTGTATATGGATAAGAAAAACGAACTATTTGAAAATATTAAAAATTATCTGCTTGATGATGCAAACCGAGATGCTGATGGACGTATCGAAACAGAAACTGAACTTGCAATTCGTTTTAATACATCAAGATATAAAGTTCGCCAGGCGCTCGGGACGCTTGTGCAAATGGGAATGCTTGAGCGCGCTCCCCGACGGGGTAGTGTGTTAAAAAATGTGGGTTCTCATAACATAAATAACCAACTGTTGATGCAGTTTGACCTGTCCGGGTTTGATATCTCAGAGTTTACTGAGGCAAGGATCTTAATCGAGTGCGCTATCATTCCTCTGGCAACGCGAAGAATTTTTCCAGCAATGCTGTCAAAACTTGAAAACGAACTCCGGCTTATTGAGGAAAACGCTGACAATCCGCAGGAAGCTGACCGTCATGACAGGGATTTTCATTTACTCCTGCTACAGGCGAGTGGCAATCGTGTCCTGCAGGTTTTTTCTGACGTTCTGATTACCTACTTTGAAAAAACCAGAGAGTCATTACCCGCCAACGACCGCCAGTATTTCATTGATACAGCGACGAAACAAAGAGAGATCCTGGCGCATATTAAAAAGGGTGATGCACAGGCCGCCTCGGAGTTGATGAGAGCGCATTTACTGGAAAAGCGACTGTAAATATTACGCCCGGGTGTCATTCCGTTCGGATGAGAGAAGCAGGCAAAAGCGGCTGGCGAAGAATATAAGGAGAGAAAGATGATAAAAGTGTTGGGCCTGCTGGCAGTGAGTGTTCTGTCATTGCCAGTGAACGCAGCGACAGTTGAGCCATACAGTCCGGCCCCGGGCGTGCTGTGTGATAAATCGATCTGTGCCAATAAGCACGGTATATCGGTGGCGCTGACCACCAGGTATGTCGGCAAGAAGCAGGGCGAAAAACTGGCAGCGGCCGGGCAATTTGATACAACCGCTTTTACATTCCGGGGCGGTCTGTTTTGTGACACCAATGAGCGTCTGTGCCGGGACGATCGCTATTTTGGTCCGGACGGTAAGCGTAGCGGAAAAGTGAACCCCCATTATACCGCGTTACTGTTTGGTCACGCTGATAAGCCCTGATATGACATGATTTCCCCCCGTGACTGTCGCGCGGGGTGGCGGTGTTTTCCCCGGACGGCAACGCAACAACAATAACTCTCAAAAATGAGAGGCCGATCCTCTCAGCAGGACTTTTGTCCTCAATTCTCTGCATACGTCTGGTTACAATCCCTGCATATCTTCAATATAACTGATTCAGGAATTGTTATGACTGCACATATTAATGCCAAACCGGGTGATTTTGCTTCAACTGTTATTATGCCTGGTGATCCGTTACGCGCTAAGTTTATTGCTGAAAATTACCTGGTAGATTATCGGGAAGTTACCAACGTGCGCAATATGCTGGGTTATACCGGATACTATTCCGGACAACCTGTTTCAGTAATGGGTCACGGTATGGGAATACCGTCGATGACGTTATATGCACATGAGCTGGTACATGATTTTGGTGTCCAGAGAATTATTCGGGTGGGTAGTCTGGGGGCAACACAGCATCATATTAAAATGCGCGATATTATTCTTGCCGTCGCAGCCGGCACGGACTCAGTCACGAATCTGAAACGTAGTTCTGGCTATACAATGGCAACGTCGGCACACTTCCCATTATTACAACAAGCATGGGTTCTGGCGCAAAAAGCGGGCATTGATATCAAAGTCGGAAATGTTTTCAGTGGCGATCTTTATTACGATCCTGATGATAATTTAATTCCTGCACTGGAGAAGTTTGGTGTTCTGGGAGTCGATATGGAAGTGGCTGGATTGTATGCCTTAGCACATCAGTTTGGGATTGAGGCGCTGGCGATTTTAACAGTGTCTGATCACTGCCTGACGGGAGAAGAAACGACTGCGGAGGAACGGCAATTAACCTTTAATAATATGATTGAGCTGGCACTGAATACAGCAGTTACAGCTTAGCGAAGAAATTTTATTGAACCAATCAGGGATGTCTTTATATGAAGAATAAAATAGCACTTACGCTGATTAGTTTTCTGGCAAATTTTATTATGGCAGGGTTTGCCAGTCAGTTTGGTATGCTGATTGAACCGATTGCAATGCGTTACAATGCCGATGTGAATGCTGTCGCATCTATTTTTTCGTTACTGAACGGAGGGGCATTAGCGGGCACGATCGCCGCTTTTTTCCTGATTGAAAAAGTCGGTGTAAAACGTATGACGTTAATTATCTATTCGATAGTTTTCCTGTGCGCACTGACAATGCATTTAAGTAGTGGTTTATGGCCAGTGATGGTCGCTATGACCCTCGTCGGTTTTTGTGGCGGTATTGGCCTATGCGTGGCAGGTACGATCGTGGTTTCTGTCTGGCAGGATCGTATTCAGAGTACGATGCTGGTGGTGCAGGATGCTACGTTTAACGTTGCGGGGGTGGTTTTCCCGTTGATTACGACCTTCGCGCTAACCCACAATATGTCATGGAGTTACAGCTACCTTAGCGTTGGTATGGTGGCCTTACTGACCCTTGGGATTGTGGCACTAACTCGCTTTGCAGCTTGCGAAACAACACATGTTTCTGGCCAGACAGAAGCGGTGAAGTCAGAGTGGAATCCTGGGATTATCAGCGGTGGGATTGGTCTGTTTTTAGGTATGTTGGCGCTTTATACCTTCCTGACATGGGCACCTCTGTTTGTTAAGAATAAATTTGGTATTCCATTTGAAGAAGCCGGAAATATTATTACTCAGTATTGGGGGGCCGCACTGGTCGGCGCGTTAGTGTCAACCGGGATTGTTGCCCGCGTGAAGATACATTATTTCCTGTTAAGTATTATTTTGCTGGCTTGTATTATCACTACGATCATTGTAACGAAGAAAGATATTTCAGGGTTAGATTATCTGGCCTACAGTTATGGCTTTGTGTGCGCCGCACTGTATAACTCCTTTATTGCTTACGGTGTTTCTTTTGTGAAGCGTGCAAGTAGCCAGAACGTTTCTTACATTTTAATTAGCGGTAGTGCAGGAGCAATGTTTAGCCCGGCAATCAGCGCGGTAATGGAAAAAACGATGGGATTGCAAAAAATTATGTACGCAATACCAGTATTGTATTTGGTTATTTTTATCATGTTGCTGGGAACACTGAAGCTCAAACGTCAATAATTATTGCAAAACACTTACCTTCCTCTAATTAAGAACTATCGCCACACAACTATTCTGTGTGTGGCGCCGTTCAATCTTTCTCAAAGGAATTGAATATGTTGCGGAAAAATATATCAATGATTAAAAATCTGGTGGTTGGCGCTGTTATGAGTATGGGGTGTGCCCATGCTGTTGCTGCTGATTATACTGATGGCAATATTCGGAAGAATGATTTCAACTGGATGCAGATGAATTTAATGCAAAGCGTTGATGCTAAGGTTCCTTATGGCATTCGCAACGACACGTATCTTGAACTGGAATTTGGTGCTCGCTCTGGTATTGTCGATCTTTATGGTTACGTTGATTTCTTTGATGTTTTTGATAGCAAGCATGACGATCGTCACGGTGGTGATAACTTTTTTGCCAAAATATCACCGCGTTTTTCACTTGATGCCATCTTTAACAGAGATTTATCTGTTGGCCCGTTTAACGAATTCTATATCTCAACCGTGAACAACATTGGTGACCGGGAATTATTCGAACATTATATCGGCCTGGGAACAGATGTTAAGGTACCGTGGTTCGGTATGGTGGGGATGAATCTCTACGCTCACTACGTTCGTGAAAACTATGGTGCAGATAACGAAGGTAAGTGGGATGGCTACATGTTTTCAACAAACTGGTCGACGCCGTTTTATCATTTCGCCAATGGCAGCTATTTAAACTATCAGGGGTACTTTGACTACCAGTTTGCTGCCAATAAGATTGCTGATCAGGCGTTGTACAGCAACAACGCGATTGAATGGTATAACGGCATTTACTGGCATTCAGAGCACTACGCAGTGGGTTACGGATTGAAGTATTTCCGTAATATGGCATTGATGGAAAATCACGGCGGAGCAGGGCGTACAACGGGTATCGGCCATTACTTCAGCCTTACCTATAAGTTCTAATTGTTGTTGACGGACACGCCAACATTCCGGACCCGGTGTTGGTGTGTCAGTCGATGATGTCGTTTCCCAGAAATTGCCGTAGCCCATCCAGATCTTTGATTTCCAGGCCTTGCTTTGTTTGCGTTACCAGGCCTGCATCAGTAAGCGCTTTAACCGCCCGTCGGTAGACCCGGTCGGTAGTGCCGAATCGCTCAGCTTCCTGATATTTTTTACTGAAACCATCCATGGGTTGCTTGTTTTGATGCTGTCGATAAAGATCGTAAGCCACGTTATGCACGATCGGATAGAGCATCCGGTGCAGGAAAATTTCCAGCATATCCTGGTAGTCGACAGCCATTGCGCTGGCGAAGAAGATTGCCAGTCTGGGGTGCTGATTTAACGCTTCTTCCAGCCGATCGCAACTACATACCGCAACGGTGAGCGGCTCTTCGGCCACAATATCAAGCTGGCAGCGATAGCCCGTAAAGAACTCCATCTCACCAAAAAGTTGTTCGTCACACTCCATCGCGCCAAGTTGAAAACGGCGACCATTCTCAGCGCTGTAACGCAGAGAGATTCTTCCTGATTGCACCATAATCAGACGGTCGACAACCTGCCCCTGATGATAGAGATACTCATCCTCATGAATGAGCTGTGTCTCTGATAGCAGTTCCTGGAATGTCTTCTCGATAAAGGCATCATCTTGCTGCCAGATGTTATGAAAACGGCCTTTTGTGAGTGGTTTAAGCTGCATGGCTCAACGTCTTATGCTTTAGGATAATTCTTACCTCAGAATGTATGCTATCTGCCGGTTAATGTCATTAACGCTGGGGTGGGACTGACGGGAGAAAAAAGGGGCAGAGCGATGCTGCCCCCGGTGACTGGCAATAAATGCGTCATGGATGAGAGATAAAGCGGGACAGACGCTGTCTCAGCAAGCGGTTTTCCTGTCGTAAATGTGCGTTCTCTTCCAGTAATGTCAACGCAACGGCTATTCCTGGCCAGTCAAGCTCCAGCTCCTGGCGCAGGCGCAAAGCGCGCTGCACAACGGCCAGGGCATGATCGTCAAACTGCCAGTGGGCAGTCTCGTCTTCACGGGGTTCTATTACCCCTAAACCGACAATCTCATTAAGTTCCTCTGCAGAAACGCCGGTGTGCAGACAAAACTCGGTAATAGTAAAGGTGACGGTAACGTTAGCCATTATGCTTTCCCCCACTCTTTGCGCGGATCAAAGGACTTCTGTGCCTCTGCCAGCTGTTGCCACAGTGCGGCGCTGTTGTCGTCAGGTTTTGGTGGCATCACGATTTTGATCACTGCATACAGGTCGCCGGTATGTTTTTTGCTTACCAACCCCTTGCCCTTAATTCGTAAACGCTGCCCGGCCTGGCTACCAGGTGGGATAGTCAGCAGAATGCTCTCTTTGAGGGTGGGTACGGTAACTTTCGCGCCCAAAGCGGCTTCCCACGGGGCGAGGGGAACGACAATTTCCAGATCCTGATTAACAATGTCAAACAGCGGATGAGGCGCAATATGAATGACCAGCCATAAATCGCCGTTCGGTCCACCGTTCTCACCGGGAGTACCCTGGCCTTTCAAACGAATGCGTTGGCCGTTACCCACGCCGGCCGGAATTTTCACGTTCAGCGTTTTCGGAATTTCGCGCTCTACCAGACCAAAAGCATTGTATACCGGCAGGCTGTAACTGATGGTACGGCTATGCTCAGTAAGCGTTTCTTCGAGAAAAACGGCAACTTCAATTTCGATATCGTGACCCCGACTGGCATGACGCTGCCGTGAATGGTGAGCATGCTTGCCAAAAATAGAGGAGAAAATGTCGTCGAAGTCTTCAGCATTGTAATTCTGTCCATCGCCCTGCTGGAACTGACGGTTGAACTGCGGGTCGTTGCGGTGCTGCCACAACTGATCGTACTCGGCTCTGCGTTGTTCATCGCTCAGTACTTCCCATGCTTCAGCAACTTCTTTAAAACGGGCTTCGGCATCGGATTCTTTACTGACATCGGGATGGTATTTGCGGGCGAGTCGACGATAGGCGGTCTTGATTGTCTTGAGATCGTCCGTCGGTTTCACGCCCATGATGGCGTAATAATCCTTTAATTCCATAGCGCTCTCTCGTGTAAATCAACACATAGAAGAAGGATACCTCTGGGGAAAGGCATCTACCAATAAGTTTAGGGTAATCCTCATAAGGGTGAATGCCAACCATGACATGAAAGGAGGAGAAGACGATATGACAAGGAACAGGCATTACACCACCAACAGTCACCAGAGAGGGGCTGGATCCTGTTGTGTGGTGCGTATAACGGTATTAACTCAACATCAGGGGCGGGAAATAAGATACTGGACAGTGTCAGCGTAGCTCTGCACAAAAGAATTTACGTCATCTGAATTTAATCCTTTAGGATTAATCATATATTTACCCTTGATAAAGATTGCGGGTACGCCTTTTAAATCTACAGTTTTAGCCAGCTCTTGTTGTTTGGCTGTCAATGATTTCACGGCAAAACTATTCCATGCTGCGTCATAATCACTGGCACTCACACCGGCGTTGATAAATATATTGCGAATATCGTCCGCTGTTTTAATGGTTTGTTTTTTCTGAACGGCATCAAACAGTAAAGGTTTGACTTTATCTTCCACGTTTAACAACATGGCAACTGACCAGGCATGCGTCATGTCTGGTCCCAGAGGACCTAAAAAGTCGACATGATACTCGGTGAGTGTGACATCAGCGGGCAAGACTTTTTTCACGTTATCAGTCACTTTGAAAACTTCATCATACTGATAGCAGGAGGGACAATAGAAGGAGAAAAACTTCAGTGCTGCTGGTGCTGCAGGTACGGGTTTCTCCAGTGAGATGAACTGCTTGCCATCGGTAAATGATGCGGCTTGAGTGCTAACGGTAAAAAGTAAGCCGATCAGGGGTAATAAATATTTTTTCATTTCCATATACTCTGAATAACATTTAACAAACAAAGCGTTTTTATAATGGACAAGATATTAGTCCGTTTGATTATAATATTGTTTTTATTGAGGAAATGCTCTAGTCCTTACTTTCATTTACGCATCAATACGCGAAAGTACATTTTTAATATTTTCTTATAATCTATCACGGGGTTTTCTCGGAGATGCCTCGAAAATAATGAATAATACCTGTGGTGATATTTTCATGTTGTTTCATTAGAGGTGCCATTTTTGATTGTGAAATTATTGCTGGCATTGATTATTATTTCGTGGCCGGGTGTGATAATGAACAGCAGATGTTAATCTCCGGTACCGACATAACTTTACAGCGTAAAGGTTGCCAAAACCTCACCAGTGGCTAAGATAACTCGCGTCAATCAGTGAGGGTATAATGGCGAAACGTCAACGGATGGGATGGTGGTTCCTCTGCCTGGCATGTGTTGTGGTGATAGTTTGCACCGCGCAACGCATAGCGGGTCTGCATGCGTTGCAGATGAATACCGCCGCCACTGCTGTCGTCGCGAGCGCGCAAACGGATACCGATGACGCCTCACCCGTTACCCCTTGTGAATTGAGCGCGAAGTCGTTACTGGCGTCGCCGCCTGTGCTGTTTGAAGGGGCGATCCTGGTGCTATGCCTGCTTCTGTCGCTGTTAGCGCCAGTGCGGGCTTTTCGTCTGCCTTTTTTCCCACCGCGAGCCATCTCGCCGCCCACGCTTAGGGTTCATCTCAGATTCTGTGTCTTCCGTGAATGACCAAACCGTTGTTGCTGACTGTTAGATAATCATTCACGGAGAAAAAATATGATGACTGTTTTCAGGCAGGCGCTGTTCTGCCTGTTATTGCTATGGCTGCCCGTATCCTGGGCGGCTGACATCGGCTGGCTGCGTTCACCCGATAACGACCATGCCAGCGTCCGGCTGCGTGCCGATACATCTGCTGAAGGGCAAGCCCGTCTACTGCTGGATGTGAAGCTGGAAGATGGCTGGAAAACCTACTGGCGTTCGCCGGGAGAGGGGGGTGTCGCGCCGTCTGTCACCTGGAAAGGTGAAATGCCCGCAGTGGATTGGTTCTGGCCAACGCCTGCGCGCTTTGAGGTCGCCAATATCACTACCCAGGGGTATCACGATAAGGTGACATTCCCGATGGTGGTACACGGCACGCTGCCAGCCACGATCAATGGCGTATTGACGCTATCAACGTGCAGCAATGTCTGCCTGCTGACGGATTTTCCTTTTTCCGTAACACCTTCTGTTCAGGATCCGACATTTGCGCATGATTATGCCCAGGCAATGGGGCAGATCCCGCTTGCCAGCGGCCTGACAGATACGCTCAGCGCAGGGGCGCGGGCTGGAGAGTTGGTGGTCGAAGCGCACCGCGCGGGAGGCTGGTCTACGCCCGGACTTTATCTGGATACCGTCGATGATGTGGATTTCGGTATGCCGCAAATCCGCATTGATGGAGACACGCTGCTGGCGACAGTACCTGTCCATGACAGTTGGGGAGAAGGCGCACCGGATTTACGCGGCAAGCGGGTCACGCTGGTCCTGGCTGATAATGGCGTTGCGCAGGAAAGTCGACTTGCTATAGGAGATGCTCCGGCTGCGGATACCGCCGCACCTGCGATGTGGCAGGTGGTTGCGATGGCGCTGCTGGGTGGTCTGATCCTGAACCTGATGCCCTGTGTGCTACCGGTTTTGGGCATGAAGCTGGGTTCAATTTTGCTTGTCGAAGAGAAAAGTCGTCGTCAGGTTCGCCGTCAGTTTCTGGCGTCGGTGGCCGGAATTCTGGTCTCATTTATGGCCCTGGCATTGCTGATGACGGTGCTGCGTATGACCAATCAGGCACTCGGCTGGGGGATCCAGTTCCAGAGCCCGTGGTTTATTGGCGTTATGGTGCTGGTAATGCTGGCGTTTAGCGCCAGTCTGTTCGGATTGTTTGAATTCCGGCTTCCTTCCACAATGACAACCACGCTGGCTACTCGCGGTGGCAACGGTCTGGCAGGGCATTTCTGGCAGGGCGCTTTTGCTACGCTGCTCGCCACGCCGTGCAGTGCACCGTTTCTCGGGACCGCGGTAGCGGTGGCGCTTACGGCTTCACTTCCAACGCTATGGGGACTTTTTCTCGCACTGGGGCTGGGCATGAGCTTGCCATGGCTGTTGGTGGCTCTCCGACCGGGTCTGGCATTGCGGTTACCACGTCCGGGGCGCTGGATGAACATCCTGCGACGTCTTCTGGGGGTGATGATGCTCGGCTCTGCTATCTGGCTGGCAACGTTACTGCTCCCGCATCTGGGTGTTTTCACACAAAGTGCAGTGAAAGAGAGTGTGAACTGGCAACCGCTTAGCGAGCAGGCCATCGACGATGCGCTTGCCCAACATAAGCGCGTAGTCGTTGATGTAACCGCCGACTGGTGCATTACCTGTAAGGTAAATAAATACAACGTATTGCATAAAGAAGACGTCCAGGCCGCACTGCAACAGCCTGATGTAGTGGCGTTACGCGGCGACTGGACGCTGCCTTCTGAAGCCATCACCGCATTTCTGAAAAAACGTGGCCAGGTTGCTGTGCCGTTTAACCAAATTTATGGCCCCGGTCTGCCGGAAGGTCAGGCGTTGCCAACATTGTTAACCCGCGAGGCGGTGTTAAAAACACTGGCAGATGCCAAAGGAGTCAATCCATGAAGATCCTGATTGTTTTGCTGTTAGCCTTGTTTTCAACCGTCAGCGTAGCGAAAGAGCCTGCACCGTTTACACCGGAACAGGAAAAGCAAATTGAAGCGCTCATTCAGGAAGCGCTGTTTAACGATCCTGACAGCCCGCATATTGGTACAAAGCAGGCGAAACTGACGCTGATAAACTTCACCGATTACAACTGTCCGTACTGCAAGCAACTGGATCCTATGCTGGTAAAAATTGTGCAAAAGTATCCTGACGTGGCGGTGGTGATTAAACCGCTGCCGTTTAAAGGGGAAAGCTCCGTACTGTCGGCGCGGACTGCGCTGACAACGTGGCGCGAGCATCCGCAGCAGTTTCTGGCGCTGCATGAAAAACTGATGCAGAAGAGGGGCTACCACACGGCTGCCAGTATTAAGCAGGCGCAGGAAAAAGCCGCAGCCACTCCGGTAAATCTGGATGATAAAAGTTCAGAGACACTGAGCACTAACCTGCAACTGGCGCGGCTGGTGGGTGTGCGGGGAACGCCGGCTACGATAATTGGTGATGAGCTTATACCAGGCGCTGTGTCGTGGGAAACGCTTGAAGAAGTGGTCAAAGAAAAACTGGCGGCTGCCAATGAGCGGTAAACTGCGTCGTTGGCTGCGCGAAGGGCTGATCTTACTGGCGTTGTTAGCCGGGGCGATGCTGCTGATGGATGTATGGCGCGCGCCTCAACTGCCAGCATCGTTTGACAGTACGCCTTTGCAGACGCTGGATGGCGAAACAGTCACCCTCGCCGCACTCAGTAATGAGGAGCCGGTGCTGATCTATTTCTGGGCAAGCTGGTGTGGTGTGTGTCGCTTCACCACGCCGGAAGTCGCCAGGCTGCGATCAGAAGGGGAAAACATTATGACCATCGCGCTACGTTCCGGCAGCGAAGCGGATGTTGCTCACTGGCTGTCGCGCAAAGGTGTGGCATTTCCGGTTATTAACGATGCTGAGGGCACAATATCCCGCAGTTGGGATATTAGCGTCACTCCCACGCTAGTGGTGATGTCGCAAGGTCGTGTGGTATCGACAACCAGTGGCTGGACCAGCTACTGGGGGATGAAGATACGGCTGTGGTGGGCGAAAACGTGGTGATTTTTGTGCCGGGGAAACCCGGCATTTTTTATACGATAAAATGGCAGTAAAAACATGTTGTTCTGATATTAAAGCCCAAAGCTATATCGAAATAATTATATAGTTTTCATCGCTTCTGTAGTTGCAAATCTACAAAGGTAATGGCATACCTGAAGGCGTTTTAAATATCTTATTTCTTACAGGGATTATAGAATAATGCACAAGGGTAAAGTTATTGTTGCATCAATGATGGTGTTTTGTGTCCTTATTTTTATTGCCGCTATTGCCTGGTTTATGGTGTTCCAGGGGGAAGTCACCGAACCGACCAGTGAAGAGAAAAATGCCGCCATTCTGCATGCTGCGGGCTTGCTAAAATCAGATGCACAGGATGAAAAAACTATAAATAATTTATTTCAACGTTATATTTTAGCGCGAAAGGTCAATCTGGATTCCGGGGAGTGGGTAGCTGACGATGCCATAACGCAAGGATGTAAGAAGCTCGCTCCGGAGCATGATCCCGCCAGGATCCACCAGCGCTGCGTAATTGCAGATGTTTATCTGGTGAAAAATAAAAACAATAAAATTCAACAAATTATAATTCCTGTTTTCGGTAAAGGGGCGAAGTCTATGATGCACGCCTTCCTTGCTCTTGACCTTGACGGGCGTACAGTTAAAAACCTGTATTACTACCAGCAGCGGGAAACTCCTTTTTTGGGGGCCAGAGTGGAAGATGAGAACTGGCGTAAACAATGGCTGGGTAAAAAAGTGGTTGATAATAACGGGAAGCCGGCGCTGAGAATAATTCAGGAAAAACCAGAGCATATCGATGAATATACGGTAGATGGTATTTCTGGTGCGACTCTGACATCGACGGGGGTAGAGAAAAGTATTAACTACTGGACAGGCGAACAGGGTTATGGTCGTTTTCTACAACGTATTACTCGTGATCCTGATATAATGATGCCCTGACATTTTTTGTTTTAAATAACGTTTTCCCTCATGCCCGCTGTCGGCTTCATTTGTGTCAGCGAGTATGGGGGAACGCTATTCTGCACGGTGTATAAATACTCCTGAATTAACGGCTTCATTAATAAATCCTGCCAGCCTCAACTTCGTATCCATCACATTTTCATGAAATAAATTTACATAACTTGTCACCCGTTGACATTTTTATGATCCAGGTCATGTACAACGCAGTCAAAAATCGATAATGATAATAATTATCATTTGTATTTTACGGGATGCGTACCGTGCGTAAGTTCTGCTCTTTCCTGCTGTTCACTTTGTGTGGCTTGCTTGTAAGCCTTCACGTATGGGCTGCAACAAACTATGCCCCGTTTATTGAGGATATCGAGCAACGTCTTGATAAAACGGCAGAACTTTACTCTCAACAGCAAACTGATGAAGCGCGTCGCACGGTGCAAATGGCCTACTTTGAGGTATTCGAAAACCTTGAAGGTCCGATTCGTATCAACATTTCCGCCAGCAAGAGTTATGAGATGGAAAGTGCTTTCGGTGAGATCCGTCGCATGATTGGCGAAAAAAAATCTCTCTCTGACGTGCAGGCTAAAATCGACTGGCTGAAGGCATCGCTGCGTGAAGTTGAACCTGTGCTGGATGGCGGGCATCGCCTGGTTGCCGAAGAGCAGCACAATGCGTTTTCCAGAACCGATATCGCCGTACACTGGCAAGAGAGTTTCCGCACTATCGACGATTTGCTGGCCCAGGCAGTAAATAACTATCAGGCCGGGAATCTCAGCGTTGCCAGCCAGCACGTTCAACAGGCGCACTATCAGGGTTTTAAAAACTCAGAGATGGAAATGTCGATCAGACAGAATCGATCGGCAAAAGACGCAGCAGCGATTAATCAGCAATTTTCTGCGCTGATTGCGCTCACCGCGCAGCCGGATCACCTCAATGATGTTTCTTATCAGGTCACAACGTTGTTACAGGATATTGAGGATCTTCTGCCCGGTCTGCCCACTACCCGTGACGAACAGCAGGTTGCAGCGTCGCAAAATACGGGTAACGCTCCAGCGGCAGAGGATGACAAAGCACGCGCAGACTGGACTGCGGTGTCGATGGGTATCAATCAAAGTATTCAGGAAGCGATTGCCCGCTATCAAGGGGGCGATGCGAAGAATGCCATTCTGGATGTGCAGGACAGTTACTTTGACCGCTTTGAAGCCAGCGGTATGGAAAACAAAATAGGCTCCCGTGACTCAGCGTTTAAAACCACGCTGGAGGCTTACTTTACGCGTCTGGTTAGCCTGATGAAAGCGGGTCAGCCAGTGGAAAGGCTCAACGCAGAAGCCAGCGCACTGGAGCAGGATCTACAAAAAGCGGTGGCGATGTTGGGAGAAGGCGAAGAGACCCAGTGGAGCCTGCTGCTCTATAGCCTGATGATCATTGTTCGCGAAGGGCTGGAAGCACTGCTTATTGTGGCGGCTATCGTGGCCTATATGGTGAAAAACAATCACCAGGATAAGTTACCGCTTATTCGTCAGTCGGTGATTGTCGCGCTGATCGCCAGCGTCATTACCGCTGTGATATTCCAGCTTCTGTTCACTAATTCTGGCGCCAGTCGTGAATTGCTCGAAGGCATAACGATGCTGATTGCCGTCGTCATGCTGTTCTTCATGAGCTACTGGTTACTGTCTAAGGTCGAAGCACGCCACTGGAAAGCCTGGCTGGAAGGAAAGCTGTCCCACTCACTTTCCCGTGGTTCACTGGTTGGACTGTGGCTGACCAGCTTCCTGGCTGTTTATCGCGAAGGGGCGGAAACCGTGCTGTTTTACTACGCCCTGGTCGGGGATGCGAATGATGTTTCCGGGCATATGGCGATTGCTGCAGGTTTTGTTATCGGCTGTGTTGTTCTGCTGGCCGCGTGGCTGCTCATGCGCTACTCGGTAGTACGCCTGCCGTTGAAGCCGTTCTTTATGTTTACCGGCAGTTTTATGTACCTGATGGCCTTTGTGTTTGCGGGCAAAGGGGTTCTGGAACTGGTGGAAGGCAAACTGTTCCAGCCGACGTTGATTAACGGCTTCCCTGAAATCAGCTGGTTGGGAATTTATCCCTACATGGAAACGTTATTACCGCAGGCCGTATTGCTGCTTGCAGCGCTGGTGGCGCTGTGGGTGATGCGGCGGAAAAGCACAGTCCCTGGGGAAACGATAAAAAATAATCTATAGCTGTTATTTAAGACGAGAGGATATGTCTGATGACCATGAAGAAAACCCTGATTGCCAGTGCAGTGATGGCCAGTATTTTCACTGCTCCGGCTGCGTTTGCCTTTAAGGAGTATCCGGCAGGCGAGCCTGTCACCATGAATGAGATGGAACTGGCTGCTGTCTATCTGCAGCCGATCGATATGGAGCCGCGCGGCATGGGGTTACCGGCAGCAAAAGCCGATATTCACCTTGAGGCGGATATTCACGCAGTGGAAGGCAGTAAAAATGGTTTCGGCGCAGGCGAATGGATCCCTTATCTGACCATCAGTTACACCTTAATTAACAGTGATACAGGTGAAAAACAAGAAGGTACCTTCATGCCGATGGTCGCCAGCGATGGTCCTCATTACGGCGCGAACATCAAAATGATGGGTGTGGGTAACTACAAAGTGACCTATCACATCGAACCACCGTCAAAAGCAGGTATGCACCGTCACACAGACAGTGATACGGGTGTTGGTCGCTGGTGGAAGCCATTTGATGTGAGCTATGAATTTAAATACGTTGGCCTGAACTAAGCGCTTTTCCCATCAGGCTGCTTTATTTGCCATTTTGGACCGGGCAGTGCTCACATCCCTAAGTACGACATGTACCCACGGTTTGTTCTGCGCTGCTCATCTCCCAACTGACCGCAAGCCTGAACGTTTGATGGGCAGGCTCTACATTATCGATGTACCTGGATAGTTACATCATTCAATCCGCCGTACAGAGTCGATGTTATGAGTTATTTTTTTGTCACGACGCTACAGGTTTTTTTCTGCATTGCGCTGCTCTCCGGGGTTCTGTGGAGTCGCAACGATCCTCCTTCTTTACGCCCACTCGTCTGGACCTTATTCACAGGCTTGATCGTTGGCGTGCTGGCGGGACTCACACTCCGTGGCACGCAGCCGGTGCAATTGCTGCTGGTCGGCACCGAAGTGATGATCACGCTGTTGTTTGTGTTGAGCTTCTGGTGGGTATCAAACCGCATTCGCTACCTGTGGCAGGGTATCCTTGTGTTTGGCGCTGCTCGACACTGGGCGCTGGATCCTAACCTTGGCGGATTAACCAGTACCCATGTGCTAAATACCGACCTGCTGCTGAATCTGACGGCAATGCTATTGGCTTTTGCGATCCTCTGCCTGGCGGGAGTACTTTGCGCCATGCTGTTACGGCGTATTCGCGGGCTCTACTGGCCGTTAACACTGATCCTGATGGTCATGATTTGGCTGCCATTAAGCGGCAATCTACTGCTGTTGTTAATGAAGCTGCAGGTGCTACCGCTGGCAAAATCGCTATTGAGCTTCGTGGCCAAAGTGACAAACAACGCGGCGTTATATAACTGGTTGGGAGCGGCTCTATTGCTTGTTCTGGCGCTGTGCTGGGTACCGGCGCTGCTGCGTGCTATCCGCCTGACGCGTGAAACCGATGAGCCGATTGCTCATCGACTGGCACTGGCGCATCGTCGAAATGCGTTCCGTCTCTGGCTGGTGACGCTGGGATGCGCGGTGGTTGTGATCGCCGGACAACTGTGGTGGGAAAAAGTCGCATCTCAGCCGCCGCAGTTATCAGAAGCAGTTCCGGTACAACTTGCCAGCGATGGCATGGTACATCTGCCGATAGAACAACTCCGTGATGGCAAGTTGCACCGCTTTGTCTGGGTGGCAGACGACGGAAAAGCTGTACGTTTTTTCGTGATTAACCGCTATCCCGACAAATTGCGTTTGGGCGTGGTTTTTGACGCCTGTCTGCTTTGCGGCGATCAGGGCTACGTGATGGAAGGGAATCAGGTTATCTGCGTGGCCTGCGGGGTACACATTTTCATTCCTTCGATTGGTAAACCTGGCGGTTGTAACCCGGTGCCGATTGAAAACTGGCGTAATGATGAGAAAGAGCTGGTGATCCCGGGTAAAGAGCTGGCAGCGGGCGTGAATTACTTCTCGACGGTCATGACCATTAATGTGACCGATCCGGTTGATGGTTCCCGGTTGACGAATACCTCGGCTGACTACAAATACAGCTATGGTGGCAAAACCTGGTTCTTCTCGTCTGAAGCAAACTACGACCGCTTCCGTAACACTCCGGAACAGTTCGTACCTGCCGAACTGAGGGAGGAGTAACAATGCTGTGGCGAATGTTACGACAATCCTGGGGGCGCAATCTCCGGCGCAAGGGACTGGCTATTGTGACGGTATTTCTCGCATCCAGCCTGATCTCTGCACTGCTGGCGGTGTCGATTGATATTGGCGATAAAATGTCCAGAGAGCTGAAGTCTTACGGTGCCAATATTTTGATTGAACCCGCCGGGCAGGCGGCGTTGCCTGCGCTTTTCAGTGAAAACAGTAACCCACTATCGGGGCAGGATTTCCTTGATGAAGCGGAACTGCCAAACATTAAGGATATCTTCTGGCGTAACAACATTGTCGGCTTTGCCCCTATGCTCGGTGGTGAAGTCGACGTTGATGGCAAAGAGGTACGTATTCTTGGCACCTTCTTCAGCCAGCCGGTGGATATTCCAGATGAAGAAGGGTTTGAGACGGGGCAGAAAACAGTGAGCCCGTTCTGGCAGGTTACTGGCGACTGGCCTCAGGAGCCCGCAGGCGATGCCCCTCAAACTCTGGTGGGACATGCCCTGGCACGACAAACGGGCTGGAAGCCGGGCGATCAACTGGTAATACGTAACGGTAAAACAACATTGACCGTGACAGTCAGCGGAATCCTCTCCAGCGGCGGAGATGAAGATAACCAACTGGTTATGCCGTTGAGCACGGTGCAAACGCTTCTCGGTTTACCAGGCAAAGTGCAGGCCATTCGCGTCTCGGCATTGACGGTGCCGGAAAACGAGCTTTCGCGCCGGGCGCGTGAAAATCTCGACGCATTGAATGCTGAAGAGTACGACCTTTGGTACTGCACGGCCTATGTCTCGTCTATTGCGCATCAACTGGAGGAGGCTATTTCCGGGGCAGAAGTCCGTCCTGTGTGGCAGGTTGCCGCATCTGAAGGTGTCGTTATCGATAAAATTCAGTTGCTGATGGGGGTTGTAACCGTCGCAGCACTGGCAGCTTCGGCAATGGGGATTGCGTCACTGATGACCAGCACCATTATGGAACGCGCTAAAGAGATCGGCCTGATGAAGGCGCTTGGAGCACATCAGTGGCAAATCATGCTGTTGTTCTATCTTGAAGCGGCTTCCAGTGGACTGGCCGGAGGGGCATTGGGATGCGTAGCCGGATGGGGAATGGCGAAAGCGATTGGCTTGATGCTATTTGATGCGCCATTGAATTTTGCCTGGATTGTAGTGCCCTGTGTATTGGTGATTGCGGTACTAATTGCCCTGATTGGCACGTGGTTCCCGGCTCGGCGCATTGCTCGTCTGTATCCTGTGGAGGTGCTGTATGGCCGCTAAACGCACAATGCTCTGGCTACTGGTATGGCGGGCTCTGCGTCTGCGCTTTCAGCGGGTTAGCGTGGTATTTGCCGCATTGATGGTGGGGGCGACCATCGTGACCGCGCTATCTGCGGTGTGGTTCGATATCAATACCAAAATGAGTGAAGAATTGCGTACCTTTGGCGCGAATTTCTACATCGGGCCAGGCCACGGCTCCAGCATGACACAGCAAGAGTTGCAGACCATTCTGGATCAGGCACCACAAGGTCTGGTTCACGGAGCCAGCCCATGGCTATACGGTATGGCGCGCACTGAACTGGAGAAGGTGGTTATTGTCGGCGTGTGGTTTGAATCCTTGCAAAGGCTGGTGCCGTACTGGCAGGTACAGGGGAGTTGGATTGGTGTCAGCTTTGATGATCGCAATGCGATGATTGGCGTCAAACTGGCGGAACGTCTTAGTGTCCAGCCGGGCGATAGCATCACCCTGGTGGATCACAATCAACGTAAAAACCTACAGATTAAAGGCATTGTTGAAGCCGGTGATGCGACAGATAACATGCTGATTGTGAGTCTTGACGTGGCGCAGGCGTGGCTGCATCAGCCCGGTAAAATCAGCCATGGGCTGATGAGTGTCAGCAACGATGTCGGTCAGGTGGAAAACTATGCTAACCGCTTGCAGGCTCAATACCCGGATCTGGAGATCCGTCCAATACGGAAAGTCTCTGCTTCAGAAGGACAGGTACTGGATAAGATAAAAGGGTTAATGGGGCTGGTATCGGTGGTGATCCTTGCATTGTCCTCTTTGTGTGTGAACACCACTCTGATGGCCATTGTTGGTGAACGCGCCCGTGAGTTTGCTCTGCAAAAAGCGTTGGGTGCCAGCAACGGTGATATTGTCCGGCAAATTCTCCTGGAAACCTGCATTATCGCGCTGGCTGCGGTGGTTTGCGGGTGGATCTTAGGGTATCTGTTGGCCCAATTGCTGGGGCTGACCGTATTCAATGCTGCAATTTCGCTACGCTGGCCAGTGCTGCCTGTCACCCTGACGTTATCTTTACTGGTCGCCATTCTGGCGGCGATTGTTCCGGTCCGGCGCGCGGTCAGTGTCGAACCCGCAAAAGTGTTGAAAGGAGAGTAACGCCATGTCCGTTATGCAGACCCCACCAATGGCGATTGAAACCCGCCATTTATATAAACGGTTCGGTGATGTTACCGCCTTAGATGACATCAACCTGCAAATAGTGCAGGGCGAGTTTGTCGCTATTATGGGCGCGTCTGGTTCAGGTAAAACGACATTGATGAATATTCTTACCTGCCTGGACACCGCGACAGAAGGTCAGGTGTTTTTAGATGGGATTGATGCCGCAGCACTGGATGAAGAGGGGCGGCGCCGTTTTCGCGCTGAAAAAATAGGGCTGGTGTTCCAGCAGTTTCATCTGATCCCGTTTTTAACCGCGCTGGAGAATATCATGCTGGCACAGCACTACCACAGCGTGGTCGATGAAGCGGCGGCCAGAAAGGTTCTGGAACAGGTGGGGCTTGGGCATCGCGTGACGCACCTGCCGAGTCAGCTTTCCGGAGGAGAGCAGCAACGGGTGTGCATTGCCCGGGCGCTGGTCAATGAGCCGCCGGTGATTTTTGCCGATGAGCCCACGGGTAACCTCGATGAGGAGAATGAACAGCGGGTACTGGATCTGCTCACCGACCTGCATCGCCAGGGGCGCACGATTGTGATGGTGACACATAATCCGGCGCTTGGGTTGTTTGCCGATCGTATTATCCGTCTGCAACATGGCAAATATCAGGGCGAGGAGGCTAATCAACATGCGCTGGACTAACGTATTAATTCTCGCCGTTTTGGTTCTGATGAGCGGATGTAAAGAAGAGAAACTGGCGGTTGGGCAGCAAGCCCCGGCGCTGGCAACGTTTGACATGCAGGGAAGAGAATCCGGGCTTGAACACTGGCGTGGGAAGGCTGTTTATCTTAACTTTTGGTCGGCGGGGTGCGGCGGCTGTCTTGCCGAAATGGACGCGCTGGAAGCGCTGAGTAAAAAGTGGGGCGATAAGGTGGTGGTCGTGGCGGTGAATACCGATCCGGCGACGGTGATGATTGATGGCTTACTGGCGAAACATCAGGTTTCTTATCCGGTACTTCGCGATCAGCTTAAGATTTCCCAGGAGCGTTATCAGGTCATCGGTACGCCAACCTCTGTGTTGATTGATCGGGAAGGTCGCGTGCTGGAATTACACCAGGGGATGCGGAAACCGCCTGAGTTAGAGGCTACGTTTGCGCGTCTGGCAGCCCTATAAACGCGATACAGGGAGAAGCGCTAAATGGCATTTAGGTGGAATGAAGAGAGTCTGACCGTCCTGCGTGAAAACGCAGGAGTTCTCACAACGGAGCAGATTGCGCAGATGCTTTGCACCAATATTACGGTTGTGCGTAATATGGCGTATCGACTGAAAATCGGCCTGCGGGTGTCGGCTTACAATCAAAAACGCATTGAACAGGTACAAGCTCTCTATGCGTCTTCTGAACCATTAAATCTGAAAGAGATTGCTGCAAAAACCGGGCTGACGTTCAGTACGGTGCAATACATTGTGTATGTAAAATTAAAAAGTAAACCGTATACCACACGGGAATATGTCTCCTTTGAAACTGATGACGCAGTTCATTATCGGATACAAAAAGAGTTCATTGATACTGAGCGTTCCCTTTTACACAACATTCCAGATAACACGCGCTTTCATCAATTGTACCTTACCGACGGGACCTTATATTGTGTGCGTAATATCCGTCGCGAAGTGATTATTTCCGAATAACCGGATGGCATATTTCGTCGCCCGACGAAGCAAGCATTACTATTAGCGTACAAACTGGCTTATCTTCTATTGCGGGAAAGTGAAGAATGGCCAATGTATATGCGAATGACCCCTCCCTGGTAATAATGGTTGCTGCTACGTTTGTGCTGGCGGGCATGGTGAAAGGCGTAACCGGCATGGGGTTGCCCACGGTGGCTATGGGGATCCTCGGCTCGCTCATCTCTCCGGTTGCCGCTGCGGCAATGCTGCTGTTGCCTTCTCTGATAAGCAATGTGTTTCAGTTTGGCGGCGGGGGTAATACAGGCAGGTTGCTGCAACGGCTGTGGCCAATGTTGTTGATGGTCGTCATATCCACTCTGCTTGCCAGTGTCTGGATCACCGCGGGCAACACGACCCGAACTCAGTTTGCGCTTGGCGTGGCGCTGGTTGTCTATGCCGTCTGGACGCTGGCGGGAAAGAAAATCGCCGTGGATCCGCAACGTGAAAAACCGCTTTCCCTCGTCATTGGATTTGTGACCGGTTTATTGACCGGTGGCACTGGTGTCTTTGTTATGCCTGCTGTGCCATGGATCCAGTCTTTGGGGTTTGAAAAAGATGAGCTGGTGCAGGCGCTCGGGATCTCTTTTACCTTTTCGACGCTGGCTCTCGCGTTGGGTTTGTGGTGGCACAATGCATTGCCCATTCAGTCGCTGAGCTTATCGGCGTTTGCCATTATTCCTGCGCTGCTGGGCCAGTGGGTTGGAACCCGTGTGCGGCGGCTGATTTCTCCTGTGGTGTTCAAACACTGTTTTCTGTTCTGCCTGGTAGGGCTGGGTGTGGAAATGATGCTGCGCGCGGCGTGAGTCCAGCTATGACTTTATGGTGATTTCATGGCATGTTAATTCCAACGATCAGGCGGTGGGGAGAAGTAATGGCATCGGTAATGCTCAATGATGAAGAGGGCGAGCTGGAGTCGCGGATGGCGCTTACTGCGGCAGTGATGGCCGATAAATCGCGCTCGCGCATGTTGTGCGCCCTGATGGATGGCCGAGCCTGGACCGCAACCGAACTTAGCGCTGTGGCTGATGTGTCAGCTTCCACCGCCAGTGCGCACCTGGCACGTCTGTGCGAGCAGCGATTCGTTGTTGCGCTCGCTCAGGGCCGGCATCGTTATTTTCGCCTCGCAGGAACGGAGATCGCCGAACTGCTGGAACGTTTGATGGGGGTGGCATGGGCAACATCAACGCCACGAAAAATTACCACGCCGCTGAGTTTGCGGCATGCCCGAACCTGTTATGACCATCTGGCCGGTGAAGTTGCGGTAATGCTTTTTGATACGCTGGTTGCCCGGCAATGGCTAACGTCTGATGGCGAAACGCTGACCAAACTTGGGCAGGAAATGCTGACGGAGATGGGGATTGTCCTGGCTGCGGGTTCATCCCGGCGAAAATTCAGCTGCGGCTGTCTGGACTGGAGTGAGCGACGCTACCATCCAGGCGGTGTGCTCGGCGCAACGCTTCTGCGTTGGTTTTCCGAACAGAAGTGGATTAAAACGCAGTCGGGCAGTCGCCATGTCACGTTCACTCCGCTTGGGATCCGCAAACTCCAGACGGAATTTGGCATCAAAGTTGTGCGGTAGATCTCCTGTTTTGCGAAAGCGTTCCCGGAAAAATGACATATTTCTGTCACACTCTTGAGGAATTGATAACAACAAGAGGTCGTAGGGATGAAAAAGTCGTTAATTGCCGCCGCCGTGGCAGGTGTTGTCTTATTGTCATCCGCCGCACAGGCGCAGACAACGCCGGAAGGCTATCAGCTTCAGCAAGTATTGATGATGAGTCGACATAACTTACGTGCACCTTTAGCCAATAATGGCAGCGTTCTTGAGCAGTCTACGCCAAAGCAATGGCCACAATGGGAGGTTCCGGGTGGCCAACTCACCACTAAAGGCGGCGTGCTGGAAATCTACATGGGTCATTACATGCGTGAATGGCTGGCAGAGCAGGGGATGGTGAAATCCGGTGAATGTCCGGCCCCTGATACGGTGTATACCTATGCTAACAGCTTGCAGCGTACGGTCGCGACCGCACAATTCTTCGTGACCGGTGCTTTCCCTGGGTGTGATGTTCCGGTGCATCATCAGGAAAAAATGGGCACCATGGACCCAACCTTCAATCCGGTTATCACTGATGATTCCGCCGCTTTTAGTCAGCAGGCCGTTCAGGCTATGGAAAAAGAGCGCAGCAAAATGCAGCTTAATGACAGCTACAAGTTGCTTGAGCAAATGACAAACTATAAGGACTCACCGTCCTGTAAAGAAAAACAGCAATGCTCCCTGATCGACGCCAAAGACACGTTCAGCGCGAAGTATCAACAGGAGCCCGGTGTTTCAGGACCGTTGAAGGTGGGTAATTCGCTGGTGGATGCGTTCACTTTGCAATATTACGAAGGCTTCCCGATGGACGATGTGGCCTGGGGTGAGATTAAATCCGACCAACAGTGGAAGGTGCTGTCGAAACTGAAAAACGGCTATCAGGACAGTCTGTTCACCTCGCCGGAGGTTGCACAGAACGTCGCTAAACCGCTGGTGAAATATATCGACAATGCGCTGGTGACTGAACGGACGAAAGCGCCGAAAATTACCGTGCTGGTGGGGCATGATTCAAACATTGCCTCGCTGCTAACGGCGCTGGATTTCAAACCCTACCAGTTACACGACCAGAACGAACGTACGCCGATCGGCGGGAAAATCGTCTTTCAACGCTGGCACGACAGCAATGCTAACCGTGACCTGATGAAAATTGAGTATGTGTATCAGAGTTCGCAACAGTTGCGTAATGCGGAAGTTCTGACGCTAAAATCCCCGGCACAGCGCGTGACGCTGGAACTGAAAGGTTGTCCGGTTGATACCAATGGATTTTGCCCCATCGATAAATTCGATAGCGTGCTGAATGAGGCGGCTAAGTAAAGAAAACTCCCCCGTGGAAGCGGGGGAGTCAGAGCGCTAGACGTTTTTACGTTCGATAGTCTGTTCACCCCAAAAGAGTGAATCTTTGTCAGTTTTCTCAAAGGCTTTGATTAGCACTTCGTCGCTACCTTCTTCCCAAATTTTTTCCGCCAGTTTCTCGTCATAGTGGGCGACTTCAAAAATGGCTTCGGCTATTTCCGGCGATGTATTGCGCAGACTTGCCCATTCGCCGACGCGATGGGCTTTCGCTTCTTGAGTTGGCATTCGAATCCTCCTGTTGAAGATTAGCCGTTGAGTTTTACTGCCAGGCCTGCGACATATTCCCCCTGGTAACGGGCAATAGATAATTCTTCCTGGCTTGGCTGCCGTGAGCCATCCGCTCCGGCAATCGTGGTGGCACCGTACGGAGTTCCGCCGCGTACTTGTGAGACATCAAACAGTTCTTGCGCGGCGTATCCAATAGGAACAATCACCATTCCGTGGTGGGCAAGCGTAGTCCAGGTCGATGTAATGGTTTGTTCCTGACCGCCGCCGGTTCCTGTCGAGCTGAATACGCTGGCAAGTTTGCCGTAAAGCCCGCCAGAAGCCCACAGTCCACCGGTCTGATCCAGGAAGGTACGCATCTGACCGGACATGTTGCCAAAGCGTGTGGGGGTACCGAAAATGATGGCGTCGTAATCAGCCAGTTCCTGCGGGGTTGCGACTGGTGCGTTTTGTGTTTTACCGCCCGCCTTAGCGAAGATTTCCGGCTGCATAGTTTCTGGCACACGCTTAATAATAACTTCTGCGCCATCCACTTTGTTTGCGCCTTCTGCGACTGCATGGGCCATGGTTTCAATGTGTCCATACATGGAATAATAGAGCACCAGAACTTTTGCCATTTTACACTACTCCTCGATTTAACCGTGTCCGTAGCGATTCGCTACCTACCTTTAAAGATATGACGTACTGCCAGGAGTGCAAATTTCACAATCATTTCTTTGATTTATAACAATTTTTATAACACGGGTTTTTGTTGCAAAATGATACATTTTTAAGCTGGTGGATTTTAGCTGTCATAAGAAAGACTTATTGATTTCGCTCTGTGATTATCTTCGTATTACTACAGATCCTGTTGCAGAATATTACCGTTAGCAGGTCGTCTGGTCAGGCTTCACTATGCTTAATCCCACGCAGTGATAATCAGGGCAATGCCCAAACGCTGCGTGAGGTATCACTCCTCAGCACCTATGCAATATGATGTCTAATCAATGACGGAGGTCAGTAATGGCAAACCATCGAGGCGGTTCCGGTAATTTTGCGGAAGACCGCGAAAGAGCATCAGAAGCAGGTCGAAAAGGTGGCCAGCACAGCGGGGGCAACTTCAAGAATGACCCGCAACGCGCTTCAGAGGCAGGCAAAAAAGGGGGCAAAAATAGCCACGGCAACACGAAACCGTAATTGCCGTGCTGTCTGTTAGATATATCGTGACGGCTGAGCTTTCATTGCCAGACGTTACATCGCCACCGCCGCCGGTTCTTCCGGCGGTTTTTTTGTATGCAAGGTTGAACTGTAACAAAACACAACGCAGACTAATGACATTCGGTTAATTGGGTGTCTCATGTCATTACTTTCTCGTTATTCCTTCTCCGTTAAACCCCAGGAAGCGATCCTCATTGTGATCACCATGTTCTGGGGTGGAACGTTTTTGGCGGTGCAGTATGCCGTCACGATGAGTGGTCCCTTCTTCTTTGTTGGCGTGCGCTTTGCTACAGCGGCGCTTGCGGTGGCACTACTGTCGTTACGCACATTACGTGGGTTGACATGGCTGGAAGTAAAAGCGGGTGTGGCGATCGGTGTATCCATTGCGCTGGGTTACAGCCTGCAAACCTGGGGGCTACAGTATATTCCCAGCAGTAAGTCTGCATTTATTACCGCCATGTATGTACCACTGGTGCCGCTTTTACAGTGGCTGTGCCTGGGCCGTATGCCGGGACTGATGCCGTGCGTCGGGATTGTACTGGCATTTATTGGGCTGATATTCCTTGCCGGACCTGGCGGTAATTTACTCGCTCTCGGTGAAGGGGAGTGGATCACGCTCGCCAGCGCGGTGGCGATAGCCGCAGAAATTATTCTGATCAGCGCATGGGCTGGGAAAGTGGATGTGCGGCGAGTCACGGTGGTGCAACTGGCAACCGCTTCAGTGGTGGCGTTTATTGCTATGGTTCCGGCGGGAGAGTCCGTACCGCCAGCGTCGACAGGGTTACTGGTCGTTGCTCTGGGGCTGGGTATTTTTAGCGCGATTATTCAGGTAACGATGAACTGGGCACAGCGCAGCGTATCTCCGACACGCGCCACGGTTATCTATACCGGAGAACCTGTGTGGGCGGGGATCTTTGGTCGCCTTGCCGGTGAACGCTTACCGCTACTGGCTTTGTTAGGCGCTGCTTTTATTATTGTTGGCGTCCTGGTAAGTGAACTGAAGTTCAATAAGAAAAAAGCCATACCGCAAGACGCGCCGCCGGAGTCGCTTTAATGTAACCATTCACCGCGTGATTTGTTATGCTGACGCCCTCAAAACAAGGAGAGGGCGCATGGCTCAACGCGCAGAGAAAAAAACAGGTAAACGCTCGCAGGCCGTCAGTGCTAAACGTCAGGCCATTTTAACCGCTGCATTAAATATCTTCTCCCAGTACGGGATCCATGGCACGCGTCTGGAGCAGGTGGCAGAGCAGGCGGGCGTGTCAAAAACCAATTTGCTCTATTACTACCCGTCTAAAGAGGTGCTGTATATTGCCGTTCTGCGGCAGATCCTCGACATCTGGCTGGCACCGTTGAAGGCTTTTCGTGAAGACTTTGCGCCGCTGGTGGCAATTAAAGAGTATATCCGTCTCAAACTGGAAGTTTCCCGCGATTATCCTCAGGCTTCCCGACTGTTTTGTATGGAGATGCTGGCGGGAGCGCCGCTGCTGATGACTGAGTTGACGGGCGATCTTAAAACGCTGATTGATGAGAAATCCGCACTGATTGCCGGATGGGTAAAGAGTGGGAAGCTGGCTCCGGTCGATCCGCATCATCTGATCTTTATGATTTGGGCTTCAACACAGCATTACGCTGATTTTGCCCCACAGGTAGAGGCAGTGACCGGCGCAACGCTGCGTGATGACGCTTTTTTTAACCAAACGGTTGAAAGTGTACAGCGGATGATAATCGAGGGGATCCGCGTGCGTTAACCGGCGGGCGGTAACGGGCAGCTTAAATCACCTTCTTCACACTGCAGGAGCGAGGCGAGAAATGCTTCGCGTTCGTTGGTTTTATCCATCAGACACTGGCTGGAAATCATCGACTGTACGCTGCCGCCTTCCGCACCGGAACTGATTAACGCGCAGTCAGCATCCCGCAGAGTTATCCACGCCACTTGCGCTTTTTTTAGCAGATCACGCTGAGCAGGCGCGGCGCGCTTAAGTGCATTCTGATAAGTATCATTTAGTTTTGCGTCAGCCGCTTTGAACTGCTCGGCAGCACAGGTATTCATTTCAATTTGGTTATTGGCGTTGGCACAGTCATCAGCCAGTGCCTGGCTGCTGAGCAACAGTGCCGCACATGTCAGTATTATTCGTTTCATGCTTCCCTCTGGCTGCATAAATAAGGTTCCGTTACCAGTAATGCTTGTTTGTTAAGTATTAGAAGAACATTTTACTCTGGAACAGGGTTCCGTTCACTTTATGTTCATGACTTTTCTGAGGCCTCTGCCCCTGTGAACGTGCAAGGGAGGCTCACCGCCGCCTCCCTTGCAACCCTGGCTCCCGGCAAGGAAAATCGTCGCTGCGCGATTTATTCGTCTTATTCCGTCTGCCTGTCGGGTCGGTGCCGAGCCTGCATCCCTGCAGGCCGTCCCCTCAGCCCGCTTCCCTGCGGGCTGCCCCGGTCAGCCGTCAACGCCTCATCGATTTTCAGCCGGACTAAGGGGGCCGCTTCAGCGCTCTGGCTTTCAGGTATTTCCTTTTTGCTGTTTAAACAAAAAATGCAGGAGGTCAGGTGTGGACTGGTCCGGCTGAAAATTGCCGACGCGTTTCCGAAAGGCCGGGAGAGCCAGCATGGATGCTGGCTCAGGGCGCGTTTTGCAGGGACGCTACCTCGCGCCCGGCCCGGTAGCCTGGAGGAATTAGCGGAGGGGATTGCGAAGCAACAATTTTCCTGCCGGGAGCCGGGATTGTAAAGGGCGTGGCGGAGAACGCCCTTTACACGTTCACAGGCATAACGGCTTCAGAGTGGTGAAGCATTCAAGGTGAACGTAACAAGGCGCCAGAGGCAATATATTCATTGTCATCTGGCGACGCTTTACTGACAGATCTGAAGCGTATACCCCATAACCACCGCCTTAGCCGATTGTCATCAGACTGGCATTACCCCCGGCGGCGGCGGTATTGACGCTCAGCGAGCGTTCAATATACAGCCTCTCCAGCAGAATGTTGCTTTCGCCACGGGCAAACCCTTGTACCGAGACAATCGCCCCTTCCCGCGCGGCGACTGCTTCACACAGCGCACGCAACTGGTCGGAATCGCCGTGGAAGATAACCGCATCGAACGGTTGCGCGGTAAGGTTATCGGTTTTGGCAAACTGAATGCGCCCGGAAACAGCCGCAGGCAGACGCTTTGCCAGCTCACGGTGGAAAGCATCGTCTGGCCACAGGATCAAACTGCCAACAGATGTCACGGCGGCAACCTGCACCAGCGCATCCTGCTCGTCATCCGCAATACACAGTACGCGTTCACGTGGCAGCAGCGTCCAGGTGTTGCGCTCCCCGGTAGGACCCGGCAGCAGACGCTGAGTCCCGGCCTGCGCCAGTTCGGAAAATTGCTGACAGAGCGCATGCAGTGATGGGCGGTCGGCTGCCCACCCGGTGAGCGCATCAAGAGGCTGAATAAGCGCCGCTTTGAGCTGAGCATCAACAGGATAATCTGCATCCTGGCGGGCAAGCGTTACGCCCAGCGCATTTTCTGGGCGGTTTGCCAGCAGGCGATACAGATAGAGCGGGCCACCTGCTTTTGGGCCGGTTCCTGATAAACCTTCACCACCAAATGGCTGTACGCCGACTACTGCGCCAACCATATTGCGGTTGACGTAGAGGTTACCTACATGCGCCGTACCGGTGACCTGGGCGATGGTTTCATCAATACGGGTATGCACGCCCAGCGTCAGACCGTAGCCGGAGGCATTAATCTGCTCAATCAGGCTGCCCAGATTGTTACGGGTGTAGCGCACGACGTGCAGTACCGGACCGAACACCTCTTTTTGCAACTCGTCGAAGCTTTCCAGTTCGATAAGCGTGGGGGCAACAAAGGTTCCGGTTTGCCATTCACGCGCATCATCACTGTTTTCACGCACGGCCTGGAATACCGGGCGACCTTTGGCGCGCATCGCCTGAATATGGCGCTCAATATTCGCTTTGGCTTCAGCATCGATAACCGGCCCAATATCGGTCGTCAGGCGACCCGGATTGCCCATCCGGCATTCCGCCATTGCGCCGCGCAGCATTTTCAACGTGTGATCGGCGATATCATCCTGCAGACACAGTACCCGTAGCGCCGAGCAACGCTGTCCTGCGCTGTCAAAGGCGGAGGCCACCACATCCACAACAACCTGTTCTGTCAGCGCAGAGGAGTCCACGATCATCGCGTTCATTCCACCGGTTTCAGCGATAAGTGGGAGCGGGCGACCCTGAGCATCAAGACGGGTGGCGATATTGCGTTGTAACAACGCGGCGACTTCCGTGGAGCCAGTGAACATCACGCCGCGTACGCGTTCATCGGATGTGAGTTGCGCCCCGACGGTTTCACCCTGACCAGGCAACAACTGCACCACGCCCGGCGGCACACCGGCCTCCAGTAAGATGGCGATGCCCTGGGCGGCAATCAGCGGGGTTTGTTCCGCAGGTTTTGCCAACACGCTGTTACCTGCCGCCAATGCGGCAGCAATCTGTCCGGTGAAAATTGCCAGCGGGAAGTTCCATGGGCTGATGCAGACGACCGGGCCTAACGGACGATGCGTTTCGTTGTCAAAATCATCACGAACCTGACCTGCGTAATAGTGCAGGAAGTCTACGGCTTCGCGCACCTCAGCAATGGCGTTGCTAAAGGTTTTACCCGCTTCACGCACCAGAATACCAATCAGTTGTTGCATCTGGCCTTCCATCAGAATGGCGGCACGCTGCAGAATAGCGGCACGTTCCTGTGGCGGTGTTGCGAACCAGATCGGGGCATTATTTACCGCGCTCTGTAACGCCAGCTCCACTTCAGCATGGGTGGCTTCGCGTACATAACCCACAATATCTTTGGGCTCTGCCGGGTTAATGACGGGGATCATTTCTCCGTCTGCTACTGAATGCTCCAGTATTGGTTTGGCATGCCATTTTTGCAGGGCACTATTGAGCAGAGCAGAGGACAGCGAGGCCAGACGATGTTCGTTCGCAAGATCCAGCCCGGCTGAGTTATCGCGCCCCTTGCCGTACAGGTCGCGTGGTAGCGCAATCTTCGGATGTGGCAGACCCGCCTGGCCTTCCTGTTGTGCCATTTTTTCAACGGCTTCGACCGGATCGGCAACCAGTTCATCCAGTGGCAAGGTGGTGTCTGCAATACGGTTAACGAACGAGGTGTTAGCCCCGTTCTCCAGCAGACGACGCACCAGGTACGCCAGCAGCGTTTCATGGGTCCCCACCGGTGCATAAATACGACATGGGCGGTTTAGTTTGCCGTCCGCCACTTTGCCTGTGACCTGTTCGTACAACGGCTCACCCATACCATGCAAGCACTGGAATTCGTACTGTCCAGGGTAGTAGTTCTGACCCGCCAGCTGATAAATCGCTGCCAGCGTATGCGCGTTATGGGTCGCGAACTGAGGGTAGATCAGGTTCGGTACGGCGAGCAGTTTTTTCGCACAGGCCAGATAGGAAACGTCGGTGTAAACCTTGCGGGTATAGACCGGATAACCTTCCAGTCCGTCCATCTGGGCGCGCTTGATTTCGCTGTCCCAGTACGCACCTTTAACCAGACGGATCATCAGGCGACGGCGGCTGCGTGTTGCCAGATCAATCAGGTAGTCGATAACAAACGGACAGCGCTTCTGATAGGCCTGGATAACAAAACCTATACCGTTCCAGCCTGCCAGTTCAGGTTCAAAGCAGAGTTTTTCCAGCAGGTCGAGGGAGATTTCCAGACGATCCGCTTCTTCAGCATCAATATTGATGCCGATGTCGTACTGGCGCGCCAGCAGGGTTAGCGACTTCAGGCGCGGATACAGCTCATCCATCACGCGATCGTACTGTGCGCGGCTATAGCGCGGGTGCAGCGCTGACAGCTTGATCGAAATTCCCGGACCTTCATAAATCCCACGACCGTTAGAGGCTTTACCAATGGCGTGGATCGCCTGCTGATAAGAGACCATATAGGCCTGCGCATCGGCGGCGGTCAGCGCGGCTTCTCCCAGCATGTCATAGGAGTAGCGGAAGCCTTTATCTTCCAGCTTGCGCGCATTCGCCAGCGCTTCTGCGATGGTTTCCCCGGTGACAAACTGCTCGCCCATTAAGCGCATCGCCATATCGACGCCTTTACGCACCAATGGTTCGCCGCTCTTGCCGATGATGCGGTTTAGCGAGCGTGAGAGGCTGGCTTCGTTATGCGTGGAGACCAGGCGCCCGGTAAACAGCAGCCCCCAGGTTGCGGCGTTCACGAACAGGGACGGGCTGCGGCCAATGTGCGACTGCCAGTTGCCGTTGCTGATTTTGTCGCGAATTAACGCATCACGAGTGGCTTTGTCAGGAATACGCAGCAGCGCTTCCGCCAGGCACATCAACGCAACGCCCTCCTGTGAAGAGAGAGAGAACTCCTGCAATAATCCCTGTACCATGCCGGCACGGCCGCTGGCGGTTTTCTGGTTACGCAGTTTGTCAGCGAGTTGATACGCCAGCTTATGAGCCTGTTCCGCGATCGGCTGCGGCAGACGAGCCTGCTCCATCAGCATCGGTACTGCGTCAGTTTCAGCGCGGCGATACGCGGCGGTGATGGCCGCACGTGAGACAGACTGAGGCAGGATCTGTTCGGCAAACTCCAGGAAAGGCTGGTGTGTTTCATTCTGATGCGCGGTGGTTTCCTCGCTCTCGTTCGCTGCACCAGCCAGCAGGGCAGGTAGCTCAGGAAGGGCATCGTCATTTTCCAGTCTTTCGAGATAATTAAAGATGGCTTGCTTAATCAGCCAGTGCGGTGTGCGATCGATTCGTGATGCTGCTGTTTTAATACGCTCGCGTGTGGCGTCGTCCAGCTTAACCCCCATCGTGGTGGTTCCCATGCCGTTTACTCCTGTTGTACTGAAATACGGGTCTGATAGTTACCGAGAAATATCTACCATGTTGCAACTTTGTGCAACCGTGTTAAATGTGACCTGGTTTGCAAGCTTGAAAATGAATGAAATGTTAATAAATATTGTTCTTATGATGAGCGTTGTAAAAATAACGAAATCTTTTTCTCTGCGGTAGTTAACACTTTTTAAAGGTGCAACCGAAAAAAATGTGAGGGAGTGCAACCTCCAGAAAAATGCTATCCAATCTGGATCAAATTTGATGTAAATGATGTGTTAAATCGATTGTGAATGACCATCGCTTCCGGCAGGATACGGTCGCCCTGGTAAACATAGATATCTTCGCCACGTTCCGGCAGGGTAATAAAACGGCAAGTCACGACATTGCCGATACATAATTTTGGAGAGTTTTGATGGCTATTAGCACACCGATGTTAGTGACATTCTGTGTCTATATTTTTGGCATGATATTGATAGGGTTTATTGCATGGCGTTCGACCAAAAACTTTGATGACTATATTCTCGGTGGGCGCAGTCTGGGGCCATTTGTAACCGCGTTATCCGCCGGGGCATCTGATATGAGCGGCTGGCTGCTGATGGGGCTGCCAGGCGCGATTTTCCTGTCGGGTATTTCAGAAAGCTGGATTGCTATCGGCCTGACATTAGGCGCGTGGATCAACTGGAAGCTGGTGGCGGGTCGCCTACGTGTTCACACTGAATACAATAACAACGCCCTGACGCTACCGGATTACTTTACCGGTCGTTTCGAAGATAAAAGCCGTATTCTGCGTATTATCTCCGCGCTGGTTATTCTGCTGTTTTTCACCATCTATTGTGCTTCAGGTATTGTGGCAGGGGCGCGTCTGTTCGAGAGCACCTTTGGCATGAGCTATGAAACTGCTCTGTGGGCCGGTGCGGCAGCGACAATCATTTATACCTTTATTGGTGGTTTCCTCGCGGTAAGCTGGACCGATACCGTGCAGGCCAGCCTGATGATCTTTGCTCTGATCCTGACGCCGGTGATGGTCATTATTGGCGTGGGCGGATTTGAAGACTCGCTGGAAGTGATCAAACAAAAGAGCATTGAGAACGTGGATATGCTCAAAGGACTGAACTTTGTTGCCATCATTTCCCTGATGGGCTGGGGTCTGGGCTACTTCGGCCAGCCGCACATTCTGGCGCGCTTTATGGCAGCCGATTCCCACCATAGTATTGTTCACGCACGCCGCATCAGTATGACCTGGATGATCTTGTGTCTGGCGGGCGCGGTCGCAGTTGGTTTCTTTGGTATCGCTTACTTCAATAACAACCCGTCTCTGGCGGGGGCGGTCAATCAGAACGCCGAGCGTGTGTTTATTGAACTGGCGCAAATCCTGTTTAACCCATGGATTGCCGGTATTCTGCTGTCTGCCATCCTTGCGGCAGTGATGTCGACGCTGAGCTGCCAGCTGTTGGTGTGTTCCAGCGCTATTACTGAAGATTTATACAAAGCGTTCCTGCGTAAAAATGCCAGCCAGAAAGAACTGGTGTGGATTGGGCGCATCATGGTGCTGGTTGTCGCGCTAATCTCTATTGCGCTGGCGGCAAACCCGGAAAACCGCGTACTTGGTCTGGTGAGCTACGCCTGGGCTGGTTTTGGTGCGGCGTTTGGCCCGGTCGTGTTGTTCTCCGTCATGTGGTCGCGTATGACCCGTAACGGCGCGTTGGCAGGGATGATCATCGGTGCGGTGACGGTTATCGTCTGGAAGCAGTTCGCGTGGTTGGGTCTGTATGAAATCATCCCTGGCTTCATTTTCGGCAGCATTGGGATCGTCGTCTTCAGCCTGTTGGGTAAAGCGCCATCTGCGGCAATGCAGAAACGTTTTGCCGAGGCGGATGCCCACTATCACTCAGCGCCGCCGTCACGTTTACAGGTAGAATAACCTGCCCAACATCTCTAAAGCTCGCTGCGTGCGTAACACCGTTCACTTAAGATGCTTTGAGTGAACGGGATACTGGGTGTTGACGTATGACGTACGCCACGCAGTAGAAGTGTAAGTAAGCAAAAAACTAGCGGACAGCCTGATCATTTCTTACAGCCAGGGGCTTCCGCTCACTGGAATGAAACCACCCGTTAAGCTCAATTCTCCTAACGCGGGAAACTATCGTTTTCCAAGCGGACCCCATTAAAAGCAACACTCCCACATCCCCTTTCTTAAGTTTATAAAAAAAAAGTCGCTTATGTTGTTGGAATCAAACAAAGGAGATTTTACAAACGATGGTGCAAAACATAAATAAAACGTTCATTTCAAATGCTGATATAGAATTATCTTCACAAACAGGAACTAGAACTTGCTCTTACCATATATGTAACCCTAAAAAAGACAACTTAATCCTTGTTTATATACCAGGGTTCGGAGGGGATCTAGGTAATTACTCTCATGGATTATGCGAAAAAATAGCTGAAACATATGACATAACAACAATGACTGTAGAGTATTTTTGCTATCATTCAAGACCAAATGTCGGTGGAAAAATATCATTTTCCGCATTTGATATAGCTCACATAAACAGTCTTGCACGACATTTTTTATTGATGAATCTGAATCTATCAATAAAAAAATATCACTAATAAATGAAAGCGCAAAAAAAAATAACACTACATCTCAAATTTTTGCGATGATTGAGCCAAAAAATAATGAATATCAAAATTTCGGATTGCTACCTGCGCTTGATATAATAAATGCAATTAACGATGCTATATTGAATTTTGAAATGGAAAATAGCAAAATAATATTAATTGGATCTTCATATGGTGGCTATATTGCAAACATGGTTGAAAAAATAGCACCAGGTTTAGTTAATGCCATTATCGACAACTCATCATGGAGCTCTCCAAACATGAAGTACTTAATAGGCAGAGAGCTTAACAACACTGAGTTCCGACAACAACTTAGCAGCAATATAATTATGGACCTGTATGTTAAGTCTCCATGGACCCTGACTAAAGGATTACCAAACACTCTATCAAAAAGTAGAATACAAATACGGTTATTTGATCCTGATCAATTATCCCAGATGATTAATCAAGGTGGAGGGCAATGTTTATATGTTTTTTATCATTATATAAATGATAATATTGCGCCGGCAAAAGATAAATTAGAAATGATTCTTCTACTTCAACAACACAATAAAGACAAAACAACATGTAGAATATTAAAAAATAAAAATGACATAGATGGCGTATTGATTAAATCTCTTGAGCATGGACTTGGTATGTCTATGGTTGAATTATTCAAAAAACATTTCCCATTAATAAAAGATCAAATCAAAAATCAACATCGGACATTAAAAACACAATACTTGTGTGATGATTTAATATATTTATTTAATAACTCAACATTACCGGTAACAGTAACCATACAAAGTCGCTCAAATAAGGTGAGTGTTTAATTATTAGAACAACCTTCGTCATAAACTATAAGATTCAATCATCTGGAAAATCCATTCGAGATGTAGTGACCGCTGGAAGCAGGAAAGTGAAGCGGGCTCGGCCTGGATCTGGTTATTGTCGAGCCAGGAAGAAAGCATAAAAAAGCACCATCAGGAAATTGATGAGGCATTGTCGTCTACCCGTCGGATCGTTCAACCGCTCATTTTGCTTAACCCTGTGGTGTTAACTGCGTGCGGGCTGTTTTATTTGCTGTCCTTGCAAAGAGGCAGTAACCGTTGCTCTCCTAACCGTTTACATTCAGTCATCATTCTCAAAACATTCTGCTTGAGTTTTTTGTTGCTGTAATGATAATCACTATCACTGTAATTTACTTTTCTTTGCATCAGTTGACTGAGAATAACGTTTAAGGGTACTTCGCATGTTCGTTCCATTTCTAATTATGTTGCGCGAAGGGTTAGAGGCCGCGCTGATTGTCAGCCTGATAGCCAGTTACCTGAAACGAACTCAGCGAGGCCGCTGGATTGGCGTGATGTGGATTGGTGTATTGCTGGCGGCGGCGTTATGTCTGGCGTTGGGGATTTTCATCAATGAAACCACGGGTGAATTTCCGCAAAAAGAACAGGAGTTATTTGAAGGTATTGTGGCGGTCATTGCCGTTGTGATCCTTACCTGGATGGTCTTCTGGATGCGTAAAGTCTCACGTAACGTCAAAGTTCAACTGGAGCAGGCTGTCGATAACGCATTACAGCGCAGCAACCATCACGGCTGGGCGCTGGTGATGATGGTCTTTTTTGCTGTTGCCCGTGAAGGGCTGGAATCGGTCTTTTTCTTGCTGGCGGCTTTTCAGCAGGATGTCGGTATTTGGCCGCCGGTAGGTGCGATGCTGGGACTGGCAACGGCTGTTGTGTTGGGATACCTGATTTATCTGGGTGGGATCCGACTGAATCTCGGTGCATTCTTCAAATGGACCAGCCTGTTTATTCTGCTGGTGGCTGCAGGGCTTGCTGCAGGGGCCATTCGTGCGTTCCACGAGGCCGGATTATGGAATCATTTCCAGGATGTAGCGTTTGACATAAGTAACGTTCTTTCAACGCACTCTCTGTTCGGCACGTTAATGGAAGGGATCTTTGGGTATCAGGAAGCGCCAAGCGTCAGTGAGGTTGCAGTCTGGTTTATCTACCTGATTCCGGCGCTGATTTTGTTTGCACTGCCGCCGCGTTCAGGCACTACGGCATCTCGTACCGCACCTTAAAAAAACGCGATGCAGAATATCATTTAGTTACAACATACTTATTTGTAGGGATGGGTCATGACGATTAATTTTCGCCGTAGTGCGCTGCAGCTGGGTATTGCCGCGTTGTTTACTTCCGCATTTGCCGCACAGGCTGCAGATATTCCACAGGTCAAAGTCACGGTAAATGACAAACAGTGTGAACCGATGACGATCACTGTTAATGCCGGGAAAACACAGTTCATCATCCAGAACCACAGCCAGAAAGCGCTGGAGTGGGAGATCCTCAAAGGTGTGATGGTGGTGGAAGAGCGTGAAAATATTGCGCCAGGCTTTAGCCAGAAAATGACCGCCAACCTGCAACCAGGTGAATATGATATGACCTGCGGTCTGCTGACAAACCCGAAAGGGAAGCTGATTGTGAAGGGGAATGCTACGGCGGATGCAGCGCAAAGTGATGCCTTGCTGAGCCTGAGCGGCGCGATTACCGAATATAAAGCCTATGTGACGGCAGAAACCGCACAGCTGGTTGCGGGTACCAAAGCATTCACTGATGCCATTAAAGCTGGCGATCTGGAGAAAGCCAAATCCCTGTATGCACCGACACGTCAGCACTACGAGCGCATTGAGCCAATTGCGGAACTGTTCTCCGACCTTGATGGCAGCATTGATGCGCGTGAAGATGATTACGAGCAAAAAGCCGCCGATCCGAAATTTACCGGCTTCCATCGCCTGGAAAAAGCGCTGTTTGGCGACAATACCACCAAAGGCATGGATAAGTATGCTGAGCAGTTGAACAGCGACGTTATTGACCTGCAAACGCGCATTAGCGAGCTGGCGTTCCCACCATCAAAAGTGGTTGGTGGAGCTGCCGGGCTGATTGAAGAAGTTGCTGCCAGCAAAATTAGTGGTGAAGAAGATCGCTATAGTCACACCGACCTGTGGGACTTCCAGGCCAACGTTGATGGCGCACAGAAAATTGTCGATATCCTGCGTCCTCAGTTGCAAAAATCCAATGCTGAACTGCTGGCAAAAGTGGATGCAAACTTCAAAAAAGTCGATGCTATCATGGCGAAATATCGTACCAAAGACGGTTTTGAAACCTATGACAAACTGACCAATGCTGACCGCAATGCGCTGAAAGGGCCAATTACTACGCTGGCGGAAGATTTGTCTCAATTACGCGGTGTACTGGGTCTGGATTGAGCATCATGCAGCATGATAATGAAAACGGCGTGAGCGAGCCGTCGCGCCGACGTTTACTGAAAGGGATGGGCGCGCTGGGTGGCGTACTGGCACTGGCTGGCGGCTGCCCGGTTGCGCATGCGCAAAAACCGCAGAGTGCGCCGGGAACGCTATCGCCGGATGCTCGCGGTGAAGCACAGCCATTTTATGGCCCGCATCAGGCTGGGATCCTGACGCCACAGCAGGCATCCATGATGCTGGTGGCGTTTGATGTTCTCGCCAGCGATAAAGCTGACCTTGAGCGTCTGTTCCGGTTACTGACCCGTCGTTTTGCGTTCCTGACGACCGGCGGGCCCGCGCCCGAGACGCCAAACCCGCGTTTACCGCCAATGGATTCCGGCATTCTCGGTGCCTACATTGCGCCGGATAACCTGACGATGACGCTGTCGGTGGGGCATTCGCTGTTCGACGAGCGCTATGGTCTTAGCACCAGCATGCCGAAAAAACTGCAAAAAATGACGCGCTTTCCGAATGATTCGCTGGATGCAGCGTTGTGTCATGGCGATTTGTTGTTACAGATTTGCGCCAACACGCAAGACACCGTCATACATGCGCTGCGCGATATCATTAAGCACACACCGGATCTCCTCAGCGTTCGCTGGAAGCGCGAAGGGTTTATCTCTGATCATGCTGCACGCAGTAAAGGCAAAGAGACACCAGTCAATCTGCTTGGTTTTAAAGACGGGACCGCTAACCCGGATGGCACAGATAAAAAGCTGATGCAAAATGTGGTGTGGGTGACGTCCGATCAAGACGAGCCGAAATGGGCGGAAGGCGGGAGTTATCAGGCGGTAAGGCTTATTCAGTTTCGCGTTGAGTTCTGGGATCGTACACCGCTTAAAGAGCAACAGACTATTTTCGGGCGAGACAAACAGACTGGTGCACCATTAGGTATGCAGCACGAGCACGATGTACCTGACTACGCCAGCGATCCTGAAGGTGAGGTGATTGCGCTCGACAGCCATATCCGTCTGGCAAACCCGCGAACCCGGGAGTCGGAGTCCAGCCTGATGATGCGTCGTGGTTACAGCTATTCGCTTGGCGTCACCAATTCTGGTCAACTGGATATGGGTTTACTGTTTGTTTGCTATCAGCACGATCTGGAAAAAGGTTTTTTGACCGTGCAGAAACGCCTGAATGGTGAAGCGCTGGAAGAGTATGTGAAGCCGATTGGTGGCGGATATTTCTTTGCCTTGCCTGGTGTCAAAGACCCTGATCGTTATCTTGGGCAATCTCTTCTTGAGGCCTGAAACCTGAGCCCCGCACTCCCGCGGGGTATTTCCTGACAACTTGATGAATGGACCAATTATTTTTCGTGATGTCTGCAGCGTTGAAATAATTTTGTCATCTCTCTGTAAGAGACTGTTCTCAGCGGCAGGATGTAATTTAGTTAACAATAAGTAAAAATATTGTTGCGCTGACAATAAATTCTGTTGTAATTATAGGTAACAGCGGTAGTTCCCGGCGGTGATGGTCATTCACTATGGAGATCGCGAATGGTAATGTCCTGTAATGGACTCGCTTTTCACAGCAGCAATACCATGTTATGCGGACGTTTCTCTTCCGCCAGCCATCTCGTCACCGCTAAATTCCTCTCCCTTCCATATCTTATCCTTGTTACCGACGCCCTGTACGGTGCGCGTAGCCGTGCGTGGTGTCTTATTCGAAGGCAAGCAATGGCTTACAAGGAAGCCAAACCTCAGATGTTCGTGCGCATAATCGTGCCGCAAGCGGTGCGTGTGATGTATACCTACAACTCAAGGTGCTATCCATGGGAAGACAAAAAGCAGTGATCAAAGCTCGTCGTGAAGCAAAACGTGTGCTGAGACGGGATTCGCGTAGCCATAAGCAACGTGAAGATGAATCGGTCACCTCGCTTGTGCAGATGGGCGGCGTAGAAGCGATCGGTATGGCGCGTGACAGTCGCGACGCCACACCTATCATGGCGCGAAATGAAGCTCAGGCGCAGTACCTGAATGCTATCGAGAGTAAACAGCTGATCTTCGCCACGGGTGAAGCCGGGTGTGGTAAAACCTGGATCAGCGCGGCAAAAGCAGCAGAGGCCCTGATCCACAAAGATGTGGACCGGATCATTGTAACCCGTCCAGTTCTGCAAGCTGATGAAGATCTCGGCTTCTTACCTGGAGATGTTTCCGAGAAGTTTGCTCCCTATTTTCGACCCGTGTACGACGTGCTGGTAAAACGACTGGGAGCCTCCTTCATGCAATATTGCCTGCGACCTGAGATTGGTAAGGTGGAAATCGCGCCGTTCGCTTATATGCGCGGACGTACCTTTGAAAATGCAGTTGTTATTCTCGACGAGGCTCAGAATGTGACTGCTGCGCAAATGAAAATGTTTTTAACTCGCCTTGGAGAGAATGTGACGGTAATTGTGAACGGGGATGTTACCCAGTGTGACTTACCGGCGCATGTTCGATCCGGGTTAAGCGATGCGCTGGCCCGCTTCGAAGAAGATGAGATGATTGGGATCGTTCGTTTCAATAAAGATGATTGCGTTCGTTCGGCGCTCTGTCAGCGGACGCTTAATGCTTACAACTGATATGCTCTTCGTCTTCAAGGCCCGGGAAACCGGGCTTTGTTTTTATTACGCTTACAGAATATCTTTTAGCTCAGCAGCCATCATTGTTGCTTCAAAAGGGATCAGCTCGACTTTTACAACCCCTGATTGTTGAAAGGGATCCTGGCTGAGATAACTTTTTAACGCTTCTTCATCATCGCATTTTGCCAGTATTACGCCTCCTGAGCGCGGGATTTTGCGTCCTGAGGCGAGGAATAAACCCTTCGCGTACCCTTTTTTCAGCCATTCCACATGCGCGGGAAGTAAATTATCGACTTCATTTAACGGTTTTATATAAGTTAAAACGACAACACCAATAACGCTCATTTTATTATCCATAATCCTGGAGGGGAGATTACGTTAGCATGTGGTTGACTAAGGACAGAATAGATTTGTTGGCCCGGCTGAAAGATATTCTGTTAACGGTTGTGTACAGATGGAAGCCGTTTCCCCTGGCCCATTTTGATTATTTCATTTCGTTCTCCAGCCAGGATGCAACTGCACGCAGGCCTTTTAATATCTCTTCTCTGAGGGCGCAGTTATCTTCCGGATGTTGTTCAACAGCCTCGCATGCGCGGCGGGCGGTAACCATCCCCATGCTGGCGCAGCTACTTTTTAACTGGTGTGCAAGACGTCTGATCTTCTCAACGTCTTTTTGCGAGCGAGCGGTATCAATTTCGTCGAGTAAAGGCAGTGTATGTTGGGTAAATAAACGCAGCCATTCACCAATTTTGCTATGTCCCATGATGCGGGCATCTTCTGATAATTGATGCGTATCCAGAAGACACTCGCTAAGTGGTTCAGCGACGTAAGGGGATTCTGTACCTGAAATATAGTGTGTGATGAGTTGACCCAGGGCGTCTCGCGGCACCGGTTTTTGAATAATACCGCGAAACAACGTACTGGTACGACGGCTTAGGGTCTCATCAATCACGTGAGCGCTGAACCCAATCAGAGGCAGGGTTGGATAAATCTGTGTCAGTTGTTGGGCGAGCGTAATACCGTCGGTATCCGGGAGATCAAAATCAACCAGCACGGCATCATAGTGCTCATTACCTTGCAGGACATGTAGTGCGTCGGCGGCACAACTTGCTACCATCACCAGGGCTCCGCTGGTGGTTAACATCTCCACGGTAATACGCTGGGTGAGGGGATTGTCCTCAATCAACAGTAAACGTATCCCCTGTAAATTGACCGGGCGATGGGGACATTTAGGGGTAGGGCGCGAAGCGGGACGTAAAGGAAGTCGCAACTGAAAGCAACTCCCAACACCAGGTGTGCTGGTCACGGTCAGTTCACCACCCATAGCCTGTGCAAGGCTGCTACTGATCGTTAACCCCAGTCCTGTCCCGCCACGTTTGCCGCTTACCTGAACAAAGGGCTTAAAAATGTCAGCCAGGCGAGAGGCTTCGATACCACTGCCCGTATCCTCAACCTCGATACACAACTGTTCACCTTCAGTGAAGCTGCGTAGCGTAATAAGACCACGATCGGTAAATCGCAGTGCATTGCTTAATAAATTAGTGATTATCTGACGAATACGGCGAGGATCGCCCTGTAGTGCGAGGGGGAGAGCGCTGGAAAAGTCCGCAACAAGTGTAACAGGCCGCCCGTTGATGCGACTGTTCATCAACTGGAGTGTACTTTCCAGCAAAGGTCTGGGCTCAAAGGGCTCATCACTAACAGAGACATTCTTTCCACCGGCCTCAATTGCTGAGTAATCCAGAATATCGTTGAGAATAGTCAGTAGTGATTCGCCGGAATCGGTGATTGCACGCAGGTTTTCCTGATGTTGAGCCAGTGCCTGGTTTTCTGAAAGCAACTGCGCAGTGCCGAGGATCCCGTAAAGTGGGGTGCGTATTTCATGGCTCATTGCCGCAAGAAATGCTGATTTTGCCTGATTTGCTTTTTCAGCTTCAGCCCGCGCCTGACGGTGTTCAATGACCAGCGCGTGAAGCTCGGCGGTACGCGATTTTACCTGCGTAGCCAACTGCTGCCGATGATTATTGAGGGCGTGGACGCTGGCACGAAACGCATCCATTAAACGTCCAATAGTATCCAGTTCCCGAACGCCTGCGGTTTCTGGAAAGGGGGAGTCAATGTTACCTTCAAGCAGTTCCTGCAATGCCTGTGTTTGCTGGGCCAGAGGGCGCGTCACTGAACGGTAAACCACGCGCCAGAGGATTAGGATCAGCGATATCAGCGAAACAGCGCCGAGCAACAGCAGCCAGGTTTGTCCGCGCTCGCTGGCTTGTTTCAGTGAAGTTAACCCTGCACGGTTACGTTCTTCGATAGTGTTGACTAACTGGCTGACTTCACTGCTGAAACGGGTAAACTGATAAATGTTATTCTGCGACAGGATCTGTAGCCGGGTGCTGATGTCATTATCCTGCTGGTATAGCGCCAGCAGCTCGACATAACGTCCTACCGTATTCACTGACTCCGCAACCTGTTCGCGCACCACTGGATCTTCAATGCGTATTTGTCGACGATGCAGAATTCTGACTGCGGCATTCAATCGGTTATCCATCGCTGCGGCGTTATATTGCGCCTGATCGGCACTCAGATTCATAATCATTTGTTGCACGCGTAGTGCGCTCAGACGCACCTCGTTCATCTGATTAACGTATTCCAGATCGGTATCAATGAGACGATCCAGTGCCTGTTCAGCCTCCCGACGCTGATTATTTTCAATCAAATCATATATTCCCGCTTGTGTCGCACCTGCGGAAGTCGCCGCATTATTCGCCTGACCGTGAGCCATTTCAGCGATATCGCCTGCGGCGGTGACAATACGTTGACTGAGTTGTTGCTGCTGATCGCGGAGTCTCAGCCGTTGTCCAACCAACTCTCCCTGCTGACTTAACGACTGTGCGATTTCCTGCTCCTGCAGTTCTATCGCCGTGGTGTCAAAACCTTGCTGACGTAGCGTTTTAAGCAATGCGGTAATTTTGAGACTTTGTGCTGTTAACATTCGGCCCTGTGCCAGCCACATATTTTCACTGTCGGCGATGGTCAGGTTCTGCGCGGAAAAAAGCTCCCAGGCACTGGCTTCGCTCAATTGACGCGCCATGTTCATTGTCGGGATTAGTTCTTGTGTATTGGCTTGCTCAACCTGGCTGACAAAACGCAGACTGTACCAACCTACAAGTGTACTCATGAGGGTCAGTGCCGCCATCAGCGCGAAGCCCATCCACAGTCTTCTGGTCAGAGATAAATTCACGGAGTGTCGCCACAGATTAAAAAGGTTGAGTCCAAAAGCGGAAAGCAACTAGGATAAAGCCTTATTGATAATGAGGCTATCATGCGAGCATGCGTTTTTTGGGTGATGACTTTCTTTTCTGTACAAGGTCTGGCGGCCGGAGCAGGAGAGTCTCTGATCCGTTGGCACGACGAGCAACACTTTTCCCCTCAGCAGCAGGAAACGGTCACAGCGCATCAGGTCTGGAAACTTTGTGCGCTCTACCCTAGTCTCAAAGATTCCTATTGGCTCTCGGTTAACTACGGCATGCAACAAGCGGCACGGCGTTACGGCGTCAGCCTGAAAGTGCAGGAAGCTGGAGGGTATCGGCAGCTTTCGACGCAGAAAACGCAAATTGCCCAGTGTAAAGAGTGGGGCGCAGATGCCATTTTACTAGGCAGCAGCACCACATCATTTCCTGATCTCAAAAAACAGGTCGGCACGTTGCCGGTTATTGAGGTGGTGAATGCCATTCATGACGCGACAACCCGAACGCGAGTCGGGGTTCCCTGGTTTCAAATGGGCTATCAACCGGGTCGTTACCTGGTGAAGTGGAGTGGGGGAAAACCACTGAAGTTGCTTTTAATGCCAGGACCTGATGATGCCGGAGGCAGTAGGGAAATGGTCGCCGGGTTCCGCGATGCGATCGCCGGAAGCCAGGTGCAAATTGTGGATGTCGCCCTTGGGGACAATGATATAGAAGTACAGCGCAATCTGTTGCAGGAGATGCTGGAACGCCATCCGGATATTGATGTGGTTGCCGGGACGGCCATTGCAGCGGAAGCGGCAATGGGGGAAAGACGCAATCTGGCGACCCCTCTCACGGTGGTCTCATTTTACCTGTCACATCAGGTTTATCGCGGTCTCAAGCGTGGACGGGTACTGATGGCTGCCAGTGACCAAATGGTTTGGCAAGGTCAACTGGCGGTCGAACAAGCGATCAATGTATTGCAGGGACGTAACGTTCCCGATAACGTCAGCCCGCCGATTTTAGTACTGACCCCAGAAAATGCGGACAGCAAACATAGCCGTAGCTCGCTATCTCCGGGGGGATTCCGGCCAGTATATTTGTATCAGCATACGTCGGAGGCTAAAAAATAGCCTTCGCCATGCTGGGTAACGAACAGGTCGGGACTCAGTTTATGGCGCAAACGACGGATCAACACATCGACGGTACGCAGATCGGGGTCTTCCACTCTGCGTGCCGTAAGCATGCGGAGTAGCCTTTCGCGGCTGAGGATTTCACCCGGATTAGTCACAAATGCCACCAGCATTTCGTACTCAGCGCGGGTGAGCTTAATCGTTTCCTCTTCTTTTTCCAGCGTGTGGCGAGAAACATTCAGACAGTATCCCGCAAATTGGTAGCAATTATCTTTCGCAGCAGGTTGTGCCTGGCGGGCAAGATCGATGCGCCAGAGCAGGTTTTTCACCCGCACGACGAGTTCGCGCAATTCCAGCGGTTTGGTCACATAATCATCGGCACCCATCTCCAGTCCGACAATTCGGTCAATTTGATCGCATCGTCCCGTTACGAGAATGATCCCAACCGTTGAGCGCTCTCGTAGCGATCGGGTCAGCATCAAACCATTTTCATCCGGAAGATTAATATCCAGCAGGACAAGATCAACAGACTGTTGGTCCATAATGTCGCGCAGACCAGCGCCGCTAGCAACAGCCGAGACTTGATAACCTTCCTGCTCAAAATAAGCCTGCAGCCGTGCCTGGGTCACTGGCTCATCTTCAACAATGACAATGTGATGTGACATCCTGTGTTCTGTCTCTCTGTTCATATTCGTTCATATTTTGCAGTAAGTCGTTCATCCTGACCAGTGTCGCTGTTCACATTTGCTGAATAAGATCTCCCGTAACTAAACCATATATTTACAGGGGCTATTATGCGGAGACTATGGAGAGCGTTACTCAGGCCAAGTGCGCGCTGGTCAATACTGGCGCTGGTGATTGTTGGGATACTGATCGGTATCGCACTGATTGTACTCCCACACGTTGGAATCAAGTTAACCAGTTCGACAGAGTTTTGTGTCAGTTGCCACAGTATGCAGCCGGTCTATCAGGAATATAAGCAGTCGGCGCATTTCCAGAATGCCTCCGGGGTTCGCGCTGAATGTCACGACTGTCATATTCCATCGGATATTCCCGGGATGGTGAAACGTAAACTTGAAGCCAGCAACGATATTTACCAGACGTTTATCGCTCACTCGATTGACACACCTGAAAAATTCGAAGCCAAGCGTGCTGAGCTGGCGGAAAGGGAGTGGGCGAGGATGAAGGAAAATAACTCCTCAACCTGCCGCTCCTGCCATAACTATGATGCGATGGATCATGCTAAGCAACATCCTGAAGCCGCACGTCAGATGAAAATTGCCGCCAAAGATAACCAATCCTGTATTGACTGTCATAAAGGTATTGCCCACCAGTTACCCGATATGAGCAGCGGTTTCCGCAAGCAATTTGATGAATTACGCGCCAATGCTAACAGCGACGGCGATACTCTGTACTCTCTTGATATCAAACCTATTTATGCGTCTAAAGGTGATAAAGAACCTGCAGGCTCGTTACTGCCAGCTTCAGAAGTGACGGTGTTGAAACGTGACGGTGAATGGCTGCAGGTACAAATTACCGGCTGGACGGAAAGCCAGGGACGTCAACGCGTTCTGACTCAACTTCCAGGTAAGCGAATTTTTGTGGCATCCATCCGTGGCGATGTTCAGCAACATGTGAAAACGCTGGAAAAAACCACCGTCACTGCGACTAACACTGAGTGGAGTAAGTTGCAGGCCACTGCGTGGATGCAAAAGAGCGACATGGTGAATGACATCAAGCCGATCTGGGCTTATGCCGACTCGCTATATAACGGTACCTGTAACCAGTGCCACGGCGCGCCGGAAAAATCGCACTTTGATGCGAACGGCTGGATTGGCACGCTCAATGGCATGATTGGCTTTACCAGTCTGGATAAACGAGAAGAACGTACCTTGTTGAAATACCTCCAGTTGAACGCGTCAGACACCACGGATAAGCCCCATAGTGATAAGGGAGAGAACAATGAAAAGTAAAGACACATTGCAGGTATCACGTCGGCGCTTTCTTCTGCAACTGGGGGGAATGACCGTTGCAGGTATGTTAGGGCCTTCGTTACTGACTCCCCGTAGTGCAACTGCGGCCGCCATGGGTGAACAAGGCGCTGTGGTAAAAGAGGGGATCCTTACTGGCTCCCACTGGGGGGCAATCCGCGCCACGGTCGTAGATGGACGATTTATTGCGGTTAAACCTTTTGAACGTGACAGATATCCATCGAAAATGATTGCAGGTCTGCCGGACCATGTTCATGGTGCAGCGCGCATTCGTTATCCAATGGTACGCGTGGACTGGATGCGTAAACGCCACCAAAGCGATACTACGCAACGTGGAGATAACCGTTTTGTTCGTGTCTCATGGGATGAAGCGCTGGACTTTTTTTATCAGGAACTGGAGCGTATCCAGAAAACCTACGGCCCCAGTGCACTGCTGACGGCGAGCGGCTGGCAATCGACGGGTATGTTCCATAACGCCTCCGGTATGTTGGCCCGAGCCATTGCGCTGCATGGCAATAGCGTCAGCACCGGCGGAGACTACTCCACCGGGGCGGCGCAGGTGATTTTGCCGCGCGTGGTCGGATCCATGGAAGTCTACGAGCAGCAAACTTCATGGCCGCTGGTTCTGCAAAATAGCAAAACCATCGTGTTGTGGGGGGCCGATCTGATCAAAAACCAGCAGGCCAACTGGTGGTGTCCGGATCATGATGTTTATGGTTATTACGAGCAACTGAAAGAGAAAGTCGCACGGGATGAGATCTCGGTAATTAGTGTGGATCCGGTAGTGACGTCAACGCATGACTACCTGGGTCGCGACAAGGTTAAGCATATAGCCGTCAATCCACAGGCTGATGTTCCGCTACAGCTGGCGTTGGCGCATACGCTATATACCGAAAATCTGTACGATAAAAATTTCATTAGTAACTATTGCGTCGGTTTTGAACAGTTTCTCCCTTATTTGCTGGGGGAGAGCGATGGTCAGCCAAAAGATGCCCAGTGGGCAGAGAAATTGTGTGGTATTGATGCCGAAACAATCCGTGCTCTGGCACGACAAATGGCCTCAGGAAGAACGCAGATTATTGCAGGGTGGTGCGTACAGCGTATGCAGCATGGCGAGCAATGGGCGTGGATGGTAGTGGTACTGGCCTCAATGCTGGGTCAAATTGGTTTGCCAGGGGGAGGCTTTGGGTTTGGCTGGCACTATAATGGTGCGGGAACGCCCAGTCGCAAAGGTATTATTTTAAGCGGTTTTTCCGGCTCGACGACGGTGCCTCCAGTGCATGACAGCACTGATTACAAAGGATATAGCAGCACTATCCCTATCGCGCGTTTCATCGACGCAATTCTGGAGCCAGGGAAAACCATTAACTGGAACGGCAAAACAGTAAAACTACCGCCGCTAAAAATGTGCGTATTTGCGGGAACCAACCCGTTCCACCGCCATCAGCAGATCAACCGGATCATGGAAGGCTGGCGCAAGCTGGAAACAGTCATTGCGATTGATAACCAGTGGACTTCTACATGTCGTTTTGCTGATATCGTCTTGCCTGCGACAACCCAGTTTGAACGTAACGATCTTGACCAATATGGCAACCATTCCAATCGCGGAATTATTGCTATGAAACAACTGGTAGCACCGCAATTTGAAGCGCGTAATGATTTTGATATTTTCCGCGATCTCTGCCGTCGTTTTAACCGTGAGGAAGCTTTCACCGAAGGTCTGGATGAAATGGGCTGGTTGAAGCGCATCTGGCAGGAAGGCAGCCAGCAGGGGAAAGGACGCGGTGTCCACTTACCAGCATTTGATGTGTTCTGGAATCAACAGGAGTATATCGAGTTCGAGCATCCGCAAATGTTTGTACGTCACCAGGCATTTCGCGAAGATCCCGATCTTGAACCGCTGGGAACGCCGAGTGGTTTGATTGAAATTTACTCTAAAACGATTGCCGAAATGCACTATGACGACTGTCAGGGCTATCCGATGTGGTTCGAAAAAATCGAGCGTTCACATGGCGGGCCGGGCTCACAGCGCTGGCCATTACATTTACAGTCAGTACATCCGGATTTTCGCCTGCATTCGCAGCTCTGCGAATCGGAAACGTTGCGGCAGCACTATGCTGTTAGCGGTAAAGAACCTGTTTTTATCAGCCCACAGGATGCACAAGCTCGTGGTATCCAAAACGGTGATATTGTCAGGGTCTTCAATGGTCGTGGACAAGTATTAGCCGGTGCGGTTGTTTCTGATTTTTATAAGCCTGGCGTGGTCCGTATCCATGAAGGCGCCTGGTACGATCCCGATAAAGGTGGAGAGATCAATGCGCTGTGTAAATACGGTAACCCTAACGTCTTAACGCTGGATATCGGTACTTCTCAGTTGGCTCAGGCAACCAGTGCGCATACCACGCTGGTGGAGATCGAGAAATACAATGGTCAAGTGGATCGCGTGACTGCATTCAATGGCCCACTGGAAATGGTGGCGCAATGTGAGTATGTCCCAGCGCAGCAGGTAAAATAAATGGATAGCCAAAAACATCTGACGGAGGAACAAATTGCCTGCGTTTACGCGTGGCTGGCGCGACTGTTCTCCCGTGAACTGGATAGTGAAAGTTTGCTGCAACTTCACGCCTCGGACATGCAGGACTGGTATTCGCTGTTAAAACGCGAACCGTCGTTGAATCAACCGGTGACGATTCTGGAAGAAAAAATCGCCGCGCTTAAGCTACGTGAAGAGGGGCAACTGGAACTTGCCGCAGACTTTTGTGGCCTGTTTCTTATGTCGGATACTCAGGCCGCTTTGCCATATGCCTCAGTTTATGAGCAGTGCGAGTCGGGTGACAGCGAGATCAAACACCTGTTGTTTGAAGCGGGAATGCAGACGAGTGAGACTTTTAACGAACCCGGCGATCATCTGGCTATTTTTCTCGAGTTACTGAGTCATTTGCATTTTTCGTTGGGGGAGGAGAACCTTAACCATCTGCGCATCAATGCATTACGCAGAAAAACCGTATCAGTGTTACTACGATGGCTGCCGGAGTTTTCAGCCAATTGTTGTAAATATGACGCTTTTGGGTTCTACGCTGCTCTGAGTCAACTGGGGCTGGCGCTTGTGCAACTCGATAACCGGTGATGAGTGTGTTGGTATCGCTGCAAAGGTGCAGCGATACCACGCTATTCAGGGCGGGTCACAGGCGAAAAAAAAGCCCGTACTTGCGTACGAGCTCTTCTTTAAATATGGCGGTGAGGCGGGGATTCGAACCCCGGATACGTTGCCGTATACACACTTTCCAGGCGTGCTCCTTCAGCCACTCGGACACCTCACCATATTGTTGTTCCTGCGTTACCGGAACGGGCGCTAATGTAGGGGAAATGCCTCCCCGACGTCAATCTTCTTTTTGAAAAAAACGTTCATTTACACAAACTTCAATCAACATGAAGCTTAAGTGAGCGGGAATTGCTTTTTTTGCCAGCACACTAAAATTTGTTATTCTGATGTTTCCTTAAGAAATGATGATAATAAGTGCGAGAAAGTTCCGCACAACAATATTCAGGAGGCAATATGGAAATAATTTTCTATCACCCGACATTTGATACAGCCTGGTGGCTGAACGCGCTGGCTAAGGCAATCCCTGGCGCTAATGTCCGTGAGTGGAAATCGGGTGATAATGCGCATGCAGACTATGCGCTTGTCTGGCATCCACCAGTTGAAATGTTGGCCGGAAGAAAGTTAAAAGCCGTATTTGCGTTGGGTGCGGGGGTGGATTCCATTCTAAGCAAGTTGAAAGCCCATCCGGAAATGCTGGACGAGTCGATCCCGTTGTTCCGTCTGGAAGATACCGGCATGGGGCTGCAAATGCAGGAATACGCCGTTAGCCAGGTGTTGCACTGGTTTCGCCGCTTTGATGATTATCAGGCTCTCAAAACTCAGGCAAAATGGCAGCCGTTGCAGGAATATACCCGTGAGGAGTTTTCGATCGGGATTATGGGAGCAGGGGTGCTAGGGGCGAAAGTCGCTGAGAGTCTGCAATCATGGGGGTTCCCACTGCGTTGCTGGAGTCGTACCCGTAAATCCTGGCCTGGCGTGGAAAGCTTCGCCGGCACTGAAGAGTTAGGCGCATTTTTAAGTCAAACGCGGGTGCTGATTAACCTACTGCCTAATACGGCTGAAACGGTGGGAATTATTAACGCCGGGGTGCTGGATCAATTGCAGGATGGCGCGTATGTACTGAACCTGGCGCGCGGAGTTCATCTTAATGAAGACGATCTTCTGGCGTCGCTGAATAGCGGAAAACTCAAGGGCGCCATGCTTGATGTCTATAGCCGCGAACCACTGCCGGAGAATAGCCCATTGTGGAAACATCCACGTGTGGCGATGACGCCGCATATTGCTGCGGTAACACGTCCGGCAGAAGCGGTGGATTATATTTCCCGCACGATTTTGAATCTGGAGAACGGTGAAGCCGTAACAGGTCAGGTCGATCGCGTTCGGGGATACTGATAACAACCCGGCGCTGGCCGGGTTTCGATTTAAATACCCGTCATACTCCAGGTTGGATGTGCGTTAGCTACGGTTGCTCGCCCGAATTACTGACCACAGTATGTTTATTGGGATTAAAAGGGACATCTCTGTCCCTTACCGTAGGCCAGTCTCCGGCTGGCCAAATTCATTCCTGACGAATTTGTCACACCCTTGCCGCCTGCCTACAACTCGAATTATTTAGGGTATTAATGGCGTCGATTCCTGCTATCCTTGACCAAAAATGACTACAGGAGAGAGTTATGTATCCCGTTGACCTGCATATGCATACCGTCGCCAGTACCCACGCCTACAGCACCTTGAGTGACTACATCGCTGAAGCCAAACGCAAAGGTGTTAAGTTGTTTGCAATCACCGATCATGGGCCGGATATGGCAGATGCTCCACACCACTGGCACTTTATTAATATGCGTATCTGGCCGCGTATGGTGGACGGGGTGGGAATTCTCCGCGGTATTGAAGCGAACATTAAGAATATTGAGGGGGAGATCGACTGCTCCGGTCCGATGTTCGACTCCCTGGATCTGATTATTGCTGGTTTTCATGAGCCGGTTTTTGCCCCGCATGATAAAGACACCAATACTCAGGCCATGATTGCCGCGATGGCGAGCGGACATGTTCACATGATCAGCCATCCCGGAAACCCGAAATACCCGATTGATTTTACCGCAGTTGCGCAGGCAGCAGCGAAGTACCATGTTGCGCTGGAAATCAATAACTCCTCATTTCTGCATTCGCGTAAAGGCAGTGAAGCCAATTGTCGCTTGGTTGCTGCGGCTGTGCGTGATGCCGGGGGTTGGGTTGCATTAGGTTCGGATTCTCACACCGCTTTCACCCTTGGGGAGTTCGGCGAGTGTCGCAAGATTCTGGATGACGTAAACTTCCCCGAAGACCGAATCTTGAACGTATCGCCAAAACGCTTACTGGCGTTTCTGGAATCGCGAGGCATGGAGCCAATCGCGGAATTTGCTGATCTTTAATGTTACTAACTGGAATATATCGATGAACGAGTTTTCTATCCTGTGTCGTGTCCTGGGCTCGCTGTTTTACCGCCAACCGCAGGACCCTTTACTGGTTCCCCTGTATACCATGATCGGTGAAGGTAAACTGTCAGCAAACTGGCCGCTGGAGCAAGACGAGCTGCTGGCTCGTCTACAGAAAAGCTGCGACATGTCACAAGTGGCCGCAGATTATAACGCGTTGTTTGTTGGTGAAGAGTGTGCGGTACCACCTTATCGCAGCGCCTGGGTAGAAGGTGCAACTGAATCTGAGGTGCGCACATTCCTATCTGCGCGTGGTATGCCGCTGGCCGATACGCCAGCCGATCATATTGGCACACTGTTGCTGGCTGCTTCCTGGCTGGAAGACCAGTCTGCTGAAGATGAAAGTGAAGCGCTGGAAACACTGTTTGTTGAGTATCTGCTTCCGTGGTGCGGCACTTTCCTTGGTAAGGTTGAAGCACACGCGAGCTCGCCATTCTGGCGTACCATGGCACCTCTGACGCGCGATGCAATTGGCGCAATGTGGGATGAGTTGCAGGAAGATACAGAAGAATAAACGTGATTTAGATCACTATGCTATGCAACTTGATTTATCATCTTGCATAAATTGTGTGCACGATCTCATTAATATGCCGTTTTTCTGCTAAGATGCGCGGCATGAATATACTTATCTCTATTGCAATCACGACGGGCATTCTCTCTGGGATCTGGGGATGGGTGGCCGTTTCTCTTGGTTTACTCAGTTGGGCTGGCTTCCTCGGTTGCACGGCCTATTTCGCCTGTCCGCAGGGCGGGCTGAAAGGGCTGGGGATTTCAGCGTGCACGCTACTAAGTGGTGTGGTGTGGGCGTTGGTGATTATTAATGGTAGTGCGCTTGCTCCGCATATGGACATCATCGGCTATGTCATTACCGGCATTGTCGCGTTTTTGATGTGCATTCAGGCAAAACAATGGTTGCTTTCATTTGTGCCAGGTACTTTTATCGGCGCATGTGCAACATTTGCAGGGCAGGGGAACTGGCAACTGGTTTTGCCTTCTCTGGCGTTAGGACTTGTATTCGGTTATGCAATGAAAAACAGTGGTCTGTGGCTGGCGTCACGTCGTGAAAATCGGATATCACAATCGCTGACCAGTAAATAATAGAAGCGTGAGGTTTCCCTCACGCTTCCTGTGTTATATCGATAATCAGGATTCCGGCGGCACGGACATATGGCGGTATTTAACCAGGATATCGTTATCAACTTGTTTCTTATCCTGCAAATCCCACAACCCGCGATCAATCCCGTCATTAATCAGGAAGATTACACCAGTTTCAATGGCTGACATCAGACAAAGCATAACCGGCTCGTTAGAGGTATAACCAATTTCTCCTTCCAGAAGACGCTGGTAGTCAATAAAGCGGAATACCCCAGCCTGAACTTCATAAGACAGAATAGTTTTGCTGGTATTGACCGAAGAAAGGATCTCACCAGTACTGACGTTAACTACACGCAGGTTTACCGCTATCTGATCGAGTTGATACTGAGTATCTGCACCAATACCGAAATAGCGCGCACCTACACCACCCGATTTAACGTTACTTTCATAACCGATAATTGACCCTTCTACCATAATATTCGCAGCGGTCAGCGACTGGAGTGGAATGCGGTTATTAATGGCAACAGTGCCATTCTCTTGTGCCGCACGTATGATTTTCCGTTCATTCAGTAAGTTCTGCAATCCCTGGCGTTCCAGCGGAATAAACCAGCGCGAATCTTTCAGTGCAGTAACCAACATTGCCGTGGCGCTTTGCGGGACGGCGGTTGAGAAGTTACTTGCCGGGTAAGGTTTAAACTGACCCGTCTCATCCTGAATATTGTAAACTGAGACAAAGATCTTACCTGTCGGCATTGGCAGATGCGTTAAATCTTTATAGCTTTGGGCCCGAGGCATTAATGTTGGTTTAGCGGCTTCCTGGGGTGGGGATGTTAAGCAACCGCTGAGTAAAAACATGGCAACCAAAATAAGTAAGCGCTGCATGATTTTTTCCTTTCGTGGCTAAGTCTTAGAAATCGGTTGACTGTGTTTGCAAACCCGACACTTCGATAGTCGAAGTTTTCCCCGTTTTTCTGTCCGTGACATTCAATTGCAGTTGTCCATCCCGGTTGGCGATATCGATGATAAAATCATTGGTTACCATCCTCCCCGGCTGACCAGTATTAATATTGGTCAGCAAGCCGCCGAGTATTTGTGACTGGATAGCCTGGGTAAAGTTATCCAGTGCTGAAGGGGTTTCAAACCCAAAATCATCACCACTCGGATCTTTATAAGAGTTTTGTGCCTGGGCGCTATTCAATAAAAAAGCACCGTTGTTAGGGTTGCCACCAAAGTTCGGGTTGCGGAACTGGAAAGTCATGTTTCCGGCCCAACTTAATGGTGAAATCAGCATGAGCAAAACGACTGCATGTTTGACACGCATGAAAGCCTCCGGACAAAATCATGTTTTAGAATTCATCGCGCGCTAAATCGCTCGTGCTTAATAGGGTCTGATCTATTTGCCGGCGACTTAATGCTTCCTCAGTTTGTGCCAATGCGAAGACCACTGTTTTTTCGAAGTCTCTTTTCGTTGGGAATAAAAAAGTCTGGAAGATAACGTCCTGATTAACCGTTATTGTGATCCAACTTCCCCAACGTGCACTGGGCCTTTCATTGATGGTTAAATTTCCTGTGTACTCGCTTTCCCACTTGTCACTAAATGCACGATAAAAATCATGCCCAATTGAGGAGACAGTGTGGTCAGTTAACAGTCCGGGTACCTCCACTTCTACAGCCGCGTGTAGATTCCCGGCAGCCAGGAATAAATTTGCTGCCACAATCCAGGTCAAATAGCGTTTCATGGCTTTATCGCCTGAGGTTATCATTGGCCCATGAGACCGCCTGCGTACGATTTTTGACAGCTATCTTTTTGAAAAGATTATAAAGATGCGTTTTTACCGTATTCTCACTGATAAACAGTGAGCGTGCGATCTCAATATTTGAGGCGCCGATACGCAGTTTATTAAGGATCTCTTTTTCACGATGAGTGAGTAGTGCCGACTCCGTGCTGTTATAACGGTAGTTTCCAGAATGAGTGATTAAGTAACTGGCCAATTTCTGCGAAAAGTAGCATTCGCCTCGCAAGACACCTTGCAACCCGCTAACGACACGCTGTTCATCTTCTGCTGCGTAAAACACACCATTGATATGCGGCCAGTTTTCGATATCCCGGTAAGGATAATCATCGGGTGTATTCAACAATAACGTCTTTATATTGTTGTTTTTACGGCTTAAATTATCTTGCCAGTAATGGATCAGTTTTTTATCTGCCTCCATCATATCCAGTAAAACAATGCAGCTAGCGGATATATCATCCAGAGAACGTTGAATATTATGTAGTTTTCCAGATAACGCCAACGATTGTTTTAAATGCTGTAATAATGCAGTTGCCTGCAGAGAGGGTTTAGTGATCAACAATAATGTATGACCATGAATACTATGGACTTCATTAAACATGATGAAACTCCACTTTTTAGTCGCACACCCGACAGCTGTCTCTACTAAAATAGAGGCACCAGAAGTACTGACAGATGTTGCACTGCTGTGTAGAAATAAAATATCGACCCACAGGGGTGAAAATATTAAAACAAATGGACTTCAACTGATTTCAATCTAGCTATTACAAATCTTAAAGCAAGTGTTAAACTTGTTACAAAATGTAAAATTATATATTAAAATGTGATTTTGTGGTTTTTATTGAGTTTAGATTTGATAGTAAAGTTGTACATTTCACTGTTATTGCACAGATTTAAAAAATCATACAAATTATATTAATTGATTGATTTATATGGTTTTAATTTATACTTAGTAAGTTTTATCATTCTAATGAATTTCGATTATTTTGCCTCGCTTTACGTTGAACAATTTTAGATAGAAAAAAATGATGTTTGTCACGACTTGTACCTGCAGCTATCGCGAGGCCGCGCTGCGAGGCCCTGAAATCGTTGAATGCAGCTTTTTTCTACCATTGCATAGAAATGCATAACCAGCGATTGTCCAAAAATAAAATCGATACATATAACAGCGTTGTTGGCTCTTAATTAGTACTTTGGTGTGAATCTAAATATAAAAATACCACTCGCGGGTGAGTTATTTAAAATGTTTCAACGGACATACTCTTCATCGTAACGTGGCGTTAACAAAACAAAGTCATGTTAACAACAAAATTGAGTGGTAAATAATTTAACTTCATGTACGACCAGGTCCAGGGTGACAACATGAAAAACAAGTTGTTATTTATGATGTTTACAATGCTGGGTGTGCCTGGGATTGCATCCGCAACAAGTTATGATCTGGCTAATTCAGAATATAACTTTGCGGTAAATGAATTAAGCAAGTCTTCATTTAATCAGGCAGCCATTATTGGTCAAGTTGGCACTGCGAACAGTGCAAATACTCGACAGGGGGGCTCAAAGTTATTGTCGGTCATTTCTCAAGACGGTTCAGGTAACCGGGCTAAAATAGACCAGACAGGATCATATAATCTTTCTTATATTGATCAGGCGGGTAGTTCTAATGATGCGAGTATAAAACAAGGTTCTTACGGTAATACGGCTGTTATTATCCAGAAAGGTTCTGGTAATAAAGCAAATATTACCCAGTACGGTACACAAAAAACAGCAGTTGTGGTGCAGAGACAGTCGCAAATGGCCATTCGCGTGACTCAACGCTAATCCATTAACGACGTTTAAATCAATCCGATGGGGGTTTACCATGAAATTTTTAAAAGTGGCAGCATTCGCAGCAATCGTTGTTTCTGGTAGTGCTCTGGCTGGTGTTGTTCCGCAATGGGGCGGTAGTGGTCATCATAACGGTGGTAATAACAATGGTCCGGACTCATCAATGAGTATTTACCAGTATGGTTCTGGCAACATTGCGAATGCGCTGCAAAGTGATGCACGTAAGTCCGATGTGACCATCACCCAGCATGGTCGTGGTAACGGGGCAACCGTTGGACAAGGTGCTGATGACAGTACCATTAGTCTGAAACAAACAGGCTTCAGTAACAGCGCTGACATCAATCAGTGGAATGCTAAGCATGCTGATATCAGCGTGACCCAATACGGTGGCCGCAACGGTGCAGTGGTTAATCAGACAGCGTCTGACTCCAATGTTCTGGTTCGCCAGGTTGGTTACGGCAACAACGCCACCGCAAACCAACATTAATTCAGTCTTCTGACTGAGAATAAACAGGGCGAAAGCCCTGTTTTTTTTCGGGAGAATATTATGCATACGCTATTACTTATTGCCGCGCTCTCAAATCAAATTACGTTCAATACAACCCAGCAAGGCGAAATGTACACCATCGTTCCTCAGGTAACGCTATCGCAGCCGTGTGTGTGCCAGGTACAAGTTCTCGCTTTACGGGAAGGGAAAAGTGGACAAAGTCAAACTCAGCAGAAAACAACCCTTTCTATACCCGCTAATCAACCGATCGATTTAACAAAACTTAGTTTAAATATATCAACTGAGGATTCGGTTAAAATCGTTGTTACCGTTTCGGACGGACAATCTCTGCATCTCTCGCAACAGTGGCCTGACTCAACCAGTCACTCATGATTTTTGATGTATTTGCATAATGGGTGTGGCTGGTAATGCGCTGCTGTTCTATGAATATAGAAACGTTAATACGTTTTTATTTGTCCGTTAACCGCAGCGGTGAAGGACCACACCGATACCTCAAGGATGGTTAATCATTGAGGAACCCATATGCATACATTAGCAAAAAGTATTTTAGGTACCAGCTTGTGTGTTTTTTCTCTTTATACGGTCTCCGCAATCGCCCAGCAAATCACATCTGGCGGGGTTATTCACTTCCGTGGTGAAATAGTTGAACCGCCTTGTGAGGTAAACACCCATCAACAGCAGATTGAATTGTCATGCATACGTGACGGCGAAATGTACAATAGTCGCTTTAGCGGACAGCAGGTGACGATGGCTCCTCAGAGTTTTAAGCAACTAGCCTCGGTGAAAATGCATTACCTCAATACGCAGAAAAGTCTGGCTATTCTTAGCATTGAATATAAATGAACCGTTCTGGCGTAGATATGCAGCCGTTTTGTTAAAAAGTAAGATTTCATGGAAAACCCTGCTGTACACTTAGTAGAGAGTGTTTTGTCAGGGGAATCTTATGCAATCGCGTGTTCATGTGTTACATGGCGACATTACGACTATAGCTGTTGATGTGATCGTCAATGCCGCCAACTCTTCTCTGCTGGGTGGTGGAGGCGTGGATGGGGCAATTCATCGCGCAGCCGGGCCTGCATTGTTGGAAGCCTGCAAACAAGTAATACAGCAACAGGGAGAATGTCCAACCGGACATGCAGTGATTACCCTGGCCGGATCTCTGCCCGCAAAGGCGGTGATCCATACTGTGGGACCTGTCTGGCAAGGGGGCGGTCATCACGAAGCCGAACGCCTTGAAGAGGCCTATTTAAATACCCTTCAACTGGCATTGGCCAATGGGTATCAGTCCATTGCTTTTCCGGCAATCAGCACGGGAGCGTATGGTTATCCGCGCGCAGCAGCGGCGGAGATAGCGGTGAATACGATACTGAAATTTATCACTCGTCGGGCGTTACCTGAGCAAATTTACTTTGTTTGCTTTGACGATGAAAACACCCGGCTTTATAACAGATTACTCACCCAACAAGGCGATGATCACACGGCCTGATATGACGCGACTAGAGCGTGCCATTACCCCTCTTTGTGCAAACCATCCTGAACGATGCGGTATTCTTACGCTGGATGATAGCCTGGATGCTTTCGCGGCTCGCTATCGGTTAACTGAAATGGCGGAACGCTCACTGGATGTACAGTATTACATCTGGGAAAACGACATGTCCGGGCTATTGCTGTTTTCGGTTCTGTTAGCTGCGGCGAAAAGAGGTGTGCGCGTTCGTTTGCTGCTGGATGACAACAACACACCGGGTCTGGATGATACGCTGCGCCTGCTTGATAACCATCCTAATATTGAAGTTCGCCTGTTTAATCCCTTTTCGTTTCGGATACTGCGCGCTCTGGGCTATTTAACCGACTTTGCCCGACTTAATCGCCGCATGCACAATAAAAGCTATACCGCTGACGGCGTCGTGACTCTCGTCGGGGGGCGCAATATTGGTGATGCTTATTTTGGCGCAGGCGAACAACCGCTGTTTTCCGATCTCGACGTGATGGCCATCGGCCCCGTAGTTAAAGAGGTCGCGGATGATTTTGAGCGTTACTGGCAGTGCCGTTCTGTTTCAACGTTACAGAAAGTACTGGAGCTGTCTGAACCTGAGCCGACCCAGCGTATTGAATTGCCTGAATCCTGGTACAATGATGATATTACTCGTCGCTACCTGCATAAGCTGGAAACCAGCCAGTTTATGACCAGTCTGGACCAGGGGGCCTTGCCGCTGATTTGGGCAAAAACGCGCCTGCTCAGTGACGACCCGGTTAAAGGTGAAGGGAAGGCGCCGCGTCATTCGTTGTTGCCCCAGCGTTTATTTGATGTCATGGGATCGCCTACTGAGCGCATTGATATTATTTCCGCCTATTTTGTGCCGACCCGGGCTGGCGTGGCGCAGCTTCTGCGTCTGGTCAGGAAAGGGGTCAGGATTGCTATTTTAACGAATTCACTGGCGGCGAATGATGTTGCTGTCGTCCATGCTGGTTATGCGCGCTGGCGAAAGAAACTGTTGCGCTATGGTGTGGAGTTGTACGAACTTAAACCAACCCGCGATCGGGCCACTGTGTTACACGATCGCGGGTTAACTGGTAACTCAGGCTCAAGCCTGCATGCGAAAACCTTCAGTATTGATGGTCGAAAAGTCTTTATCGGCTCGCTAAATTTTGATCCACGTTCAACGTTACTCAATACCGAAATGGGGTTTGTCATTGAGAGCGAAGTGCTGGCCGCACTGATTCATAAGCGTTTTATGCAAAGCCAGCGTGATGTCGCCTGGCAATTGCGCCTTGATCGCTGGGGCCGGATTAACTGGGTCGATCGCCAGCACGACACGGAAGTGGTGCTAAAAAAGGAACCCGCCACAGGATTCTGGAAGCGGGTTCTGGTGAGACTTGCGTCACTGCTACCTATTGAGTGGTTACTTTGAACCACGCAATGTCAGCTAACCGGCAACGGCTTTGCTTTTATCCTGCTTAACAGGCGGTTTACCCGAGAAGAGAAATTTCAGAACCGGAATACGTAAATGGATTTCGTACAGTATCAGCGCAATTCCGACCACAAATAGCAGCCCACACAAAAAGCCCAGAATATTCGATGAGATATGCGGCGTGATATAGGCGCCGAAAAACAGCGTTAACGGATGGTGTACCAGGTAGATAAACAACGACGCGTTTACGAAATAGGTGACGCGGGCTGACTGGAAATTCAACAAGCGGTAGCCGAGTGAAAAGACAACGTTAACCATCCACAGGCCCATGACCATGGTTATCACATATTCGGTTTCGTACATCCAGGCATCGCCGTTTCCGTAACGCTGATTAAGCAGATAGGCGACGAACGCGGATCCTGCGGCTAACGTGCAGCCACGCGATGGCGTAGTAAACAGCGCTTTTAACCTGGGATTGATAAACGCCAGGGCGCCAAGCATAAAGAAAGGCACATAAAACAGCGTTTGCATGATGATGAAATTAAACATGCCGTCACTGAGAATAGAAGGATAGAGGATAAAAATTGTCCGTCTGATAACGGCATATCCCACGCCAAGCAACAAAAAAACTAGTGTTAGCTTAGTCATTGAAGCAGGTGCTGAGCTCGAGTCATCTGCGCTTGTCAGCCGTTTTTTCATTTGGCTGAATACCCACATGCTTACGGTCGTTAAAACGACAAGGACCAGTAAAAACCACAGATGTGAAATAAGCTCCCACGCAAGCGCGTTGTATTTATCGTACCCGCTGAGAGTATGCCAGCTGTCTGCTTTTCCCTTCACAAATTGCAGCATGATAAATTGCGGCAGCGTAAGCAACGGAATCGCGGTTAACATAGGGATCCCCACACGTTCAACACGTACTTTCCACCAGCGTTTTAATGGGTAACGCAAAAAAAGCATGTATGAAAAATAACCCGAAATAACGAAGAAAACCTGCATGCGAAACGCATGGATGAAGTCGTTAAAAAGGGTCAGCCACCACGATGGCTCTGCACTGTTCACATGCCAGGTATGTGTGGAGTAGATCAATGAGATATGAAAGGGAATACCCAACAACATCAGCCAGGCGCGGATGGAGTCAAGAAAGTATTCACGCGGTGGAGATACAGAGCTCATAGACAGTTACGTATTCTCAGACTTTTCGTCTTATCCCTAAGGCGAATAATGGTTACATTCGAGGCCAACCCTACACGAAGTCTTACAACCTGTCTCCAGGATAAGCACGCAAAGTGAAAACAGGCATACGAACCTGATTAAACCATGAGCCAGCGCGCGAACAATACAGGGATTCAGTTGTCGGATTACCCGATTATCCATTAAAATGGATCGGATCAATATAAGCACACAAAGGGGGAAGTGCTTACTAATTATGAAACATAAACTACAAATGATGAAAATGCGTTGGTTGGGTGCAGCAGTCATGTTAACGCTGTACACATCATCGAGCTGGGCATTCAGCATTGATGATGTTGCTAAACAAGCTCAATCCTTAGCCGATAAAGGCTATGAGGCGCCAAAAAGTAACTTGCCCTCCGTTTTCCGCGATATGAAATATGCGGATTATCAGCAGATCCAGTTTAATCGCGATAAAGCCTACTGGAGTAACCTTAAGACCCCATTTAAGCTCGAATTCTACCACCAGGGTATGTATTTCGACACGCCGGTCAGAATCAATGAAGTTACCGCCACAGCGGTAAAAAAAATCAAATACAGCCCGGATTATTTTAATTTTGGCGATGTCCAGCATGATAAAGACACGGTAAAAGATCTCGGTTTCGCCGGGTTCAAAGTGCTGTATCCGATCAACAGCAAAGATAAAAACGATGAAATCGTCAGCATGCTCGGTGCCAGCTATTTCCGCGTCCTGGGTGCAGGTCAGGTTTATGGCCTGTCTGCGCGAGGTCTCGCTATTGATACCGCTCTGCCTTCGGGCGAAGAGTTTCCCCGCTTTCGTGAGTTTTGGATCGAACGTCCAAAACCAACTGATAAACGTTTAACCATTTATGCCTTGCTGGACTCTCCGCGTGCGACCGGAGCGTATCGCTTTGTGATTATTCCTGGGCGTGACACGGTTGTGGATGTTCAGTCCAAAGTTTACCTGCGCGATAAAGTGGGCAAGCTGGGCGTAGCACCGCTAACCAGTATGTTCCTGTTCGGGCCGAACCAGCCGTCTCCGACGACTAACTATCGTCCGGAACTGCATGACTCTAACGGTTTGTCTATCCATGCTGGCAATGGCGAGTGGATTTGGCGTCCGCTGAATAACCCGAAACACCTCGCAGTGAGTAGCTTTGCGATGGAAAATCCGCAAGGATTCGGTCTGCTGCAGCGTGGTCGTCAGTTCTCCCGTTTTGAAGATATCGACGACCGCTACGACTTGCGTCCGAGCGCCTGGATCACACCAAAAGGCGACTGGGGTAAGGGTAAAATTGAGTTAGTTGAAATTCCAACCAACGATGAAACGAACGATAACATCGTTGCCTACTGGACGCCGGATCAACTGCCTGAAGCAGGCAAAGAGATGAACTTCAAGTACACCCTGACGTTCACTCGCGATGAAGATAAGCTTCATGCCCCGGAAAGTGCCTGGGTACAGCAGACTCGCCGCTCAACAGGTGATGTCAAACAGTCAAATCTTATTCGCCAGCCTGACGGCACCATTGCATTTGTGGTGGATTTCGCCGGTGCAGATATGAAAAAACTGCCTCAGGACACCCCTGTCACCGCGCAAACCAGCATTGGCGACAACGGTGAGATCGTTGAAAGCACAGTGCGTTATAACCCGGTCACTAAGGGTTGGCGTTTGATGCTGCGCGTGAAAGTGAAAGATGCGAAGAAACCCACTGAAATGCGTGCTGCGTTGGCCAATGCCGATCAGACGTTGAGTGAAACCTGGAGCTACCAGTTACCTGCCAATGAATAAGACAACTGAGTATATTGACGCAATGCCGCTTTCGGATACCGAGAAAGCGGCACTGCCGAAAACTGACATCCGCGCCGTTCATCAGGCGCTGGATGCCGAGCACCGTACTTACGCGCGCGAAGATGATTCACCGCAGGGGTCTGTTAAAGCTCGCCTTGAGCAAGCCTGGCCGGACTCTCTGGCCAAAGAGCAGTTGATTAAGGACGATGAAGGGCGTGACCAGTTGCAGGCCATGCCAAAGGCAACACGCACTTCGATGTTTCCCGACCCCTGGCGTACTAACCCGGTAGGCCGTTTTTGGGATCGTCTGCGTGGACGGGATGTGACACCGCGTTATCTTTCACGTCTGACGAAAGAAGAACAAGAGAATGAACAGAAATGGCGTACCGTTGGGACGATCCGCCGTTACATTCTGCTGATCTTAACATTGGCGCAAACGGTCGTTGCGACCTGGTATATGAAGACAATTCTTCCGTATCAGGGCTGGGCGTTCATTAATCCTGCAGACATGATGGGGCAGAACCTGTGGGTTTCCTTTATGCAGTTGCTGCCCTATGTGCTCCAGAGTGGGATACTTATTCTGTTTGCCGTCCTTTTCTGCTGGGTATCTGCGGGGTTCTGGACTGCTTTGATGGGCTTCCTGCAACTATTGATTGGGCGTGATAAGTACAGTATTTCAGCCTCAACGGTAGGGGATGAACCTCTTAATCCTGAGCATCGTACTGCGCTGATTATGCCTATCTGTAACGAGGACGTTGACCGTGTATTTGCGGGTCTGCGTGCCACGTGGGAGTCGGTTAAAGCCACGGGCAATGCCGAGCATTTCGATGTCTACATTCTGAGTGACAGCTACAACCCTGATATCTGCGTAGCGGAACAAAAAGCGTGGATGGAGTTGATTGCTGAAGTGCAGGGTGAAGGGCAGATTTTCTATCGCCGTCGTCGGCGTCGTGTGAAGCGTAAAAGCGGTAACATTGATGATTTCTGTCGTCGTTGGGGGAATCAGTACAGCTACATGGTGGTGCTGGATGCGGACTCGGTGATGAGTGGCGACTGCCTGACCGGCCTGGTGCGTCTAATGGAGGCGAATCCAAACGCCGGGATTATCCAGTCTTCGCCAAAAGCATCCGGGATGGACACGCTGTATGCGCGCTGCCAACAGTTTGCTACTCGCGTGTATGGCCCGCTGTTTACCGCAGGACTTCACTTCTGGCAGTTGGGTGAGTCGCACTACTGGGGTCACAACGCGATTATTCGCGTGAAGCCGTTTATCGAGCACTGTGCGCTTGCACCGTTACCGGGTGAAGGCTCGTTTGCAGGCTCGATTCTCTCCCATGACTTCGTGGAAGCTGCATTGATGCGTCGTGCAGGGTGGGGCGTGTGGATTGCTTACGATCTGCCGGGTTCTTATGAAGAGCTGCCACCGAACCTGCTGGATGAACTCAAGCGTGACCGACGCTGGTGTCACGGTAACCTGATGAACTTCCGTTTGTTCCTGGTTAAAGGGATGCACCCGGTTCACCGTGCGGTATTCCTGACCGGCGTCATGTCCTATCTGTCGGCTCCGCTGTGGTTTATGTTCCTCGCGCTCTCAACTGCACTGCAGGTGGTTCATGCGCTGACGGAACCACAATACTTCCTGCAACCGCGCCAACTGTTCCCGGTCTGGCCGCAGTGGCGTCCGGAGCTGGCGATCGCGCTGTTTGCCTCAACGATGGTGCTGTTATTCCTGCCGAAGCTGCTGAGTATTTTACTCATCTGGTGTAAAGGGACGAAAGAGTACGGCGGATTTATCCGTGTAACACTGTCATTGCTGCTGGAGGTTCTGTTCTCCGTGCTGCTGGCGCCGGTGCGTATGCTGTTCCACACGGTCTTCGTAGTGAGCGCATTTCTTGGCTGGGAAGTGGTCTGGAACTCACCGCAGCGCGATGACAACTCCACCCCGTGGGGCGAAGCGTTTATGCGTCACGGATCTCAATTGTTGCTGGGTCTGGTATGGGCTGTGGGTATGGCGTGGCTGGATCTGCGCTTCCTGTTCTGGCTGGCACCGATTGTCTTTTCGCTGATCCTGTCGCCGTTTGTTTCCGTGATATCCAGCCGTTCAACGGTGGGGTTACGAACTAAACGCTGGAAGCTTTTCCTGATCCCGGAAGAGTATTCTCCGCCTAAAGTGCTGGTGGATACTGACAATTATCTGGTGATGAATCGTAATCGTTCGCTGGATGACGGCTTTATGCATGCAGTGTTTAACCCGTCATTTAACGCGCTGGTAACGGCGATGGCCACCGCACGCCATCGTGCCAGTAATGTGCTTGAAATTGCACGAGACCGTCACGTGGAGCAAGCGCTGAACGAAACGCCGGAGAAACTGAATCGCGATCGCCGCCTTGTGCTGTTGAGCGATCCGGTGACCATGGCACGTTTGCATTATCGTGTCTGGAACTCACCGGACAGGTATTCTTCGTGGGTCAATTATTACCAGGGGATCACCCTGAACCCACTGGCGCTCAGGAAAAAATAAACGTTCTGACGTGAAAATACCGGCCCCGGGCCGGTATTTTTTTATACTGAATACAAAAGGTCATGAGGTATCAGGTGCGAATACTGGTTGTTGGAATAATGGTCTTACTCCTGAGCGGATGTGGCAGCATTATTAGCCGGACGATCCCGGGGCAGGGGCACGGCAATCAATACTATCCTGGCGTCCAGTGGGATGTCCGGGACTCGGCGTGGCGTTACGTCACCATCCTCGACCTGCCATTTTCGCTGGTGTTTGATACGCTGCTGCTGCCACTCGATATCCACCATGGGCCTTATGAGTAATTATCGCTCATCCCATTCATCTGCTGCTGTCTGACCTTCTTCTGTATCAAGGGGCGGTTCAAGCTGGAATTCCCCCTCATCCCATTCGTGGAGGGTATTTTCTTCCTGCCATTCCTGGCGAATTTCAATCTCATCATAATCGCCATCAAAAACGCTTTGCGCCGCTTCGCCGCTCAGCATTGGCAGACATTCGCCACCTTCGTCATCTTCGTCGGCGAAAAATTCGGCCTGCCACATGATGTCGCCGTCCTGTAGTACGTATTTTTGTACGTTCAGTTGCTGAACACTGGCTTCGTCAGGTTCAAGATCGGGGTTATCAGCCAGAAACTCTTCACGGGCTGCATCAATGGCTTCTTCCAGCGTGGCATACATAGTCATCAGAGTCTCCCTTTGATTTAATGAGGTATTCAGGGAAATAATAGTTGATTCTCTGATATAGCAAGTATTAATGCGTAAAAATCATCCTGGGACCTGAGCATCTCGGCGGCGGCGCAGACTGTTCCACGAATAGATAGCGTTGAATAATACGATGCCCGCAGTCACACAGAAAACGGCACGGAAACCATAGTTTGCCGATATGGCGGCCCCCATCAGTGGCCCTGTCACGTTGCCAATATCCCGAAATGACTGGTTATAGCTGAATATTCGCCCGGCTATCTGGTTAGTTGAGTTATAGACCAGCAGGGTTTGTACGGCAGGTAGCAGAGCACCGTCGGCAGCGCCGAGTAAAAAGCGCAGAACGCCAAGCTGCCACGGCGTCTGTACTAATGACATTGGGATCAGTAGCAGCACTGAAATAACCAATGCGACAATCAGGATTTTCTCCGGGCCAATTCTGTCGCCTAACTTGCCGAGCCTGGGTGCACTAAGCAGGGCCGCCACGCCAGGAACTGAGGCAATCATCCCGCTGATAAAGGCGATGTTGCTGACGTTACCGGCAAGTTCGCGTACATACAACGTCAGAATAGGTGCAATAGAGCCAGTCGCTACCTGAATGATCAACGTCGTGACAAACAGGCTCAATACCAGCTTAGGATTCTTTAATGAAGCGACGACCTCCCGCATATGCAGTATTTCTTTCTTACTCACCGGCCGGAAATTCTCACGGATAAAAAATAACGTCAGAATAAAACAAAGCAGCAGTACGCTGGCGGTAATGAAGAAAACTGGACGCAGCCCAAAATGGTCGGCGAGTAACCCGCCAGCCAGTGGGCCAAGCAGGGCGCCACTGACGCCCCCGGTGGAAAGTGTACCCAGCGCCCAACCGCTTTTATTGCGCGGAACCTGCGTGGCGATCAGGGCATTGGCGTTGGGAATGAATCCCCCCAGAAGTCCGAGCAGGGCGCGCAGGACAAGGAACTGCCAGATATTTTGCGCCAGCCCCATTAACAGCATCACGATCGCCATGCCCAGCGCTGAACGCAATAGCATTATTTTTCTGCCCTTTCTGTCAGCAAGCCCCCCCAGAAAGGTGAGGCGATAGCAGAAAAGAGAAAAGTGATGCTAAAGACCAGGCCTGACCACATATTTAAGGCGCTATGACCCGTCACGCCCAGATTTTCGACATAGAGCGGTAAGAAGGGCATGACCAGGCTAAATGCCGCGCCGGTCAGGAAACAACCCAGCCAGGCAACAGTGAGATTGCGTTTCCAGTTTATGGGGACATCAGAGGGTGACATAGCGATCCGCAGTGTGGCGCGCTGTTTGCGCTATTGTTTGAATATTAAGTAAGCAGGCTAATTATGCGCCTGGTTTATAGGCGCTGCAATGCGGATAGCAGTTAAACCTAAAGAGGTTATCTGAGGTGTTGCAGCCCGGCGGGCTGCAAGGCGTCTCAGTAAAGGGAAGGGGCACCTTCAGGACGTGTTTTAAAGCGACGGTGTAGCCACATATATTGCTCCGGTGCCATCATGATGCACTTCTCAACAATTGTATTCATCCAGGCAGCAGTGGTCTCTGCGTCGTCCAGAGGTGGGGAACATTCCGGAGGCAGCATAATCAGTTGGTACCCTTTGCCGTCGGGTTTACGGCGGGGAACAAACGGTACCAGACATGCATTGGACAGACGTGAAAGCATCCAGGTCCCGGAGGTCGTTGCGGCTTGTTCAACGGCAAACAGAGGAACAAATACGCTGGATCGCGGACCGTAGTCATGATCCGGCGCATACCAGACCACTTCACCTTTTTTCAGCGCTTTGATCATCCCTTTCAGGTCTTTGCGATCGAGCATTGATTTATTGGAGCGCATACGCCCCCAGGTTTGTAGCCAGTCGAGAAGCGGGTTGTCATTGGGGCGATAAACGCCGATCCCGGGTTCCTGTAAGCCAAACTGACGAGCACCTAGCTCAAGCGTCAGAAAGTGCAGTCCGACAAGCAGGATCCCTCGCTTCTGCGCCTGAACGTCACGGATATGTTCCATTCCGATAACTTCAGTCCAGCGTGAAATTCGGCGATCGGACCAAAACCAGGCCATTCCGGTTTCTATCACGCCCATACCTACAGATTCGAAGTTTTTTACCACCATCTGCTGGCGTTCCTGTTCACTCATCTGCGGGAAGCACAGCTCAAGATTCCGGGAAACAATCTTTGCCCGACGCTTCATTACACGTAATGCCAGGTGACCTAATGCACAGCCTAACTTATAGAGGAGCGGATAGGGTAACTGCACGATCAACCAAAGGATACCAATACCTGCCCAGGTTAACCAATAACGTGGATGCAATAATGCAGTCGAGAACTTGGGTAAATTCGTCATGTCTATCCTGTCTTTAAACGACCAATTCCCTGTATTGTCGCATTTTTTCGCGCGTATCAAAAATTTGTGACGCAGGAACGGTCATTAAATCATCATTTGTTGTTGTGTTTTTATCGTGAAGTATGAAATGTAGCGTAAAATGTGTGGATGTAAATTGGCGATGTTTGCTTTATGATGCCGGCCGATTTTCAATTTTTACTTCCTGCAGGATACGTACACCATGCCAGTGTTACACAACCGCATTTCGAATGACGCGCTCAAAGCCAGGATGCTGGCAGAGTCTGAGCCGCGAACGACAATCTCGTTCTATAAATACTTCAATATCGTCGAGCCTCAGCACACGCGTGATGCGCTGTACCAGATGTTCACCGCGTTAAATGTCTTCGGACGGGTTTATCTTGCGCATGAAGGGATTAACGCACAAATCAGCGTGCCGCAAAGTAATGTTGAGAGATTCCGCGATCAACTTTACGCTTTTGATCCTGCATTTGCCGGACTTCGTCTGAATATTGCACTGGATGATGACGGAAAATCATTCTGGGTACTGCGCATGAAGGTCCGTGATCGAATTGTGGCTGATGGTATCGATGATCCTGGCTTTGACGCCAGCAATGTTGGTGATTACCTGAAAGCTGCAGAAGTGAACGCCATGCTCGACGATCCAGACGCGGTATTTATTGATATGCGCAACCACTATGAATACGAGGTTGGCCACTTCGATAATGCGCTGGAAATTCCTGCAGACACTTTCCGCGATCAACTGCCGAAAGCCGTCGAAATGATGCAGGAACATAAAGATAAAAAAATAGTGATGTACTGCACAGGTGGAATTCGTTGTGAGAAGGCCAGTGCCTGGATGAAACACAACGGATTCAGCAAAGTATGGCACATTGAGGGTGGCATTATTGAATATGCGCGTAGAGCGCGTGAGCAGGGGCTACCCGTGCGTTTTATCGGCAAAAATTTTGTATTTGATGAACGTATGGGAGAGCGAATCTCTGAAGATGTGATCGCGCATTGTCATCAATGTGGTGTGGCATGCGACAGCCATACTAATTGTAAAAATGATGGCTGCCATTTGCTGTTTATTCAGTGCCCGGCATGTGCAGGCAAGTATAAAGGCTGCTGCAGCGAACTGTGCTGTGAAGAAAGTGAATTGCCAGAAGAAGAACAACGCCGCCGTCGTGCTGGTCGCGAAAATGGCAATAAAATCTTCAATAAATCTCGTGGTCGCCTGAATACGAAACTGGGTATTCCGGATCCAGCGTCATAACATTGTGCCGGATAAGACGCGCGAACAATTACTTCTGCTGTACGCCTTCCACCGAAATGATTAAATCGACTTCCTGCGAAGCAGGGCCGAGATCGGTGGTGATGTTGAAATCTTTCAGCTTAATTTTTCCTTGTGCTTCAAAACCTGCGCGCGTACCACCCCACGGATCGCCACCTTGCCCTGTCAGCTTCGCATCCAGCGTTACCGGTTTGGTCACGCCGTTAAGGGTCAGATTCCCGGTGATATCAAGCTCGTTACCCTCTTTCTTCACGCTGGTAGAGGTGAAGGTCGCCTGTGGAAATTTAGCGACATTGAGGAAATCTGCGCTTCGCAGGTGTTTATCACGTTCAGCGTGATTGGTGTCAACGCTGTTGGTGTTAATGGTGACATTTACTTTATCGGCGGCAGGATTTTTCTCGTCGAAGGTAAACGAGCCATCGAAGTCTTTAAATGTGCCGTACAGCCAGCTGTATCCCAGATGCTGAATACGGAAATTAACAAAGGCATGTTGTCCCTCTTTGTCGATTTTGTAATCTGCCGCGATTGCAGAACCGGTGGTGAATAACAGAGAGGTGAGGGCGAGCCCCAGCAGGCTTTTCTTCATTTTATGCTCCAGAGTCAGATGACGATCTTCCCAACATGCGATTAAGGGTATCGTCGTTATCGATAAAGTGATGTTTCAAGGCCATCAGGCCATGCAGAAGGGATAAAACCACTACGCTCCAGGCCAGCCAAAGATGCAGACTACCGGCAAGATCGGCCTGTGCTCCCGCGTTAGCGAGCGTGGCGGGAATTTCAAACCAGCCAAAAACACTGATAGCTTTACCGTCAGCGGTAGAAATCAGATAACCGCTGATCACAATAGAAAACAGCAGGATATATAACGCGAGGTGGCCCAGTGCCGCAGCGAGGCGAGTTAAACGGGAATAGCTTTTCAGCGCCGGGGGCGGAGGGGAGAAAATCCGCCAGGCAATGCGGATGACCAACCCCATCATGAGCAGTACACCGATGCTTTTATGCAGTTCCGGGGCCTGGTGGTACCAGCCATCGTAATAGCTGAGTGTTACCATCCATAAACCCAAACCAAACATGCCATACACGGCAATAGCAATCACCCAGTGTAATGTCGCAGATACGACGCCATAGCGCTGTGGACTATTATTGAATTGCATAAACACACCGATAGATATTACAGGAGTGAATGAAAATGGCGTGAAAAAGACATTAATGCAACTAATAAATAACAATGGTGATGATATTTATTTTTAATTCAATAAATTTGATTTATTTACAAGGTAAACATCAGCGGATTAGTGTGAGTGGGCAGATTATGGCTTAATTTAAGGGTGTTTGTTGGTTTGTTTGTTATTCAGTTTATTGCAATGAAAATTAAGAAATTCTAAATTTTTGTCAATTACTGTCAGTATTCTTTGGTCAGAAAAACATAATGTATATAACGTCCATAATGGCCAGCAGTGACCATAAAATAATGTAGAGCATAAAATGCTCGCGAATATTATTAACCAGGTAATGAAAGATGCGACGCATCAAAAGTATTCCTTAAATAGAAATGGCCTCACAGAGAGGCCATTTAGTGATTATTGTTTAAAACGGGTAAGTTTGAACGGGGACAGGTCAAAGGCTGACGGTTTGTCCTGGGCGAAATCCGCAGCGATCTCCCCCAACACGGAGGCAAATTTGAAGCCATGACCGCTCAACCCGGTAATGATTAGCGTATTGTCATGCTCTGGCAGCGTATCGATAATAAAGTCTTCGTCCGGAGAGTTATCGTAAGTGCAGGACGCACCATGCAGGCAACATCCAACACCGGGCAGAATAGTACGCAGGAATGGGAAAGCTTCGGAACCATCGCTGGCAACTGCGGCAAACGGTTTACGCTCTTCGGCGGAATGGATGATCTGCCCGCCGTTATGTTTACCAATCTTCAGCTCGTCATTTTCAGCCGGGAAACCGTAATACTGATCGCCATTCGGCAACTCACCGGTAAATGCCGGGAATTTGTTTTTAATGCTGTAGCGCCCGTCTGCCTGGTACCATGCAAACACTTTGCGCACCGGTTGTATTGGCAGTTCGGGCACCAGTGCCTGAACCCAGGTTCCGGTGCTAATCAGCGCTTTTTTAGCATGGTAGTCTCCGTCCGCTGTTTCAACCGTGACGCCATCATCATGATGATGAATTGCGGTGACAGGACATTTAAATAGCTGTGCACAGCCTGCTTCCTCAGCCAGACGGATCCAGGTTTTAATGGCTAGCTCACTGCGTAAAAAACCTGACTCTGCTTCAAACAAGCCAATATAGTTTTCAGGTACACGGATTTCGGGCCAGCGCGCCATAATCGCGGCTGCGTCCAGTTGCTCAACGTTTAGCTGCCACTGTTTTGCGCTTTGCGCCACGTTAGATAAGAAGGTTGAATCTGCCGGGCCGAGGTTGATAACACCTGAACGGACAAACACGGGTTCTTCATTTTGCGTGGAGAGTTCATCCCACAATGTCTGCGCACGCAGTACCAGCGGAACGTATTTTTCGCCTTCGCCATACGCATGACGAATTAATCGTGTGTCGCCGTGGTGGCTGCCCTGTTGATGTGGTGGCATATGTGCATCGATCATCAGAACATTCAGACCGGCGCGAGTGGCATAGTATCCAGCTGCGGCACCCACGGAACCGCTGCCAATAATGATTAAGTCGTATTTCATCCGCTTCTCTCTGCAATCGCGATAGTTGCAGGGTAAATAAATGACCAGCATTATTCAACCAGGAAATAAGAAAGGCACCGTTAAGGTGCCTTTTGATGGTTGGGTGCATCAGATTTAATGACGCTGATACTCATTCACCTGGTAATCGCCTGATTCAATTTTGGCGATTCCTGCTTCTAATATCGAAATAAATTGCCTGGCAACATCAGTGGTTAACCAGAGCGTTTGACCAACTTCAGTCCCATCCGGGTCCGGACGATTCGGGGTCTGGTAGTGCAAACGCAGCATCAGCGCATCATAGCTATCAACGGTGCTGATGTCCCATCCTACAAGCGGATGAGTCTGAATGACTTCATTATTCTTTTCCATCATGCCCCCTAATTCGTGTTACTAGACAACGGTTTTCGAGGTTCAATGCGTTTTTTCTGAAGCAACTTCAGTATATCAATAAATATGGGTATTCACTGGAAATTTAAAGAGGGAGACGCATAAATTTTATGTTTTAAGTGTTATCCGAACAATAAATCGGCACCTTATTCATATTTTTTTGGCATGTTATGCAGTTATTTTGATGCTCAGGCTAAAAGATAATCAGTTGCGTAAATAAACGTTACCCGTTTTGGTAGCAGGATTACGCTATTGATTAAAAGGCAATGTGTGTAAAAAAGCCGGGGCGACCCGGCAAATAAACATCACTGCATATCATTTATTATTCATTGATGAACCAGTCATCTGCGCTTTCCCATGTTTCCTGCAGGATCTCGCTGATGCGTTCTTTGTCCTCTTTGGTCGCGCCAATGACCGCCAGATTGTTTGCGGTGGCATAACGAACGGTGACATTACCTTCGTTATCCGGGAAATGATGGTTAATACGGCGGGAGAGTTCACCTGCCAGGGCGTCAATCGCACCGGCAGGCAAAGGTGAAGTTTTAGCAATAGTGACTTCAATACGCATAATAGCCCCCTGTTGAATATACTGGTTATTTATACAGTTAACTTCAGTAATTGACAACAGTTGGCTATATTTTTTTTATCTTTTTACAGACCAGCGTACCGTTTCTCCGCCGAGGAAGGGGACCAGTGTGTCATCTTCAAGCGCGATGCTCTCCGGTACCTGCTGTTCAATTCTAACCAGTTCAATAAAGGTTTCGTTAACCGGCAGTCCGTAGAATCGAGGGCCATTAAGCGAGCAGAAGGCTTCAAAATGGGCCAGAGCATTCATCTCTTCGAATACGGTGGCATAACTGCCCAGCGCGGTCGGTGCGTTAAAACAACCCGCGCAGCCGCAACTGGACTCTTTGCGATGACGTGCATGTGGTGCCGAGTCAGTGCCAAGGAATGCGCGGGTAAAACCGCTGGCGACCAGTTCACGCAGCGCCTGCTGGTGGATGTTACGCTTGAGGATCGGTAAGCAATACAGATGCGGGCGAATTCCGCCTACCAGCATATGGTTGCGGTTAAACATTAAATGCTGTGGCGTTATCGTTGCTGCGAGGAATTCATTCCCGTCACGCACGTACTCTGCTGCATCTTTGGTGGTGATATGTTCAAACACGACTTTCTGCGCGGTCAGGCGCTGACGCAATGGCTCCATCACAGTTTCAATAAAGCGCGCTTCGCGATCAAAAATATCGATGTCCGCATGGGTCACTTCGCCATGTACCAGCAATGGCATGCCGAGTTTTTCCATCCGCTCCAGCACTGGCATGATGGCATCAATAGATGTCACGCCGTGTGTGGAGTTGGTGGTGGCATTCGCCGGATAGAGTTTGGCTGCAGTGAATACACCTTCTTTGAATCCGCGCTCCAGCTCATTGGGATCCAGCGTATCCGTTAAGTAGCAGGTCATTAATGGGGTGAAATCGTGACCGGCAGGCACCGCGTCAAGAATGCGCTGACGGTACGCGATAGCGGCGTCAACCGTAGTGACAGGCGGTGCCAGGTTGGGCATGACAATCGCGCGCCCATAAATTTCACTGGTATAGGGCACGACAGTTTTTAACATGTCGCCATCGCGAAAGTGAAGATGCCAGTCGTCTGGGCGGCGGATCTTTAAAACCTGGGATGGTGCAGTCATCAATATGCTCCGGCTGAGGATAGTCATTTTTGCCGGAAACAAAGGATAAGCGGAAACGTTTTCGTTTGCACGAAAAAAAGGGTGCTGATGCACCCTCATTTTTATTAATCAGTAAACGGAATGATTATTTCTCCCGGTTTCACCTCAATACCTTTGGCCAGCTTTTTCGCCAGCGCTTCGCCGTTACTGCTATCTTCTCGCAGGATATAAGCCGGTTGCTGATTGAAATAATTCCGCAGCGACTGGTTTAAATAAGGCATCAGGGTTTGCAGAACCGATTGCATTTTTTCCGGTGTGACGGTTGCATCAACAACTTCCATCTCTTGCAGATAGATAGCGCCTTTTTCTTTGTTGAAGACCGGCAATGCTTTTAACTTCAGCTTCATGGTCGCTTTCTGACTGCCAAACAGGGAGTTCATATCCAGATTGGCATCCCCGGTCAGGGTCACTTTATTCGGCTCTTCACGACCGATCTGACTGGCGAGATTGCTCAGAACAATATGTGCTTCAGCAACACCGGGCAAGCCAATGTCTTTAGAAAAGTTATTGTGTTTCGCCAGCGCCTGATTAATTTCTTGCTCGCTAACCGTGTATTGCGTGAGTTGATTACAACCAACCAACAGGCCGCCGACAATTAGTGCAGCGGCAAAAAAAAACTTTTTCATGGGGTTCCTCAACATGATGCTTGTGGCGTAATCGTGACACAAAGCAGCATCTAGTACCAGCACGCCGGACACCAGCAGAAAAAACTGAAAATGTGTCCATGCGGCTGGCTAAATATCAGGCACCTGGCTCCAGCATACCGCGTGATGTGCGTTTGTGGCTGAACTGCCAGCCCAGAGCCAGAAAAGTGATAAGGCCGATAACCCCGAGCATCATCCATGGCAGTTCGGGTTGCGACAACGCTTTGCCCATGTCAAACAACCAGCCGCCGCCGATGTAACCTATTGCGCCGCCGATAGCTAATCCCAGCCGACTAAAGCCCATGTAACTCCCCCGTGCCCGCGCATTCGCCAGCGATGCGCTGAGCGTTTCCCGCGCTGGTTCCGCAATAATGGAACCGATATAGAACGTACAGATCAGAGTGAAAAGCTGCTGTAAATTACCGACCAGACCAATGGGCATCATACTGAGAGACATCACCAACAAACCGGCCATCAGGCGGTGTTCCAGGCGAAAACGCTTTTCACTCCAGCGAGCAATCGGGTAGAGCAGCGTTAAGGAGAGGCATGCTTCAATGGCATACATCCATTTCACGGCGGACGGTGAACCCGCAATATCGTTAACCATAATCGGTAGCATCAGCATGACCTGCACCGCCAGCATGTAATAACCCGCTAATGTCAGGACATAGGTGACAAATCGCTTGTCATGCATCACGTGACTCATCCCTTCGCGTACCGGAATTTTCACCGTCGACAGTTTCCACGCGGGGAGAAGCCAGGCATTAAAGGCAGCGCACAGGACAAACAAAATCGCGCCCGTGGCGCATACCAGTCGGAAGTCGTACTGTAGCAGCCAGCTTCCGAGTAACGCACCAACGACCGCGCCGGCACTATCCTGCATCATCAGGATAGAGAAGAAACGCCCACGTTTTTCCGGGCGGATCAGTTTGACCACCAGCGCGGAGCGGGGAGGATCGAACAGTGTGCCGCCTAATCCGGAGAGAAAACAGGAAAACCACAGCAGCCAGGGTTCATGGGCAATACCCATAGTGGCGAATCCGGCGGCGCGCATCAGCATGCCGGTGACAATCATCGGTTTTGCACCAAAACGGTCTGCAATCGCTCCGCCAAAAATACCCAGCCCTTGCTGAATAAATTGGCGTAATCCAAGCGCAATACCAACCATTACGGCAGCCCAGCCCATTTGGTCGACGAAACGAATAGAGATCAACGGGAATACGACGAAGAAACCCAGTACGACCAACATATTATCGATGAGCAGGAAATATTTACCCAGGTTCCTCGCCTGCGAAACTTGCGACATTTCCCCTCCAGGGAAAAACTCGTCACTCTGATTAGAGTTTAAAAGATAAGCACCTCCTATTCTGCGGTGTCGTCTGATCTTTTCCCACCCCTGGGGAAACAATATTTTTTTATCAAAAGCCAGTCTTGATAGAGAGTTTTCATCAAAATGTGTGAATAATTCAAAAAATGATGTTTTGCTCTTTTCACAGGGTGTATTTGCACAGGTATAGTATCGCAAATAGCGTATTGAAGACGTTACGGGAAGGAGTAGGTATAGAATGTTTGGCTATCGCAGTAACGTGCCAAAAGTGCGCTTAACCACGGACCGCCTGGTCGTGCGTTTAGTGCATGAGCGTGATGCCTGGCGTCTGGCAGATTATTACGCAGAAAATCGTCATTTCTTAAAACCCTGGGAACCTGTTCGCGATGAAAGCCATTGTTATCCTTCTGGCTGGCAGGCGCGTCTGAGTATGATCTCTGAATTTCATAAACAAGGGTCTGCTTATTATTTTGCGTTGCTCGATCCAGAAGAGAAAGAGATCATCGGCGTCGCGAACTTCTCTAACGTCGTGCGTGGATCTTTTCATGCATGTTATCTCGGTTATTCCATTGCGCAGAAGTGGCAGGGACAGGGGCTGATGTATGAAGCCTTAACCGCGGCCATTCGTTATATGCAGCGCTCACAGCATATTCACCGCATTATGGCGAATTACATGCCACATAATAAACGTAGCGGCGATTTGCTGGCGCGGCTTGGTTTTGAAAAAGAAGGGTATGCAAAAGACTACCTGCTGATTGACGGGCAGTGGCGCGATCACGTGCTAACGGCGTTGACAACATCAGAATGGACCCCGGGTCGCTAAGTTTCAGCTGTATTGGCTGATTAATGGAGAAGACGATGAAATACGAATTAACCGCCACCGAAGCCCGCGTGATTGGCTGTCTGCTGGAAAAGCAGGTAACAACGCCAGAACAGTATCCGCTCTCCGTGAATGGCGTTGTGACCGCCTGCAATCAAAAAACCAATCGTGAACCGGTGATGAACCTGTCGGAATCGGAAGTGCAGGACCAACTGGATAACCTGGTTAAACGGCATTTTCTGCGTACTGTAAGCGGGTTTGGTAATCGCGTAACCAAATACGAGCAACGCTTTTGTAACTCAGAGTTTGGCAATCTGAAGCTCAGTGCAGGAGAAGTGGCGTTAATTACGACGTTATTATTGCGCGGCGCACAAACGCCCGGAGAGTTGCGTAGTCGAGCATCCCGTATGTATGAATTCAGTGACATGGCAGAAGTTGAATCGACTCTGGAGACACTGGCCACCCGTGAAGATGGTCCTTATGTTGTCCGTCTGGCACGTGAACCCGGTAAGCGCGAAAGCCGTTATATGCACCTGTTTTGCGGTGAAGTTGATGAGCCGATCGCAACGGCAGATGAATCTCCGGCTGCTTCTGGTGGTTTGCAGGCGCGCGTCGAGGCGCTGGAAACTGAAGTGGCAGAGCTAAAACAGCGGCTCGATTCGCTACTGGCGCATCTGGGAGACTAATGTGAAAAAATTACGTATCGGTGTTGTCGGGCTGGGCGGCATTGCGCAAAAAGCCTGGTTACCCGTCCTTGGCGCGGCTCCGGAGTGGACACTACAGGGAGCCTGGTCACCTTCGCGGGAAAAAGCAGAGCGTATTTGCGAAACCTGGCGGATGCCATACGTTGATTCACTGGCGAATCTGGCAGCAACCTGCGATGCCGTTTTTGTCCATTCCAGTACCGCAACACATTATGCTGTGGTGAGTGAATTGCTTAATGCCGGGATCCATGTTTGCGTGGATAAACCCCTGGCGGAAAATTTGCGCGATGCTGAACAACTGGTGGCACTCGCGGCGCGGAAAAAACTGACGCTGATGGTGGGTTTCAATCGCCGGTTTGCGCCGCTTTACCGGGATTTAAAAGCGCAGTTAGGTGATGCTGCTTCTGTCAGAATGGACAAGCATCGTACGGATAGTGTTGGGCCGCACGATCTGCGTTTTACGCTGTTGGATGATTATCTGCACGTCGTGGACACCGCGCTGTGGCTGTCCGGGGGAGAGGCTTTGATAAATAGCGGTACGCTGTTGACCAACGAATCCGGGGCGATGCTTTATGCCGAACACCATTTTTCTGCGGGTCAGGTGCAAGTAACCACCAGTATGCATCGTCGGGCGGGCAGCCAACGAGAAAGTGTACAGGTGGTGATGAACGGAGGATTAATAGACGTTACTGATATGCGGGAATGGCGTGAGGAGCGTGGACAGGGCGTAGTACACAAGCCGGTTCCAGGCTGGCAAACAACCCTGGAACAACGTGGCTTTGCCGGATGCGCGCGTCACTTTATTGAATGCGTGCAAAATCAGACGGTTCCTGAGACGGCGGGTGAACAGGCGATTCTGGCTCAGCGCGTGGTCGAAAAGCTGTGGCGGGATGCCATGGCTGAATAACCCCCTGTAACATCTGGCGGTAGTAATTCATCGTAATCCAGGTACTATATGCCCACTCAAAATAACTCCTCTTTCTAACAGTGAATGATGGCAACCTGTGGGGTGAACTGTTTGCCTGATAAGACTTTTATGCGTCTCCATCGGGTGCGGTGATGTTGCCGGATGACCGCTTAAATGCGTTATCTGGTCTACGGTTTCGCCATGCGGGGTTTTGCTCCAGGGTCTGGAATATAAAATAGATGAATTTATTAAAGTCGCTGGCGGCCGTCAGCTCGATGACGATGTTTTCACGCGTGCTGGGTTTTGCGCGTGATGCGATTGTCGCCAGAATTTTTGGCGCAGGGATGGCGACAGATGCCTTTTTTGTGGCATTCAAACTTCCTAACCTGCTGCGTCGAATTTTTGCTGAAGGCGCGTTTTCTCAGGCGTTCGTGCCAATTCTTGCAGAGTACAAAAGTAAGCAGGGTGAAGATGCCACCCGTGTGTTCGTCGCTTACGTTTCTGGGCTGTTGACGCTGGCGTTGGCGGTGGTCACGGTTGTCGGAATGCTCGCAGCGCCGTGGGTGATTATGGTCACCGCGCCTGGCTTTGCCGATACGGCCGACAAGTTTGCGCTTACCACTCAACTGCTGCGGATAACCTTTCCCTATATTCTGTTAATTTCGCTAGCCTCGCTGGTGGGCGCTATTCTTAACACCTGGAACCGTTTCTCCATTCCGGCGTTTGCACCGACGTTTCTGAACATCAGCATGATCGGTTTCGCGCTGTTTGCTGCACCTTATTTTAACCCGCCGGTACTGGCGCTGGCCTGGGCCGTCACCGTAGGTGGGGTATTACAACTGGTTTACCAGCTCCCGCATTTGAAAAAAATTGGTATGCTGGTGCTGCCGCGCGTGAACTTTCACGATGCCGGTGCGATGCGCGTCGTAAAGCAGATGGGCCCGGCAATCCTGGGCGTATCTGTCAGCCAGATTTCCCTGATCATCAACACAATTTTCGCCTCATTCCTGGCTTCAGGATCGGTTTCATGGATGTACTATGCTGACCGCCTGATGGAGTTCCCGTCAGGCGTCCTGGGCGTTGCTCTGGGGACCATTCTGCTGCCATCGCTGTCCAAGAGTTTTTCCAGCGGAAATCATGATGAATATTGCCGACTGATGGACTGGGGGCTGCGCCTGTGCTTTCTGTTGGCACTACCCAGTGCTGTGGCGTTGGGGATCCTGGCAAAGCCGCTGACGGTTTCCCTGTTCCAGTACGGTAAATTTACTGCATTTGATGCTTTGATGACCCAGCGCGCTCTGGTGGCGTACTCGGTTGGTCTCATTGGATTGATCGTAGTGAAAGTGCTTGCGCCTGGGTTTTACTCGCGTCAGGACATTAAAACTCCGGTGAAAATCGCCATTGTGACGCTGATTATGACTCAGGTGATGAACCTGGCGTTTATCGGCCCGTTAAAACATGCCGGACTGTCGCTCTCGATTGGTCTGGCGGCATGTCTGAACGCCTCACTGCTGTATTGGCAACTGCGTAAACAGAAAATTTTCACCCCTCAACCTGGCTGGGGCTGGTTCCTGGCGCGTCTGGTGATTTCTGTACTGGTCATGTCTGCGGCGCTCGTAGGCATGCTTTACATCATGCCGGAGTGGTCGCAGGGAACGATGCTGTGGCGTCTGCTGCGTCTGATGGCTGTTGTCGTTGTTGGTATTACAGCCTACTTTGCTGCGCTGGCCGTTCTGGGCTTTAAAGTGAAAGAGTTTGTACGCCGGACGGCGTAACAGAAAGGGGGAGTTGCCGTCAGGTGGCTCCCCTTATCGCAATATCAGATAGAGATTTTTTTCCCGCCGCGATGCGTCGCAGAGGTTTGGCCATTAGCGCCATACAGAGTCGGTTCCTGGTGCGGTTTCAGCACCTTGATCGCCTGTTGATTACGCTCGATCTGCCCTTCCAGGAGCCAACCATTATGTTGGTTGAGATCGCGTAAATGCTGTGTTTTATTCGTGATGGTCTGCCAGCGCTCGGCTATCTCATCGTTGGCGCTGCGCGTCGAGTCGTGCTCGAGACGTCGCTGCTGTTCCAGATAATCCAGGGTCGCCAGTAAAGAGCTTTTTTCTTCTGTAATACGCTGTAGCTGGCTACCGTTGATATGGCCCGCGGAAAGCTGCTGCTGTTCAGCATCCATCACTGTTTTCAGGTCATTGAGGACGGTCGTCATCTGATCAAGTATTTCTGACAAGCGAGTCATACTTTATTTACTCTGTAGGTAGCTCTGTGCCTCGCGGATCAGCGAGTCTGCAATTTTCCCAGTGTCCATTTTCAGCTCACCGTTACGGATCGCGATTTTCAATGCTTCAACACGCTCCATATTGATGTCATTGGTACCGGGTTGCATCAGCTTGGCCTGAGCGTCGCTTAACATCACACTGGTGCTGTTGGTCGCTGATGTTTTTTCCTTCCGCGCTTTTTGTACCGGCGTGTCGCTGGTTTCGCGTGGTTGGACAGTGCTTACTGGCTTCAATGGTGAGGTACGATCAATGCTCATTTTTTTATCCTCATCGAGGGGTTACGCTATAGCGACCCGCTTTAATCATTGGTTGATTATCTATCGGCATCCGCTAAAAAATCTTTAACCTATTATAGGTTAATAAGAATATTCCCATCAGAATCGACGACTCCGCTCACCACCTGTCCTGAAAGCATCCGCACTCTCGCGTTTTGCGCGACGGCCGCATTATTCAGCGCTTTACCTTCTGCATTCACGCGAAAGCCCTCGCCGTTTGCGATAACCAGAACGCGCTGGCCGGCTTTTATCCGCCATGCCTGACGCAACATCGTCAGCTGTAGCGGCTGGCCAGAGACCAGGTCGCGTAGGCTTACGGCATCCTGGACCTGATTAATATCCAGAACGGTTCGTGGCGGAAGTTGGTCCAGCCGACCGCGTTTTAAGGTCACGCTGGATGCGTTAAGCGCGCTGCCTCGTGCAATGGGAGCGGCGGCGACTACGTAGTTGCCCGTGGCTTGTACATTCACCTGCAGGTAGCGTTTTTCATTGGGACACCTGGCCAGGACGTTCACATTGCCCCATAACTTCGCGCTTCCAGCTACGCTCAACGTCGGCTGCTCACAGCCCGGTCGCAGGTTAGGCGGTGTGCGAACAGTGACAACCACTTCATCACTGAACCCCGACAGCCGTTCTGAAAACCATGCCGTTAACTGCGAATTGAGGTCTTGCGCCAGCGTCAGGGGACTGAACAGCAGCGCTGCCACGGCTATTCCTCGTTTAAACGTTTGCATCAAAACCTCATGCTTTTTCAGGTAGTGACGGGATTTTACCTGTGTGAGGCAGTCATCAACGCAACAAATAGCGACGCATTTTGCGTTTATTCCGACGATAACGCGCGCGTGATGGGATTTAAGCTGTCGGCTGAATTTTGTCATTTGCGGAGGAGATATGCTCGATAAGCTCGACGCCGCCTTACGTTTTCAACAAGAAGCGCTGAATCTGCGCGCCCAACGCCAGGAAGTATTAGCGGCCAACATTGCCAATGCCGACACGCCAGGGTACCAGGCGCGTGACCTGGATTTCGCCAGTGAGTTAAAAAAAGTCATGGTGCGAGGACGGGAAGAAACCGGCGGTGTCTCGTTGACGCTGACCTCTGCACAACATATTCCGGCCCAGACCACCTCGGCTCCCTCCACGGAGTTGCTCTATCGCATCCCAGACCAACCGTCCCTGGATGGCAACACGGTTGATATGGATCGGGAACGCACACAGTTTGCGGACAACAGTCTCAAGTATCAGATGGGGCTTACCGCATTGGGTGGACAAATCAAAGGCATGATGAACGTGCTGCAAGGAGGGAACTAATTCGTGGCGCTGTTAAATATTTTTGATATCGCAGGCTCCGCGCTGACGGCGCAATCCCAGCGCCTGAACGTCGCGGCCAGCAACATGGCGAATGCGGACAGCGTGACCGGACCCGATGGCCAGCCGTATCGCGCGAAGCAGGTTGTTTTTCAGGTCGATGCAGCGCCGGGTGCGGCTACCGGCGGCGTAAAAGTCGCTGACGTCATTGAAAGTCAGGCGCCAGATAAGCTGGTTTATGAACCTGGCAATCCGCTGGCCGATGCAAATGGTTACGTAAAAATGCCGAATGTGGACGTGGTCGGGGAGATGGTCAACACCATGTCAGCCTCGCGTAGCTATCAGGCAAACGTTGAAGTGCTCAACACAGTGAAAAGCTTGATGCTTAAAACGCTGACGCTAGGCCAGTAAAGGAGGCGCACATGTCAATTGCTGTAAAAATGAATGACCCGAGCAGTACGGGCGTTAATGCTGCCAGTAGCAAAAGTTCGCTGACAGGCAGCAATGCTGCCGATCTGCAAAGCAGCTTTCTGACGCTCCTGGTTGCACAGCTGAAAAACCAGGATCCGACCAATCCTATGCAAAACAATGAGCTGACCACCCAGCTGGCGCAGATTAGCACCGTGAGCGGTATTGAGAAGCTGAACACCACGCTGGGCTCGATCTCCGGACAAATCGACAACAGTCAGTCGCTGCAGGCCAGTACCCTTATCGGCCACGGTGTCATGATCCCGGGGACCACTATCCTTACCGGCAAAGGAACGGAAGAGGGAGCAACGACCACCACTACGCCGTTTGGCGTTGAACTGCAGCAGCCAGCAGATAAGGTCACCGCGACCATTACCGATAAGGACGGTAAGGTCATTCGCACCATTGAGATCGGTGGGTTGAAGGCGGGTGTGCATACCTTTAGCTGGGACGGCACCATGACAGATGGCACGGCTGCGCCGAACGGCTCTTACAACGTCGCGATTTCCGCCAGCAATGGTGGTACGCAACTCGTGGCGCAGCCTCTTCAGTTTGCGCTGGTGCAGGGGGTTATTCGCAGTAATGGCGGTAATACGCTGGACCTGGGCACCTATGGAACCACCACCCTCGACGAAGTACGGCAAATAATCTAAGCCTTCACACTTATCAGGAGTAAGTCATGGCCTTTTCTCAAGCGGTCAGCGGTCTGAACGCTGCAGCGACCAACCTCGATGTCATTGGTAATAACATCGCCAACTCCGCCACCTATGGTTTTAAATCCGGTACGGCCTCATTTGCGGATATGTTTGCCGGCTCTAAAGTGGGTCTGGGTGTTAAAGTTGCGGGTATAACCCAGGACTTTACCGATGGCACTACGACTAACACCGGACGTGGTCTGGATGTTGCCATCAGCCAAAACGGTTTCTTCCGCATGGTCGACAGCAACGGTTCAGTGTTTTACAGCCGTAACGGCCAGTTCAAGCTCGATGAAAACCGCAATATCGTCAACATGCAGGGGCTGCAATTGACAGGTTATCCGGCCACCGGGACACCGCCAACAGTTCAACAGGGCGCTAACCCGGCACCGATCACCATCCCGAATACCCTGATGGCGGCAAAAGCCACGACCACTGCGTCAATGCAGATCAACCTGAACTCAACTGACAAGGTCCCGTCAAAAGCACCATTCAACCCGAGTGATGCGGATTCGTACAACAAAAAAGGCACCGTTACCGTTTTCGATAGCCAGGGTAATGCCCATGACATGAATATTTTTTATGTCAAAACTACGGATAACAAATGGGATGTCTATACCCAGGATGCCAGCGTTGCCGGGTCAGTCGCCACTAAAAATGCTGTGATGAATTTTAGTGCTAACGGCACGCTGGCCTCAGTGAATAACTATGTTGAAGAACCAGTAGACCCGCTAGATCCAACTGGCCCTAAACACCTGGTTGAAGGTCCTGCTAACGCTCAACCGCAGATTCAGATCACTACCGGTGCCATCAATGGCGCGGTTCCGGCTGGGTTCTCTCTCAGCTTCCTGAACTCCATGCAGCAAAATACGGGCGCCAACAACATCGTTGCCACCAACCAGAATGGTTACAAACCGGGCGATCTGGTGAGCTATCAGATTAACAACGACGGTACCGTGGTGGGTAACTACTCCAACGAACAGAAACAGGTTCTGGGGCAGATCGTGCTGGCTAACTTTGCCAATAATGAAGGTCTGGCTTCTCAGGGCGATAACGTCTGGGCCGCGACACAGTCCTCTGGCGTGGCACTGCTCGGTACTGCAGGTACTGGTAACTTCGGCAAACTGACTAACGGTGCGCTGGAATCATCAAACGTAGATTTGAGTAAAGAACTGGTGAACATGATCGTCGCGCAGCGCAACTATCAGTCGAATGCGCAGACTATCAAAACCCAGGATCAGATCCTCAACACGCTGGTCAACCTGCGCTAAGCGCCTGACGGGATGGCTTAATGGATCACGCAATATATACCGCCATGGGCGCGGCCAGTCAGACGCTAAATCAGCAGGCGGTGACGGCCAGCAACCTGGCAAATGCCTCCACGCCGGGTTTCCGCGCGCAGCTTAACGCGCTGCGTGCGGTACCTGTTGAAGGACTCTCTTTGCCAACGCGTACGCTGGTGGTGGCTTCAACGCCGGGGGCCGATATGACGCCTGGCCAGATGGACTACACCTCTCGTCCACTGGACGTGGCGTTGCAACAGGATGGCTGGCTGGCGGTGCAGACCGCTGACGGTAGCGAAGGGTATACCCGCAATGGCGCAATTCAGGTGAGCCCGACCGGTGAACTGACGATTCAGGGACATCCGGTGATTGGCGAAGCCGGGCCAATAGCGGTTCCGGAAGGGTCGGAAGTGACCATCGCTGCTGATGGGACGATTTCCGCACTCAACCCAGGCGATCCGGCGAATACGGTAGCACCAGTGGGGCGTTTGAAGCTGGTGAAGGCAACAGGGAGTGAAGTGCAACGTGGTGATGACGGTATGTTTCGTCTGAGCGCGGCTGCACAGGCGACCCGTGGACCGACGTTGCAGGCTGACCCAAGCATCCGCGTAATGTCGGGTGTGCTGGAAGGCAGTAACGTCAAACCGGTTGCCGCGATGAGCGACATGATCGCCAGCGCTCGCCGCTTCGAAATGCAGATGAAGATTATCAGTAGCGTGGATGATAACGCGGGTCGTGCCAACCAACTGCTGTCGATGAGTTAATACAGGACATTTTATGATCAGTTCATTATGGATCGCCAAAACCGGCCTGGATGCGCAGCAAACCAACATGGATGTGATTGCCAACAACCTGGCAAACGTCAGTACCAATGGTTTTAAACGTCAACGTGCGGTGTTTGAAGATCTGCTGTACCAGACGATTCGTCAACCTGGCGCGCAGTCTTCGGAACAGACCGTACTGCCTTCAGGCCTGCAAATCGGTACCGGTGTGCGTCCGGTTGCGACTGAGCGTTTACACAGCCAGGGCAACCTGTCACAGACCAACAACAGCAAAGACGTTGCTATTAAAGGTCAGGGATTTTTCCAGGTCATGCTGCCGGATGGTACCTCAGCTTATACCCGTGATGGTTCTTTCCAGGTAGATCAGAATGGTCAGCTGGTGACGGCGGGTGGTTTTCAGGTTCAGCCTGCTATCACCATCCCTGCAAACTCGCTGAGCATCACCATTGGGCGAGACGGCATCGTCAGCGTTACGCAGCAGGGGCAAGCTGCACCTGTTCAGGTAGGACAGCTCAACCTGACCACTTTTATGAACGATACCGGTCTGGAAAGCATTGGTGAGAATCTGTACACCGAAACGCAATCCTCCGGCGCGCCGAATGAGAGTACACCGGGGCTTAACGGCGCGGGGCTACTTTATCAGGGCTATGTTGAAACCTCTAACGTGAATGTGGCGGAAGAGCTGGTGAATATGATCCAGGTTCAGCGCGCTTATGAAATCAACAGTAAAGCGGTATCTACCACCGATCAGATGCTGCAGAAACTGACGCAACTCTAAAGTGTTGTCCGGCGGGGCGGGTGTCTCGCCGGCACACTGATTTTGAAGATGAAGGCAATGCGAAAATACGCGCTTCACCCTTACCCGATTTTAGCCCTGTTGGTGGTATCGCTGACAGGATGCGCCTGGATCCCGGCCACTCCGCTCGTGCAGGGCGCGACGTCTGCCCAACCGATCCCTGGCCCGACGCCGGTCGCGAACGGCTCTATATTCCAGTCGGCACAGCCGATTAACTATGGCTATCAACCGCTATTTGAAGACCGCCGTCCACGTAATATTGGCGATACGCTGACCATCGTATTGCAGGAAAATGTCAGCGCGAGCAAAAGCTCTTCCGCTAACGCCAGCCGTGATGGCAAGACTAACTTCGGCTTTGACACGGTGCCACGTTATCTGCAGGGATTGTTTGGCAACGAGCGTGCCGACGTGGAAGCTTCTGGCGGCAATACCTTCAATGGAAAAGGTGGCGCGAACGCCAGTAACACCTTTAGCGGCACATTGACGGTGACCGTTGACCAGGTTCTGGTGAATGGCAATTTACACGTTGTGGGTGAAAAACAGATCGCCATCAATCAGGGCACTGAATTTATCCGTTTCTCCGGGGTCGTTAACCCGCGCACCATCAGTGGCAGCAACTCCGTTCCGTCAACTCAGGTTGCGGATGCGCGTATTGAATATGTCGGTAACGGCTATATCAACGAAGCGCAGAATATGGGCTGGTTGCAGCGTTTCTTCCTTAATTTGTCGCCGATGTAAGCGGGGTATCCAGTGATTAAAGCTCTTGTTGGAATGGTACTGGTGCTGTCAGCCACGTTTGCTCATGCAGATCGTATACGTGATCTGACCAGCGTTCAGGGTGTACGTGAAAACTCACTGATTGGCTATGGGTTGGTGGTGGGGCTGGACGGTACGGGTGACCAGACAACTCAGACGCCATTCACCACGCAAACGCTCAATAACATGCTCTCCCAATTGGGGATCACCGTTCCGACCGGAACTAACATGCAATTGAAAAACGTGGCGGCGGTGATGGTTACGGCATCATTCCCGGCATTTGGACGTCAGGGACAAACCATTGATGTAGTGGTCTCTTCAATGGGTAACGCCAAAAGCCTGCGCGGTGGCACGCTGCTGATGACCCCTTTGAAAGGAGTCGATAGTCAGGTCTATGCGCTGGCGCAGGGGAATATTCTGGTTGGTGGCGCGGGGGCTTCAGCAGGAGGCAGTAGCGTACAGGTTAACCAGCTTAATGGTGGGCGTATTACCAACGGGGCCATCATTGAACGTGAATTGCCCAGCCAGTTTGGTGGCGGCAACACCATCAATCTGCAGCTCAATAATGAAGATTTCACTATGGCGCAACAGATTACCGACACCATCAACCGCTCTCGTGGTTTTGGTAGCGCCACCGCGCTGGATGCGCGGACGATTCAGGTGCGTGTGCCCAGCGGTAATAGTTCACAGGTACGCTTCCTGGCCGACATTCAGAATATTGAGGTAAACGTTACGCCGCAGGATGCGAAAGTGATTATTAACTCGCGTACGGGGTCCGTGGTGATGAACCGCGAAGTCACGCTGGACAGCTGTGCTGTTGCGCAGGGTAATCTGTCGATTACAGTTAATCGTCAGGCTAACGTCAGCCAGCCAGATACGCCGTTTGGCGGTGGCCAAACCGTGGTGACGCCGCAAACCCAGATCGATCTGCGCCAGAGCAGTGGTTCGTTGCAAAGTGTGCGTTCCAGCGCCAATCTGAACAACGTTGTACGCGCGCTTAATGCCCTCGGCGCAACGCCAATGGATCTGATGTCCATTCTGCAGTCAATGCAGAGCGCAGGTTGCCTGCGTGCCAAACTGGAAATCATCTGATGATTGGCGATAGCAAACTGCTCACCAGTGCTGCCTGGGATGCACAGTCGCTGAACGAACTGAAAGCGAAAGCGGGCCAGGATCCGGCGGCGAATATCCGTCCGGTTGCTCGCCAGGTGGAAGGGATGTTCGTGCAGATGATGCTGAAAAGTATGCGTGAGGCGCTGCCGAAAGACGGTGTGTTTAGCAGCGACTCCACGCGTTTGTACACCAGCATGTATGACCAGCAAATTGCCCAGCAGATGACTGCAGGTAAAGGACTGGGGCTGGCGGAAATGATGGTTAAGCAAATGACAGAGGGTCAGGCGCAGCCTGCTGATGATGCGCCGCAGGTGCCAATGAAGTTCTCACTGGAAACGGTGACCAGCTATCAAAATCAGGCACTGACCCAACTGGTCCGTAAAGCGATCCCCAGAACGACAGAAAGCAACGATGAGCCGCTGTCGGGCGACAGCAAAGACTTCCTGGCCCAGCTTTCGCTGCCGGCAAAACTGGCAAGTCAGCAGAGCGGTGTACCCCATCATCTGATTCTGGCGCAGGCCGCGCTGGAATCTGGATGGGGACAGCGACAAATTCGTCGTGAGAACGGTGAGCCAAGCTTTAACATTTTTGGCGTGAAGGCCTCGGGAAGTTGGAAAGGACCGACAACCGAAATCACCACTACCGAATATGAAAACGGTGAGGCGAAAAAGGTGAAAGCCAGATTCCGCGTCTATAGCTCTTATCTTGAGGCGTTGTCGGATTATGTCGGGTTAATCTCGCGTAATCCGCGCTACGCGGCGGTGACCGTTGCCGCAACCGCAGAGCAGGGGGCACAGGCGCTGCAGAACGCAGGTTACGCCACCGACCCTAATTATGCGCGTAAATTAACCAGTATGATCCAGCAGTTGAAATCAATGAGTGAGAAAGTGAGTAAAACCTACAGTACGAATCTCGACAATCTCTTTTAAATAGCTCAAGTCTACAAAACCGCTGCCGATAATAACGAGTATTGAAGGATTACAAGGAACCTCCATGTCCAGCTTGATCAATAACGCCATGAGTGGACTCAGCGCAGCGCAGGCCGCGTTGAACACGACCAGTAATAACATCAACAGCTATAACGTCGCCGGTTACACTCGGCAAACGACAATTATGGCGCAATTGAACAGCACGCTGGGGGCGGGGGGCTGGGTTGGCAATGGTGTTTATGTTTCTGGCGTGCAGCGTGAGTATGATTCATTCATCACTAATCAGTTACGTGCAGCGCAGAATCAGAGTAGCGGTCTGACGACACGTTATGAACAAATGTCGAAAATTGACAATCTGCTTTCCAGTAAAACCAGCTCAATTTCGACTTCAATGCAGGGTTTTTTCACCAGCCTGCAAACACTGGTCAGTAACGCAGAAGATCCGGCGGCACGCCAGGCGCTGATTGGCAAAGCCGATGGTTTAGTCAATCAGTTTAAAACGACTGACCAGTACCTGCGCGATCAGGATAAACAGGTAAATATCGCTATCAACGCCAGCGTTGACCAGATCAATAACTATTCGAAGCAAATCGCCAGTCTCAACGATCAAATCTCCCGTTTGACCGGCGTTGGCGCAGGTGCATCACCTAACGACCTGCTTGATCAGCGTGATCAGCTCGTGAGCGAGTTGAACAAGATTGTGGGTGTGGAAGTCAGCGTTCAGGACGGTGGCACTTACAACGTGAACATGGCGAATGGTTATTCGCTGGTGCAGGGTAGCAATGCCCGTCAGCTCGCGGCGGTACCTTCCAGCGCCGATCCTTCCCGTACCACTGTAGCGTATGTTGACAGCGTTGCCGGAAATATTGAAATTCCAGAGAAACTATTGAATACCGGTTCGCTGGGTGGACTGTTGACGTTTCGCTCTGAGGAGCTGGACCAGACGCGTAATACCCTGGGCCAACTGGCACTCGCCTTTGCAGATGCGTTTAATACGCAGCACAAAGAGGGATTTGATGCCAACGGTGATGCGGGCAAAGATTTCTTTGCCATCGGCAGCCCGTCTACATTCAGTAATGCCAAAAACACCGGTACAGGCTCGTTAACTGCAAAAATTACTGACAGCTCCGCTGTTCAGGCTACTGATTATAAAATCGTTTTTGATGGTACAGACTGGCAGGTCACCCGTCTGGCAGACAATACCAGCTTTAAAGCTACTGTTACCGGCGGGAAAATGTCCTTTGACGGGATGGAGATAACGGTAGGTGCTGGCGCGAAGGCGAATGATAGCTTTACTCTGAAACCTGTGAGCAATGCCATCGTTGATATGAAAGTTATGGTGACCGATGAGTCGAAAATCGCCATGGCCGAAGTCTCCAAAAATGACCTGGATCCAGATAAGGACAAGGGAAAAAGCGATAACCGCAACGGTCAGAAACTGTTGGATCTGCAAACTAAATCCACCGTTGGGAATAAAACCTTTAACGACGCGTACGCTACGCTGGTGAGCGATGTTGGCAACAAAACTGCCACGCTTAAAACCAGCAGCACCACACAGAACAATGTGGTTACGCAGCTCTCTAATCAGCAGCAGTCTATTTCCGGGGTTAACCTCGACGAAGAGTACGGTAACTTGCAGCGCTTTCAGCAGTATTATCTGGCTAACGCCCAGGTCCTGCAAACTGCGAACTCACTCTTTGATGCACTTCTGAATATTCGCTAAGGGAGAGGGACTCAATGCGTATCAGTACCCAGATGATGTACCAGCAGAACATGCGTGGCATCACTAACTCTCAGGCCGAATGGATGAAGTTCGGCGAGCAGATGTCGACAGGCAAACGCGTAATTAATCCGTCTGACGATCCAATTGCTGCGTCACAGGCTATCGTGTTGTCTCAGGCACAAGCGCAGAACAGCCAGTATACGCTGGCGCGTACTTTCGCGACGCAGAAAGTATCGCTGGAAGAGAACGTGCTGGGGCAGGTAACGACGGCAATTCAGACTGCGCAGGAAAAAATTGTCCATGCAGGTAACGGCACGCTAAGCGATGATGATCGCGCATCGCTGGCAACCGATTTGCAGGGGATTCGCGATCAGCTAATGAACCTGGCGAACAGCACAGATGGCAATGGCCGTTACATTTTCGGCGGATATAAAACAGAGTCCGCACCATTTACTCAGGCTGATGGTACATATACAGGCGGAACCCAAAATGTGACTCAGCAGGTGGATGCGGCCCGTACCATGGTAATTGGCCATACAGGCGATAAAATTTTTGCCAATGTGACCAGCAATGCCGTACCGGAGCCGGCGGGTAGCACTCAGGAAAAGAACCTGTTCAAAATGCTGGATACCGCTATTGATGCCCTCAAAACACCTATCGCAGGCGATGATGTAGCCAAAGCCAAGGCTGCTGAAGCGATTGATAAAACCAACCGTGGCCTGAAAAACTCGCTCAATAACGTCCTGTCCGTTCGCGCAGAATTAGGTACCCAACTCAGTGAACTGAGTTCACTGGATTCGCTGGGAGCAGATCGTGCATTAGGGCAAACCCAGCAGATGAGTAATCTGGTAGATGTTGACTGGAATGCGGCAATCTCTTCCTATGTAATGCAGCAGGCGGCATTACAGGCTTCTTACAAAGCGTTTACTGATATGCAGGGCATGTCGCTGTTCCAGATAAATCGGTAACAACCATTTTTGAAACATATCATGAAACTGGATATGTTTGTCTGCCCGCTCCATTCACACCCCGGCGCGGGCATTTTTTTAGGCTGTTTCCGTCCGACTAACCGGCACTTTACCAGTCATTCTTATCACCAGCGCAATAGCGCTACTGAGGGTCGCTAGCCCCACCACGCCTTGCCAGTTCGCCAGCGCGTAGACTTGACTTCCGAGAACTGAGCCCAGCGCCATACCGATAAACACTATAGTAAACAGCAGAGCATTCAGGCGACCCCGGGCCTGTGGTTCCAGGCTATAAACCAGATTCTGATGGGCCACCAGACTTGACTGTAATCCGAGATCAAAGCCTACCGCAGCAAAGGCAATCAGCAACCACTGACCTGGCACAGGTAAGACAGGTAAAAAGAACATAAGCGCAAAAGATAACATAACTAACAAAGCACCAAGTTGAGTGACTTTTTCGGCGCCGACTTTATCTGCGAGGTGACCGGCCACTGGTGCTGCAAGCGCACCAGCGGCGCCAGCGACGCCAAAAGCCCCTGCTACTGCACTGCCCATTTGGTAATGTTCGGATAACATGACCGCCAGTGTCGACCAGAAAGCGCTGAAGGCTATCGACAGGAAACCTTGTGCCAGCGCAGCACGGCGCAGTGCGGGGTAACGTTGCCAGAGCTGTGCCATTGAAAGCATTAATGATGGATAGTTCAGTGTGGAATGCACCGTAAAGCGGGGCAGCATTCTCCACATGATTGCGGTAATTACTGCAATACTGACGGCTGAGAGTTGATACATTTCTCTCCAGCCAAATGCCTCGCCCACCAGGCCACTGACGGTACGCGAAAGCAGAATACCCAACAGAAGACCGGTCATAACGGTACCCACTGTTTTACCCTGTTTTCCTTCAGACGCAAGGATAGCCGCGGCGGGAACAATATCCTGGGCCATTGTGGCTGCCATCCCCATCAGCAGACTGATTGGTAGCAGCGAATGAAGCTGTCCGGCAAAGCTGCATGCCAAAAGAAGTACGGCCAGAGAGAGACTTTTCAGCAGGATTAATGTCCGCCGGTCATAGCGATCGCCCAGTGGTAATAAAAATAGAATGCCGAGTGCATATCCCGCCTGGGTCAGCGTCGGAATCAGTCCCATCCCGGTGATACTCAAGGCCAGATCCTGGCCCATCAATGGCAATAGAGGCTGGGCATAGTAGATAGCAGCAACGCTGAACCCAGCGCCCAATGCCATAACAAAAATGATCCAACGGGAGAGTGCGGTATGTGTGTTCACGAATGATTCCTCAATCACAAGATGTACGGCTATTTTTATCTTTCAGTGGGTGGTTCGGTAGCGAGTGTGGTGGTAAAACAGTTATACGTTTGGCGTATGGTGACTGCGGGAATGATTAAAACAGAACGTATAGACAGGGTTGAGCTGATGCGGACATTTGTACGTATCGTTGAAGCGGGATCGCTATCTTCGGCGGCAAAACAGATGGGTACAACCCAGGCGACTATAAGCCGGAGACTGCAGTCTCTTGAAACATTGCTGGGCGTTAAACTGATTTTACGCACCACTCATGCGATGAAATTAACTGATGACGGTGAGCGTGGATATCATCACGCCAGGCATATTATTGATGCCTGGCTGGCGCTGGAAGATGGTCTCAATGTTAAGGAAGACGACCCGGTAGGTACGCTTCGGGTACGGGCACCACATGCGTTCGGCCAGCAGCAGCTCCTTGAGCCGCTATTACAGTTTCTTTCACGCTACCCGCAGCTCTCGGTGGAGTGGATGCTCAATGACAAAACGGTTGATTTTCTCAGCGATAATATAGATTGCGCCATCAGAGTCGGGGCCGAGGTCGATCCGGCAACGGTCTCGGTATTACTGGCTGAAGTTCCCCGTAGCATGGTGATCAGTCCGAAACTGCTGATGCAGTATCACGAGATTACGCATCCTGAGCAGTTATCATCGCTGCCCTGGATCGCGCTAAGCACATTTTATCAACGTAGCGTGTCGTTGCTTCACCAACAGAACAATGAACCCTTTACGGTAAATATTTCTCCCAGGTTAAGCACGGACAGTATTTATGTTGCAAGAAATGCAGCCCTTGCAGGGCTGGGAGTGGCGATTGTTTCAAGCTGGATGGTAGAAGAGGATATTGTTCATGGGCGCCTGGTAGAGCTGTTACCAGACTGGCATGCAGCGCCACTGCCGGTTCATTTGGTGTACCCCTGGGCGCGCTATTATCCTACCCGATTGCGTAAATTTTTGGCGCTGATGAAGGATGTAATGCCACGACTGGCGGGAATGAAGCGCGTAGACGAGATATAAAAAAGCCGACCCGAAGGTCGGCTTTTGTGACGATTATGTCTTACTCAACAGGCTGTGGGCGCGTTGCTGGCGCTGTGGCCTGATGTGTGGCGCTATGCCCGCCTGCTGCACCTTTACCATCAAAGGCGAAAGCAGGGCGCTGCCAGTCGCTTTGACGCGGCGCTTCCGGCACATATTCCGGCGCAGGTGCGCGGGTCATTGGTGCGGTTGCATGGCTGTGGGCCGCCAGGATTTCCACAGTAGCAGGAGCGCTTGCTGTAGCGGTTTCTTCAGCCACCACGACGGGGGCAATAACGTCAACGTCATCTTTTGGTGCTTGCGCAACCGGTGTTTCATCAACAGTCTCTTCAACCACTTCTGGCTGGGAGACCGCGACTTCAACAGGCTCTTCGACAACTGGCGTTTCAGCCACTTCAGCGACTTCTGTAACAGGTTCGGCTTCTGAAGCAATTTTTTCAGCAACAGGTTCGTCGGATTCAGCGATGATCTGCGGTTGTTCCTCGACCGGCGCAGCAATAACTTCAGGATGCGTAGTTTCAACAACGGTAGCCTGAGGTTCAGCAACAATGGCTTCAGTCACAACCGGTGCTTCCGCTACTGCTTCAACCACAGGTTCAGCTACGGTTTCAACGACAGCAGCAATGGCTTGCTGTTCAGCGACAACCGGTTGGACAGGTGTAACTTCCTGCTCGCGCTGCTCTTCAACATGCATATCCTGAGGACGCGCGACAGGGTAGCTGATCCACACTTTACCGGACGCTAATTCCGGAGAAGCACATGCAACAGTTAACGGCATCGGTGACTGAACCGGATAACGCTCGTCACGATAACGACGGCGACGTTGTCCGCTTACACGCAGATGGCGAGGAGAACGGCGGGAACGACGCGGCATACCGTTGGAATCGCGCGCTTCGCTGTTGTCTTCCTGCTCCGGTGCAACGACAGCTGGTAAATCAACTTTCGCCAGTTCGGTACGTTGGGCTGGTACAACTGGCGCAACCTGCTGAACAACTGGGGCTTCAGCAGCTATCGCTGCGGCAACCACTTCAGCTTCGACCGGCGCACTATCAGTGAAACGGACTTTCTGGTTTAACTGACGCTGTTTACGGCGGGTCTGAGGCTGGCGTACACGCTCTTCCTGTTCCGTATCCTGTGCCGGTTGTTCAGCCAGATTCAGTTCTTTAACTTCCTGCTGTGCCTGACGTTTATCATCGTTACGACGGCGATTGCGTTCACGGCGCGGAGCCTGCTGCTCGTCACCTGATTTCGCTTTATCAGCGGCATCGTTAGACTGCTGGCGGTTATCACGTGTTTCAGCATTTTGCTGCTGCGCCTGGCGACGGTTACGGCGATTTTCATCACGGTTCTCGCTGCTTTCAGCGCGCTCATTGCGGTTATCACGATCGCCACGGTTATCGCGATTATCACGGCGATCGTTACGGTCGCGACGATTGTTTTGACGTGGTTTGCGACGATCCTGCTGGCGTTCGGATTTCTCTTCAGCTTTCGGAGCTGGTTGCTCAACAGGTTTCACTTCGTCATTGCCACCGAAGATAGACTTCAGCGCGCCGAGGAAACGGCTAAACAAACCAGGCTGTGCGGCTTCAGTTGCGGTTGCCGTGGCTTTTGGTGCGGTAGCCGCTTTAACGGCCGGCTCCTGCAGAGCCGGCGCAGGCGGAACATCTGGCATTGCGAAGGTCGCAAGTGCCGGTTGTTCAGGCTGTTTACGCTCGACATATTCTTCTTCTGTCGGCAATGCCATCGCTTCTTCGTGCAGTTTCGGCAGCAGGTAACTCAGGGTTGGAGTCTCTTCCCCTTTACGCACGCGCAGTACGGAATAGTGCGGGGTTTCCATCTGATCGTTTGGCACGATCACACAGCGCACGCCGTTCTGGCGGGTTTCAATGGCATTGACCGCAGTACGTTTTTCGTTGAGCAGGTAAGACGCAATTGGCACAGGAACAATTGCGTGAACTTCCTGAGTATTCTCTTTCAGCGCTTCTTCTTCAATCAGACGCAAAATAGAGAGTGACAGCGATTCGTTATCACGCACGGTGCCAGTGCCGCTACAGCGCGGGCATACGTGATGACTGGATTCACCCAGTGACGGACTCAGACGCTGGCGAGACATCTCCAGCAGGCCGAAACGGGAAATATGGCTGATCTGAATACGAGCTCTATCCTGACGTACGGCTTCACGCAGACGGTTTTCTACCGCACGCTGGTGACGAACCGGAGTCATATCGATGAAGTCGATGACGATCAGACCGCCCAGGTCGCGCAGACGTAACTGACGAGCAATCTCATCGGCGGCTTCGAGGTTGGTGTTAAATGCGGTCTCTTCGATATCGCCACCGCGTGTTGCGCGTGCGGAGTTGATGTCGATGGCGGTCAGTGCTTCGGTGCTATCAATAACGATAGAACCACCGGAAGGCAGGCGGACTTCACGCTGGAATGCAGATTCAATCTGAGACTCGATTTGATAATGGCTGAACAGCGGAATTTCACCGGTGTAGAGCTTAATCTTGCTGCTGAAATCCGGACGACCTAACGCAGCGATATGCTGACGTGCCATCTCCATCACTTTCGGGTTATCGATGAGAATTTCACCAATATCCTGACGTAAATAGTCGCGGAATGCGCGAACAATTACGTTGCTTTCCTGGTGGATCAGGAACGGAGCAGGGCGGCTTTCAGCGGCTTTTTGAATCGCTTCCCAGTGTTTCAGGCGGAAACTCAGGTCCCACTGCAGCGCTTCGGCGGATTTGCCGACGCCTGCGGTACGCACGATAAGCCCCATACCATCAGGTAGTTCCAGGCTTGCCAGCGCTTCTTTTAATTCGGTACGGTCATCGCCTTCAATGCGACGAGAGATACCACCCGCGCGCGGGTTATTCGGCATCAGAACCAGATAGCTGCCAGCCAGACTGATAAAAGTGGTCAGCGCAGCACCTTTATTGCCGCGTTCTTCTTTATCAATCTGAACAATTACTTCCTGGCCTTCGCGCAACACATCTTTAATGTTTGGACGACCATGGGAGTTGTAGTTTGCGGGAAAGTATTCGCGGGCAATTTCTTTTAACGGGAGGAAACCGTGACGTTCAGCGCCGTAATCAACAAAAGCAGCTTCCAGGCTCGGTTCAATACGGGTAATTTTGCCTTTATAGATGTTTGCTTTTTTCTGCTCGTGTCCAGGACTTTCGATATCCAGATCGTACAGACGCTGCCCATCTACAAGGGCGACACGCAACTCTTCCTGCTGAGTTGCGTTAATTAACATTCTTTTCATCGTAACTTACTCATTATTCTTACATTGACGACTAAGCTGCGGGCAGAGTAATGCCTTTCCGGGTGTGAACCGATGGCCTCGTGTCTATTCGCGTCGCCAACCTCACGGTTATCGTCAGCTCAAAGAGGCGCAGAGTGTCGGTTGCCTGTATTTCATACGGAAACACAGCGCAATTATCAGGGGAACAGTCTGGGAAAACTCTCCAGAGAAGCTTCCTTTTACCGGTAAGGACTGCAACCCGCAGCCCGCTAACTGCCTGAAAGATCAATACGTCTTACGCCATTGCTGCGTTGATGATCGGTCGGGCAAAATTGGGTCATTCCGGAAAAGTTCTTGTTTTAACAAGATTCAACACGGAGACGACCACATTATTCCACTGCTAACCTTGTTATAGCAAGATGACTTTTGCCATTTATCACCCGGTTACTCACAGTTTTTGCACTTCCGCAGAGTGATTGGTTTAATAACCATCAAATTGGAACTGTCAAACTTAAGTAATAGGGTATAGCAGTTAATATAAGCATAGAAAAATGTGTGGCGCGAATCTTGATGGCTATTTAAAATCGGCCCCCATGAAAACAGAGACTCCAGCCGTAAAAATAGTTGCCATTACTGCCGATGAAGCAGGGCAACGCATCGACAACTTTTTACGCACCCAGCTCAAAGGTGTGCCGAAAAGTATGATTTATCGCATTTTGCGTAAAGGCGAAGTGCGGGTGAACAAAAAACGCATCAAACCCGAATATAAGCTCGAAGACGGGGATATTGTGCGTATACCACCTGTGCGCGTGGCTGAGCGTGAAGAAGAAGCTATTTCACCGCATCTGCAAAAAGTTGCGGCGCTTACTGATGTCATTTTATATGAAGATGACCATATTCTGGTGCTCAACAAGCCCTCAGGCACTGCTGTGCATGGCGGCAGTGGGTTAAGCTTTGGCGTGATTGAAGGCTTACGTGCGCTACGTCCCGAAGCGCGTTTCCTCGAGCTGGTGCATCGCCTCGACCGTGATACCTCAGGCGTGCTGTTGGTTGCCAAAAAGCGTTCAGCGTTGCGTTCGCTGCATGAGCAACTGCGGGAAAAAGGGATGCAGAAAGACTATCTGGCGCTGGTAAGAGGTCAGTGGCAGTCGCATGTCAAAGCCGTGCAGGCACCGCTGTTAAAGAATATTTTACAAAGCGGTGAGCGTATTGTGCGAGTTAATCAGGAAGGCAAGCCATCGGAAACGCGCTTTAAAGTAGAGGAGCGCTATGCGTTTGCCACTCTTGTACGCTGTAGCCCTGTGACCGGGCGTACGCACCAGATTCGTGTACATACACAGCATGCAGGGCATCCGATTGCGTTTGACGATCGCTATGGCGACCGTGAGTTCGATAAACAATTGGCTGGCACGGGGTTGTCCCGACTCTTTCTGCACGCTGCAGCATTGAAATTTACCCATCCAGGCACTGGTGAAGTTATGAGAATTGAAGCGCCGATGGATAAACAGCTGAAACGCTGCCTTGAGGTGTTACGTAATAAAGCCTGATAGAGCTTTGCTTATCAGGCCTGTGGGGAGTGTTTCGTTGTGGGCCTGATAAGACGCTTTAGCGTCATCCGGCCCGTCAACTAGGCCTTCAGTGGGTTCATTTCTTCCCGGCGCAACATCTGGCACAGCGCTATCAGAGGCAGACCAATCAGCGTGTTAGGGTCGCGACCTTCCAGACGCTCGAAGAGAGCAATACCTAGCCCTTCACTTTTAAAACTTCCGGCACAATGCAGAGGACGCTCTTTGCGCACATAATCTTCTATTTCTGTTTCGCTTAAATGACGAAAGTGGACATCAAACGGTTCGACTTCGGTTTGTAAATGTCCGTTCGCGGAATTATAAAGTGCCAGCCCGGTATAAAAAGTGACAATATTGCCACTGGCTTTAGCTAATTGTAGTCTCGCTTTTTCTTCTGTTAACGGCTTTCCGGTTATTTCTCCATCAAGCACACAAATCTGATCTGAACCAATAATCAGGTGCGAAGAAAAACGGTGGGCAAGGGATTGCGCTTTCTCCTGTGCCAGGCGTAATACCAGGTGTCGAGGTGTTTCGCCGGGTAACGGTGTTTCATCAACCTCAGGTGCTGCACATTCGAATGGGATAGCCAGTTTTTCGAGCAATGCGCGACGCCAGGGAGAGGTAGACGCAAGAATCAGTTGAGGCATATTTTTTCCCCCGCATATAGCGTAATGATGAGAGCCATTTTAAACTATGGACTTCGTCCTTCAAGCTGGCTGCGATGGCTTGTCTTGATCGATTTTAAGTCGATGACCCGCAATGTGTGCGAATTATTGGCAAAAGGCAACCTCAGGCTGCCTTTTTCTTTGACTATATGACGTTACAAAGTTAATATGCGCGCCCTATGCAAAAGGTAAAATTACCCCTGACTCTTGATCCGGTTCGTACGGCTCAAAAACGCCTCGATTATGAAGGTATCTATACTTCTGATCTGGTTGAGCGCGTCGCCGATTCTGTAGTCAGTGTGGACAGTGATGTGGAATGCTCCATGTCGTTCGCGATCGACAACCAACGCCTTGCGGTTATAACCGGCGATGCAAAGGTATCGGTTACGCTCGAATGTCAGCGTTGCGGGAAACCGTTCCCACTTCATGTTCACACAACATATTGTTTTAGTCCTGTCCGTTCAGACGAGCAGGCTGAAGCACTCCCGGAAGCGTATGAGCCGATTGAGGTTAACGAATTCGGTGAAATCGATCTGCTTGCAATGGTTGAAGATGAGATTATCCTCTCCTTGCCGGTAGTTCCGGTGCATGATTCTGAACACTGTGAAGTGTCCGAGGCGGACATGGTCTTTGGCGAATTGCCTGATGAAGCGCAAAAACCAAACCCATTTGCCGTATTAGCCAGCTTAAAGCGTAAGTAATTGAGGAGTAAGGTCCATGGCCGTACAACAGAATAAACCAACCCGTTCCAAACGTGGCATGCGTCGTTCTCATGACGCTCTGACCGCAGTCACCAGCCTGTCTGTAGACAAAACTTCTGGTGAACAACACCTGCGTCACCACATCACTGCCGACGGTTTCTACCGTGGCCGTAAGGTAATCGCTAAGTAATCACGCTATTGCTCGACGGACTTCGCACTTCTGTGAGAAAGATGAAGAGTACAAGCGTGATGAAGCTTAGTGAGGCTTTCCCCGGGTAACTGGGGAAACACCTAACCGGGCAGCGACGATACCTTGACACGTCTAACCCTGGCGTTAGATGTCATGGGGGGAGATTTTGGCCCTACCGTGACAGTGCCTGCAGCACTGCAGGCACTGAATTCTAATTCGCAACTCACACTTCTTTTAGTCGGGGATCCCGATACAATCACGCCATTACTTGCCAAAGCTGACTTCGAACAACGTTCACGTCTGCAGATGATTCCTGCTCAGTCAGTTATTGCCAGTGATGCCCGGCCCTCGCAGGCTATCCGCGCCAGTCGTGGAAGCTCAATGCGTGTTGCCCTGGAGCTCGTGAAAGAAGGTCGAGCACAAGCCTGTGTGAGCGCCGGTAATACGGGCGCACTTATGGGACTTGCGAAGTTATTACTCAAACCCCTTGAGGGGATTGAGCGTCCTGCGCTGGTGACGGTATTACCTCATCAGCAAAAGGGCAAAACGGTGGTACTGGATTTAGGTGCCAACGTGGATTGCGACAGTAATATGTTGGTGCAATTTGCCGTCATGGGTTCCGTGTTGGCAGAAGAGGTGGTTGGGATTGCCAATCCTCGGGTCGCATTGCTCAACATTGGCGAAGAAGAAACCAAGGGTCTCGATAGCATTCGGGACGCTTCTGCTGTGCTAAAAACAATCCCTTCTATCAACTATATCGGCTATCTTGAAGCCAATGAGTTGCTGACCGGCAAAACTGATGTGCTGGTTTGTGACGGCTTTACAGGTAATGTCACATTAAAGACGATGGAAGGTGTTGTAAGAATGTTCCTTTCACTGCTGAAGTCTCAGGGTGAGGGCAAAAAACGGTCGTGGTGGCTGCTGTTATTAAAACGTTGGTTACAAAAAAGCCTGACGAGGCGATTCAGTCACCTCAACCCCGACCAGTATAATGGCGCCTGTCTGTTAGGATTACGCGGCACGGTGATTAAAAGTCATGGTGCGGCCAATCAGCGAGCATTTGAAGTCGCGATAGAACAGGCAGTGCAGGCGGTGCAGCGACAAGTTCCTCAGCGAATTGCCGCTCGCCTGGAATCGGTATACCCAGCTGGATTCGAACTGCTGGACGGTGACGAAAGCACAAATTCGCGGGTGCACAGATAACAGTGTGGTCGTGAATGAAGTCAACGTACCAGTGATTTGCTCGTGGCGGTATATAACCAAAAAGTGACTGAGCGTACATGTATACGAAGATTATTGGTACCGGCAGCTATCTGCCTGAACAAGTGCGTACTAACGCCGATTTGGAAAAAATGGTCGAGACATCTGATGAGTGGATCGTCACTCGTACAGGTATCCGTGAACGCCATATTGCAGGGCCAAACGAAACAGTTGCGACGATGGGCTTTGCCGCCGCAAACCGCGCTATTGAAATGGCCGGCATCGATAAAGAACAAATTGGTTTGATCGTGGTAGCTACCACGTCATCAACGCACGCATTTCCAAGTGCAGCGTGCCAGATTCAAAGTATGCTGGGAATTAAAGGCTGCCCGGCGTTTGATGTCGCTGCGGCATGCGCTGGCTTTACCTACGCGCTGAGCGTTGCCGATCAATATGTTAAGTCAGGCGCGGTGAAACACGCTCTGGTAGTCGGTTCTGATGTGCTGGCGCGTACTTGCGATCCAACCGATCGTGGGACGATCATCATTTTTGGTGATGGTGCGGGCGCAGTGGTACTGAGCGCCTCAGAAGAGCCAGGCATCCTCTCTACACATCTGCATGCTGATGGGCGTTACGGAGAACTGCTGACGCTGCCCAATGCCGATCGTGTGAACCCGGAAAACTCGATTCATCTGACGATGGCGGGTAACGAAGTATTTAAAGTCGCAGTTACCGAGCTTGCTCACATCGTTGATGAAACGCTGGAAGCAAATAATCTTGACCGTTCTGCGCTGGACTGGCTGGTACCACATCAGGCAAACCTCCGCATTATCAGCGCAACAGCGAAAAAGCTGGGTATGTCGATGGATAATGTCGTGGTAACGCTGGACAGACATGGCAATACGTCCGCTGCTTCCGTACCGTGCGCACTGGACGAAGCTGTCCGTGACGGGCGCATTAAAGCAGGGCAACTGATATTGCTTGAGGCCTTTGGTGGTGGATTCACCTGGGGTTCCGCGCTGGTTCGTTTCTAGTATAAGGATTTAATCATGACGCAATTTGCATTTGTGTTCCCGGGACAGGGTTCTCAAACCGTTGGGATGTTGTCTGAAATGGCAGCAGCTTACCCATGCGTAGAAGAAACTTTCGCTGAAGCTTCAGCAGCGCTGGGCTATGATTTATGGGCACTGACTCAACAGGGGCCGGCGGAAGAACTGAATAAAACCTGGCAGACACAGCCGGCACTGTTAACCGCCTCTGTCGCGCTGTATCGCGTTTGGCAGCAGCAGGGCGGTAAAACGCCTGCACTGATGGCAGGGCATAGCCTGGGTGAATACTCTGCACTGGTGTGTGCGGGTGTCATCAATTTTGCTGATGCCGTACGTCTGGTTGAACTGCGTGGTAAATTCATGCAGGAAGCTGTACCGGAAGGCACTGGCGGCATGTCTGCTATCATCGGTCTGGATGACGCATCCATTGCGAAAGCGTGTGAAGAGTCAGCCGACGGTCAGGTCGTTTCTCCGGTAAACTTTAACTCACCGGGTCAGGTGGTTATTGCCGGGCATAAAGAAGCTGTTGAACGTGCAGGTGCCGCCTGTAAAGCTGCTGGCGCTAAGCGTGCACTGCCGTTGCCGGTTAGCGTGCCATCTCACTGTGCGCTAATGAAGCCTGCGGCTGATAAACTGGCCGTTGAGCTGCAGAAAATCACTTTCAACGCACCGACTGTACCGGTTGTTAACAACGTTGACGTGAAATGCGAAACAACAGCAGATGCCATCCGCGACGCGCTTGTTCGTCAGTTATATAGCCCAGTTCAGTGGACCAAAACTGTTGAGTTTATGGCATCCCAGGGCGTAGAACACCTGTATGAAGTTGGCCCGGGTAAAGTCCTCACCGGCCTGACGAAACGTATTGTTGACACCCTGACGGCTTCGGCACTGAATGAGCCGGCGGCGCTGTCTGCGGCACTTTCGCAATAAAAGAGGAATATCATGAGTTTTGAAGGAAAAATCGCGCTGGTAACCGGTGCAAGCCGTGGCATTGGCCGCGCAATTGCTGAAACACTTGTTGCCCGTGGCGCGAAAGTTATCGGTACTGCAACCAGCGAAAGTGGTGCGCAGGCCATTAGCGATTACTTAGGTGCAAACGGTAAGGGTCTGATGTTGAATGTGACCGATCCTGCATCTATCGAATCTGTTCTGGGAAATATCCGCGCAGAATTTGGTGAAGTCGATATTCTGGTCAATAATGCCGGGATTACTCGTGATAACCTGTTAATGCGCATGAAAGATGACGAGTGGAACGATATCATCGAAACCAACCTGTCATCTGTTTTCCGTCTGTCAAAAGCGGTAATGCGCGCTATGATGAAAAAGCGTCATGGTCGTATTATCACTATCGGTTCTGTGGTTGGTACCATGGGAAATGCGGGTCAGGCTAACTACGCTGCGGCGAAAGCGGGTCTGATCGGCTTCAGTAAATCATTGGCGCGTGAAGTTGCGTCCCGTGGTATTACTGTAAACGTTGTTGCTCCGGGCTTTATTGAAACGGACATGACGCGTGCGCTGTCTGATGATCAGCGTGCGGGTATTCTGGCACAGGTTCCTGCGGGTCGCCTTGGTGGCGCTCAGGAAATTGCCAGTGCGGTTGCATTTTTAGCTTCTGACGAAGCAAGTTACATCACTGGTGAGACTTTGCACGTCAACGGCGGGATGTACATGGTTTAACCACGATGAAAAAGATTTGCGTTATTCTAGGGATTAGCCTCAAAATAACGTAAAATCGTGGTAAGAACTGCCGGGATTTAGTTGCAAATTTTTCAACATTTTATACACTACGAAAACCATCGCGAAAGCGAGTTTTGATAGGAAATTTAAGAGTATGAGCACTATCGAAGAACGCGTTAAGAAAATTATCGGCGAACAGCTGGGCGTTAAGCAGGAAGAAGTTACCAACAATGCTTCCTTCGTTGAAGACCTGGGCGCGGATTCTCTTGACACCGTTGAGCTGGTAATGGCCCTGGAAGAAGAGTTTGATACTGAGATTCCGGACGAAGAAGCTGAGAAAATCACTACCGTTCAGGCTGCCATTGATTACATCAACGGCCACCAGGCGTAAGTGAACATCTCCAGGCGGTCATTCGACCGCCTGAGTTTTATCTTTTTATCCCACTTGAATCATTTTTCCCTCCCTGGAGGACAACCGTGTCTAAGCGTCGTGTAGTTGTGACCGGACTGGGCATGTTGTCTCCTGTCGGCAATACCGTAGAGTCTACCTGGAAAGCTCTCCTTGCCGGTCAGAGTGGCATCAGCCTGATCGACCATTTCGATACTAGCGCCTATGCAACGAAATTTGCTGGCTTAGTAAAGGATTTTAACTGTGATGACATTATCTCGCGCAAAGAACAGCGCAAGATGGATGCCTTCATTCAATATGGAATTGTCGCTGGCGTTCAGGCCATGCAGGATTCTGGCCTCGAGATTACGGAAGAGAACGCTCACCGTATTGGCGCCGCTATTGGCTCCGGTATTGGCGGTCTCGGTCTTATCGAAGAAAACCATACCTCACTGGTAAACGGTGGACCGCGTAAGATTAGCCCGTTCTTCGTTCCGTCGACGATTGTTAACATGGTGGCTGGTCATCTGACCATCATGTATGGTCTGCAAGGACCAAGCATCTCTATCGCGACCGCCTGTACTTCAGGCGTGCATAACATCGGTCATGCTGCACGTATCATTGCATACGGCGACGCAGACGCGATGGTCGCGGGTGGTGCAGAAAAAGCCAGTACGCCGCTGGGTGTCGGTGGTTTTGGCGCAGCACGTGCGCTGTCTACGCGTAATGATAACCCGCAAGCGGCGAGCCGTCCGTGGGACAAAGAGCGTGACGGATTTGTGCTGGGTGACGGTGCGGGCATGGTTGTACTCGAAGAGTATGAGCATGCAAAAGCGCGCGGCGCAAAAATTTATGCTGAAGTGGTCGGCTTTGGGATGAGCAGCGATGCTTACCATATGACGTCACCACCGGAAAACGGTGCAGGTGCTGCACTGGCGATGGTTAACGCATTGCGTGATGCGGCTATTGAACCTGGTCAGATTGCCTATGTTAACGCACATGGCACATCCACACCGGCAGGCGATAAAGCTGAAACCCAGGCAGTAAAATCTGTCTTTGGCGATGCTGCACGTAGCGTAATGGTCAGTTCGACCAAATCCATGACCGGACACCTGTTAGGTGCGGCGGGTGCTGTAGAGTCAATTTTCTCTATTCTGGCGCTGCGCGATCAGGTTGTTCCACCAACCATCAACCTGGATAACCCGGATGAAGGTTGTGACCTGGACTTCGTGCCGCACGAAGCGCGTCAGGTTAGCGGTATGGAATATGCGCTCTGTAACTCCTTTGGTTTCGGTGGTACCAACGGTTCCTTGATCTTTAAAAAGATCTAAGTGCCTGCAGGTGATGCGTTAGCGTCCTTGCCAGATGAAAAAAAGGTCCGCTTGTCGGACCTTTTTTTATTCGATTTTCTGCCCTTGTCCTGGGTTACTCATCCTGCCAAACTAGCGGACCACGAATAAGGAGCCACCATGTTCTTAATTAATGGCTGTCAGCAAGATATGCTGGCTGCGAGCGATCGGGCGACGCAGTTTGGTGATGGCTGTTTCACCACGGCGCGAATTATCGACGGTAAAGTTAGCCTCCTTGCGGCGCATCTCCAGCGTTTACAAGACACCTGCCAAAAATTGCTGATCTCCTTCGAGAAATGGCCCGAACTGCAACGGGAAATGGAAATGTTAGCAGTGGCCCATGCCCGTGGTGTACTGAAGGTGATCATCAGTCGTGGCAGCGGAGGTCGGGGCTACAGTGGCGCCAACTGCCATAGTGCCAGCCGTATCCTCTCTGTTTCTGCCTGGCCTGCACATTATGATTGCTGGCGAGAGCAAGGAATCACCCTCGCGTTAAGCCCCGTCCGTCTGGGGCGCAATCCAATGCTTGCCGGACTGAAGCACCTAAACCGTCTGGAACAGGTGCTGATTAGGTCTCATCTTGAGCAGACAAACGCCGATGAGGCTCTGGTCCTTGACAGCGAGGGATGGGTTACGGAATGCTGTGCGGCTAATTTATTCTGGCGTAAAGATAATGTGGTTTACACTCCCCGCCTGGATCAGGCAGGTGTAGATGGCATTATGCGACAATTCTGTATGCGAGTGCTGGCACAATCTCCTTTCCAGATTGTCGAAGTAAATGCCCGGAAGGAGGAGGTTATGCAGGCTGATGAGATGATCATTTGCAATGCGTTAATGCCTGTTATTCCCGTGCGTGCATGTGGCGACATACAGTTGTCTTCACGTTTATTATTCGATTTTTTAGCCCCACTTTGTGAGCACCCAAATTAGTCATGAAAAAATTGTTACTCGTTGTCGTTTTATTGCTGGTTGTGCTGGGCATTGCCGCGGGAGTGGGAATGTGGAAAGTTCGCCATCTGGCGGATAGTAAATTATTGATCAAAGAAGAAACGATTTTTACGCTTAAAGCCGGCACTGGTCGACTGGCGTTAGGCGAACAGTTGTATGCAGACAAGGTTATCAATCGTCCGCGCGTGTTTCAGTGGTTGTTGCGTATTGAGCCGGATCTTTCGCATTTTAAAGCGGGAACCTATCGCTTTACACCTGACATGACCGTGCGGGATATGCTGAAACTGCTGGAAAGCGGTAAAGAAGCGCAGTTCCCGCTACGTCTGGTAGAGGGGATGCGCCTGAGCGATTACCTCAAACAACTGCGTGATGCGCCATTTATTAAACATACGCTCAGCGATGATAACTACGAGACCGTTGCTAAGGCGTTGAAACTGGAAAACCCTGAGTGGGTGGAAGGTTGGTTCTGGCCTGATACCTGGATGTATACCGCCAATACCACAGATGTCGCGCTGTTGAAACGCGCGTATCAAAAAATGGTTAAGGCTGTGGATACCGTCTGGGAAGGTCGTGCTGAAGGTCTGCCTTACAAAGATAAAAATCAACTGGTGACGATGGCCTCTATCATTGAAAAAGAAACGGCGGTTGCCAGTGAGCGCGACCAGGTAGCCTCGGTATTTATAAACCGGTTACGTATTGGCATGCGTCTGCAGACCGATCCAACCGTGATTTACGGGATGGGGACACGTTATAATGGCAAATTGTCGCGTGTGGATTTAGAAACCCCGACCGCCTATAACACCTATACCATTACGGGGCTGCCACCGGGGCCGATTGCCATGCCTGGAGAAGCCTCGTTGCAGGCTGCTGCACATCCGGCAAAAACGCCGTATCTCTATTTTGTGGCTGATGGAAAAGGTGGTCACACGTTTAACACTAATCTTGCCAGCCACAACCGGTCGGTACAGGATTATCTGAAAGTGCTTAAGGAAAAAAATGGGCAGTAATTACATCGTCATTGAGGGCCTGGAAGGCGCCGGAAAAACCACTGCGCGCGATGTGGTAGTGGAGACACTTGAGCAACTCGGTATTCGCGACATGGTTTTTACCCGCGAGCCTGGCGGCACCCAGCTCGCAGAGAAATTAAGAAGTCTGGTGCTGGACATCAAATCGGTCGGTGATGAGATTATTACCGATAAAGCGGAAGTCCTGATGTTTTACGCCGCACGCGTACAACTGGTGGAAACCGTTATTAAACCTGCGCTGGCAAAAGGCAGTTGGGTGATTGGCGATCGTCATGATCTGTCGACCCAGGCTTATCAGGGCGGCGGACGCGGAATTGACCAGACTATGCTGGCAACGTTGCGTGATGCGGTACTGGGGGATTTTCGCCCTGACCTGACAATTTATCTGGATGTGACACCCGAGGTAGGTTTAAAACGTGCCCGCGCTCGTGGCGAACTGGATCGCATTGAACAGGAATCGTTTGATTTCTTCAATCGCACGCGTGCCCGCTACCTTGAACTGGCCGCTAAAGATTCCAGTATTCGGACTATTGATGCGACGCAACCCCTTGAGGCTGTGATGAGTGATATCCGTAATACCATCACCCACTGGGTGCAGGAGCAGGGCGCATGAAATGGTATCCATGGTTACGACCGGATTTTGAAAAACTGGTAGCCAGTTATCAGGCGGGTCGTGGTCACCATGCGTTACTGATTCAGGCGTTACCAGGCATGGGGGATGACGCGCTGATTTACGCCCTCAGCCGCTATCTGATGTGCCAGCAACCTGAAGGTCATAAAAGCTGTGGACACTGTCGCGGATGCCAGTTGATGCAGGCGGGAACACATCCTGACTACTATTCGCTGCTCCCGGAAAAAGGCAAAAGTACACTGGGCGTTGATGCGGTTCGCGAAGTCAGTGAGAAACTGTATGAGCATTCTCGTTTGAGTGGTGCGAAGGTGGTGTGGATCCCTGATGCAGCCCAGTTGACCGATGCCGCTGCCAACGCTCTGTTGAAGACTCTGGAAGAGCCACCGGCACAGACCTGGTTTTTCCTCGCCAGTACGGAACCTGCACGTTTATTGGCTACATTACGTAGCCGTTGTCGCTTGCATCACCTTGCTCCCCCGGCAGAATCGTACGCAATTTCCTGGCTTGCCCGTGAGGTGACGGCCTCACAGGACGCACTTCTTAGCGCATTACGCTTGAGCGCAGGCTCGCCTGGTGCGGCATTAGCGCTGTTACAGGCAGAAAGCTGGACGCACCGTACTGATTTCTGTGCGGCGCTGGCCAATACATTGCACTCTGGCGACTGGTATATGCTGATGGCCGTGCTAAATCATGAGCAGGCTGCTGTCCGCTTACACTGGCTGGCGACGCTGCTTACGGATGCTCTTAAACGTCCATATGGTGTTTCCCATCTGACTAATCCCGATGCTCTGGCATTGATATCATCAATCGCTGAACGCTTCACTGCCGCACAGATACAGGCAATACTTGGTGATGTTTGTCATTGCCGTCAGCAGTTGCTAAATGTGACGGGCGTAAACCGTGAGCTGGTATTAACCGATCTTATCCTCCGCATAGAGCATTATCTGCAACCAGGCACTGTGCTGCCTGTTCCCCATATTTGAGAGAGACATTATGTTTTTAGTCGACTCACACTGCCATCTTGATGGCCTGGATTATCAATCTTTGCATAAGAACGTGGATGACGTGCTGGCGAAAGCGGCCGCGCGTGATGTGAAGTTCTGTCTTGCCGTTGCGACCACGTTACCAGGATACCGCAGCATGCGTGAACTGGTTGGTGTGCGTGACAATGTGGTTTTCTCCTGTGGCGTGCATCCGTTAAATCAGGATGAGCCATATGATGTTGAAGAGCTGCGTCGTTTTGCCGCCGAGGAGGGCGTGGTGGCGATGGGCGAAACCGGGCTGGACTATTTTTATACGCCAGAAACGAAGGTTCGCCAGCAGGAATCATTCATTCACCACATCCAGATTGGTCGCGAGTTACAGAAACCGGTGATTGTTCATACCCGCGATGCGCGAGCGGATACGCTGTCGATTCTGCGCGAAGAAAAAGTGACGGATTGTGGCGGCGTACTACACTGTTTTACAGAGGACAGGGAAACTGCGGGCAAATTGCTGGATCTCGGATTCTATATTTCCTTCTCTGGCATCGTCACGTTCCGTAACGCCGAACAACTACGCGATGCTGCACGCTATGTACCTCTGGACCGTTTGTTAGTTGAGACCGATTCTCCCTACCTTGCGCCGGTGCCGCATCGTGGAAAAGAGAACCAACCGGCAATGGTTCGTGATGTTGCAGAGTACATGGCTGTCTTGAAAGGTGTTGCCGTTGAAGAACTGGCGCAGATCACCACCGATAACTTTGCCCGCCTGTTTCACATCGACGCATCTCGCCTGCAATCTGCCTGTTAACTGAGTTTTTTTAAAGCTCGTAATTAATAAGTAAAGCGAGTAAAGTTCACCGCCCCAGAATGGGCGGTGAGTAACCAGTTGGAAACATTCAGATACTCATTTTATCGGAATGTGCGAATTTTGCGGCCACCCACAACTGAATTGTGATAGCCGTCAAACAAAAACGAACTGAATTATTTTACTCTGTGTAATAAATAAAGGGTACTTAGATGCCCTGTCCACGGCGAGGTTCTCCCCCCTCGCCAATGCGTGAGAACGTAGAAAAGCACAAATACTCAGGAGCACTCCTAATTATGTTTAAGAATGCATTTGCTAACCTGCAAAAGGTCGGTAAATCGCTGATGCTGCCGGTATCCGTACTCCCTATTGCAGGTATCCTGCTGGGTGTCGGTTCCGCTAACTTCAGCTGGCTGCCAGCCGTTGTATCGCATGTGATGGCAGAAGCAGGCGGATCTGTTTTTGCAAACATGCCGCTGATTTTCGCCATCGGTGTTGCGTTAGGCTTCACCAACAATGACGGTGTATCCGCCCTGGCTTCAGTCGTCGCCTATGGCATCATGGTTAAGACCATGGCTGTGGTTGCGCCGCTGGTTCTGCATTTACCTGCAGAAGAAATCGCCGCTAAACACCTGGCTGATACCGGTGTTCTCGGGGGGATTATCTCCGGTGCGATCGCAGCGTATATGTTCAACCGCTTCTACCGTATCAAACTGCCTGAGTATCTGGGCTTCTTTGCCGGTAAGCGCTTTGTTCCTATCATTTCTGGTCTGGCTGCCATCTTCACGGGTGTGGTTCTGTCCTTCATTTGGCCGCCAATCGGTACTGCTATTCAGACGTTCTCCCAGTGGGCTGCGTATCAGAACCCGGTAGTGGCATTCGGTATCTACGGCTTCGTTGAACGCTGCCTGGTACCGTTTGGTCTGCACCATATCTGGAACGTTCCTTTCCAGATGCAGATCGGTGAGTACACCAATGCTGCAGGCCAGGTGTTCCACGGTGATATTCCTCGTTATATGGCAGGTGACCCGACTGCGGGCAAACTGTCCGGTGGCTTCCTGTTTAAAATGTACGGTCTGCCGGCTGCTGCTATTGCAATCTGGCACTCTGCAAAACCGGAAAACCGCGCGAAAGTGGGCGGTATCATGATCTCCGCGGCGCTGACCTCGTTCCTGACCGGTATTACCGAGCCGATCGAGTTCTCCTTCATGTTCGTGGCGCCGATCCTGTACATCATCCACGCGATTCTGGCAGGTCTGGCATTCCCAATCTGTATCCTGCTGGGTATGCGTGACGGTACATCGTTCTCCCACGGTCTGATCGACTTTATCGTACTGTCCGGTAACAGCAGCAAACTGTGGCTGTTCCCGATTGTCGGCCTCGGCTATGCAATCGTCTACTACACCATTTTCCGTGTACTGATCAAAGCGCTGGACCTGAAAACTCCGGGTCGTGAAGACGCCACCGAAGACAGCAAAGCTGGCGCGACAGGTGAAATGGCTCCGGCTCTGGTTGCTGCGTTTGGTGGTAAAGAAAACATCACTAACCTGGATGCGTGCATCACTCGTCTGCGTGTCAGCGTTGCTGACGTTGCCAAAGTTGATCAGGCTGGCCTGAAGAAACTGGGTGCTGCGGGCGTCGTGGTTGCTGGTTCCGGTGTTCAGGCTATCTTCGGGACTAAGTCCGATAACCTGAAAACTGAAATGGATGAATACATCCGTAACAGCTAAGCAGTAAGACGTTGGGGAGAACTAAGGCAGCCTGAGGGCTGCCTTTTTTACGTTAATTGGCCTGAACACGAATCGGTGCTGTGGCTGCAAATAGCCATGGACGTGCGTCACTGTCCACGCGTGGCGACAGTGTTTCTCTTACCTGCTGGTGGTAGTCATCAATCCACTGCTTTTCTGTTTCGCTCAACAGATGTAACTCAACCAGGTTCAAATCGATAGGGACCTGCGTCAGTGAGGCGAACCGGCAAAAGCCTGGACGACTCTCGATAATCTCTACCTGATTCTCGATGCGGATCCCATATTGACCTGCCAGATAATATCCCGGCTCGATAGTAATAATATTGCCTGCGACCAGAGGCCAAGGATTTACTTTTTTGGCAATACGGTGGGGCTGCTCATGAATCAGTAGCTGGTGGCCCACGCCATGTCCGGTGCCATGATCGTAATCCAGCCCCAGCTCCCAAAGAGCCCGACGACTAAACGCATCCAGTTGATGACCCTGAGTGCCGCTGGGGAATTGTAGCGTGATCAGCGATATAAAGCCTTTCAGTACTGCCGTATAGTGCAGTCGGCGCTGCGGATCCTGTGGGCCAAAGGCGAGGGTACGCGTCGTATCTGTGGTACCGTTTTGATACTGACCACCGGAGTCATTCAGATACATGGCCTGTGAGGTAATCGGCGTATCTGTCTTTTCACTGGAATGATAATGACACATCGCCGCATTACTGGCTGAAGCTGAAATAGTGCCAAAACTTTGCTCAATAAACCCGGGTTGTTGCTGGCGAAACGCCAACTGTTTGGCTTGTGCTTCCAGCTCGGTTACCGGATTACCGGCCGCCTCACGTAGTGGTACCTCATGCGCCAGCCAGGCGAGGAAGTTAACCCATGCAGCACCATCCTGTTCATGGCATTCACGATAGCCTGCCAGTTCAGTGTCATTCTTATGAGCTTTAATCAATGTGATTGGATCCGGGGCCCAAAGAACTTCACCTCCGTTCTGTTCAATCGCAAAACGCAAAGCAACCGGGGCATAGTCCTTATCAACCAGAAAACGTTTTCCCTGTGCCAGTTGCTGGCAGCGAGAGAGAAAACCCTCTTGTGGTGCAAGGGTCAACGTGCTCAGCAGGGCTTCGGGTAACTGCTTTGTTTTGTTGGTATCAACAAACCACTCCAGTTCGCCGGTGCGGTGCAGCAGGGCAAATGAAAAAGGGACGGGGACCATATCAAGATCTGAACCACGCACATTGAGCAGCCAGGCAATATTATCAGGAAGGGTAATAGCCAGAGTATCAGCCTGATGCCGGGCAAGTTGGTCTACGATCCGTGCACGTTTTTGTGTACTGCTTTCACCGCTGATTTCAACAGGCATTTCCCGGATGATGCCGCACGGTGCCGCAGGACGATCGAGCCATACCTGGTCGAAAGGATCGGTTTCCAGAGCCACCAGTTCGCAATGGGTGGCCGACAGGGATTCAAACTGGCTGTTAACCATCAACAGGGGTTCAAAGCCAATACGAGTGCCTGGTGCGACGTGTGCCTGTAAATAGTCCGCCAGCGGCTCATCGTGCAGATGATGAATTTCAAAATCATCAAGGGAGACTTCGTTACGTACCTGAACCTGATAGCGTCCATCGACAAACATTAAGGCGCGATCGCGAAGGACTAACGCCAGGCCTGCTGAGCCGCTAAAGCCTGTGAGCCAGGCCAGTTTATTGTCGTGTGGCGTGCAATCCTCGCTCTGGTGCGCATCAGCGCGTGGAACAATCATACCGTCAAGCCCCAGGGCCAACAGTAGATTGCGCAGAGCGGAAAGGGGAGTTGAGTTGTGCATAGTTACCTTCAGGCCTTAACGGAACGGCGGTTCGTTGAACGTACGTAATTTGCGGGAGTGCAGTCGGTCACCTTCAGCACGAAGGCGGTCGATAGCCCGGATGCCAATCTGCAGGTGCTCAGAAATCGCACCTTCATAAAATCGGTTAGCCTGACCAGGAAGCTTAATTTCACCGTGCAGCGGTTTGTCGGAAACACAAAGCAGAGTGCCGTAAGGGACGCGGAATCTGTAGCCCTGAGCAGCGATAGTGGCGCTTTCCATATCGATAGCTACGGCGCGGCTGAGGTTAAAGCGCAGCGCAGAAGCGGAGTAGCGTAATTCCCAGTTGCGATCGTCGGTCGTAACGACAGTGCCGGTACGCAACCGTTGCTTCACCTCTTCACCGGGCATACCGCTGACCTCTTTGGTGGCGTCATACAGTGCGCGCTGAACTTCCGCTATGCTCGGAATAGGAATGTCAGGAGGCAGTACGGCATCAAGCACATGGTCGTCACGCAGATAGGCGTGGGCAAGAACATAATCACCAATTGCCTGGCTTTCGCGCAGACCACCACAGTGCCCAATCATCAACCAGACATCAGGGCGAAGGACCGCCAGATGATCACAAATGGTTTTAGCGTTAGACGGGCCTACGCCAATATTTACCAGCGTGATCCCCTGGCCGTCGGCGGTGATTAAATGCCAGGCAGGCATCTGGTGTTTTTTCCAGGCAAGGTCGGAGATAGCCTCTTCCGGGGCTTCTGTTTCAGCGGTGATCCAAATCCCTCCCGCACAGGAGAGCGCGATATATGGACTGTCAGGATCGAGGATCTGGCTGCATCCCCAGCGTACGAATTCATCAACATAACGGGTGTAATTGGTGAACAGTACAAAGGGTTGGAAATGTTCAACCGGCGTGCCCGTGTAGTGACGCAGTCGTGCCAGTGAAAAATCTACCCGTCGGGCGTCGAAATGTGACAGTGGGGAGAATTCCGCCGGATGATAAGTCCCGTCTGCGGTTTCATCGCCAATCTGTGACAGCTCGGTGGTAGGGAAATGACGCGTTAATCCGGCACTCATAGATCGATCAAGTGTCAGTTCAGAACCGTCAATCACATAGGGATAGGGGATTTCGTGCTGCGATGGCTCGACGGAGATGTGAGCATCATAATCTTGATACAGCAGCGTCAGCTGTTCTTCAAGATAAGGGCGAAAGAGCGACGGGCGGGTAATGGTCGTGGTATAGCAACCAGCATGAGTAAAACGTCCGTAAGCGCGAGTTTTTGGTGGATTGGTGGCGCTGCCATCCCAGGTTACAGAAAGTGAAGGGTAAACAAAAAGACCTTTATCTCGGGCGATTACATCAGGAAGTGTCCCGGTATCAATGTACTTGCCAATGGCGCTACGCAGAGCCTTAACTGATTGCTCATACAATGCGTCCAGTTTATCCAGCGCCTGAGCCGGGGTCAGGCTGGAGCCCTTATTGTTCATGTCTGTCTCCTTGTTCCACAGATGTGCTGCTCTCCCGATAGTATGTCACAGGAATGTGAAACAAAAGTCAGACGTTGAGGAAGAAAATGCGAAGACCAGATGGTCTTCGCGAAAAGACTTAACCGTGCTGCTTATCTCTCATCATTATTGCTGTGGCAGCAGAAATCAGACAACCCGCCATCAGGTAAATGGCTACACTGTGCCAGTCTCCGCCGGAGAACGTGACCAGTGCTGCAGCAATAAACGGGGTAAAGCCGCCGCCAACCACGCTGGCGACCTGATAGCCAACTCCTGCGCCACTGTAGCGGTAGCTTGCGCCAAACAAGCCGGTAAACATGGGTTGCTGGACACAGACCACCATGTCGTGGGCGATGTTTGCCAGCATAATCGCGAAAAATACGATCCAGAAGATTGACTGTGCTTCCAGGGCCATAAAGAACGGGAATGCGCTGAGTGTGCCGACCAGCGCCCCGGTAATGTAGACCCGGCGACGACCAAAGCGGTCGGCAAGCCAGGCAAAGCAGGGGATAGTCAGACAACTTAGCCCACCTACCAGCAGCCCGATATTGAGAAACAATTCGCGTGGTAGTCCCAGATTTTGGGTGGAGTAGTTGAGTGCAAAAGCGGTGACTATATACATCGTCAGCAGTTCACAAAGGCGCAGGGCAATAATTTTTAAAAATGCCCCCGGGTGGCGGGTTAGCGCTTCGATGACCGGTAGTCGTTTTTTCGCCTGCGGTGGTTCTTGTTTTTGCAGCTCGAACTCTGCGGACTCTTCCATTCTGTTACGCATCCACAATGCGCCCAGAACTAATACGATGCTGAACAGGAACGGAATACGCCAGCCCCAGCTCAGGAACTGTTCATCAGTCGTTTGCGAGCTAATCAGCGAGACTAACCCTGTAGAGAGCAGCAAGCCGACACCGTAACCCACCTGAACGCCGCTGCTGTAGAACGCTTTTTTATTTTTTGGGGCACTTTCGACGGAAAGTAATGCCGCGCCGCTCCATTCACCGCCGACGGCGAATCCCTGAACGGCGCGCAGTGTCACCAGTAAGATGGGGGCCCACCAGCCGATGGTGTCAAAAGAGGGGATAATGCCAATCAACGCAGTGGCAATCCCCATCATCCAGACAGTGAGCATCAGCATGCGCTTACGGCCAAGGCGATCGCCGAAGTGCCCGAATATTATTCCACCCAATGGGCGGAACAGAAATCCGACACCAAAGGTGGCGAACGCGGCGAGCGTACCCATCGCGGGACTTATCTGCGGGAAAAACTCGCGATTGAAGACCAGTGCGGCAGTGATGCCATAAAGCAGAAAATCATACCAGTCGACCACGGCACCAGCGAAGCTACCGAGTGCTGCGCGTCGGGCGCGGCTAAGCGAAGATGTGTCCTCCTGGGGACCCGTGGAGATGAGGGTGGAATCCATAGTTATCCTGTCTGTACTGATTTCTAATTATTAGTATTGGAATAAGGTTACGCACATTGCAGTCGATATATTAACGACTGTTATGAGACTACCGCGACAGACGGGAAGAGAAAACGATTTTATCCCTTATAACGGGGCAAGATGAAAAATAAGACGAAAGGAAAAACAGAAAAACAAAAAGCCCGCTTAAGTTTCCTTAAGCGGGCTTTTCTAAATTTGGCTCCTCTGACTGGACTCGAACCAGTGACATACGGATTAACAGTCCGCCGTTCTACCGACTGAACTACAGAGGAATCGTGTGAACGGGGCGAATATTAGCGATGCCGGTCAGCGTTGTCAAAGCCTGAATGTAGAAACGCGATCGTTTGCTGAAATATTCTTCATTTCGCCGTTTATTCAGACGCAACGGGTTGTTTTATACACTTTTCACGTTCCTGGCGTGGATATTTCCACAGCCATCGACCGGTGACCATTCGCCAGTAAAATAGCGCGGCGCGGACCGCCCAGTCGAAGAACATCCCCATCCAGACGCCGACCACTCCCCATCCTAATACGATCCCTAGGGTATAACCTGCTACAACACGGCAGCCCCACATACCCAGCATGGAAACCCACATAGCAAAACGTGCATCACGCGCTCCCTTAAAACCAGCGGGAAGGACCCAGGATGCTGCCCATATCGGCATAAATGCCGCATTGAGCCAAATCAGTATGACTATGACCTCTTTTACGTCCTGATCGTGGGTATAAAACGAGGCCATGACACCGGCAAACGGTGCAGTCAGCCAGGCGATGGCAGTTAAACCGATTGTGGATAACCAAAATACGTGTCGCAACTGAATTTCTGCCTGGGCAATCTGCCCATTACCCAGGCGTCTGCCGGTAATGATGGTGGATGCGGATCCTAATGCGTTTCCCGGCAGGTTAATCAGAGCCGCAATAGAAAATGCGATGAAGTTACCGGCAATAACGCTGGTACCCATACCCGAGACAAACATCTGAGTTAATAGCTTGCCACCGTTAAACAAAACGGATTCGATACTTGCAGGAATACCTATCCCCATCACCTCCCAGATAATGGCGAGATTTAACGGCTTAAAATAACTTTTCAGTGAAATACGCAGCGCTGGGTTAAAACCAATCTTCAGCACCCAGATAATGGCGATAGCACCAATGTAGCGGGAAATCGTTAACCCAAGACCTGCGCCTACAAATCCCAGCCCTTGCCAGGAAAAAATGCCGTAGATCAGGATGCTACTGATGATGATATTCAGTATATTCATGCCGCCGTTAATCAACAGCGGTATCTTGGTATTCCCGGCCCCACGCAGTGCTCCGCTACCGATCAATGCAATGGCTGCTGCCGGATAACTGAGCACCGTTAATTCCAGATAGGTCAGCGCCAGTGCCTTTACTTCGGGAGTCGCTTCACCGGCGACAACATTAATAATCTGCTCGCCAAAATAGTGAATCACCGCTGCCAGCACGATGGCAAAAATCGTCATGATTACCAGTGACTGTCTGGCGGCAGCTCTGGCCCGTCGGCGATCGCGTTTCCCAAGGCTAAAAGCAACGACCACCGTCGTGCCAAGATCGATAGCGGCGAAAAACGCCATGATAACCATATTGAAACTGTCGGCGAGTCCGACACCCGCCATTGCTTCCTTACCCAACCAGCTAACAAGGAAAGTACTCAGTACTCCCATCAATAATACGCAGGTATTTTCCAGAAAAATGGGAATGGCTAAAGGAGTGATTTCACGCCAAAAGAGTACTTTGTAACTCTTGCGTTTGGCATACCAGGGCGTACGGGAAACGACCTGACGTAAGGCAGCGGACACGTTCAAAGTGGACCTTAATGAAGAAAGTTGAAACCTCATTTCAAATGATGAGGGAGAATCAAAAAAGCTGCAAAGTTTTTTCCATATAAAATGTCTGTAAATGCAACAAACTGTCGAGAGAAGCACCAATTGATACTCAATGAAGGAAATGGGGTTTGACAAAAGATTTTTCGCCGCTAAGATAAGCCTCCACAACGATTCCTCTGTAGTTCAGTCGGTAGAACGGCGGACTGTTAATCCGTATGTCACTGGTTCGAGTCCAGTCAGAGGAGCCATATTTAAGAAGCCTGCTTAGGAAACTAAGCAGGCTTTTTGTTTTTTTAGCGTTTACATTTCTCTGCCTGGGTAAGCGTTAACGTCAGCTTTAGTCCCCCGTATTTTGGCTATGAGTGCAAAATCCACCCGATGAGCAGGTGGAATTTTTGCCAGTATGAAATATTGTTTCAGTACTATGTCTGAGCAATAGCAACGGGAAATGGTTATAAGAGCAGCATAAGGAAAACTTTTTGCTTAAAAAATCGAGGGTTAAAGTTGAAAGAGCGTGAGTAACTCACTCATACTCTATACTCGCAGAGTAGCTCGGCGTAGCATGGCACAACGAAGGGCTCTTAATGAAAAAGGAAAACGTCGTGGCAGAAGAAACTATATTCAGCAAAATTATTCGTCGTGAAATCCCCTCAGATATCGTGTACCAGGACGAACTGGTCACAGCGTTTCGCGATATTGCACCTCAGGCGCCTACGCATATCCTGATTATTCCAAATGTCCTGATCCCAACCGTTAATGATGTTACGGCTGAACATGAGCAGGCGTTGGGGAGAATGATCACGGTCGCGGCGAAGATCGCTGAGCAGGAAGGCATTGCCGAAGATGGATATCGTTTGATCATGAATACCAACCGCCACGGGGGTCAGGAGGTGTATCACATTCATATGCATCTACTGGGTGGGCGTACTCTTGGTCCAATGCTTGCGCATAAAGGTCTTTAATAATGACCAGAGGATGCTTAGTGCTGTCACTGGGGGTGCTGTTACTGGCAGGCTGTCGTTCACATCCTGAAATTCCGGTGAGTGATGAACAGTCGCTGGTGATGGAATCAACGATACTGGCTGCAGGTATAACAGCAGAACAGCCTGCGTTAACCACGTCTGATATTCAGCCCTCTGCATCCTCACGACTCTATAACGAAAGACAAGAACCCGTTACCGTTCATTATCGGTTTTACTGGTATGACGCCAGAGGGCTGGAGATGCACCCTCTGGAAGCGCCACGCAGCGTCACTATCCCGGCACGTTCGTCGGTGACTCTGTACGGCAGCGCCAATTTTCTGGGGGCGCACAAGGTTAGACTTTATCTTTATTTGTAAGGGGTGAATCTTGATGATCAAAATGAATCGCTACGCATTGATTGCCGCGCTGGCGATATTTCTCTCTGGTTGTGTGGCGCAACGAGAGCCAGCGCCGGTAGATGAAGTCAAACCGGTGCCGGAGCAGCCCGAGCAACCGCAACAGCCGGTACCGGTTGTCCCAACGGTGCCAACCATACCGCAGCAGCCTGGTCCGATTGAACATGAGGATCAAACGGCGCAGCCGACGCCCCGGGAACGTCATTATGACTGGAATGGCGCAATGCAACCGATGGTGGCGAAAATGCTGCAGGCTGATGGCGTCAAAGCTGGAGGTGTCTTGCTGGTCGACAGCGTGAATAATCGCACCAATGGTTCTCTCAACTCTGGTGACGCAACCGAAACATTGCGTAATGCGCTGGCGAATAACGGCAAATTTACCCTGGTCTCGGCACAACAATTGTCGCTGGCGAAGCAACAATTAGGTTTATCACCACACGACAGCCTGGGTACGCGCAGTAAAGCCATTGGTATTGCCCGTAATGTAGGAGCGCAGTATGTGCTGTATTCCAGCGCTTCCGGCAACGTCAATACGCCGGCACTGCAAATGCAATTAATGCTGGTACAAACTGGCGAGATAATCTGGTCAGGTAAAGGTGCTGTTCAGCAACAATAACAGACTGACGCGCGACGAGGTTTTGTCGCGCTATTTCCCGCAGTATCATCCCGTCGCGGGCAGCCAAAGCGGCTTGAGCGGCGGGAGCTGTATCATCGAAAATCATCCCCATCGTTTAGTGCTGCGCTGCCATCATGATCCTCACGCGCCCGAGTCCCATTTTTTACGGCACTATCATGCGCTGAAAAAACTGCCCGAAAGTCTTGCTCCCAAACCCTGTTTTTATACACAAGGGTGGATGGCAGTAGACTATTTTCACGGTAAGGTAGAATCCAGATTACCGGAAGCCGACGAACTTGCAGGCTTACTGTATCATCTTCACCAACAACCTCGTCTGGGCTGGCAAATCAGAGTGCTGCCATTACTTGAACAGTACTGGCAGTGTTGTGATCCGGCGCGCCGGACGCCTGGTTGGTTGCGCGTGCTAAAGCGGTTAAGAAAACAACGCGAACCTCGCCCGATACGTCTCGGGCCGTTACATATGGATGTCCACGGCGACAACATAGTGCGCACAGCGTCGGGGCTGCGGTTGATTGACTGGGAATATGCCGGAGACGGTGATATTGCGCTGGAGCTGGCTGCGGTGTGGACCGTTGATGAATCTCAGCACCGGCAACTGGTGAACGCCTATGCTCAGCATGCGCACATTGATCCGGATGCCCTCTGGCGGCAGGTCAGACAGTGGCAACCGTGGGTGATGGTGCTGAAGGCGGGGTGGTTCGAGTATCGCTGGCAGCAAACCAGCGATCGACAATTTATCAGGCTGGCCGATGAAACCTGGCGGCAGCTAACAATGAAAGGATAAGGAGAGCAGTGTGGGTCCAGTAATGTTGGATGTCGAAGGGTATGAGCTGGACGCTGAAGAGCGTGAGATTCTGGCGCATCCGCTGGTGGGTGGGTTGATCCTCTTTACCCGAAATTACCACGACCCGGAACAGTTGCGTGAACTTGTTCGCCAAATCCGTGAGGCATCACGTAATCATCTGGTGGTGGCAGTGGATCAGGAAGGGGGGCGTGTACAGCGTTTTCGTGAAGGGTTTACCCGCCTGCCGGCGGCGCAATCTTTTGCTGCACTGCACGGACTGGAAGAGGGAGGCAAGCTGGCTCAGGATGCCGGATGGCTCATGGCCAGTGAAATGATTGCGATGGACATCGACATCAGCTTTGCCCCCGTCCTGGATGTGGGCCATATTAGCGCGGCGATTGGCGAGCGTTCTTACCATGCCGATCCAATAAAGGCGCTGGCAATGGCAACCCGCTTTATTGATGGCATGCATGCCGCGGGCATGAAAACCACCGGTAAACATTTCCCCGGGCATGGGGCGGTGACGGCGGATTCGCACAAAGAGACACCAACCGATCCGCGACCGGAAGCGGAAATTCGCGCCAAAGACATGTCGGTGTTTAAGACGTTAATTACGGAAAATAAACTTGATGCCATTATGCCGGCACACGTGATCTATAGTGAAGTCGATCCGCGTCCGGCGAGTGGTTCCCCCCACTGGTTAAAAACGGTGCTGCGTCAGGAGCTTGGTTTTGATGGGGTGATCTTCTCCGACGATCTGTCGATGGAAGGCGCAGCTATCATGGGGAGCTACGCAGAGCGTGGGCAGGCATCGCTTGATGCAGGTTGCGATATGATCCTGGTCTGCAATAATCGTAAGGGAGCGGTCAGTGTGTTAGATAATCTGTCGCCGATCAATGCGGAACGTGTTACACGTTTGTATCATAAAGGTTCATTTTCGCGTCAGGAACTGATGGATTCGGCACGCTGGAAAACGATTAGCGCCCAGCTCAACCAGCTTCATGAGCGCTGGCAGGAAGAAAAAGCAGGTCATTAACGCACGTTTGGTGAGGATGCGATGATTATCTATTTACACGGTTTTGACTCTAACAGTCCGGGAAACCACGAGAAAGTGTTACAGCTGCAGTTCATTGACCCGGATGTCAGACTGATCAGCTACAGTACACGGCATCCTAAGCATGATATGCAGCATCTGCTGAAAGAAGTGGACAAAATGTTGCAGCTTAATGTGGACGATCGCCCGTTGATTTGCGGCGTGGGGTTGGGTGGTTACTGGGCTGAACGAATTGGTTTTCTGTGTGATATTCGGCAAGTCGTGTTTAATCCCAACTTGTTTCCGTATGAGAATATGGAAGGGAAAATCGACAGGCCCGAAGAGTATGCGGACATCGCCACAAAATGCGTGACTAATTTCCGTGAAAAGAATCGCGATCGGTGCCTGGTTATCCTTTCACGCCATGACGAAGCACTGAACAGTCAACGTTCCTCTGAGGAGCTGCACCACTTCTATGAAATTGTATGGGATGAAGAACAAACCCATAAATTCAAAAATATCTCTCCTCATTTGCAGCGAATCAAAGCGTTCAAGACGTTAGGTTAGTCGCCGATTTACGTTGAACAAAGCCAGCCTTCGGGCTGGTTTTTTTGTTGTTAAAGCTAGGGTTGTCTATCTTTTCATCATCAAAACTTGATACATATCAATTTTGGTATGACCAATGCACCGTTCGTGTTATTCTCAGTCTCGAAGAAGATTTTCATTATCGTAACTTGTTGTTAATTAAAGGCTATGTTAATAACTTTTAATTAACAATTGGTTAATAAATTTAAGGGGGTCACGTTGACTACACCATTAAAAAGAATCGTTATTGTCGGCGGTGGTGCTGGTGGACTGGAAATGGCGACGCAGCTGGGAAAAAAACTGGGGCGTAAGAAAAAGGCAAAAATCACGCTGGTAGACAGAAACCACAGCCATTTGTGGAAACCCTTACTGCACGAAGTGGCGACGGGATCCCTGGATGAAGGCGTTGATGCGCTGAGCTATCTGGCACATGCGCGTAACCACGGCTTCCAGTTTCAGCTTGGCTCGGTTGTAGATATCGATCGTGAAGCGAAGACCATCACTATTGCTGAGCTGCGCGATGAGAAGGGTGATCTACTGGTTCCTGAGCGTAAAGTGCCTTACGACACGTTGGTGATGGCGCTTGGCAGTACGTCCAACGATTTCAACACGCCGGGTGTCAAAGATAATTGCATCTTCCTCGATAACCCGCATCAGGCGCGTCGTTTCCACCAGGAAATGTTGAATCTGTTCCTGAAATACTCCGCGAATCTGGGCGCGAATGGCAAAGTGAATATCGCCATTGTGGGAGGTGGTGCAACAGGTGTAGAACTCTCCGCCGAGTTGCACAATGCGGTAAAACAACTGCATAGCTATGGGTACAAGGGGCTGACCAACGAAGCGCTGAATGTGACTCTGGTGGAGGCCGGTGAAAGAATTCTGCCAGCATTGCCGCCGCGGATTTCCAGTGCTGCGCATAATGAACTGACCAAGCTGGGCGTGCGTGTATTGACTCAGACGATGGTGACCAGCGCTGATGAGGGCGGGTTACATACTAAAGATGGCGAGTACATTGAAGCCGATCTGATGGTGTGGGCGGCAGGTATCAAAGCGCCAGACTTTATGAAAGACATTGGTGGTCTGGAAACTAACCGCATCAACCAACTGGTGGTGGAGCCTACTCTGCAAACCACACGCGATCCGGATGTTTATGCTATTGGTGACTGTGCTTCCTGCGCCCGCCCGGAAGGTGGCTTTGTTCCACCGCGCGCTCAGGCTGCTCATCAGATGGCTTCCTGCGCGATGAACAATATTCTGGCGCAGATGAATGGCAAGCCGCTGAAAGCGTATCAATACAAAGACCACGGCTCTCTGGTTTCCCTCTCCAACTTCTCTACCGTGGGTAGCCTGATGGGGAACCTGACGCGCGGTTCGATGATGGTGGAAGGGCGTATTGCGCGCTTTGTGTATATCTCACTGTACCGTATGCACCAGATTGCGTTGCATGGTTACTTCAAAACCGGTCTGATGATGCTGGTTGGCAGTATTAACCGTGTGATTCGTCCACGTCTGAAATTGCATTAAAATATCAAATAACCGGGCCACACAGTGGCCCGGTAGACGTTTTTCAGCTCCTGCCCTCCTACTATATCGAAACATGGCCTTCCTTGAGATCCAATAGTGAACCTGACCGATGAGCCGCGCGAGTCGATGAGTCTCTCCACTGAAGTGCTAAGTATGCAGTTTGTATTCTGGCAGATACCGATCACCGGGTTAAGCAATGTACCAACCGGAATGGTAGTGGCTGCAGGTTTTTATTCGAACAGCATTATATGACATCCTGTTCTGCGTGATTCAGAACCGTCTGAATCACGCTGCTTTCGCGCTTACCCTCGCTATTTTCATCCCCATTCTGATTGGCATTCCTTACATCCTGTTGCAAAGTTGTTGCTAATAGCAAAAAAGGAGGATGTCCCGTGAATAAATCAATGTTGGCGGGTATAGGGATTGGCGTGGCGGCTGCGCTGGGCGTGGCGGCGGTAGCCAGTCTGAACGTTTTTGAACGTGGCCCACAATATGCACACGTCGTCTCTGCGACGCCGATAAAAGAAACGGTAAAAACGCCGCGTCAGGAGTGCCGTAACGTTACCGTTACCCATCGTAAACCTGTGCAGGATGAGAATCGTATTGCCGGTTCGGTACTGGGCGCTGTTGCGGGTGGTGTTATCGGTCATCAGTTTGGTGGTGGACGAGGTAAAGACATTGCGACCGTCGCTGGTGCTTTAGGTGGCGGTTATGCTGGTAACCAGATCCAGGGTTCAATGCAGGAAAACGATACATACACCACCACACAGCAACGTTGTAAAACGGTGTATGACAAGTCGGAAAAAATGCTTGGTTACGACGTAACGTACAAAATTGGCGATCAGCAGGGCAAAATCCGGATGGATAAAGATCCTGGTTCGCAAATTCCACTGGATAACAATGGCCAGTTGGTTCTGAATAACAAAGCGTAAAAAAGCTTTACTCTGCACATCAATTAGCCCCCCAATCGCTCAGGCTGGGGGGCTTTTTTTATCAGAAGGTTAAGGCATAGTTCAGACCAAAGGTGCGACCGCGGCCTTTGTATTCATAGAGTGAAGGGCTACCGTAGGTTGGGCTGTAAAGTAACGGTGCACGTTGTCCCCAAAGTGTGGTGTATTCTTCATTCAGCAGGTTTTCAACGCTGAAGGTCAGTTTACCCAGCGGGAGCTGATAGCTGCCTATGAAATCCATGGTGTTATACCCGTCCAGCTTGTTGCCGCTGGCGTCGCTCAGGTCAAATGTCTGCTGACTCTGTATACGTAACGACCACGGTTCAGGCGCCCAGCCGACCCAGGCGGTTGCTTTTGATGGCGAGGCCAGTGTGACGTCCCACTTCTGCCATTTGCCGTTCTGTTTGACTTCCGATTTGATGATATTGGAGTTACTTCCCAGGCTCCAGTCAGTGTCAGCAATGAAATAATCCACGGCACCTTCGAGGCCATATATCCGGCGATCGTCTGGTTGTACGTTAATGGTCATATCGCTGCGGTTAATGACAATCGACTTATCCGAGGTAGAGTAGTAGGCCGCCAGTTGAGTGCGCAGGCTATCACCGGTGTAGCGCCAACCCAGTTCGAAAGAGTTTACCTTTATGCCTTCCAGCCGAGAATCTGCCACATTGACACTACGCTGGAGTTGATAATGGTCACCGACAAGTGAGTAAGTACCGTTCTCGTAGTATTTCCCCGGATCGGGAAGCTCCACACCCTGAGAGAAATTAAACCATGTCTGCTGACGGTCAGTCAGATGTGCAAGAATGCCCGCATTAAACAGGAAATTATCGTAATCAGTTTTCCCGCCAGGAATCACATCTGCAGAGTGTGCCAGCCCATTAGCAATCCCTTGTTGCTGCGCATAGCCGACAAAATCATCAACCCGGTTTTCGGTCCATTGATAGCGAACGCCGGCACTTAACGTGAAGATGTCGTTTATGTCATAGCTGTTTTGCAGGAAAGGCGCGAAGTTGGTAATGCTGTAACCAGGATAACGCCCGGTGGTATAGGCGGTGCGGTTATCCATGCCGCCAGAGGGCAGGGACCAGGCAAGATCAAAGAATTTCTGGTTGGAGTCGAAGGTTTCATGGTCCGCATCGATACCCCATGTCAGCTCCCAGTTCTCCATCAGTTGGCTATTAAGGGTAATTTTTGCGCCAAATTGATCGGTATCCTGCTGTGATGCGGAGAAACTGGTGACTTTGCCTTTGCTCAGTGTAGGGAAGGGGTAGAATGTCAGAGATTCATCACGGTAGTAAACCTGACTGACCAAATTCTGGCCGAAGAAGTCAGCATCGGAATATTGCAGGCTGATAAGATGACGCTCCGTGCCGGGAATGCGATCGGAACTCAGACCGCTGCTGGTGTAGGCTTTCCCCGTTCCCGTCACCGCCGACATATTCTCGCCCAGATATAATCCGTAATCATCATCCCCCTGGTTTTTATAGTACTGGGTTACCAGTTGTAGTTGACGGTTGTCATCAATCTCTATTGTCCCGGTGCCCATGATGTCGAGACGATCGGAATGCTGAAGGCCGGTTTGAGTGTTATCCAGCATTAAGGCATCGTTGTTGCCGTCATACCAGCCGCCAAATCGTTGATAAGCGACGGACATGCGTCCGGAAGCGTGATCGGTTCCTCCGCTGACAGCTGCGGCGACACGTTCGTCATGATCGTTACTGTTGTTGAAGCCGCTTTTGCTTCCCAGTTCGAGTTCAACTTCGCGTTCTGGCTGGCCTTTTTTGGTGACAATATTGATCAACCCACCGGTACTTCCACCGCCATACAACGACGTTGCACCAGAGATAACCTCGATATGCGCAATATTAAAGGGGTCAATGGAATCCAGTTGGCGGCTGTCGGTACGGGAGGAGTTCAGGCGAACACCGTCAATCAACACAACGATGGCGCGTCCACGCATGTTCATCCCGTAGTTCGTCCGTCCCTGACTGCTGACGTCAATTCCAGGGATTAACTGAGCCAGCACATCTTTGAACTCTTTACCACCCTGAACCTGCTGTTCAATCTCGCTGCCTTCAATGACCCAGGTGGTTTGCGCCATTTCAGCCACAGTTCGCTGGCTACGGTTGGCGCTGACGATGAGATTTTCTTCTTCATTCTGTGCCGCCATTACCGGCAGGGTTAAAGATAATAAGATTGGATTGAGCACCCAAAGACGCTTATTCATTCGCATTCCTTTTAAAAAAGAGTCGGTCTGTTTTTTTTATTGCGGCGTAGAAACCGATAGTTACATTGGGAAATGGATGTTAAAACAAATGCGAATATTGCTGATATTGATTGTGATTATCAATTGTTTTTACAAAAATGTAGCATTAAGGTTATGAAAACAATGATAAAAGTAGGGTGATTCAGAGGGGGTCGGGAGCGAGATAAACTCCCGATAATCTTAGAAATGAAAATTTGTCACGGTAAAGCATTACTCTTTGAGTAATTCTGGCCACAGCCGCAAGGTAGTATGTGTTATCTGCATCAGTTTTTCGAACGTTGCGCCTTCACGGGCACTGATCGACATCCCTTGTAAAATACAGTTCAGAAATTCGGCCAGTTTCTGCGGATCGCAGTGGGCAGGAATTTCACCATGTTCCTGGCGTTGGCAAAGAAACCGGGCAAGCGTCTGTTCCTGCATAGCGTGGCGGGTTTTAACCGTGTGTGCAATGTCACGGGAGGAAGCAGCAAGCGTTGCGGAGGTATTAATCATAAAACATCCCGCAGGTGTGTCCTTGCTGGTGAAACAGGTGGCTATGGCTGTGAAATAGTCTTCCAGTGCAGACTCAAGACTTTTTTCTTCGCAAAAAAGCTGAGCTTCATGTTTTGCCGCAAAACGGCTGATGTAGCGGTCCAGCACGGCGCGAAATAATCCTTCTTTATTGGTAAATTCCGCATACAGCGTGGGCGCTTTAGCACCGGTTGCTTCCACGAGATCGGAGAGCGATGTCGCTTCATACCCGTGCTGCCAGAAGAGTGTCATGGCCTTATCAAGCGCGGCTTCCCTGTCGAACACTTTTGGTCGGCCACGGCTTTTCTTTGTACAACTCGTTGTTTCAGTTGTCATGGTGCCGTCGTACCTGATTGGGTTTGTTGAATAACCATTATAAAAATATTCGACCACACTCTCCAGCAGATTCACGATAAAAATAATTCATGGCTATTAGCATGAAAGATAAGGCCTTTATGATTTGTATAACGATCATTATAAAAAATTGTTGACGTGTGACCTGGATCACATCTATGATTTACCTATCGATCGTTAAGTTAATCTTTGCGACGCACATTCATCTGCTAAAGGTCACAATTATGAAAAACGTACAAACACTCCTTCTTGCTACCGTTCTGAGTTCACTTTCATTCGCCAGCTTTGCTGCTGTTGAGGTTCAGGCAACGCCTGCAGACCAACAGAAAGTTGGGACTATTTCTGCTAATGCAGGTACCAACTTAGGTTCTCTGGAAGATCAACTGGCACAGAAAGCGGATGAAATGGGCGCGAAGTCGTTCCGCATTACTTCCGTTACCGGTCCTAACACCCTCCACGGGACTGCGGTTATTTATAAATAAGTTTTAACCCATCGTAATGCCACTGCGATTTAAATAAAAAACCCCGCTGAACAACGTCCAGCGGGGTTTTTTCATGGGTTGTGTTTTACAGTGTCTGCTGAGTAACGTCGTGATGGCGTGTCACGTCGACCGGCATCCCTGAGCGTAGCTCCATCGCATGCTCCATGACGGTCTGGTCCGTTTGCACTGCATTTTTAAAGTTCTGCATTGACGTATTCAGTACGATCGGCAGTACCTGCGGGTCGTCATCTATATTTTTCGACAGCGGTTGGTGCACTTCAACCAGACGCATACCGTTTGGTTCAACAGACGCTTTAATTGGCGTGTTAATGATATTGACCTTTGTTCCAGGAGTTACCTGGCGGAATAAGGTCTCAATATCGCCATCGCGCAGGCGAATACAACCAGAGCTGACGCGCATACCGATACCAAAATCAGCGTTTGTGCCATGCAGCAGATAAACACCACCGTATGCCGCTAAGCGAATGGCATGGTGGCCCATGGGGTTGTCCGGGCCAGCAGGTACCACAGCCGGTAGGTCGATCCCCTGCGCTTTATAACGTGCGCGAATATTAGTGGTTGGCGTCCAGGTTGGGTTGGCTCGTTTATCTGAAATGGTGGTAACCATTGTTGGTGTCAGTGTGTCTCCGCCCAACTGACCGATGCCAATGGGATACACGGTCACCGAATTTTTACCCGGATGATAGTAATAAAGACGCAGCTCAGCGAGGTTAATCACAATGCCTTCGCGCGGTGCATCCGGCAGCAAGGTCTGCAACGGAATAGTCAGCACACTGCCCGCCCGAGGTACGAAAGGATCAACGCCAGGATTCGCCTGTAGCAGAGCTAAAAAACCAACGTTGTATTTTTTCGCAATAGCTTCCAGTGAACCGCCATTATTTTCGACAACGTGAACGGCGTTTTTACCAACCACCTTGCTTCCGGGAGGAGGTAGCGGCCAGGTATTTGCCTGAGCCGGAAGGGCCAAAACCATGGTTGCGGCGAGCGTAACAAATGTGAACCAGCGAGAGATAGATATATTGTTTAACATCACCATAAATCCATTGTTTTTACGTGGTTATTGTTATGTAAAAGTAAACAGGAATTATGGCGGTTTGCTCTGTCGGGAAGTGCAGGGAAGTGCAAAGAGTTTGTAAATACCGGGTCGGGTGAGCGTTGTTCTCACCCGACCCGCCGTTTACGCTACCGCGTTCTCTTCAAGCTGGCGCATAAACTGACGCACCCATTCGATGCGTTTTTTTCGCTCGCTCAGTTCCTGCATGAATTTCAGACGGGTAGGGCCATCCAGACGGAAATGTTGCGGCTGTTTTTGCAATAGTCCAATCAACCAGACCGGGTTGACGTGGTTTTTCTCTGCAAACTCAATCGTGCCACCTTTTTCATTTCCCTCGAGCTTTCTGATACCCAGTTTCTGTGCCTGCTGGCGTAAACGGGCGACATCCAGCAATGTCCTGGCCGGATCGGGCAGCAGACCGAAACGGTCGATCAGCTCGACCTTGATCTCTTCCAGCTCATTTTCGTTCTTCGCACTGGCGATGCGTTTATAGAACGACAGTCGTGTATTAACATCGGGAATGTAGTCATCTGGTAGCAGCGACGGTACCCGTAATTCCACTTCAGTTTGCTGACTGGTGAGATCTTCCAGCGACGGTTCCCGGCCTTCTTTCAGAGCATCGACAGCGTTTTCCAGTAGTTCCATGTACAGCGAGAAGCCGATGGTTTCCATTGAGCCACTCTGGTCTTCACCCAGCAGTTCACCCGCACCGCGAATTTCGAGGTCGTGAGTTGCCAGCGCAAATCCGGCACCCAGATCTTCCAGCGAGGCGATAGCTTCAAGGCGTTTTTGGGCATCAGTCGTCATTGCTTTCGGATGCGGTGTCAACAGCCAGGCGTAAGCCTGGTGGTGCGAACGCCCGACGCGACCGCGTAACTGGTGTAACTGTGCCAGCCCAAAATGGTCTGCGCGCTCGATAATAATGGTGTTGGCGGTTGGGATGTCGATTCCGGTTTCAATAATGGTGGTGCACACCAGCACGTTAAAGCGCTGGTGATGGAAATCGTTCATCACGCGTTCCAGTTCCCGTTCGCGCATTTGTCCGTGTCCAATGGCAATGCGCGCTTCAGGCACCAGCTCCGCCAGCCGATCGGCAGTTTTCTGGATATTCTCGACATCGTTGAACAAATAATAGACCTGACCACCGCGCAGAACCTCACGCAGGATTGCTTCACGTACCACCAGATTGTCATACTCACGAACAAAGGTTTTAACCGCCAGGCGACGGGCAGGAGGTGTAGCGATAATCGACAGATCGCGCATGCCGCTCATTGCCATATTGAGGGTTCGCGGGATGGGTGTTGCCGTCAGCGTCAGAATATCTACGTCAGCGCGCATCGCTTTAATGCGCTCTTTATGTCGTACGCCGAACCGGTGCTCTTCATCGACGATAAGCAGGCCCAAATCTTTTAGCTTCACATCACTTTGCAGCAGTTTGTGAGTACCAATCAGGATATCGATTTTCCCCTCAGCGACCTGTTCGAGAATTTGCGCCTGCTCTTTGGCACTGCGGAAACGGGATAGCATCTCAATGCGTACTGGCCAGTTGGCAAAGCGATCGCGGAAGTTGTCAAAGTGCTGCTGGGCGAGCAGGGTGGTCGGTACCAGCACGGCGACCTGTTTGTGGTTCTCTACGGCAAGGAATGCAGCACGCATCGCCACTTCGGTTTTACCAAAGCCCACATCGCCACAGACCAGTCTGTCCATTGCCAGTGGCTGACACATGTCGCTGAGTACAGCGTTAATGGCCTGGGCCTGATCCGGTGTGGTCTCAAACGGGAAGCTGTCACAGAACAACTGATACTGTTCACGATCATGCTTAAAGGCAAAACCTTCTTTTGCGGCGCGTTGGGCGTAGATATCCAGCAGTTCTGCTGCGACATCGCGAACTTTCTCGGCGGCTTTCTGACGGGCACGCGACCAGGCATCGCCGCCAAGTTTATGCAGTGGCGCATTCTCTTCCGCACCACCGGCGTAGCGGCTAATAAGATGTAACGACGACACCGGCACATACAGTTTGGCGTCATTGGCGTAGGTGAGCATCAGATACTCACCAGTGATACCGCCGGCTTCCAGGGTGGTCATACCGGCATAGCGTCCCACGCCGTGTTCAAGATGCACCACCGGCTGACCTGGGTGCAGTTCAGCGAGGTTACGGATTAATGTGTCCGGATTGATGGTGCGGCGCGAGTCCTGACGGCGACGCGCCACTCGCTCACCGAGAAGATCGCTTTCGCAGATCAGCGCCAGATTCCGGTTGCTGTCGATGAACCCGTGTTCCGCTGAGCCAATCATCAGATAGCGACCGGCATCGACCGCTTCATCGAGGCGTAAAATACGTTTCGGAGCAATCTTGATGCGGGCGAGAAGGTCGCCAAGCGCTTCACGGCGTCCTTCACTTTCAACCGAGAAAATCACCGGGCCATCAAATGATTCGAGAAATTTACGTAACGCATCCAGTGGTGCTTTTTGCTGCGCTTGTACCGCCAGGTCCGGGAGCTTCTTGAATCCCAGGTTGGTATTTGCAGCTTTTTTCGGCAAGCTCTCAGTTTTGAGCTGAACGCGTGGCCAGCGTTTAAGCTCAGAGAACAGCTCATCCACGCGTAACCACAATGATTCCGGCGGCAGAAGAGGGCGCATCGGATCGACGCCCCGGTTTTCGAAGCGCGATAGCGTATCGACCTGAAAGCGTTCTGCGCTGGTCTCTAAATCGCCAGTATTCACCAGCAGCGTATTTGCGGGGAAGTAGCTGAAAAGCGGCGGCAGCGGTTCGCTGAAAAACAGCGGCTGCCAGTATTCGATCCCGGCAGGCAGCGTGCCTTTACTGACCTGCTGGTAAATATGCTCCGCATCGCGTTTAACTTCAAAAGTATCGCGCCACTGGCTACGGAACAGCTCGATGGCCGTTTTATCCGTAGGGAATTCGTGTGCGGGTAATAAGTTAATAGCGTCGACTTCTTCCAGTGTGCGTTGAGTATCTGTATCAAACAGACGCAAACTGTCAATTTCATCATCAAAGAAATCAAGGCGGTAAGGCAGTTCACTGCCCATCGGAAACAGGTCCAGTAACGCGCCGCGTGTGGCATATTCGCCGTGTTCCATGACCTGGTCAACGTGGCGATAACCTGCGCTGTCCAGTTGCTCACGCAGGGCATCGCGCGACAGGCGTTGGCCTTTTTTCATCACCAGTGCATGGCCGTGCAGATAGCTGTGTGGGCACACGCGCTGCATCAGAGTGTTTACCGGCACAATCAGTACACCGCGCTGCATGGAAGGCAGTTGATACAATGTAGAGAGCCGTGAGGAGATGATTTCCTGATGAGGGGAAAAACTGTCGTATGGGAGTGTTTCCCAGTCTGCAAGGTTCATCACCATCTGGTCGGTGAACTGACGAATTTCATCATGCAGGCGCAGGGCATTTTGCATGTCCGGCGCGATGAGCACCACCGGACCAGCGTGGTGCTCGGCGATTTCTGCCACCAGCGTAGCGCAGGCGGCACCGGTAAGTTCACCTAACTGGCGCTGATCGCCAGCTTTCGCTGGGAGCGTATAACGATGTTGTTCAGGCATAACGGTTGTCAGGATCTCGTTTAGATATACGTCTGATAAGCAATGTTCTTTATTATCCGTGATCGTTTCTCATAAGCAAATTGAATCGCCCCCAAATGGGGGCAAAAAACGGTGAGGTTAGCGGGTGACGGTCGCCAAAGTCGGCGGGGAAAAAAGCAGATCGGCCACGGCTTTCTGCGAAAACTTTTGCACTATAAGTCCGGCGAGGGTGCACAATAACAAACTGGCAAACGGATAAATGAGTAACACAGCCAGTTCCGCTTTTGCAGGCCATGCGGCGTGATTCAGTTTGGGGATTAGCGTTAAGCTGAACGCCTCGACCAGGATACGGTGCGTGGTGTAGATAGCGATGGTGTTCGCGCCAATCACACTTAATAGACTGTTGGCCCGCATGCCAAAGCGCTGCTCGAACTGATAAAACATTTTCATAATAAGCACAATGGAGAGCAGTGACAGTAGCAGCGAAACATTTGCCAGCCAGGCCATGACGGACAGTAAGGCGGTAAATGTAAATATCAGAGCGTGGCGGCCCAGGGGAACTTCTTTAATCCACGCCATCAGCGTTGCGCCAGACCAGGCACCGAGGCTGTAATACGGCAGATTGCGTAATACGCTGTTCATTCCCCACCACGGCGTTGGGAAGAAGTTTATCGCTATACTGAGCAACATCAACAGCGGCAGCAGCGGAAATGCCCAGCGGTTGAAAGTTTTACACAGGATAAAGTAGACCACCAGTGCGTACAGATACCACAGGCTGGTGCTGGCAGTAAGCATGCCACGCGTAAAGTCACGCGCGGAATCGGCATAAGCAGCATTGGCTGCATGGGCCAGGTCGCGTTCCGGGGCCAGCCAGCCATTGAGCGTCGTTAATGCGAGCCATTGCACTATTCCCCACAGTACCAGTACCCAGACAATATTCCAGATCCGCTTATCCACACAGGTGGTCCAGGAGACGCTGTCGATATAACGACGAATGAGATAACCCGAAATAAAGAAAAATACTGGCATCCGAAACGGTGCCAGATACAGGTTGAGGTAAATCCAGCTTTTGGCCAGCATTTCTGCAAGAGGATGCTGAAAAGTGGTGAGATGAGGGTAAAAGGTAATAACTGAGTGGTAAATAACCACCAGACATATACATAACCCTTTGATTTGATTAATCCATAATTCTTTTTGGTTCATTGCGACGGCGTATCCATATTGAGTGAGATAGTCTGTCATCCTGCGGATACAGGGGAACGCTGTAATGCGTAACCGTCTGCTTTTTATTTTTTTCAGATTAAGATCAGGGACAAAGAACGATGCGAGGAGAGATAACTATAGTGAATTGATTTGTTTATGCTTTTCAGATTAAAGCTGACGAACACTTACGGTTCAGTCATTTACCCATTCCGCTTTCGCTTATATACTCGTGGCTTTGCTACAGCAACCAGACGGATTTCATGTATCAACCTGTCGCTCTATTCATCGGCCTGCGTTATATGCGTGGGCGTGCAGCTGATCGCTTCGGTCGCTTCGTTTCCTGGCTCTCAACCATAGGCATTACTCTCGGGGTAATGGCACTGGTCACGGTATTGTCGGTAATGAACGGTTTCGAGCGCGAGCTGCAAAATAACATTCTTGGTCTGATGCCTCAGGCCATTCTCTCTTCTGAACAGGGCTCCGTTAACCCGCAACAGCTGCCTGAAAAAGCCGTGGTATTGAATGGCGTCAATCGTGTTGCACCGCTGACGACGGGGGATGTCGTCCTGCAAAGTGCGCGCAGCGTTGCTGTTGGCGTTATGCTGGGCATTGACCCGGCGCAAAAAGATCCGCTGACGCCGTATCTGGTCAATGTGAAGCAAACAGATCTCGCACCGGGCAAGTATAATGTCATCCTCGGTGAACAGCTTGCCGGGCAGTTGGGCGTGAACCGGGGTGATCAAGTCCGCGTTATGGTGCCGTCAGCCAGCCAGTTCACGCCAATGGGACGTCTGCCAAGTCAGCGTTTGTTCAATGTGATTGGCACTTTTGCCGCCAACAGCGAAGTCGATGGCTACCAGATGCTGACCAATATCCAGGACGCATCACGTCTGATGCGCTATCCAGCGGGCAATATCACAGGCTGGCGTCTGTGGCTGAACGAACCATTGAAGGTCGATACACTGAGTCAGCAAACGCTGCCGCAGGGGACTAAGTGGCAGGACTGGCGTGAGCGCAAAGGCGAGCTGTTCCAGGCTGTGCGGATGGAAAAAAACATGATGGGACTGCTGTTGAGCCTGATCGTGGCTGTCGCGGCGTTCAATATTATTACTTCGCTGGGCCTGATGGTGATGGAGAAGCAAGGGGAAGTGGCAATTTTACAAACCCAGGGGCTAACGCCGCGACAAATAATGATGGTGTTTATGGTTCAGGGGGCCAGCGCAGGTATTATTGGCGCGCTGCTGGGCGCTGTGCTGGGAGCGTTGCTTGCCAGCCAGTTGAATAACCTGATGCCAATTATCGGGACGCTCCTGGATGGCGCAGCGTTGCCGGTCGCTATTGAACCACTACAGGTTATCGTCATTGCGCTGGTGGCAATGGCCATCGCGCTGCTGTCTACGCTTTATCCTTCCTGGCGCGCTGCCGCCACTCAACCCGCTGAGGCTTTACGTTATGAATAAGATCCTGTTGCAATGCGACAACCTGTGCAAACGCTATCAGGAAGGCTCCGTACAAACTGATGTGTTGCACGATGTCAGTTTTTGCGTCGGCGAGGGTGAAATGATGGCGATTGTCGGCAGCTCAGGCTCCGGCAAAAGTACCTTGCTGCATCTGCTGGGTGGCTTGGATACGCCGACGTCAGGCGATGTGATTTTTAGCGGCCAGCCAATGAGCAAACTTTCGTCTGCGGCAAAAGCGGAGTTACGTAATCAGAAGCTCGGTTTTATTTACCAGTTCCACCATCTGTTACCGGATTTTACCGCGCTGGAAAACGTGGCGATGCCTTTGTTAATCGGTAAGAAAAAACCGGCTGAAATTACCGAGCGTGCGCGCGATATGCTGAAAGCGGTTGGGCTGGATCACCGTGCCAGCCACCGTCCTTCTGAACTTTCGGGCGGCGAGCGCCAGCGTGTGGCTATTGCTCGCGCATTGGTGAATAACCCGCGTCTGGTCCTCGCGGATGAGCCGACGGGTAACCTTGATGCGCGCAACGCGGACAGTATTTTCGAGCTTCTGGGAGAACTGAATCGTTCTCAGGGCACGGCATTTCTGGTGGTGACGCACGATCTGCAACTGGCGAAGCGAATGAGTCGTCAGCTTGAAATGCGCGATGGTCGTCTGACGGCTGAACTGAGCCTGATGGGAGCAGAGTAATGGCTTCGCCTTTATCGTTATTGATTGGGCTGCGCTTTAGCCGTGGTCGGCGGCGCGGTGGCATGGTCTCGCTGATTTCCGTTATTTCTACCATTGGTATCGCATTAGGTGTAGCGGTATTGATCGTTGGTTTGAGCGCCATGAACGGCTTTGAGCGCGAGCTGAATAACCGCATTCTGGCGGTTGTTCCGCACGGTGAGATTGAAGCGGTTAATCAGCCCTGGAACAACTGGCAGGAAGCACTGGACAACGTGCAGAAAGTGCCGGGTATTGCGGCAGCAGCACCCTACATCAACTTTACCGGACTGGTGGAGAGTGGGGCGAATTTACGCGCCGTACAAGTGAAAGGTGTTGACCCCAAACAGGAACAGCGTCTGAGTGCGCTGCCTTCGTTTGTGCAAAACCACGCCTGGGACAATTTCAAAGCCGGTGAGCAACAGGTCATTATTGGCAAAGGTATTGCCGATGCGTTGAAGGTGAAACAGGGTGACTGGGTGTCGATTATGATCCCTAACGCCAGTGCCGATCACAAGTTACAGCAACCTAAGCGCGTGCGATTACATGTCACAGGCATTCTGCAACTGAGTGGTCAGCTCGATCACAGCTTCGCTATGATCCCAATGGAAGATGCGCAGCAGTATCTGGATATGGGATCCAGCGTTTCCGGGATCGCCCTCAAGGTTAACGATGTCTTTAATGCCAATAAACTGGTCAGAGATGCCGGTGAAGTAACCAATAACTATGTCTACATTAAGAGTTGGATTGGCACCTACGGCTATATGTATCGCGACATACAGATGATCCGCGCCATTATGTATCTGGCAATGGTCCTGGTGATAGGCGTCGCCTGTTTTAATATCGTTTCGACGTTAGTGATGGCGGTAAAAGACAAGAGTGGCGATATTGCGGTATTAAGAACGCTGGGCGCTAAAGATGGATTGATTCGCGCCATTTTTGTCTGGTATGGATTGCTGGCGGGTCTGTTTGGTAGCCTGACAGGCGTCGTTATCGGGGTTGTTGTCTCGCTGCAGCTGACGCCGATTATTAACGGGATTGAAGCAATTATCGGTCATCAGTTCCTCTCTGGTGATATCTATTTTATTGACTTCCTGCCATCCGAATTACACTGGCTGGATGTTATTTACGTGCTGGTTACAGCATTATTGCTGAGTCTTTTAGCGAGTTGGTATCCGGCGCGGCGCGCCAGTAATATTGATCCTGCGAGAGTACTTAGCGGCCAGTAAAAATAATAAGGAGCGGTGATGTATTACGGATTTGACATCGGCGGGACTAAAATTGCGCTAGGCGTTTTTGATAACCAACGTCGTTTGCAGTGGGAAATTCGTGTCCCTACGCCACGCGACAGCTATGAGGCTTTCCTGGATGCAGTTTGTAATCTGGTGACGGAAGCCGATCAGCGATTTGGTGTCAAAGGTTCGGTGGGTATTGGTATCCCCGGTATGCCGGAAACTGAAGACGGTACGCTGTACGCGGCTAACGTTCCTGCCGCCAGTGGCAAACCGCTCCGCGCCGACCTCAGTGCTCGGCTGGATCGTGATGTTCGCCTGGATAATGATGCCAACTGTTTTGCACTCTCCGAAGCCTGGGACGATGAGTTCACCCAGTATCCCTTAGTGATGGGATTAATCCTCGGCACGGGCGTTGGTGGAGGCCTGATCCTTAATGGGAAATCCATCACTGGACGCAGTTATATCACCGGTGAGTTCGGTCATATCCGTTTACCAGTAGATGCGCTGACGCTGATGGGGTTTGACTTCCCGTTGCGTCGCTGTGGTTGTGGTCAACTGGGATGTATCGAGAGCTATCTATCCGGTGGCGGATTTGCGTGGCTGTATCAGCATTACTACCATCAACCGCTGGATGCCCGCGAAATTATCTCGCTCTGGGAGCAGGGTGATGAGCATGCGCGCGCGCACGTCGAACGCTATCTGGATTTGCTGGCGGTTTGCCTGGGGAATATCCTGACTATCGTCGATCCTGATTTAGTGGTGATTGGTGGTGGTTTGTCGAATTTTACCGCGATAACAACGCAACTGGCAGACCGACTGCCACGCCATCTGCTGCCAGTTGCCCGTGTGCCACGTATTGAGCGGGCACGACACGGTGATGCGGGTGGGATGCGCGGGGCCGCTTTCCTACATCTTACCGATTAATACAAAGAGGTTGTTATGCTGTCGCGTCGGGGTCATTGGTTAAGCCGTTTTCGTAAAAATAAACGCCATATGCGCGATCGCCTGCGTCAACGGATCTTTTTCAGAGACGGAGTGGTGCCTGAATTGATGGAAAAACCAAGAGTATTAGTCCTGACGGGAGCGGGGATTTCTGCCGAGTCAGGTATTCGTACCTTCCGCGCTGCGGATGGCCTTTGGGAAGAACATCGGGTTGAGGATGTTGCGACCCCGGAAGGATTTAGTCGTAATCCAGGGCTTGTTCAGTCGTTTTATAACGCTCGCCGCCAACAACTTCAGCAGCCCGAGATCCAACCAAACGCTGCGCATATCGCGCTGGCGAAACTCGAAGAAGAGCTTGGCGACCGTTTTTTGCTGGTGACGCAGAACATCGATAATCTGCATGAACGTGCGGGTAGCCGGAATGTTATCCATATGCATGGCGAGCTGCTCAAGGTACGCTGTTCGCAAAGCGGGCAGATTTTAGACTGGACGGAGGATGTCACTCCGGAAGATAAATGTCATTGCTGCCAGTTTCCGGCACAGCTTCGCCCGCATGTCGTGTGGTTTGGTGAAATGCCTCTGGGTATGGATGAAATCTATATGGCGCTGGCAATGGCGGATGTTTTCATTGCCATTGGCACATCGGGCCATGTCTATCCGGCTGCGGGTTTTGTGCACGAAGCCCGACTGCATGGGGCTCATACGGTGGAGTTAAATCTTGAACCGAGCCAGGTGGGAAGCGAGTTTGAAGAGAAGTATTACGGTCCGGCAAGTCAGGTAGTACCTGAGTTTGTTGAGAAGTTACTGAAAGGACTGTAAGCGTCTTTTGTGCCAAAGCCCTTACCGGCAACGTTCTTTAAGCCTGTACAAGCTGGCGGCTCTCGCGCAGGGCCGCCAGAATCAAAAATCCTGTAATGTAAAAACAACAGATCAGTGCCAACGCGCTCAGCCATATGGGCAGTCGGGTAATGTAAACCAGGCTGCACGAGATAATCACTAAAATAATCCCGGTGTACATAGGGTGCGCAATCCAGGCAAAAATGCCGCGTGTAACTCGTTTAGCGTTGGGTAAATAATATCCTGTCCAGGTGTGGCTGCCGCCAAGATCCCATTTCCCCTTGATAACCAGCGCGTTACCGATGATCGCTATCGCCAGGTACCCCCAGTCCGCTGGATTAATCTGATGATCAAAAAACAGACTGTAGCCAAAAGCCAGAATCGGCAGTAAGAAGGTCAGGCGCAATAGTCGGGTTGCTGCTATCGGCAGCAAAGGACGAGCGCCTACCGGTTGAGGGCGAGGGAGAATAAAAAGAGTGAAAACAATGAGGTTAACCAGCTCAAGTAGCATCCATAGCGTTGCCATTGGGAGCCTCACAGCAGAGTCGGAATAGAGTAAGCGTAGCTGGTGGCGGGGGTAAATAAATCAGTCGAAAGACGTAATCAACTTCGGGGATTGCAGCTAGCAACCCGGCGTTGCCATGTTTCGCCGGGTTGCAAGAGTATTAGCGTCCTGCTTTCAGCTTCTGATAATACTCTTCATAAATAGCGCTGGCTGAACCGACATCGTTTTGCCATTCGCCTTTGCTGATAGTTTCCGCGTCAGGGTAGAGCGTTTTATCATTCGCCACGGCCGGGCTTAGCAGCTTACGCGCCGCCAGGTTAGGTGTTGGATAACCAATGGTTTCTGCTACTTCTTTCGCCACGTCCGGGCGCAGCAGGAAATTAATCAGTTTCAGCGCACCTTCTTTATTTTTGGCGTTCGCCGGAATAGACAAGCTATCCATCCAGAAAATACCTCCTTCTTTCGGCCACACGACTTCCAGTGGTGTGCCAGCCTGACGCGCGACAAATGCGGATCCGTTCCACACCATGCCCAGGTTCACTTCACCTTCCATATAGGGGTTCGCCGGGTTATCGGAGTTAAATGCGGCTACGTTGGGCATTAGCTTTTTCAACTCGTTATAGGCGGCTTCAATCTCTTTCGGATCGGTGGTATTGCCGGAATAGCCCAGTTTACGTAGTGCCATCTGGAATACTTCACGGGCATCATCAGTTAACAGCAGACTGCCTTTGTATTCAGGTTTCCACAGGTCTGCCCAGCTGGTTACGGTTTTCGGATCAATGGCATCACTATTGACGCCAATCGCCGTTGCCCCCCAGATGTACGGAATTGAGAAGTCATTGTTCGGGTCAAACGGCTTGTTGAGCATTTCCGGATCGAGGTTGTTGAAGTTGGTTAACTTCGACTTGTCAATTTTCTGGATCATGCCCTCTTTGCGCATCTTATCCACGTAATAGGTGGAAGGTACCACCAGGTCGTAGGCGCCTTCTTTATAGGTTTTGAGCTTGGCATACATGGTTTCATTCGACTCGTAGGTTGAATAAATAACCTTAATACCAGTCTCTTTTGTAAACTGTTCCAGCAGTCCTGGTGGAACGTACTCGGTCCAGTTATAGAAATAGAGTGTATTGCTATCGGAAGCTGTGGCAGTGTTCATGCCCAGTGCCAGAGCACCCGCCGCGAGCAGGTGGCGTGACCATTTTTTCATTTAACGTCCCCTGAGTATCGGCCTTAGCGGCCCTTGGTTTTATCACGTGCAATAAGCTGGCTGGCGATAACCATAACCAGCGACAGAACCAACAAAATGGTAGCCAGCGCGTTAACTTCCGGTGAAACGCCTACTTTAACCATTGAGTAGATTTTTAGTGGCAGAATTTCATAGCCAGGTCCGGTAACGAATGATGAGACAACGACATCATCCATCGACAGGGTAAAGCTCAGTAACCAGCCTGCAGCTACCGCAGGCATGGCCAGTGGTAGAATAATTTTGCGCAAAATAGTCACTTCACTGGCCCCCAGATCCTTCGCTGCCTCAAGCATACGCACGTCAAATCCTTTCAGGCGCGAGTAAACTGTCACTACCACAAAAGGCAGGCAGAAGGTGATATGCGAGAACAGCAGTGACCAGAAGCCGAGTTGGATCCCGATCAGCATAAACAGCACCAGCAGTGAAATCGCCATTACGATATCTGGTGACATCATCACCACAAACAGCATGCCGCTGACAAACGGTTTGCCGCGAAAACGATAGCGATAAAGTGCAACTGCCGTCAGTGAACCAATCAGGGTCGCAAATGTTGCAGATAACACGGCCATGGTCAGTGAATGCTGCGCTGCCTGCAACAGGCTGTCATTATTCATCAACAGGCCATACCATTTGGTGGTAAAACCTTGCCAGTTGATGCCAAAGCGCGAGCTGTTGAAAGAGTTCACAATCAAAATAATGATTGGAATGTACAGATACGCGTAGATTGCGGTCATAAAACCGCCGCGAAGCAGTCGACCGATCATTCGAGTTCCACCTTCTTGTTCAGTAGGCGGGAAGCACGCCAGTATATCAATAGCATCAGCCCCATCACGATGGTCAGAGTAATGCTGGTAGCTGCACCAAATGGCCAGTCGCGGATATTCAGGAACTGAACTTTAATCACGTTACCAATTAACAGGTTTTTCGCGCCGCCCATTAGATCGGAAACGTAAAACAGTCCCATCGCGGGCAGCATAACCAGCAGACAACCAGCGATAATCCCCGGCATGGTCAGCGGAATAATGATGCGGGTAAAGGTCTGAAATTTGCTTGCTCCCAGATCGCGTGCCGCTTCCAGTAGTGGCTTGTCCAGCTTCTCAATGCTGGAGTAGAGCGGCATCACCATAAACGGCAGCAGGATGTAAACCAGACCGATAATTACTGCACTGGGGGTAAACATGATGCGAATTGGCGTGTCAATCACACCGAGCCATAGAAGAAACTCGTTGAGATAGCCTTTGGTGCTGAGAAAAATTTTGAGTCCATAGATGCGAATTAACGAGTTGGTCCAGAATGGAACAATCAGCAGGAACAGTAGCAGTGGCCGAACTTTTTCTGGCAGCTTTACTAAAAACCAGGCAAAAGGATAGCCGAGCACAAGACAAGCAAGTGTGGCAATTAGCGCCATATTGAGGGAGTGAACCAGTACCTCAAAATAGAGCGGATCGAGTAGACGAGCGTAGTTTTCCAGCGTAAAGACCATTTTGACGAAATTTGCATCGTCTCGGGTCAAAAAGCTGGTGCCAATGATCATCAGGTTGGGCAGAAAGACAAATAACACAAGCCAACCGACAATGGTGACGATCACCACACTCTGGAATTTACTTGTGTTCTTCATCAGCCAGCACGACCTCCCAGCTTTCTACCCAGTTAATGGCCATTTTCTGGTCGAGAGAGTGATCGAAGTCAGGGTCGTCTTCGTTGAAGAATTCACTGACCATCACCATCTTGCCATTTTCCAGTTCGACAACTGACTCCAGCGTCATGCCTTTGTAGTTGCGCTCGCGCACGTAGCCGATAAGTCCTTCGATATGATTATCATCATTGATCTCATCAACGCGCAAATCTTCCGGACGCAGCAGGACGTTTAATTTCTGTCCTGGAACAACCGCGAAATTCACATAAATGTTGCACTCGCGACCCTCAACGTTAGCGCGAACGCGCTGTTCGTCCAGACGTTCAATAACGGTCGCATTAAACATATTGATCTCACCGATGAATCCGGCAACGAACAGATTTTTTGGCTCTTCGTAGATTTCACGCGGCGTACCGTCCTGTTCTATACGGCCATCACGCATCACTACGATGCGGTCTGACATCGTCAGAGCTTCTTCCTGGTCGTGAGTGACAAAAACAAAAGTAATGCCGAGCTTACGTTGCAGTGCTTTCAGTTCGTTCTGCATCTGCTTGCGCAGTTTGTAGTCCAGCGCAGAGAGTGATTCATCCAACAACAGCAAACGAGGTTTGTTGACTACCGCACGGGCAATCGCCACACGCTGTTGCTGCCCACCGGAGAGTTGATGTGGTTTGCGCTGGGCAAACTCTTCCAGTTGCACCATACGTAAGGCTTCGGTGACGCGAGGAGGAATGTCAGCTGCGGGGGTCTTCTGCATACGTAAACCGAAAGCCACATTTTCGAAAACGGTCATGTGGGGGAATAACGCATAGCTTTGGAATACGGTGTTCACGTAGCGGTTTTCCGCAGGAACGTGAGTGATGTCCTGGTTGTCTAGCATGATATGACCGGAATCAACCGTTTCCAGACCCGCAATCAGGCGAAGAACGGTCGTTTTACCGCAGCCAGAGGGGCCAAGCAGCGTGAGGAATTCGCCATTGTTGATGGTCAAATCCAGGTTAGAAATCACCTCTTTACCATCGAAACTTTTGCGAATTCCCGCTAATTGCACCAGTGGAGAAAGCGAACGCGGTTGTTTATTCAATTTTTTACTCTGTCCCATGTAAACGCAACGGATTTCTGACCATTGCGGGGTTTGTGGTTGACCACCTTGATGTCTCTTAATGAGGGCCGTTATTCTACGGCAAACCATTGTAATCGCCAATCCTTGTTGCGAATTACTGACTTAGCTTTATATTCAGAAGGATGTCATGGCGAAATATTCTCATTTGCGGGGATAAAAGTGACCTGACGCAATATTTGTCTTTTGTTGCTTATTGATAATGTTGTCACAAAAAGTGAGGGTGACTGCATGGATAAACTACTTGAGCGTTTTTTACACTACGTGTCGCTGGACACCCAATCAAAATCGGGCGTGCGGCAGGTTCCCAGCACCGAAGGACAGTGGAAGTTATTGCAGTTGCTTAAGCAGCAACTCGAAGAGATGGGGCTGATTAACGTTGCATTGAGCGACAAGGGAACGTTGATGGCAACGTTGCCCGCTAACGTGGCAGGTAATATTCCCGCTATCGGTTTCATTTCCCATGTGGATACCTCACCGGATTTCAGTGGCAAAAACGTCAATCCGCAAATCGTTGAAAACTACCGTGGCGGCGATATTGCGCTAGGTATTGGTGATGAGGTTCTGTCGCCGGTGATGTTCCCGGTGCTGCATCAACTTCTGGGGCAGACGTTGATTACCACAGACGGCAAAACGTTACTGGGAGCTGATGACAAAGCGGGCGTGGCGGAAATCATGACCGCGCTGGCCGTACTGATACAGAAAAACATTCCGCATGGTGATATTCGCGTGGCCTTTACGCCTGACGAAGAGGTTGGCAAAGGAGCAAAGCATTTTGATGTTGCAGCCTTTGATGCGAAATGGGCTTATACCGTTGACGGTGGTGGCGTGGGTGAGCTGGAGTTTGAAAACTTCAATGCGGCATCGGTCAATATCAAGATCGTCGGCAATAATGTGCATCCTGGCACGGCAAAAGGGGTAATGGTGAATGCGCTGTCGCTGGCAGCCCGCATTCATGCTGAAGTTCCAGCCGATGAAAGCCCGGAAACCACTGAGGGTTATGAAGGTTTTTATCACCTGGCAAGCATGAAAGGTACGGTTGATCGGGCGGATATGCACTACATCATCCGTGATTTCGACCGCAAACAGTTTGAAGCACGTAAACGTAAAATTATGGATATCGCCAAAAAAGTCGGCAAGGGGTTACACCCGGATTGCTATATTGAACTGGTGATAGAAGACAGTTACTACAATATGCGCGAAAAAGTCGTTGAACATCCACATGTTCTGGATATTGCACAGCAGGCGATGCGTGATTGTGATATTCAGCCGGTGTTGAAACCCATTCGTGGCGGCACCGACGGCGCGCAGCTGTCGTTTATGGGATTACCATGTCCGAATCTGTTTACTGGCGGCTACAACTATCATGGTAAACATGAGTTTGTGACGCTGGAGGGAATGGAAAAAGCAGTGCAGGTGATCGTGCGTATTGCGGAATTGACCGCAAAACAGCAGTAAGTTTATCTGTAGATGCCGGATGACGGCTGACGCCTCATCCGGCATGACGACAACAATTATCCTTCGAAGAACCAGTACCCGCTGTTTACCAGTGCAGCAAGCATTGCAAGGAAAGAGGGATCTTCCAGCGCATCATCGAAGTTTTCGGCTGTCAGCACAATATGGTTGGCCAGCGCCTCAAGGGCAGGTCGATGCGGAGAGTCAATTTTTTCACCGTTAGCGTAGACATCATCACCTACACGTAATACGCGCAATCCACCGAGACGCACCAGCACATCACCCTGTTTCAGGGCATCATAGATTTCGTCTGGCTGATAAGGCGGCTCTGGTGGGGCGATATCCAGCTCGTGACGAGACTGGGAAATAAACTCGCCAAACCACTGTTTAAAATGTTCAGGCTGGTTAATCAGCCCAAGCATCATTTCGCGCAGTTTGTCCATTTCCTGCGGCAGAACATCCGCCGGATGATCACGGGCTGGCAGATCCGGGTCGCTGTAGTAAGTGCTACCCAGCTCGCGTTGCAGAACGTAATCAGCAAATCCGCTGATAAGCTCCCGGGTATTGGGCGCGCGAAAACCTACCGAATAATTCATCGCGTTTTCCAGCGCATAACCTTCGTGCGGGAATCCTGGTGGAATATACAGAATATCGCCAGGCTCCAGCTCTTCATCAATAATGGCTTCAAACGGGTCGACCTGTAGCAGGTCCGGGTGCGGACAATGTTGCTTGAGCTGGAGTTTTTCACCTACACGCCAGCGACGGCGACCAGTACCCTGAATAATAAATACATCATACTGATCCAGGTGCGGGCCCACGCCGCCACCAGGTACCGAAAAGGAGATCATCAGATCGTCGATACGCCAGTCCGGTAACTCCCGGAAAGGGCGCATTAGCGCAGCGGTGGGTTCGTGCCAGTGATTGACAGCCTGCACCAGTAGCGACCAGTTGTTTTCGCCAAGGTGGTCATAGCTCTCAAAAGGACCGTGGCTAACCTGCCATTTACCATCCTGATGGCTGACAAGTCGACTGTCTACTTCGCTTTCCATTGCCAGGCCAGCCAGTTCGTCAGGGGAGAGCGGATCAATAAAATTGTTAAAACCACGCTTTAAGACCACAGGGCGCTTTTGCCAGTGGCGTTCAAGAAAATCGGGCCAGTTGAGGTTTAATTGGTATTCCATAATGAGCATCCGCAGGCTGTTAGTTGCTCCGATTATAACGGATGCTTAACCAGATAAGTGATGTCTGCACATAAATATTACAAACAGCTTACTCGTCGTTTTGCCCCGGATGCTGACGGCCAAAAATAACTTCCATTCGTGCACCGCCTAACAGGCTGTCACCGGCGATAATTTGTCCGTCATATTGTTCGGTAATTTCACGGGCTACCGCCAGCCCCACGCCCTGACCTGGTCGTAACGTATCAACACGCTGACCGCGATCAAATACGATTTCACGCTTGCTTTGTGGTATTCCTGGACCGTCGTCTTCAACCAGAATATGCAGGCGGTCCTCCGACAGTTGCGCTGAAATTTCGACGAACTCCAGGCAGTATTTACAGGCGTTATCCAGGACGTTACCCATCACTTCGACAAAATCATTCTGCTCGCCAACAAAGCTGATTTCGGGTGAGATATCGAGACTGATATTGACGCCTTTGCGCTGATACACCTTATTGAGGGCGGATGTCAGTTTATCCAGTAAAGGGGCAACAGGGTGCAGTTCGCGGCTGAGGAGAGCGCTACTGCCTCGCATACTGGCGCGATGCAGGTAATAGCCAATTTGCTGAGAAATACGGCTGATCTGTTCCAGCATAAGGGGTTCCGCATCACTCATGCTCATCTTTTCACTGCGCATAGAGCGCAATGTACTTTGCAATACGGCCAGCGGTGTTTTCAGACTATGCGTGAGGTCGGTTAAGGTAGTGCGGTACTTATCGTAACGTTCACGTTCGCTTTTCAGCAACCGATTGAGGTTGCGTACCAGACTGGTAAGCTCGCGCGTGGTTGCGGGGTTAAGCATCTCACGATGGTGCTCTTCGAGTTCACGGACCTCGCGGGCCAGTGATTCAATGGGACGTAAGCTCCACCAGGCGGCGACCCATAATAGCGGTATGACTAATAACAGGTTGGCTACCAGTACGTAGATAAACCAACTCCAGACCATATACGAGCGCTTCAGCTCAATAGGGATGGTATCGACAACGACAATAGTAAGCTGGGGCATTCTGGCCGTGGCAGGATAAACGTTTACTGCGACGGAGTGGGTCATTTCGGCGTCGTCGTCATCTTCCCGGACTTCTTTAAGCTGCTGCTGTGCTGAATGATCCTCGCTGAGTAACGTGCTGGTAGCATTGACGTTGGCTTCAATCTCATGGAAGCCATTGGTTTTTAACCAGTCAGGACGAATGCTTTGTATCAGCCAGGGGACATCGCGTTGCGCCCATAGCAACTTGCCGTTTTCATTATAAATCAGCGACATTGTAGGGCTTTGCATATCGAGATTTTCAGGCAGTTCGACGTTTATCTTACCGTTTTCCCATTTCGCAAGGGTGTAGAACAGGTTACTTTCACCGCGCAACAGGCGGAAGGTTGTCTTATCAAAGCTCAGGCTGTAACCAACTAAAGCGACCATGCCATAGGCCAGAGAGAGCACCAGTACCACGCCTGCAGTAGCCAGCAAAAAGCGTACACGCAGCGATAGCGGGAAAAAATGTCGCAAGAATTTATTCATTAGCGCAGTTCGAAAAGGTATCCCTGACCACGTACGGTGGTGATCACTTCATTCGGATATTGAGCCTGAATTTTTTTGCGCAGACGTCCCATCAAAACATCGATGGTGTGGCTCTCGCGCAGCTCGGCATCCGGATAAAGCTGCAACATCAGCGAATCTTTACTGACCACTTTGCCGTTATTACGGATCAGCGTTTCCATAATGGTGTATTCGAAAGCCGTGAGCTTAATGACTTCGTCATTGACAGACAATTCACGACGTGAGAGATCAACCTGAAAAGGCGGAAGGGAGATAATTTGTGACGCCAGACCGCTGTTGCGGCGCATCAACGCCTGCATTCGCGCCATTACCTCTTCAATGTGAAATGGCTTGGTCACATAGTCGTCAGCGCCTGCGCTGAGCACTTCCACTTTGTCCTGCCAGCCTTCCCGGGCGGTTAATACAAGAATGGGAAGGGAGACTTCACTGCTGCGCCAGCGGCGGATCAGCGACAAGCCATCTTCATCAGGAAGTCCTAAATCGACGATCGCAATATCTGGCAGGTGCTCGTTAAGATAATAGTCTGCTTCCTTTGCATCCTCTGCGTCATCAACCTGGTGGCCTAAATCCTGTAACTGAACTTTCAGGTGGTGACGTAATAATGCATTATCCTCAACAACCAGTACGCGCATCATCGCTGCTCCATTAATTAACGGTATGAATAGTTTAACGCTGATTATGGTGCTGTGGGGATAAACATTTAATAAACCAGAAGGGATGTGAAGCGCCGGATGGCGGCAGGGAAAGCTTATCCGGCATCCGGGGGAGGCAGACAGGCCGGATAAACATAAGCGTCATCCGGCGCAGGAGAGATTATTTCAGCTCATCAACCATGGTGATAGCGCGACCAATATAGTTGGCAGGCGTCATCGCTTTCAGACGAGTTTTCTCTTCTTCTGGCAGTGCCAGACCATCAATAAACTGTTTCATGCCTTCGGCGTCAACACGCTTGCCTCGGGTCAATTCTTTCAGTTTTTCGTATGGTTTTTCAATACCGTAGCGGCGCATTACGGTCTGAATTGGCTCTGCCAGTACTTCCCAGTTATGATCCAGTTCGTCCAGCAGATGGTCACGGTTCACTTCGAGTTTACTCACACCCTTCAGCGTGGACTGATAAGCGATGAGCGCATAGCCAATACCCACACCCAGATTACGCAGGACGGTTGAGTCCGTCAGATCACGCTGCCAGCGGGAAACCGGCAGTTTACTGGCCAGATGCTGTAGCACCGCATTAGACAGGCCCAGATTTCCTTCGGAGTTTTCGAAGTCGATTGGGTTAACCTTGTGTGGCATGGTGGATGAACCAATTTCGCCAGCGATGGTTTTCTGTTTGAAGTGGTTCAGCGCGACATAGCCCCAGACGTCACGATCAAAATCGATCAGGATGGTGTTAAATCGCGCCACGCAATCGAACAGTTCGGCAATGTAGTCGTGCGGTTCAATCTGTGTGGTATACGGGTTCCACTGAATGCCCAGAGAGGTGACAAATTCTTCACTGAACTGATGCCAGTCAACTTCCGGGTAGGCGGCGATGTGGGCGTTATAGTTGCCGACTGCACCGTTGATTTTACCGAGAATTTCCACCTGATTTAACTGGCGATACTGGCGTTCCATACGGTAGGCCACGTTAGCCATTTCTTTGCCCAGCGTAGATGGTGTGGCGGGCTGACCGTGGGTACGGGAGAGCAGGGGAATGTCGCGATACTGCACTGCGAGATCTTTCACTGCGTCGATAAGTTTGCGCCAGTAAGGCAGGATCACTTCGTCGCGAGCGGTTTTTAGCATCAGCGCATGAGACAGGTTATTGATGTCTTCAGAAGTACAGGCGAAGTGGATAAATTCGGCAACTGCGTGCAGTTCCGGGATATCAGCCACTTTTTCTTTCAGGAAATACTCAACTGCCTTCACATCGTGGTTGGTCGTACGCTCAATGGTTTTGATACGCGCGGCATCTTCTTCATTGAAGTTAGCGACGATCGTATCAAGGAAACCGATTGCGTCGGCAGCAAAAGCAGGAACTTCCTTGATCGCTGCGTGCGCGGCCAGTTTTTGCAGCCAGCGTACTTCAACTTGTACACGGAATTTCAGCAAACCGTATTCGCTGAAAATCCCGCGCAGCGCGCTGACTTTATCGCCGTAGCGTCCATCGACAGGGGAAACGGCGGTCAGTGAGGATAATTCCATAGATCACAACTCCGGGGTTAAATGAGCAAGAATTTGTTTTGCCTGAGTGGTCAGGCGATTACGAGAAAACATGAGTTGCAGACGGCCTCCACCAACCTGATGCCAGAGCACAGCGGCACGAATGCCAGCCAGAAGCGAAGCGCGTACTTTTGCCTGTACCTGCGGGCTCTGGAGGATGGCTGGCGAACCTGTTACCTGAATACGCGGACCGAGTGGGCTGATGACGTCAACGTAGATACCCGCCATTGCACTCATTAACGTTTCTGACTGCAAATCAAAATGGTCTAACTGGCGTTGCAAGCCGTTGATACGGTCTCCCAGCGTGTCCATTGCGCCTTTGGCTGCTGACAGCTTACGCTCCAGCACCATCAGGCTTAGTGTGTAGCGAGTGAGTTCCGCATTCAGCCCCTGACGGCTGCTGGCATTAAGTACGCCAAGCAGTGTTTCCAGTCCGAGACGTAAATTGGCTTCGCTACCACCAAATACGCCCAGCGTAGAGCTGGGGTTCATATCGATAACACTGTTCAGTGAAACGTGTAGGGCATCGGCATCACAGTGCCCCTGGTGTGCCAGTTGTTGCACCAGGCGTGCTGACTGGCAAATGCCTGCCAGGGCGAGGGTGATGTCATAATAATTCTTTGCCACGTTCACTGCTTCCTTGTATTAAACCAATAAAATAATTATACCGGCAGAGGCAAGCGCTGCTCGATAATACCGCCGCCGAGGCACACTTCACCGTTGTAAAAGACGGCTGACTGACCCGGGGTTACCGCTGCTACCGGCTCATCAAAAATAACTTCAATACGTTCGTCATCCAGTGCTTTAACGGTGCACGGAATGTCTGTCTGGCGATAGCGGGTTTTCACCGTACAGCGCATTGTGCCGGTAAACGGTTCGCGGTCGACCCAGTGTAATTGCTGTGCGATAAGGCCAACGGACATCAGACGTGGGTGTTCATGGCCCTGCGCGACAATGAGGATATTGTTCTCAACGTCTTTGTCGACCACATACCATGGATCTTCTGTACCTTCTTTCGTACCGCCGATGCCGAGACCTTTACGCTGACCCAGGGTGTGGTACATCAGCCCCTGGTGCTGGCCAATTTCTTCGCCATCAACGGTGATGATTTTTCCTGGCTGAGCAGGAAGGTAACGACCGAGAAATTCGCGGAATTTACGTTCGCCGATAAAACAGATACCAGTAGAGTCTTTTTTCTTCGCGGTAATCAAACCGAGATCTTCGGCAATTTTACGCACCTGCGGCTTGGACAGTTCTCCAACCGGGAACAGGCTTTGTGCAATTTGCTCATAACCGAGAGTATAGAGGAAATAGCTCTGGTCTTTATTACCGTCGAGGCCACGCAGCAGGCGGCTTTTGCCGTCCACATCCGCGCGGCGAACGTAGTGACCGGTGGCGATGTAGTCAGCACCTAAATCTTCAGCGGCAAATTCAAGGAAGGCTTTAAACTTAATTTCTTTGTTGCACAGAATATCCGGATTCGGTGTACGACCCGCTTTGTACTCCTCAAGAAACAACTCAAAGACGTTGTCCCAATATTCTGCAGCAAAGTTTACGGTATGCAGCTCAATGCCGAGTTTGTCACAGACAGCCTGTGCATCCGCAAGATCGGCGGCCGCTGTACAGTATTCCTCACCATCGTCCTCTTCCCAGTTCTTCATGAACAGGCCTTCTACCTGATAACCCTGTTGTTGCAACAGCCAGGCAGAAACGGAGGAGTCGACACCGCCGGACATGCCGACGATCACTTTTTTTGGGCTTTCAGACATAGGAATACTCACGACATTGAACTTCAAGGCGGCATATTCTAGCACGCAGCCCTTTACTTGACACCCTCTGTAAACGGCCAGTTAAATTCACCGATCATTGTTAGTGGGTACCGTTGTCCGCTCTGATAACAGCGGATACTCTCAGCAACCAACGGAGACCGCAGGTTTGGCGCAGTGATGATCTCTTCCGCGCTCACCCAGCGACAGCAGTCTATATCGCTGTCATGAGGTTCAGTAGCGCACATATTGGCAAGCTCAATAGCGAACAGAAAACGCAAAAAGGGTGTTTTGTCAGGCGCGATCCACTGATGCATGCGAATGAAGTGTTGCGGCTGTGCCTGAATGCCGGTTTCCTCCCACAGCTCGCGCGCGGCAGCTTGTACCAGGGTTTCATCCGCCTCCAGATGTCCGGCTGGTTGGTTCCACAACGCTTTACCGTTGATGGTCTCCTCAACGACTAAAAATTTATCTTCTGCATGCACAATACAGGCTACGGTGACGTGCGGTTTAAACATGGTTCACCTCTTATTCTTCTTTAAAGCCTTCAGCTACATCTGGCCAGCTAATTTCGCCAGTGGCTTTATCGATACTGATATAGGCCATCGGAGGGGATGTTTGTGGATCGGCTGCACCTCGGCATAACTCCGTTTGATGGTCTTCGCGAACGATAATCTCAATTGCGTTCTTAGCATTCCAGCTCTCATAAAAAACACATTGATAGTCATGGCGCAAATCGAGGGTAGCGACTCGTGTCGCTTTATCCGTAGATAATGGATTAATGTCGTCACGATAGCGGTCACCCTTGTTTAAAGGTTGCAGCTGTGATTTTTTTAACCAGCCGCGTACGATATGGCGATCGGCGGTGTAGTAGACTACTTCAATAAAATCATCTTTTGACTCTTCCTGAGCAGAAACGATGTCGCCGGGAATCAGGAAGGTGGAGCGGCTCCGACACTGCTCATCCGGCATCGAATAGAATCCTGCGCGCGTGCTGCCGTTTATCTGATAAAGGTTACTTGCGGCTGGGGGCATCTTTTCGCGCTGTGACATCGCTTTATTTGCCCACGCCTCACATGCTGGGCTCACAGGTAGCGGATTAGTTAACGGTGCGAGCCCATCTACTGTGACCCAACCGGTAGCGAAGGTGCCGTTTGTGTCCCGATAACGGACATAACGAAAGGGTTCGTCTTTGGAAAGCATGCCTGTGCTTTCATAACGCTGCGAACTTCTCAGCACCTCTACTGTGTCGCTATTGACCAAAAAAGCGGGAAGCTGGCATTTGCTGGCTGGAGCGGAGTAGAAATGCAGCCTGGACCCAGTGTCCACTTTAGCAGAGGCGTAAAGATAATTTGCCTCTCCTGCCGCGATTCCGGCTATTCCTTCACAATCCTGCTTTGCATAGCAAAATGGTGATATGCCGCACAGCATCAACGTTGCAATGATCCGTTTATCCATGATGTTGTTTCTTCCCTGTTAATGGTTGCATTAAGAGACGATGCTATGGCTGCACTTCCCGCCATTCACCGTTAGCAAGGCTTTCCAGGGTGTAGTTGCCCATCGCATAACGGATCAGACGCAGCGTAGGGAAACCAACGTGCGCCGTCATACGCCTCACCTGGCGGTTACGACCTTCATACAAAGTGATTTTCAACCAACTGGTGGGAATATTTTTCCGTTCGCGTATAGGCGGATTTCTTGGCCACAACCACTCTGGTTCTTCAACAATCTCAATGCCCGCTGGTAGCGTTGGGCCATCGTTGAGCGTCACACCATTGCGCAGGGCCTCCAGGGCTTCCGGTGTTGGTTCACCTTCTACCTGGACGTAATAGATTTTTCCGGTGCGCTTGCCCGGTTGTGTCAGACGGGTCTGTAGTGCTCCATCATTAGTTAGCACTAAAAGTCCTTCGCTGTCCCGATCTAAACGGCCAGCGGCATAGACACCCTGTACAGGAATAAAATCTTTTAACGTTCTTCGGCCCGCTTCGTCAGTAAATTGCGGCAAAACATCGTAGGGTTTATTGAACAAAACCACGCGTTTTGGCTGGTTTTCTTTACGCTGTTTAGTGACTTGTCGTGAGCTGAATCGCTCAACCCGGTGATTTCTAAAAGAAGTTTTTTGCATGGTATTTTCAGATTATATCAATTGCCGCATTATAGCCTAAGAACGAGTGTCTTTCATGGCGGCGAACAATAGGGTAGTATTGACACGCTCATTACAAATCATTAACAAAAGTTGCTCTAACGCATCCGTGTAGCAGGACGCAAACGCACATGCAGCGTGATGACAGACGAGCAGAACCAGAAGCGCTCGAAGGAGAGGTGAATGGAAAGCAAAGTAGTTGTTCCGGCGGAAGGTAAGAAGATCACCCTGCAAAACGGCAAACTCAACGTTCCTGAAAATCCGATTATCCCGTTCATTGAAGGCGACGGTATCGGCGTTGATGTAACCCCACCGATGATTAAAGTAGTCGATGCTGCTGTCGAGAAAGCCTATAAAGGCGAGCGTAAAATCTCGTGGATGGAAATCTACACCGGCGAGAAATCCACCCAAGTCTACGGCCAGGATGTCTGGCTGCCTGCTGAAACCCTTGATCTGATTCGTGACTACCGTGTTGCCATCAAAGGCCCACTGACTACGCCAGTTGGCGGCGGTATTCGCTCTCTGAACGTAGCACTGCGCCAGGAACTTGACCTGTACGTTTGTCTGCGTCCGGTACGTTACTACCAGGGCACCCCAAGCCCGGTTAAGCATCCTGAACTGACCGATATGGTCATTTTCCGTGAAAACTCTGAAGACATCTACGCAGGTATCGAGTGGAAAGCTGACTCGGCTGATGCTGAGAAAGTGATTAAATTCCTGCGCGAAGAGATGGGCGTGAAGAAAATTCGCTTCCCGGAACATTGCGGCATTGGTATCAAGCCGTGTTCTGAAGAAGGAACCAAACGTCTGGTTCGTGCAGCGATTGAATACGCCATCGCTAACGACCGTGATTCTGTTACCCTGGTACACAAAGGTAACATTATGAAGTTCACCGAAGGCGCGTTCAAAGACTGGGGTTACCAGTTAGCGCGTGAAGAGTTCGGTGGTGAACTGATCGACGGTGGCCCGTGGGTTAAAATTAAGAACCCGAAAACTGGTAAAGAGATCGTGGTTAAGGACGTTATCGCAGATGCGTTCCTGCAACAGATCCTGCTGCGTCCGGCTGAGTATGACGTTATCGCCTGTATGAACCTGAATGGTGACTATATCTCCGATGCACTGGCTGCACAGGTTGGTGGTATCGGTATCGCTCCGGGTGCAAACATCGGTGACGAATGCGCACTGTTCGAAGCAACCCATGGTACCGCTCCGAAGTATGCAGGCCAGGATAAAGTGAACCCAGGTTCAATCATCCTGTCTGCTGAAATGATGCTGCGCCACATGGGTTGGGTAGAAGCGGCCGACCTGATCGTTAAAGGTATGGAAGGCGCGATTAACGCCAAGACCGTGACCTATGACTTCGAACGTCTGATGGACGGCGCTAAGCTGCTGAAATGTTCAGAGTTTGGTGACGCGATCATCGAAAACATGTAATGCGGTAATTTGTTAAATTCATTAACGGGAGCTTAATGCTCCCGTTGTTTTTGTTAGGCTGCTAACGGTTATCAAAATTTTATCAAAATAAGTTATCAAAACTTCCTGGTAGTTTGGGGGAGGTTGGTCGGTCAGATGGAAGTTCTATTGCCAGGTTCCCATTAGGCATTCCTCAGCTTTTTATTATTTCTGGTGCACGCTCGTTAATATTTAGGTCCGTTCTGTGCCAGTTGCGGACGTTAATGACATTCATATGTTCTATAAAACGAGGAGTACTTATTACGGGCATTCCCCTGACGTTGCAGGTATTAGTGATGATTTTTTATATACTCAACAAAAGCCTGAAATGCTGCGGAGGCATATTTTCGATTGGAATAATAAAGATAGAAGCCGGGAAGATCTGTCAGCCAATCCTCAAGTAATGAAACGAGTTTGCGACTGTGTATATGGGGTTCAGCCATTTCATACAACACGTAGCTGATACCAGCGCCATTCAGTGCGAGACTTAGTGCAACATCGAGGTCATTTACCTCAAGCATTCCCTTCACATTAATCTCAATGCGCTCGTTATCTCGACCAAATTGCCACTGATAGCTGCGCCCACCAGGATAGCGAAACTGGATACAGGAGTGATTCAGAAGATCCTGAGGCTGCTTTGGGCTGGTATGCGTTTGGAGGTATTCTGGGCTTGCCACAACGGCGTAACGAACAGGCTGACCAAGTGGGATAGAAATCATGTCTTTTTCGATGATATCACTCAGCCTCACTCCGGCGTCGTATTCACTACTCACAATATCAACCAGATTATCGTCCTGAATTATTTCCACTCTGACGTCGGGATAGTCCTTGTTAAACCCAGCAACCAAAGGGGCGAGTCGGTAACGCCCCCCCAGCCTGACCGCGTTAATGCGTAGCGTGCCTATGGGTGTGGCACGATAATCATTTATTGCTTCAATGGCATCCATCGCATGATTGAAAAGTGGGGAAAGCGATTCAAATAATTTATGCCCGGCATCCGTTAGAGATACGCTGCGAGTCGTGCGATTAAATAATCGTACCTTTAATCGTTCCTCGAGCTGGCGGATCGAATGACTCATTGCCGAAGATGTCACGCCTGCGGCTTCTGCTGCCAACCGGAAACTACGAAAAGTTGCTACTGCGATAAAGGGTTCAAAATCGGAAATTTTAACATTCATTGCTGATTTAAACTCACTAACTCATAAAAATTAATGAGCTTAATTAAAGTTTATTTGTGTTCTAAAGTCACCTCATCAGCAACGTTAAATGAGGAAATATGATGAATTTCAAACTGACACAGCAGATTTTTATTGCCGGCGGATATGGGATGATAGGCAGTAATCTGGCCACCCAGCTGCGGACGCGTTTTCCGGATGCGAAATTAATCCTGGCAGGCCGCTCGCCGCAAAATGGCGAAAAACTTGCGGCCCAGTTGGGAAACGCCATGACTGTTTGTCTTGATTTGATGAGCGGGGAGCTTCCGCCGCTTGTATCGACTTCACAGCTTATTATCAGCGCCGTACCCGATCCAAAACATACGCTAGGTGAATACGCTATTCGCAACAATATTGCTTTTATTGATATTACGGTAGGGACTGCCGACGGCTATGCACCTCTACTGAACATGGCGCTGCTCCATCATGCGACTTCGCCGATCGTACCATTAGGTTACTATGAGGCGGGAATGTTTTTACCGCTGGTTGATAAACTTGCCAGCCAGTTTAATTCTGTTAAACGTGTACAGCTGACCGCAGTGCACGACCCAGAAGATCCTATAGGTAAAGTCACTGAAAAAGAGCTTAATCAGGCGATAGCTCCTGCATTTGTACGGGAAGATGGTATCTGGGGTTATACCGCTGAGCAGAGTAACATTTGCCTTATCAGTGGTGAATGTGTCGAGACTACGCCGTTTGGTATCCTGGATGTCAGCGCTATTGCGGCAATGACTCGTGCTGACAATATCAGGCTGGATGTCGCCGTGGGGACTTCAGAGGGTAAGAGAAATGCCACTCAAGCGTCGGTAGAACTGTATGTTGATATACAGGGTGTTAACGTGTCAGGCGCTTCAGAGTCCAAACGAATTATCGCTTCAGACCCACAAGGACAGGCGCATTTCACAGCCCTTGGCGTTACTATCGTCATCGAAGCGCTACTCAAAAGCCCATTGACCGGTTTTATGTTGCCAGAGCAAATAATGGATCAAGAGGCGGCCTTCACAGCGATGCAGGATGCAGGTGTCGTATTGATTACGGCCTAACCAGTTTTCGTACTCGTCATTTATGAGTTTTGATTCGTACAAAGACAAACTCATACCTACGGGGATTGATGCCAGTAAAAACACTTCAAGTAAGTCGTACTTACCAGAAGTAACTTATATCCCTCGATAGGACTTTATTCAACGTATGCTTCTCGCTCATAGCGGATCTATACGGCTGTATGGCTTTAGCATGGTAGGCATTGAGAGTTGCCATTAGCGGTAACCATTTTGAATGGTCGGGTGGTTGTATTTACCCAAAAACGGTTATCAAAACCCTAAAACATATATTGATCATCAGTGGGTTATGAGAGTCCCAATAGTCAGTGAGATATATGAAAATTGGTTAAATTATACTTTAATATCATATTGTTGTGATTGAACAATCTAACTACTTCACCGACATATGGGTAGAAGTGGCTGACCTGATCGTTAAGGATATGGAAGGCGCGATTAACGCGAAATCTATAACCTATAATTTCGAATGTCTGATGGACGGCAGCTAAGCTGCTGAAATGTTCGAGTTTGGTGACGCGATCATCGAAAAACATGTAATGCGATAATTTGTTAAATTTACTAACGGGAGCGTAACGCTCCCGTTGTTTTGGGTTAGGCTGCCAAAGGTTATCAAAATAAGTTATCAAACCCCCGCAGTAGTTTGGGGGAGGTTGGATGGTCAGATGGTAGTTATACCGTCAGGTTTCAGTTAGATATACCTCAATTTTTTTTGCGGTTATTACTGGTGGATGTTCGTTAATATTCAGCTCCATTCTTGCCTGGAGCGGACGTTGTTTTTGATAGTTTTGCAAGAAATTAATTGTCATTTATCTGTGAATGACAACATATTTTGGGTTGTTTCTTACTATTTCCTATACTTACTTAGTAATGTTATAAATTAAAGAATAACTTTTGCCAAAGCGAAACCTACTGGGACTGCAGTCAATATAGAAATGCAACCTGGCAAAAAGAATGGATGATTAATTATCTTAGATCCATTCCACCGATTACTTAAAAAAGATCCTGTATCATCAGTTGCAATTGCAAATGCAGTTGTTGGGTAAATATTAGTGAGATAAAGCGCGCTAACAGCGACGAAACTAGCTAATATTGCGTCAGCGCTAATGCCAATAGAAGCAGCAATAGGCATTAATAAAGCACATGTAGCACCCTGGCTGAACAACATTGCGCTGGTACAGAAAAAAACTACCGCCAGTAGTCCTGGATACATACGTAACATATCACTAGCTTGTATTTTTATCTCGTCGATATGGGCGCCAATAAGTGTGCTGCTTAACCATACAATACCTAACACCACAACCAGTGATTCAGCACCAGATTTAAATATAGGTGAGTTCTTCAGTTCTTTCATGTCTAGTTTACAGATAAAAATAATTAGCGTGGAAACTATAAACATAGTAATGATTATTAGATCACGGGAGTTAATTGTATGTCCGATAACCGATTTAAACATCAACATGCAAACAACAAATACAACACCTACCAGGAATATTACTACCGAGGATTTAGCACTGGCGGGGATTTTACAGCTGGTATGTTTATTTATAACGACTTTATTTTCCTGCATGATTTTTAGGCAAACGGGATCGTTAGCCAGACTTTCACCTTGTCTGCTGGCGATGAAAGCTGCGATCAACATAGCAAAAAAAGCGGTGGGAAAAACAATCAACATAGCATCACCAAAACTGACTCCCATTATCTCCACGGTGCCATACATAATTGCCGTGGCTGCAGAGATTGGTGAGGCTGTAATACCTAGCTGTGAAGCTACAACGGCAGAGCTTAATGGTTGGCTGGGTCTAATGCCGTTATCTTTTGCAACTTCCTGAATCACATTCATGACCGACATGGCGGTATATCCCGTACCGGAAAGTACAGTCAGGATAAAGGTCACTGTTGGCGCGAGAATATTTAGGTAACCTGGGTTATTGCGTAATAATTTCTCTGTCAGAGTTACTAAATAATCCATTCCACCAGCCTGTTGCATTGCAGAGAGCGCAACAATAGTAGATAGAATAATGAGCATGACGTCGACAGGTGGAGTACCAGCCGGAACATCAAAAATAAAAACTGAAATTGCTAATCCGATCCCGCCAGCAAACCCTACGCCAATTCCCCCCCAACGGGCGGCAAGCATGATAGTTCCCAGCAATAACACGATATGTAACATCACCATAAAATTGACCTGTTTTTATTTATAATTCTCACAAAAGGGATGGTTAGGTAATGAATATAAATATTCATTACCCCCGGTTAAAACTGATTATTTATTTAATTGATAAACTACGAAATATTCATTTCTTTTTGATAGCGTTTAATCACTGCTGTACTTTTTTGTGGATCGGTCATATTCATTGGATCAAGCAAATAATCTGCCTGTACTGGCGTCAGCAGCTTTTCTGCTAACACGACCTGCTTTACACTGGTCCGTTGCTGAAACGCAGTCTTGGCAATTCGAGAGCCAACCTGATAGCCAAACAGTGTTGCGATAATGGTCGCAAGCGCTGTACTTTCCTCTGCATAACGAGCGCTCACTTCTTCATTGATCGCGATATCCTTCAGGCACTTGTCAATAAATAAAGGTATCCCTTTAGTCAATAACGAGCAGGATTCAAAGAGCGCTTTCAACAGCACCGGTTCCCACACGTTCAGATCAAGTTCACCACCCTCAACAGCCATCGTCACAGTTAGGTCATTGCCAATCACCTGATACGCAATTTGATTTATCAGTTCGGGCATTACAGGATTAATTTTGCCTGGCATAATTGAAGAGCCCGGTTGCACCGCAGGGACAATAATTTCATTAAAGCCAGCTCTTGGCCCTGAACCCTGAATACGAAAATCGGTAGCCATTTTGGAGAGAAACGCAGCTATTTTTTTAAGCTGTGCGGAAAATTCAATATAAAAGTCACCGTGCTGGAGACCATCAAAGAAATCTGCTTCCGGGGTATATTTATCACCAGTAATAATTTCCAGCCACTGATAAACTGCCGGGATATATCCTTCGTGAGTGGACAATCCCGTACCTATAGCTGTCGCTCCCAACGGTAAAAATAATGCTTCTTCTCTGACTTCCACCATTTTTGCTTTAAGTCTGCTTACCTGCGTGCGATAAGCGCCAAATTGCTGGCCAAACGTCATCGGCACTGCATCTTGTAAGCAGGTTCTCCCTAATTTCACCTTGTCAGCAAACAGGCAACTTTTTTCTGTTAACACTGCTTCCAGTTTTTCCAATTGGACTAACAATTGATCTATATTCATGCGGCTGGTCATTTTCATCGCCGCAGGGATGACGTCATTCGTTGACTGTCCCATATTAACGTGGGTATTCGGGTGAATCTCATCATATCCACGTTTGCCGGTAATTAGCTCATTAGCACGGTTTGCGACCACTTCATTCATGTTCATGTTGGTTGAAGTGCCGCCGCCTCCCTGAAAAACATCAATGGGGAAATGGGCATCAAAATCACCGGCCATTACCTCCTTCAATGCTGTAACGATGGCCGACGCTTTCTGCTGATCCAGCGCACCAATTTGTCTGTTCGCCTGTGCTGCCGCTTGCTTGATTGCGGCGATAGACCATAAAAAGTGTGGGATTTCTCCTGCTGTTTTGCCCGACACTGAGAAATTCAGCATCGCACGTTGTGTTTGAATACCGTAGTAAGCTTCATCTGGCACCATTAAAGTTCCTAATAAATCCTTTTCTTCACGCATTTCTGTTTCTCTTGTGTATTAAGGTGGTTATACCTTAATTTAGTGATATGACAGATAGTTTGAAGTAGCTCAAAGAAAAAATACCATTTAAAAGTTAGATAGATACTATTAAAAAATGTAATGCTAAGGGATGAGAATGAAGGATATTAACTTCGATTTTAAGCAATTACAGGCATTTTTAGCCGTGATAGACACAGGCTCATTTACAGCTGCAGCCAGGAAACTCAACGTGACTCAGTCATCAATTTCGCAGCAGGTTGCAAACCTGGAGGTAGGATTAAATACTGCTCTGGTCAACCGTTCACAGCGACCAATCCAGATGACAATTGCCGGGCAAGCACTCTACCCGCTAGGAAAAAAAATTATTGATAACGGTGTTCACCTGCAAGAACATATCAATGCAATAAGCGACGGACATATTTCGAATCTGAAAATTGGTTTTGTGGATTCAATTAGTAAAACCGTTGGCCTGGATATCCTAAAGTTTCTGCAACCACAGGTGAAGCATATTTTTCAGGTGACAGGCACAGCATCTGGATTGCTCCAGGCGCTTAATAAGGGGGATATTAATCTGGCTGTAACCATGTTACATACTGAAATGCCGCCCAATGTTAGAATGTACCCGTTGATTGAGGAAGAGTTTCTATGTATTTGTCCCAAAACATGGCCGGAAACAGAGTTGGAAGAATTATGTAAGCAGCGGAACTACATTGCTTATACCCAAAATACGCCAACGGGAATCCAGACACTCAACTGGCTAAAATGGCAAAACTTTTCTCCTGCCATTCAGTTTGAAATGGACAATGCTGATGAGATTTTGAAACTGATAGCCTGTGGTTACGGGTGGACGTTAACTACGCCGCTGTTTATTACTACTATTCCAGCTTTTTCTGACTCGCTAAAGATCATCCGGATCAAAAAACGTAAAGAGCGTCGCAAAATTGTTCTGTTGTGCAAAAATGACGAGTTTTCGGTTTTTTATAAAAATCTGGCATTTGAGATTCGTTCGATACTGGAAACGAAACTGGAGCAGGAGTTTTATAACCAGGTGGATTTGGATGCTAATTTGCCATCATAAATATGTATACGAACATAGCATCTCTCCGACACAGTAGGTGTTTTTGTCTGGATTATCACTTTTGTTTCTCTTGCCTTATGTATTATTGCTGCAGATCAATTATTAAGAAAAAACAAAAGAACCAGAAGGAAGTTCGGAAGTAGCTTATCTACAATATTAGCTATTGATAAAATCAAAGTAACATTTCGTAAAGTTTGGATGTTTTATTTCTCATAGACGAGTATTTACATATTATGATATAATATGACGGAAAAAACTGGCAGGTTATTAACCTGCCAGTAATGTAAATAAATTGTCGAGGAGAGCATTCCAGTGGGACGTAAATGGGCCAATATTGTTGCTAAAAAAACGGCTAAAGACGGTGCAACGTCAAAAGTATATGCAAAGTTCGGTGTGGAAATCTATGCTGCTGCTAAACAAGGCGAACCAGATCCAGAATCAAACTCATCTTTAAAATTCGTTATTGAACGTGCAAAACAAGCACAAGTTCCAAAGCATGTTATTGATAAAGCAATTGATAAAGCCAAAGGTGGCGGAGATGAAACGTTCGTGCAAGGGCGTTATGAAGGCTTTGGGCCAAATGGTTCAATGATTATCGCTGAAACCTTGACATCAAATGTTAACCGTACGATTGCTAATGTCCGCACTATTTTCAATAAAAAAGGCGGGAATATCGGAGCGGCAGGTGCTGTCAGCTATATGTTTGACAATACTGGCGTGATTGTATTTGAAGGCACAGACCCTGACCATATTTTTGAAATTTTGCTTGATGCTGAAGTTGATGTTCGTGATGTAACCGAAGAAGAAGGAAACATCGTTATTTATACTGAACCTACAGATCTTCACAAAGGAATTGCAGCTCTAAAAGCAGCTGGAATTACTGAATTCTCAACAACAGAATTAGAAATGATTGCTCAATCAGAAGTTGAGCTTTCACCAGAAGATTTAGAAATCTTTGCAGGACTTGTTGATGCCCTTGAAGATGACGATGATGTACAAAAAGTATACCATAACGTTGCAAATCTCTAATTATAAATTAAAGGAATCTGTCATTCTGGCAGATTTTTTAATTTCATAAATTTGTATAAAAAACATATCTAGCCAGATATATTAATGATGACAAATAGATAAAAACTGCTATCTTCCAAAAGAAATTCCATTAATGGAAGACGCAATCAACGCCAAAACCGTAAGTTATGATTTCGAACGTCTGATGGGCGGTGCTAACCCGCTGGAATATTCAGAGTTTGGCGACGTGATCATCGAAAACATGTAATCCAGATTCTGGGTTGTGGGAGAACGGGAACCGAACGGTTCCCGTTTTTTTTTTGCCTGTCTATCCTTATCGTTTATGGTCTGCACGATGATGAGGTTATCAACATCCAACTTTTATATGTGAAATATTATTGAAATAACTTCAATTACAATGTTTTGTTATATATTGATTAATAAACTGGTAGCTTAAATATATATTTTTGCAACGTTCTGTATCGGGCGGTATTTAGAGCAGGTGCTTTTCAAATGAATGTCTACATTATTTCATGCGCAATACTCGCAGTCAGAATAATCCCATTAAGGGGTGGGTTGTAAAAACTGTTTGCATATCTGATATGCATGGTGATATTTATTAATACAGCAAAGATGCATTTGGTTTGCGTGTTAATAGCATGTTTAAGATAAACTAAATGCCATGTTTTTGTCGTTAGTAATCTACCGTCATGCAAATAAATGTCAACATTGATTCCATCGTGAGTCAGAAGTCTATATTTATTAAGATGTTAAATTCGACTTATGAATGAAAGTAAAATATGCGGTTTACCATTGTGAAGTTGTTATTTTTTACGGAGTTAATGTCTATATTGCCAGAGTGTTTCAGGTTACTGAATGAAGAGCTTCCATTGAGAAAGGGCCGGGATTAAAGGGCGTCCAATATCAGATGAAATAGTTTGTGCTGACAGAAAACTTGAAGCATATCGTGCGGGCTTTGATACCGCTGAAAATATTTAAGAGGTAATATTATGAAGAAGTTAATTGCTGTGGCTATTGTTGCTGTAATTCATACATCACCGGCTTTAGCTATTAATGCTCAATACCGCGCTCAGCTTGAGCGTTCCGGTTGTACTGAAATGAATGCAGGTACCACTTGTAATATTCACAAAACTGCAGAGCAGAATGAGCGAAATGCTCGTCGTCACGGAGGATATAATTCTCCGGATGTAATCCGCGCGCATTTAAATCAGATGGTTGTGGGATCCTTTCGTGGGGAAGCTGTTGATGTAATGGAGTCTGATGGGTGGACACGTATCTCTCAGGACGGTAGTAAATATCGTAAGGATGACCGTTATGCGACTCTGGTTTGGGGGCAGGATGATGCTGTTGCATCGGTAGTTGTTCGCTAATTTATAATAAAAGAGACACAACACATGAAAAAGTTAATCACATTTATTGTATTCACAACTTTATTGTCTGGCTGTTCTGCGGACTTCGCACAACGTTATGCAGATGCAAAGCGTGACCAGGAGCGTAAGGAACATCACCATCATGAACATCAGAACGACGATTACACCAGTTCTGATGGATATCGTATGGTTACGAGACACGGTGTAACTCTTCCTGATTGCGAGGAACTGCCGGATGCGAGTCAGGCAGATAATGGTGGACGCTGCTGGTATAAGTAAGACAGTCATTTTTATACTCAGAACCGCTATCTCGCAGATTCATCATTCTTTAAGATTTCAATCTCCGGTTTGTACAACCTGAGCCTCCTGCGCCATCGGAGAACCCTTGGCGCAAAATCCCCCCAGATAATGACGTTGATCGATGACAGCATTTTCTTTCTTTCACTAATAGGGCTTTAATATTTTGATATAAGATTATCAGCCAAATTTACTGTATGATTTGCAGCGGCTTACAATAAATTTCATCCTCTTTTTATTGGGAAACTTCACTTGTTCTTCTGTGTGTTGGAAGAAGTAATGAGTCAGGATGAAACTAAAGCTTGCGATGTTTGGTTAACCATGCGTTAATGGTTGTGCGGTTTGATACAAAATTATCTGAAGTAGTTATTGAAGTATTTCTCTTCACTTTCACCTCTTAAGAATCCTTTTGGTTTTTTCTGATAAATTTTTTTCGGACCATTCTGCCTAAGGGCTTACTCAAAAAGGTAATAGTGATGTCTAATAAAATGACTGGTTTAGTTAAGTGGTTCAATCCTGAGAAAGGATTTGGATTCATTACTCCTAAAGACGGTAGTAAAGATGTGTTTGTCCATTTTTCTGCCATTCAGGGAACCGATTTTAAAACTCTGAATGAAAATCAGGAAGTCGAGTTTGGTGTGGAACAGGGACCCAAAGGCCCATCGGCAGTTAATGTCGTGACACTTTAAGGTAACTGTTATTACTAATCATATTCACTTCCGGTGTCCATGTTGTCATGGTTCTCAATACAGAACATCGACTTTCGATGTTACTGACAGAAATCCTTTCGGGGCAAAATGTATTTTTTGCAAATCTACAATGATTACATTTGATAATATTGCACTGTACATTCGTTCCGGCCAGGCTCCATTGGATTTCAGGAAATAATTTTATTGGGCTCCTTTATGGGGCCTTTTTTTCAACCTGTTAAAAGGTGTTCCAGTCAGGATCATCATGGTGCGGTTATGAAAAAAGTGATAGTTTTTTTTAACACAGAACCAGCGGTTACTGTGTCATTGATGGAAGGCATAACCACAATATTACGTGAGTATCCAAATGGTGAGAAAGCTCACCTAACCGTGATGTCAGCTGGCTTCCCTTCACTAACAGGAGATCATAAAGTGGTCTATGTTGCCTCTGATCGTGATGTTAGTTCTGATGAGATTCTTGAGGCTGCATCGAAGTTGTTGTAATGGCTGTCGGGCGTTTTTACTACCAAGTTGTATAAACTCTTCTGCTGTTGTTTCATCTATGAACAATTCTTGTCTAACTAATAGACAGTAACTCTGTGGTTATTGAATCTTCTTACTGAATAGTCTATAGATATCAACGGTTGCATATACTCGTCGTACTTCAGGTTGCATATATGCTGGCTGTGCTTGTCCATCCGGATCACTTACCGGAGTCAGGTCCCCGAGATCGTCTCGCTGGCTGTCTTCCTGCAACTCGATTTATTTAGAGTATAGTTATACTGAATCATACCTACTGGCGCGTTGATGCCGTTACAGACCAGAAGAGGTGCATAGTGAACGTCGAAGATTTGAAACGTAAAACTGAAACAGATATATCTGAATTTATCACAAAGAAAATAGCTGAACTCAAAAAAAAGACAGGAAAAGAAGTTTCTGACATTCAGTTTATTGCTCGTGAGAAAATGACGGGTCTTGAAAGTTATGATATTAAGATTAAATTGATCTAGTTCCCCAAAGCAATTCAACATTATCAAAAGCATCATCATCCATAAGATGTGATGCTTTTTTGTCCATGAAAAACTGCAGTGAATTTTATCCTATCAGTTCAACCGCCAGGTCAGTCCATCTTGTTTCAAACGGTTCTTTCACACATAGTGTGTAGTCAGATTTAGCCTGGAGGTTCGAATGTTAAAAGTTATTGCCGAAGATTTCATAAAAGTTGAGTGTGTTGATATCGTTATCCCTCTGTATCGTGAGCTGGTATCGGCAACGAAAAAAGAAACTCTCTGCATTTCTTATGATTTGTATATTGATGAAAAGGATCCGGGACACTTTATTTTTATCGAAGAATGGCCGGACCATGCAGCACTCGACGAACACTGTGCAAGTGAACATTTCAGAAGGCTTGTGCCATTAATTGATCAACATAAGCGGCAGGATGCTCGTTATATTCTTATGAATTACTTAGTGAGCGCAGATGGCTCGTAAATCTGATACGGTATTATGCTAAGTTAACATTATTTTCCAGTTGAGTCCGGGCTATAAGTAATAGCCCGGGATGATAAATTGTCAAAAATTAGAACTGATAGTTTAATGAAACCCAGTAGTTACGGCCAGGTATCACATAGCCGGTCGTGGATTGCGCTGTCTGGAAGTAATCACCCGCGTAGGTACTATTGCGGCCTACCTGATACAGTGTGACGTCGCTAAAGTCTTTATCCAGTACGTTATTAACTGCCGTATTCAGCGTCAGTTCTTTGGTCAGTTTATAGGACAGTCCCATGTCCAGAACGGTCCAGGCTTTTAAATTAGCGCCTTTGTCGTCATATACTTTCTTTTGTACCGCGCTGAGATTGTCGTAATTCTCGGTAAAACGTGGGGCTTTACCACGATAACGTGCGCTCAGCCAGGCATTCATATCTTCCGTAGCCTGCCAGTTCAAACGTGCGTTAGCCATATGTTTAGGTGTATAGCTCAATGGCGCGCCTTTATTATCGCCATCTTTTTGTTTGCTCTGAGTGTAGGTGTAGTTGAGGGATAAACTCAGCACGTCCGACCAAAGAGGGAAGGTGCTGGCGAATTCAACACCATCAGTTCTTGCTTTGCCGCTGTTGGTGTAGCTATTGGTATAATCATCAATAGAGTACGAGACAATTTTATTCTTATATTCGGTATAGAAGCCGGTAATGTTGGCGTTCAGTCCCGTATCGTTTTCATAATACAGTCCGGTTTCATAGCTGGTGCTCTCTTCGGGCTTAAGGTCCGGGTTGCCGACCGTATTGACGGTTCCCTGGGCGGTAACACCACTGATACCATTGTGTAATTGGCTGAGTGACGGGGCTTTATATCCTGTCGTGACGCCGCCTTTCAACGTCCATTCTTCAGATACATCCCAGACCAGGTAGGCGCGAGGGCTGAGATGACCGCCAAAGACATCGTTATGTTCGTAGCGTGTCCCTGCGGTTAATGCCAGTGAGTCGAGAATGTGCCACTCATCTTCAGCGTAGGCAGCCCATGTTTTCTGGTGGAATGTTTCGCCAGTATTGGCCAAAACAACACCGTCTTTCATACGCGCATCCCAGTATTCTCCCCCGAGGGTTAAGAGGTGCGAATCACCTAATGGTGTCAGCAGCAGAGAGTCCAGAATGACGTTGGTATTTTTCAGTTCACGGGCATCACCGGCCCGGCCAGCATTTTCTGGTGTGAGCGCGGAAGAGACCAGTTGTCGGCCTTTATTCTCGGTTTCATTCCAGCCCAGGGATGACTTCCAGGTTCCGAATGTTAATGCGGTATCGTGGCCGAGGGTCACTTTGTTACGCTCATAGCGCAGCGTCTTGTCATAACCCCCGGTCAGGCTACCAAGCTGTCCGTCAACGTTATCGTAACGCTGTCTGGCTGAGTCAAGATCCATCCAGAGTGTATTGTTTTCGCTGGTTTTCCAGTCCAGTCGAGTACCGATATTGTAGTTTTCAGATTCAGTTGGGTAGGGCACACGTGTCGAAGATGTATCGCTCAGGGAAGTGATGCTTGAGCCTTGCCGTTGAGTCGTGCTGCCGCGAACCTGCATATCCAGGACGCCTGCGATTAAAGGACCGCTTGACCAAAAGTTGGCGACAGTGCTGTTACCCCATTTATTACTTTCTTGCAGGTTCACGCCGGTATTGATGGAAGTACTCCATTTATCGGTGCTTTTTTTGGTAATGATATTAACAACACCACCAATTGCGTCAGAGCCGTAAAGCGTAGACATGGGACCGCGGATCACTTCAATATGATCAATCGCCGCCAGTGGCGGCATAAAGCTGGTGTTCATGGCAGAGAAGCCGTTTGGTGTAACGTCGCTGCTTCCGTTTTGACGAATACCGTCTATCAAAATCAGGGTATAGCTGGCGGGCATACCACGGATACTAATCTCCAGACCACCGGTTTTACCGGTACTGCTTTCAACATCTACCCCTTCAACTGAGCGCAGGGCTTCGCCTAAGTCATTATATTTATTGGTTTGTAATTCTTGCTGTGAAATAACGGAAACGCTGGCAGCAGCGTTGGTGATCTTTTTTTCGTAACCGGAAGCGGTCACGACCATAACGTCTTCTGCGAAGGCATTAGTACAGCTGAATCCAATACAGGACAGAACGACAGAAGCAACGGGCTTTAAACGCATAGTCAAACTTCCTTTGTTAAAAATTAGAAGGAAGTAAGATAAATGATGGTAATGATAATACAAATAATTATCATTATTAATTTACATAAATTGTCACTTCTGGTGTCTTTCTTGAATAAATATACATAAATTGTCATAAATTCGAGTCAGAAAGGACGACAAAATCAGCCAGTAGTTATCTTTGTAATTATTGACATTAATTTAATATCGAATTGAATAAATCAGATGTTGTTAAAACATGCTTTCAGCAAAGAATGTCATGTCGCTTGCTGAATATTAGAAAGTCGTATGATGTTTTTTTAAAATCGTCATACTTTTCTGCGCTGTATCATTTTTTTCGTCGATACTGTCCGCCATAATCCTTTCCCCAGGAAGTCGCCCAACGACAGCGGGTTGTTGTGTGGCATAAAAAAACACAAAATCTGGATAAGATAATGATTAAAGGCAAGCTGGCGCTGCTTACGTGCGCATTGACTCTCGCATTTACCTCACCACTTATCGCTGCGCAAAAGGCGGTCGACGGTCAGACATTAAAGCTGGCTATTGGATCCGAACCAACGGAAGGGTTTGACCCGATGCTGGGCTGGAGCCACGGCAGTTATCTTCTTCTGCATGCACCACTATTAAAACAAAATGCAGATATGAGCTGGGGTAACCTGCTGGCAGAGAAAGTGGTGACCAGTGCCGATGGTAAAACCTGGACGTTAACGCTAAAACCTGATCTTAAATTCTCCGATGGTTCAGCGCTAACGGCTGAAGATGTGGTGTTTACCTATAACAAAGCAGCTCAAAGCGGTGGGAAAATTGACATGGGTAATTTCACCCATGCCCGGCTTCTCGACAGTCGCACGGTGGAAATTACGCTTCGTAGCCCGCAGAGTACCTTTGTCAACGTACTCGGTTCTTTAGGTATTGTGCCGGCAAAACTGTATGACGAAAAAACATTCGCCAAAAACCCGATTGGTGCAGGCCCGTATCGGCTGGTGAGTTTTCAGCCGGGGCAGCAACTGATCGTGGAGGCTAACCCCTGGTATGTTGGCAAGAAAAATGATTTTAATCGGCTGGTATTTGTTTTCCTGGATGAAGACAACGCTTACGCAGCCGCGCGTAGTGGTCAACTGGGCCTGGTACGTATAGCGCCATCGATGGCCGTAGCACCACAGCAGAAGGATCTCAAACTCTGGGTTCGCAACAGTGTAGAAAACCGGGGAATTGTGTTCCCAATGGTTCCGGCAGGTAAAAAAGATGCCAATGGCTATCCTGTCGGTAACGATATCACGGCCGATGTTGCTATCAGACGGGCCATTAACTACGCCATCAATCGGCAGCAATTAGCTGATCAGGTTATGGAAGGGCACGCTATCCCTGCTTTTAGCGCGGTTCAGGGGCTTCCATGGCAGAGCAAATCCGTCACTTTCAAAGATGGCGACAGTGAAAAAGCACGGACTATCCTGGAAGAGTCCGGCTGGAAAGTGGGTAAAGATGGTGTACGCGTGAAAGACGGCAAAGAAGCCCGTCTGACCTTATGGTATACGAGTGGCGACAGTACTCGTCGGGATCTCGCTGAAGCCGTTCGTTCAATGCTGGAACCTGTCGGTATTGCAGTATCCCTGCAATCAGGAAGTTGGGAAACCGTTGAGCGCAATATGCATGCTAACCCGACGCTATTTGGATGGGGGAGCCTGGATCCGATGGAGCTTTTCCATCATTACAGCGGGCAGGCTGCGGGTGTGGAGTATTACAATCCCGGTTACTACAGTAACCCTGTGGTGGAGCAACATCTCAAACAGGCCATTGATGCCCCGGACTGGCAGCATGCGTTACCTTTCTGGCAACAGGTGGAGTGGGATGGGAAACACGGCGCTGGCGTACAGGGCGATGCTGCATGGGCATGGTTGCTAAATATTCAGCACACCTATCTGGCAAATCCGTGCATTGACTTAGGCTCTGGTGCTCCGGAAATTCACGGTAGCTGGTCACTACTCAATAATCTTGATGAATGGACCTGGACCTGCCGTTAATGAAGTTTGCTTTGGCGTATGTTCTTCGGTTGGCCGTTTTGTTGGTGCTGGTAGCTGCTGGCACCTTCATCTTACTCAGCTTTTCACCGGTCGATCCCATTCGTGCCTACATTGGCAACGATCTCCTGCACGTTCCACCCGAGCAATATGGGCGAATTGCCGCTCGCTGGGGGCTGGATCAGCCGCTGTGGGAGCGCTTTGGACACTGGTTTTTGCGCGTGCTACAGGGCGATCTCGGCTATTCCATGTTGTTTAATGCGCCGGTAGCCAGCGTGATCAAAGAGCGTTTTACGACGTCCTTTGCACTGCTTGGCGGGGCATGGTTGATGTCAGGTTTGCTGGGAACAGCAATGGGATTTGTCGCCGGACGTTTCCTGAACCGCTGGCCAGACCGAGCTATTTGCCGACTCAGTTATCTGCTTTCTTCCTTACCGACCTTTTGGATCGGCATGCTATTGCTGGCAGTATTCGCGGTGCACTGGCCTGTGTTGCCCGTCTGCTGCGCATGGGAGCCGGGCAATAATGGTGAAATGGCGACGTTTGCTGAACGTCTTCGTCATCTGGTGCTTCCCGTATGTGCCCTCAGCTTGCTGGGACTGGGGCAGATTACGCTCCACACGCGAGAAAGTATCGCCAGCGTGATGAAAAGTGAATTTGTCCGTTTTGCCCGTTCTCAGGGGGACAGAGGATGGTCGCTTTTACGCCACCAGGTACTGCGTCATGCCATTACGCCTGCGCTGTGCCTGCAATTTGCTTCGCTCGGCGAACTGTTTGGCGGCGCATTACTGGCTGAAAAAGTCTTTGCTTATCCCGGACTGGGTCAGGCTACGATTGATGCCGGATTACGTGGTGATGTGCCGTTGCTAATGGGGATCGTCTTGTTTAGTACCGTGCTGGTGTTCATCGGCAACTCCGTTTCAACCTGGCTTGTCCATTTTCTGAATCGTGCACTGGAGCGTCCTGATGCTCTATAACCCGACACCAACGTTAATTCGTCTTTTGCTGTCCGTAGGCTGTTTATTATTTATTGCCGTGTATGGCTCAGTTTCGCTGGATAATCCAGTAAACGTCAATCTTCTTGCCCGGCACTTGCCTCCGGATGCGCTGCACTGGTTTGGTACGGATAATCTTGGGCGTGATTTATGGCTTCGATGTTTTCAGGGGGCGTTAACCAGCCTGCAAATTGGGATTGGCGCAGCGTTGTGCAGCGGTTTGATTGCCTTGTTGATGGCTGCCGTTTCGCGTTTGCATCCGCGTTTGGATGTTCTTATGCGGTTAATAACCGATGCTATGTTGTCGATGCCGCATCTGCTGTTGCTGATCCTGATTTGTTTTACGCTGGGCGGTGGAAAAAGCGGGGTGATTATGGCGGTTGCGCTAACCCACTGGCCGCGTCTGGCATTGATCCTGCGTGCTGAAGCGGAACGCGTTGCACATAGTGACTACCTGACACTGACCTGGCGGTTGGGACACGGTCATTTTTACTGTTGGCGCCATCACTATTTCCCGGCGTTATTGCCTCAATGGTTGACAGGCACGCTGCTGATGTTCCCTCATGCGGTGTTACATAGCGCGGCGCTGAGCTTCCTGGGGTTTGGGCTGGCACCGCATGAACCTTCACTGGGTTTGTTGCTGGCGGACGCCCTGCGGTTTATCAGTCATGGTAACTGGTGGTTGGTGTTGTTTCCGGGGCTCATGTTGTTCAGCCTGGTGATGTTATTTGACCAGTTCGCCAGGGCAGTGCATCGTTTGTGGCTAAGGGGTAATGCATGTTGAGTTTGAAGCAGGCCTCGCTGGAGGTGGCTCGTTATCGCTGGTACGGCGCGAGAAATTGGTCATCGCTGCTGCAAGATATCTCTTTTGATGTTGCCCCTGGTCAGATGGTGGCGTTAGTCGGAGGAAGCGGAGAAGGTAAGAGCCTGCTGTTACAATGCCTGCTTGATCTTTTGCCGGAAAACTTGCGCTTTCAGGGGACCATTACTCTGGATGGTAAGAAGCTGGAGCGCAATGAGATCCGGGCGCTTCGCGGTAATACCTTCAGCTATGTGCCACAAGGTGTGCAGGCGCTTAATCCGCTGCTGACTGTTAAAAAACATCTGAAAAGGGTAAGTCAGCTCTCCGGTCAGGCATGGAAAACGGAGGAAATAGAGCATTTGCTCCAGCGTAGCGAACTTGAGTCAAGCGTGCTGGAAGCGTTTCCGCGCCAGCTTTCCGGCGGGATGGCGAAACGAGTCCTGGCGTGTCACGCGTCGCTCAGTCAGGCTCGTTATATCCTTGCTGACGAAATTACCGCCTGGCTTGATGCCCCGTTGGCGAATCAGTTGCTTGAGCAGTTGCGTGATCTTTGCGAGCAAGGACGTGGCGTTTTATGGGTGACACACGATCTTACGCTGGCAGCGCGACATGCCGACCGGATTGTCGCGCTGCATCAGGGGCGGGTATCGGATAACGTGAGCCGGGAACAGCTTCTGCGAGGTGATATTAGTGAACATTTGCAGCGACAATGGAAAGCATTACCTGAACAAAATCAACTTTTTGGAGAGCTGAATGCTGTGCTGTCGTGATGTTGTGATTCGCCAGGGAGGGAAAGTGCTGTGGCAAAACCTGAACTTCTCGCTTGTTGCCGGGGAACGCATGGGAATTTGCGCGCCCAGCGGGACTGGGAAAACAACGCTGGGACGCGTTCTCGCTGGCTGGCAAAAACCGACATCAGGCGAAGTACTGGTGGATGATTCACCGTTGCCAACTCATCAATATTGCCCGGTGCAACTTGTCCCACAACACCCTGAGCTAACTTTTAACCCCTGGCGAAGCACCGGTGATGCGGTACGAGATGCGTGGCAGCCAGATGCTGACATGCTTGCCCGTCTGCATATCAACCCTGAATGGCTAACCCGCCGGCCCGGGCAGCTTTCAGGCGGTGAACTGGCCCGTATTGCAATACTCCGTGCGCTCGATCCGCGTACGCGTTTTCTGATCGCAGATGAAATCACTGCCCAGCTCGATCCTTCCATTCAAAGAGATATATGGATGTTGCTCCTTGAGGAATGCCAGCGCCGCCCATTAGGCATGCTTGTGATCAGCCATCAGCAGGCATTGCTTGCTCAGATTTGCCCCCAGGCGTTACTCTGTCCGACATCCACCTTAATCTGAATTAGCCGTCGGGTTTGCTTCGGCGTTTCTTCTTCTCCCGGTAATACATGAAAGTGCATATGAAACATATTATTGCTGTTGCCATTTTATTTGGGTCAGTGATCCCGCTGGCTAATGCCTCGATACAGGTGGGTTTTTCTCCGGAAGGCTCTGCTCGGGCATTAGTACTGGATTCAATTAACCATGCAGAACACACCATCGATATGATGGCTTATTCCTTCCAGTCAGCAGACATTGTAAAGGCGCTGGTGAATGCGGAAAAACGAGGCGTAGTGGTGCGGGCCGTGGTTGATAAAAAACGCAACCAGGGCAAGGTCAGTCAGAAAGCTATCGCCTTTGCCACTGCCAATGGGATTGATGTTCAACTGGACGGTCATTACCACATACAGCACGACAAAGTGATGATTATTGATGGTGATACGCTGGAGACCGGATCTTTCAATTTTGCCAAATCTGCAGAGTTTGAGAATTCTGAGAATGTTCTGGTTATCAGGGGAGAGCCTGCCGTTGTGGCACAGTATCAGGCCCATTTTGACAGCCGCTGGAAAATCGCCCACCAGCAAGGTTGAATTTATAACATCAGTGTTGATTATGTTGTGATGTTATATTATAACAATTCACTCACAAACATTTTGAGGGTGAAATTTTGGCTATTCGTTTTGAAAAACTGGCAGTCGTTCTGGGGATGCTTTTAGCCAGTGGTCAGGTTCTAGCTCATGGTCACCATTCCCACGGTGCACCGATGACAGAAATAGAGCAAAAAGCGTCAGAAGGTGTTTTCGATGATAAAAATGTCAAAGACAGGTCGCTGAGCGACTGGGATGGCATGTGGCAGTCTGTATACCCATATCTGGTAAGCGGTGAACTTGATCCGGTATTCAAAAAGAAAGCGGAGAAGGACAAAAGCAAAACGGCGGATGAGATTAAAGCCTATTACCGTAAAGGTTATGTAACCAATGTGGACACCATCGGCATTGAGGATGGGGTGATGGAATTTCATACCGGTAATCAGGTTGAATCGTGCAAGTATGATTATGCCGGATATAAAATATTGACTTATCAGTCAGGTAAGAAAGGCGTTCGCTACCTGTTTGAATGCAAAGATGCCGGCAGTAAAGCACCAAAGTATGTTCAGTTCAGCGATCATATTATCGCACCGCGCAAGTCGAGCCATTTCCACATATTTACCGGTAATACCTCACAGGCGGCTTTGCTTGAAGAGATGGACAACTGGCCGACGTATTATCCATATCAGCTTAAAGCAGCAGAGGTCGTTGACGAGATGCTGCATCACTAATTTGCGCGACGACCATTTATTTAAACCCGCCGACAATGGCGGGTTTTGTATAAAAAGTGTCACTTGCGAATTATTTTTCGGATGTCAGCGTGGTATAGCTGGTCATGAGGTTGCGGTAGTCAGGAATATGGTTGGAGAACAGTGTTCCCAACCCTTCAATATCATTACGCCAGTCGCGGTGTAGTTCACAGGCCAGACCGAACCAGGTCATCAGCTGGACGCCCGCGGAAGACATACGATTCCATGCGGAGTCACGGGTCAAAGGATTAAACGTGCCAGACGCGTCAGTGACCACAAATACATCAAATCCCGCTTCAATTGCGGACAGCGCAGGAAACGCAACGCACACTTCCGTTACAACCCCGGCAATGATCAACTGCTTTTTGCCCGTCGCTTTAATCGCTTTGACAAAATCTTCATTATCCCAGGCGTTAATCTGCCCTGGACGAGCGATGTAAGGGGCTTCAGGGAACAGCGCCTTCAGCTCGGGTACCAGTGGCCCGTTAGGGCCTGTTTCAAAGCTGGTGGTCAGAATGGTGGGTAGCTTGAAGTATTTCGCCAGATCGGCCAAAGCCAGTACGTTGTTTTTGAATTTGTCTGGATCTATGTCACGAACCAGAGACAGCAAACCCGTTTGGTGATCAACCAGCAGTACGGCAGCCTGATCTTTATCAAGACGTTTATAAGCAATAGTCATTTTTCTTTCTCCAGGTGATGAAAGGGCGCCTCGGAAGGCTTGAGTTATGGATAAACATTAGTGGCTGAGCTGGGTATTGGGTAGGCGCAAAAATGAGTTTCATCGTTGCAAATCTGGAACGAGAAAAATAATGCTGCAATATAGCTGCAACAGAGAGCATTATTCTCAACCATTCCTTTCCATCGCACGGCGCATTCGTTAGCATATTGTCTCGCAGTAAGTGCATGTGTTTTTTCAGGAAGAGGTTAACGTGTTCGCAGAGTATGGAGTTCTGAATTACTGGACGTATCTGGTCGGTGCTATTTTTATCGTGCTGGTGCCGGGACCCAATACGATATTTGTGCTGAAGAACAGCGTCGGACGAGGAGTAAAGGGGGGATATCTTGCAGCAAGCGGTGTGTTTATCGGCGATGCTGTGTTGATGTTTTTGGCTTATGCAGGTGTCGCTGCACTGATCAAAACAACGCCTGTTTTGTTTAATATCGTCCGTTATCTCGGTGCTTTTTATCTGCTGTATCTCGGCGCAAAGATCCTCTATGCAACATTGAAATCGAAAAATGGTAATGCGGCGGCGGAAGAAGTTCCGTTTGGCGCGATTTTCAAGCGTGCATTAATTCTGAGCCTGACAAACCCTAAAGCGATATTGTTTTATGTTTCGTTTTTCGTGCAGTTTATTGATGTCAATGCGCCGCACTCAGGGCTGTCATTTTTTATTTTGGCCATCACGCTTGAGATAGTGAGCTTTTTCTATCTGAGCTTCCTTATTTTCTCTGGCGCGTTTGTAACGCAATATATTCGCACGAAGAAAAAACTGGCTAAGATTGGCAACTCTCTTATCGGTTTGATTTTTGTCGGTTTTGCTGCGCGTCTGGCTACGCTTCAGTCATAATGCCACTGGCCCGCTGTTGGCGGCGGGCTTTCAAAATTCCCCGCTCCTGCTTATTAATTGTGAAAACCCGCAGTAACCAATAAATGGTATTTTAAATATATATTTTGAGGCGTACCCTGTTCACAGCAGCGATTCAATAAAGGTCGCTGGTTGTCGACTGGAAAAGGGAAGAAAAATGCTTCAAATTCCACAGAATCATATCCATACACGTTCAACTCCGTTCTGGAACAAAGAGACCGCGCCTGCCGGAATTTTCGAACGCCACCTTGATAAGGGAACCCGTGCCGGGGTATATCCTCGACTTTCGGTTATGCAGGGGGCGGTCAAATATCTCGGATTCGCGGATGAGCACAGCCCGGAGCCAGAAGAAGTGATGATTATTGAAGCCGGTCAGTTTGGCGTTTTTCCGCCGGAAAAATGGCACAACATCGAAGTAATGACCGACGACACCTATTTTAATATCGATTTTTTTGTTGCGCCTGAAGTCCTGATGGAGAGTGCTAATCAACGAAAAGTCGTGCGTACCGGTAAGGAGTAAATCATGGGTAAAGCAACCTATACCGTCACCGTCACTAACAACAGCAATGGCGTTTCTGTTGATTATGAAACTGAGACACCGATGACGTTGCTGATCCCAGATGTGGCAGCTGAAGTCGTCAAAGACCTGGTGAATACCGTACGTTCATACGATACCGAAAATGAGCATGAAGTCTGTGGCTGGTAACATTACACATACTGTTACTGGTTAATTTTGTGGTCCTTTCTGTAAAGCCGCAACGCGTTATGAGAGCGTGTTGCGGCTTTTTGTCTTTATAAATTAACCAGTTCCATCATTGGTTATTTATGAAACAACATTAAGAAAACCTTAAGAAATACGCATTCATTGCTAATAGCCAACTATTCACAAGGGTTATGATCGTAAGCCAGACACTGAAATGAACACTGCGCTTATGAAATTTGATACCCGACTTACATTACCTTCAATCATTCTTGGACTGATTGTCGTGGCGATCCCGTTCACCGCAAACTGGAATCTGCCTCTGCTTAACGGCCTTGTTGTCCGAAGCATTGAGAACGGGCAAGCGTTATGGTTGCTGTTTGGTGCTGTATTTACCGCACTGTACATTCGGCCCTTATCCCGTCCTGAAGGTGGGAAGCAATTTTGGTTATGGGCGACGGTGTGGTGGTTAGTATTGCTGGGAAGAAGTACCAGTTGGGGACGTGACTACTTTCCTGAATATCCAAAGCTTGTATTCCGCGCCATCTCTGTGGTTCTAATCGCCATGATTATACTACCCGTACTGATCTCGAAACGCTTACGTCAGGAAATCGCGCGACGCTTTCGTGAGGAACCGCTGCCGATCTGGTTGCTGGTGATTACGGTATGTGCGTTTTTGATTTCCGACACCGTGGAGCACCATCGTCTGCTGGCACCGCTATTCCTGCACAATGCGCATTATGGCGATCTTATTGAAGAACTGTATGAAATGCCGTTTATGGTGGGGCTATTTTTTATTAACTTCGGCTTTATGCACCGTGATAAGCAGGAAGAGTATGCGTCTGTTCACGTAGGCAAAGCGCAACTGGCCGAGTGACAGGACATGCAGCCTGAGTCCGGAAAGTAAGACTCAGGCTGGTTTTACTACCGCTTACTCAATGGCTTCGCACAGACGTGACTTCATTTCGCTGTACGATTGCGCTGCGTAGTTCTCCGCCCAACTTTGATCGGCAATGTGTTCAATATTCACCGCACAATATTTGGTTTCCGGCGTTTTAGAGATAGGATCCAGGTTATCCTGCGTCAGCTCGTTACATGCGCCAATCCACCATTGATAGGTCATATAAACCGTTCCGCGATTGATGCGCTCTGAGACATCCGCCCGGCTGATCACTTTCCCGCGACGAGAACTGACCCATACCAGATCGCGATGACGGATCCCGTGTTTTTCTGCGTCACTGGCATTGATCTGTACATAGCCAGGCTCATCTGCCAGCGCTTGAAGTGCCGCGCAGTTACCTGTCATAGAACGACAGGAATAATGCCCGACTTCTCGCACGGTACATAACACCATCGGATATTTTTCATCAGGGACTTCTGCCGGCGCCCGCCAATGTGCGGCAAACAGTTTGCCTTTGCCGTTGGCGGTATCAAACTGGCTGTTTTCGTACAGATAGGGGGTGCCTGGATGATCGAGATCCGGGCAAGGCCACTGGACGTGTCCCATATCGCCCATTTTTTCGTAGGTAACACCGTAGAACAATGGGCACAGTTCGCGCATCTCATCCCAGATTTGCTGGTTATTTTGATAGTGCATTGGATAGCCCATTTCGCTAGCCAGCAGACTGATAATTTCCCAGTCGCGTTTCACATCTCCGCCTGGTTCTATGGCTTTTTCAAAACGCTGGAAGCCACGGTCGGCACAAGTGAAAACACCACCATGTTCACCCCATGAGGTAGCAGGCAAAATAACGTCAGCCATTTCCGCCGTCTTGGTCATAAAGATATCCTGCACAACGACAAAATCGAGTGCGTTGAACCCTTCGCGAACCAGACCCAAATCGGCTTCGGTCTGCAGCGGATCTTCCCCCATGATGTAGTAGGCTTTGACTTTGCCTTCTATTGCCAGGTGTGGGACTTCAGTGATTCGTGTACCGACCTTGTCATCCATCAGATTGACGTCAATACCCCATGCTTTGGCAAATTTCTCCCTTACTGCAAAATCGGTCACGTCCTGGTAACCCGGGAACTGGTTAGGCAGAACCCCCATGTCACACGCGCCCTGGACGTTATTTTGTCCACGTACCGGACCGACGCCAACATTAGGACGTCCCAGGTTCCCGGTCAGTAGCGCCAGGGATGATAGTCCACGTACAACGTCAACGGCCTGCCCAAATTGCGTCACTCCCATCCCCCACATGACGGTGGCAGAAGGGGCTGATGCAAATGTGCGCATCGCCTGACGCACCTGTTGTGCAGGAACGCCAGTTAAGTGCTCAACGGATTCCGGGGCATAATCCTTAACGGTTTCCCAGTAAGTTTCCAGACCCTCAGCATGTTTTTGCACATACTCACGATCGTAAAGTTGCTCTTCAATGAGAACATGGCCGAAGGCATTTACCAGCGCCATATTACAGCCGTTTTTCAATTGAAGATGCTGGTCTGCAATACGTGCTGTTTCAATACGGCGAGGGTCGCACACAATAATTTTAGCGCCATTCTGACGCGCTTTGATAACCCTGCGGGCCACAATCGGGTGAGAATCTGCGCAGTTATAACCAAAGATGAGCAGGCATTTGGAGTTTTCAATGTCGCTGATGGAGTTACTCATTGCACCATTGCCTAACGTTTCTTGCAGGCCGGCGACGGAAGGGCCGTGGCAGACGCGGGCACAGCAATCGACATTGTTGGTATGGAGCACGCCGCGGGCGAATTTTTGCATCACATAATTGGTTTCATTCCCGGTACCACGGGAAGAGCCCGTTGTCATAATGGCGCGGGGACCATAGGCGTTTTTGATTTCGGATAAGCGTTTGGCGGTGTAACGAATGGCTTCATCCCAACTAACGGGCGTGAATTTTCCACCTTTTTCATAGCGGATCATCGGGCGAGTCAGACGGGGGGTCAGAAGGCGAGTGTCGTTAAGGAAATCCCAACCATAGTAGCCTTTCAGGCATAACTGATTTTGATTTGTTACACCCTCTGCGGCTTCGGCGCGGATGATTTTGTTATTTTCAACAACAAGCTTGAGCTTGCACCCGGCCCCACAGTATGGGCAAACACTGGTGATTTTTTTCATCAATAACAGACCTGTTAAAAGCTGAAATAGCGCGAATTGTAGACGAAGCCACGCGATTGCATCGCGGACTACGATTTGTCGTAGCGACGGGCTGTATAAGCATAAAGTGTGCCATAAGTGAAAACGCAGTTACGGCAAGGGCTGGCTCCGAAAACTGGATGAAAATGACAGTCGATTCGACATTAATGACGATAAACGTCAGATAAAAAACAGTGGATCTGACTGTTTAAACCGGTGAAACATAAGAAAAAGATGAAAATCAAAAGTGACTAAGATCACAAATTTTAATTTTTCAGGTCTATGCTATGCTTTTATACGGCGAGTAAATCGTTCACGTAAAAACATAAGTGAGGAAAACAAATGGGTATTATTTCATGGATTATTTTCGGTCTTATCGCTGGGATTTTGGCAAAATGGATTATGCCGGGTAAAGATGGCGGCGGGTTCTTTATGACCATTATCTTAGGGATTATCGGTGCTGTTGTTGGTGGGTGGATCAGTACACTCTTCGGTTTTGGTAAAGTTGATGGCTTCAACTTTGGTAGTTTTGTCGTTGCGGTTATCGGTGCGATCGTTGTTTTGTTTATCTACAGAAAAATCAAAAGCTAGGTTAAGAAACAGACAACAAAGGCCACATATCGGTGGCCTTTATTCTGTGTTACCACCAGCCCAGTTCCGTCCCCAGCACCACAATAATGGCTACCCCAATCATAATGAGCGTTGTTTTTTTCATCAAGATGCTCCCGGTGCAGCATAGCCGCCAATAAAAAACCAGGATAAGAAAACGACCGCGGAAATGAAAATGATAATGGGGAATATAATACCGAGTCGCATGCTCTTATCTGCCAGAGTTATTTAAAGATGAGCCAGAATAGCAGGGCTTAATGCGTGACAAAAGTGGTTTTATCCTGACGCTTTTTATCCTGGTACATTGCGCCGTCTGCAATGTGCAGCGCGCAGTTCACGTCGGTCTCCTGTGGGTCTATTTCCACAACGCCCAGGCTGGCACCAGGATAGAACAGCTGGATATTCCCCAAATGGTAGTCGCCGCAAATTTGCTGTCGTAAATGATCCTTCACTCTCTGCAGACGGTCACGTTGTTCTATTTCATCTTCTTGTGACATCCCGGCAACCAAAAACTCGTCACCGCCAAGCCGACCGAGAATATCATTCTCACAACATCCAAGACGCAAGCGTCGACCGATCTGGATCAGAAACTGATCGCCAACTTCATGTCCAAACCGGTCATTGATGAGTTTGAAATCATCTAAATCGATATAGGCAACGACAACCTTGTGTTTCAGATGACGGGCAAGTGAAAAGAGGGTTTCCATATTTTCAAAAATAGCCCGACGATTAGGTAACCCGGTTAATGCGTCAGTATAGGAGTGCGCAATCAGCGCGGCGTTTGCTTCACGCAGCTGAGCAACCAGTGATTCTTTTTGAATAGACTGGGCGATAAGACCGGCAAACAGATGCAGCACTTGTTCACCACGTTGGCTTAGCGTCTGCTGTTGTCGGCTGGTGGCGCAAAGCGTACCGTAGAACGTGCCATCCGGCAGATGAACCGGGGTGCTCAAAAAAGTGGTGATCTCCAGAGCCCGAGCTGCGCTACAGTCAGGCCAGCGTGCTGGCACGTTATCGCTGTACAGGCAGTTTTCTTCTATAGCACGTTTGCACAATGTTTCATCCCACGGCACGGATAGCCCTTCGGGGATCTGCATCTGCTTGCTGTTACGCGCATACAGAATATGCTGCAGGCGGGCATCTAAATCGACTTTAGTTAAATAGGTCGATTCCATGTCAGTCACCACTTCCAGCATTTCCAGAAGTTGCCGAACCAGACTCTCAACAGACTGCTCAGTGGCTAAAGATTGTGAGACTCGGGCGAGGATCATGTCCGACATGAGATCTAAGTACTCCTGGGTACTGATAAGGGCGATATTGGTCTGCATGATAAAACATCACTGTGAAAGATGAAACATGCCACACTGGTCATAATGTAAACATCAGATTGAAACAGTTCAGTAAAACATGGAGATGGACTGGAAGTAGGGGTAATCTGCCGGGATAACATTCTGAACAGGAGTTAACATGAAATCCGGGTTTATCGTATTGGCAGGTATTCTGGTACTGGCTGGATGTAAAACGCAGCCTGAAGCGCCAACCCCACCGAAAATTGGCATGGCAAATCCTGCTTCTGTGTACTGCGAACAAAAAGGCGGCTCGCTGATTGCAGTTCAGACTCCGCAAGGAGTACGGTCTGACTGTAAATTACCCGGCGGGGAAGTCATTGATGAATGGGCGCTCTGGCGCAGGGATCATCCGACTGCCGGGCAGTGATGGCCAGTCACCATTGACGTAGCCACTCAGCAAGGACGAGCGCGTGGTTTTGCTGCGTGTTTTTTGCTGCATACAGCAGGGTTAAGGGTTGCTGACGCGCAATCGCAGCGAGTCGCTGGCCTTCCTGCTGTTGCCGGGCGAGTTCTGCGCGGTATTGCTCGGAAAAGTGTTCAAAATCAATCAACTCTGCGTGGAACGCTTTACGTAAGTCTGATGATGGAGTGAGAAGTTTATTCCACTCGTTGAAGGCCAGATCGGTTTTTTTTATCCCGCGCGGCCACAATTTATCCACCAGAACTCGATAGCCATCACTCTTTTCTGCCGGATCATAGACGCGTTTACACTGAATATTCATCTGTTTCCCTCTACGCAATACAGTCTGTTAAGAAACCGCGCTTGTCATTTTCTGGCTGTTTGTTACGGTCAGATAAGATCACTAAAACGTGAGCATTATAGCATTTTGAATATGCACACTCCCAATTTAAGGGATTGTGATAACAACAAAAAATCAGTAGGCTGAGGCTCCTTATGTTGTCCCTTATTGCTCTGACATAAGGAATTTCTTATGGAAATGTCTCCTGTGAAAGATACGCTTCGTATTGCGCTGGTGGGCGATTACAGTCCTGAAATTGTGGCACATCAGGCTATTCCCCTTGCAATCGATGATGCTGCCGCTGTTCTCGAATTGATGGCTGATTATGACTGGTTAACTACCGCTGATATCAGTAGTAGCGAAGATCTGGTCGGCTATGATGCTATCTGGGTCGTACCCGGTAGCCCGTACAAACACCCTGAAGGCGCGTTGATTGCGATTCGCTACGCTCGTGAAAACAGCATCCCTTTTCTTGGAACCTGCGGCGGTTTTCAGCATGCTATTATCGAGTATGCCCGTAACGTTTTGGGCTGGAGCGATGCCGCCCATGCAGAAACCGATACTGAAGGTCGCATGGTGATCGCACCGTTAGCTTGCTCACTGGTTGAAAAGACCGACAATATTGAACTGCGGGCAAATACGCTGATCGCAAAAGCCTACGGACAAGATATTATCTCTGAGGGATATCACTGCAATTATGGCGTATCTCAGGCATTTGCCGTCGAGCTTGAACGAGGTGATTTTCGTGTGACGGGCTGGGATGAAGCCGGTGATATTCGTGCTATTGAGTTAGTGACGCATCCTTTTTATGTTGGCACGCTTTTTCAGCATGAACGCGGAGCGCTGGTGGGAAAACCGGTTCCACTTGTCCAGGCGATGCTGCGCGCGGCTCGCGAGTAAAAGGAGGGCAGGTTTACCATTAACCTGCCCGCTGCGTTATGAGGTAGCTATCTCCCGATTGCTACCGGCACAAAATCCAAACACAGCCATCACTGTTGCTAACAGGGCGACGCCAATCAACGGTATTTGCCAGTTACCGTTGAGGTCGTGAATTTTGCCCATCAGGGGCGGTCCGCATGCGGCCAGTAAATACCCGACAGATTGCGCCATGCCGGATAAGGCAGCAGCCTGATGTGCTGAACTTGCACGCAGGCCGATGAAAGTTAATCCCAGAATCATCGATGCCCCTGACCCAAAGCCAAACAGAAGGGTCCATAGCACCGCCCGGTCGGGCATCAACCAGAAACCAGCAGCACCGATAGCGCACATTAGGGCGACCAGGGCGGCGATGGCCCGCTGATCTTTAAATCTGTACAGGATCAGGGGGATCAGTATTCCCGGCGCGGCGGTGGCTAATTGCAGTAAACCGTGCAGCGATCCGGCCTGCGCTTCACTGTAGCCATGGCTAATCAAAATGGCGGGTAACCAGCCAATTACCACGTAATAGATAAGTGAGTTGATCCCCAGAAACAGAGTAACCTGCCAGGCAAGACGGGAGCGCCAGATAGCGCGGGAATGCAGCGCACGTGAGTTACTCATCGTGGCATGGGCTTTCTGGCGCCACTGCGGCAGCCAGATAAACAGAGCCAGCAGAGGAAAGGCCATTAACATCAACAACGCGCCACGCCAGCCGAATCCGTTAAGCGCCAGTGGTACCACGATTGCTGAACCAATTGCTGCCGCTGCGCCCATCGTCAGTGAGTATGCGCCGGTGAGTTTCGCTACATGCTGCGAAAAATCGCGCTTGATTAGCCCTGGTAGCAGAACGTTTCCTAATGCTATTCCGCAGCCAATGAGGGTGGTTCCGCCAAAAAGGAACAGTGGTGAGGATAAAGATCGTATACCAATACCTGCGCAAATCAGCAGCATGGCGGCAAATAAGCTGCGTTCAATTCCCCATCGACGTGCAACGGCCGCAGCCAGAGGCGAAACCAGCGCAAAAGCGAGAAGGGGAAGTGTTGTCAGGAGTCCTGTCTGGGCGGTGGTTAACCCGTAATCAGCCCGGATAGCATCCAGCAGTGGGGCTACGCCGGTAAAGGTCACGCGTAGCGTGGTTGCGATCATCAGGATACCCGCGATAAGCAAAGCACCCTGTTTGCCGTGGGGGGAAGAGTAATGTGTCATTGTTTTCTCATGTCGTCAGGCGAGGCGATACCTTACCGTTTTTACATGATGGATGAATCAAGCTAAAATGACAGTTTATCGCTAAAATCGGACATTATTATGTTGGGACTGAGGCTGGATGGATATCAACCCGACCTGTATCACGACGCCGCTGTGGCTTTTTGTATTCAGGCCCGGGAAGACGAACTCTTTAGCCCACTGCATCAGCACCGAAAGGGTCAGTTGATTCTGGCGTTGCACGGCGCGATTACGTGTGAAGTGGAAAATGCCATGTGGATGGTTCCTCCTCAGTATGCGGTTTGGATCCCTGGTGAAATTCCACACAGTAATCACGTTACTGTTGGTGCCGGCTTATGCTTTCTGTTTATTGAACCGAATGCAGTGGTGATGCCGGAACGCTGCTGCACGCTGAAAATTGCGCCATTGTGTCGGGAACTCATTCTCTCGCTGGCGTCGAAAACCGATGCTCAGCGGCTGGATCCGTCAACACAACGTCTTACGCAGGTATTATTTGATGAGCTACCGCAGCAACCGCAGGAGCAAATGCAGTTGCCGGTATCCGACCACCCAAAAATTCGTAAGATGGTGGCGACGATGGCGCAGGAGCCAGCGCAATGGCAAACCCTGGGCCAGTGGGCCAGTGTATTTGCTATGAGTGAACGTAATCTTGCCCGGCTGGTGGTCAAAGAGACTGGGCTGAGTTTTCGTCGCTGGCGTCACCAGCTACAGCTGATCCTGGCATTACAGGCGTTGATAGAGGGGCGAAACGTACAGCAGGTCGCTCAGATGCTGGGTTACGATTCGACTACCGCATTTATCACCATGTTCAAAAAAGGCCTGGGCCAGACGCCAGGCCGTTATCTGACAGGGTTGACTACTGCTTCCCAACAATCAACGAGACCAGACCCGCCGCAATGAGTGGTCCAACCGGTACGCCGCGAAATAAAGCCACGCCCAGCACAGTTCCCACCAGCAGGCCGGCGACCAGCTGCGGCTGATTACCCATCAGCGTGACACCGCGCCCACCAAGCCAGGAAACAAATACGCCGATAGCAATGGCCACCAGCGACTTCCAGTTCACAAATGAATGGATGAGCGTGGAAGGGGGGAGCGTACCGCTGGCGATTGGCGCCATCACGCCGATGGTCAGAATGATAATCCCGACGGTCAGGCCCTGTTTTTCAATCCACGGGAAGAAGGTATTCAGAGGCGTAACACGGACTATAATCAGCACCAGAATTGAAACGGCGACAGTGGTGTTATGGCTGACAAAGCCCAGAGCTGCCAGTCCGAGCAGGATCAGCAGAGTGACATCAAACATCGTAGTTTCCTTGCCAAAAAAAAAGATAAGCCTGCTTACTGTACGCGCAAACGCGTGACGGAACAGGCTTTTTTTATTGATAAAGACAATTTTTAGGCGAACGCATAAGATCGCGTTTTTATGCCGATAAACCGGTCACTATTTCTGGCTATTGTGCGCGGCGGAACTGGACTAATTCTGGTCGGGCTATGCGCAAATAATCTTTAGTATCCATGATGACCGATTTTTCCAGCATCCCGGCATTAAACGCAATCTCATTAAAGCGCTCGAATAAAAGCGGATCGGCGACCAGCTTGAGATTAGGATGGAAACTGAAGGGGGGGATGGCGCCAAACACACAACCTGTTAGCTCATCCACTTCTGCCGGGCTGGCAAGAGAAGCTCTTAAACCGCCGAGATGGCTGGCTAGCTGACTCAGGTCAGCCTGTTGGTCAGCGGACAGAATAGCCAGCACATGCTGATTGACGCCATTGCCTTTCACTTTGCATACCAGAGCTTTTGCCCCCTGACCCAGCGCAGTGCCGCGGATCTCTGACACGGCTTCGCACTTGCCGACTGCTTCATGGCTGATTACGCGGTACGTGGCGCCTTGCTCTGACAACAATGAAATCAAACGTTGATGGGTCTCATTACCTTTATTCACTTCCGTCATTTCTTACTCCTGGTACAACGATAAAAATCCTGCGCAGAAAAATTTTCACGAACGAAGGTGTTTTTTCTGTTTATTAAGATAGAGTTGAGCATCAGATGCTTTATAGGCATCATTAATGGTGTCGTTTGGTTGCATATTGTATATCCCTGCGGAAAAGCTGACTGATTTATCCGGCGCAATAATTTGTAAGTTATGGCTAATGCGTTCCAGCAGGCGAGGTGTAAGTTCGGTGGCGTAATCGATGAGAATAATACAGAACTCGTCCCCACCGAGGCGAATCGCATAGTCACTTTTGCGAATAGATGACTGAATAGCTTTTGCCAGAATGGTGATAACGCGATCGCCTTCCTGGTGCCCCAACGTGTCATTAATTGTTTTCAGTTTGTCGCAATCAATAGCGATAAATGTCACCAGTGTTCCTGCATTGACCAGTTGCTGCAACCGCTGTTCAAGTGTAGGGGTTAAAATTTTGCGGTTATAGAGACCGGTCATCGCGTCACTGATATTTTCGCGAGTTACGTTGTGATACAAACGGAAATGCATCCTGACCATATTCAACAGAAGTACCGTTGCCAACAGATAAAAGGCGAATATCTTCCATGACGAGACAATAAAGTACATGAAATCAAGCGATAACGTGATGCGTATTCCACCGGGTATGTCATTGATATAATGCACATACTGAAACAGATTGCTCTCGCTTTGGTTAACGATAATCTCCTTTCCCGAGCTGATATCAGACAGGGTGACGTTAAGATAACGCCATACAAGAGGACGATCGTTGGTATAAAAAATATGTTTCAAATTCTCTTTGTTCACATCCACCATGACCACGCCTTTTAGTTTGCCGTCTGAATAGACTGGCGTTAAAAAGCTCATGACTTTTTCTTGCGTAAGGTCATCTTCGTAAATACTGGAAATGACGGTTCGGCCAGTAAATACATCGTCAATATCATTCTGATTAATTCCCAGGGTGCCTTTTTGCAAAAAGGACCAATGGTTCATGGTGAACTGGAGTGAGTTAACGAGATTGTAGAAATAGATGTAATTATTTTTTAGGTCAATGTAATAACGAAACTTGTATTCCAGCGTTCCTAACCCCTGACCGTAATCGACCAGCTCACGATTCACATTTACCGCCTGGTCGAAGGCTGGCAGCAGGAATATGTCATCAAGTTGTTCGACGCAATTACCGGAATGGGTCTGCAATGTACCGCGTAATGGAAGATAGTTATGGTTGGTGAGGTTGAGTCCATGCGTGCCGTTAACGCTCTCGAAAGCGTTGCACAGCGCTTTTCGTTGCTCGGGTGAAATACTCTCTTTGGGGGATGAAAAACGGCGCATAAGATGGGCTGCGATGCTCTGATTTGTATACTTATCATAGAGAAATGATGAATCTGCTTTCTCAATGATATACCGCATATACGCGCTCATTGCCCGATCGCTGGCAACAAGTTCGTAAACCAGAAAGGTCGATGTCAGAACAATAACGCTTACGGAGATAAAGTGCCTGAGCGCTTTATGTTGCAATTTCATAATGATTTACAGCCCTGTAAGTCAGATACTTCAGTCTATCACACGCTATACGTCCGCTCTAACGGTATGGGAATTGTCGCAGAGGTCTATTTTGTAATAAAAATCATTCGCACACTTCACCTTTGAATCTTAATGTTGTATTTATAATGCAACTTATGAAGAAGGAGACAGGCAAATGAGCACGACTGAAAAAGCGGGCCATACATTTTTAGCCAGCCTGGGTAAAACCCGTCTACGCCCAGGCGGAATTGAAGCAACTGACTGGTTGTTCAACCAGTCACAACTGACGCCTGATTGCCAGGTGCTTGAGGTGGCATGCAATATGGCGACGACGGCGATAGAGCTGGTTCAGCGCTTTGGCTGTACGGTTTATGCCATTGATATGGATAAGGACGCGCTCGCCAGAGCGAGAAGTAATGTGGCTGTTCATGGGCTGGAAAATCACATCCATGTAATGGCTGCTAACGCGAGCACTCTCCCTTTTGCTGATAACAGTTTTGACGTTGTGATTAACGAAGCCATGTTGACAATGTATGCCGACAAAGCCAAGGCGAAGCTGATTGCGGAATACCATCGGGTGCTGAAACCCGGGGGACGGTTATTAACTCACGATATTATGTTCACCAGCCAAAAACTGGGTGAGGGCGATCAAAGTCAGCTAATGCAGGTGGTGAAGTCAAACGTAAGCCCGATGACCCGACAGGGCTGGAGTGAACTCTTCCTGAATGCCGGGTTTGAGCATGTTATGCAGAAAAATGGCGAAATGTCGCTAATGTCGCCTCGCGGATTAATTCGTGATGAGGGGTTAGGTGGCGCACTCAAAATTGCATTTAACGGCTTACGTACGCATGAAAATCGGCGTCGGTTCCTTAAAATGTTTCGCTTTTTTAAATCCCAGCGGCATCAATTAAATTATATCGCTTGCTGTTCGGTGAAGGGAAAATAAAAACAGGCCAGAACGTATGTTCTGGCCTGTTAGCGATATCTAATTATTGCTGGTGGTACTCTGCTTATGGAACAACTCGCGGAATACCGGGTAAATATCATCCTGGTCACGAATATGCTGCATAGCAAAGTTTTCAAAGGTCGATTGCAAATGTTCGTACTCACGCCATAAGGTTTGGTGCGCACGACGGGTGATTTCGATATAGCTATAATATCGCACCACCGGCAGCAGTTTTTTCGCCAGAATCTCATGACACAGCGGCGAATCATCAGCCCAGTTATCTCCATCCGATGCCTGCGCCGCGTAGATATTCCATTGGGCAGGATCGTAGCGGTCTTTCACCACTTCATCCATCAATTTTAGGGCGCTGGAGACAATCGTCCCCCCGGTTTCCTGAGAGTAGAAGAACTCGTGCTCATCTACCTCTTTCGCCTGAGTGTGGTGGCGAATATAGACCACTTCTACGTTCTTGTAAGTCCGGCTTAAAAAAAGATACAGCAGAATATAAAAACGCTTTGCCATATCTTTTGTCGACTGGTCCATTGAACCGGAGACATCCATCAGGCAGAACATAACCGCCTGGCTGGAGGGATCGGGGCGTTTTTCATAATTCTTGTAACGTAAATCAAAGGTATCGATAAACGGTACGCGTTCGATTTTTGCCCGTAGTTCGGCAATCTCTTTACGTAATCGTTCTTCTTCCAGCAGCTGAACGGGTTCACTTTTGGTGATGGTCTCCAGATCGGCTTCAAGGGCGTGTAACTCCCGACGTTTACCCGCTGTCATTGCCGTACGGCGCGCCAGTGAGTTTTGCAGGGATCGCACCACGCTGATGTTGGCTGGCACACCATTAGAGGTAAAACCTGCACGATGCGTTTTGTACTCCGTTAACTGACGCTGCTGATTTTGCTTCAGATTAGGGAGGGCCAAATCCTCAAAGAGCAGATCCAGATACTCATCTTTAGAAATCTGAAACACGAACTCATCCTGGCCCTCTCCATCCTGGCTGGCCTGGCCTTGTCCGCTGCCAGAACCACCGCCGCCGCCCTGAGGACGTTCAATACGGTCATTCTGGACAAAATGGTCGTTACCCGGATGTACACGATGGCGCAGCCCCCCGCGCCCCTGATGAAACATCGGTTCGCTAATATCATCGGTCGGGATAGAGACAGATTCGCCACTATCGACATCAGTCACCGAACGCTTGTTAATGGCCTCGGAGATAGACTGCTTAATTTGCGATTTATAACGGCGTAAGAAGCGCTGGCGGTTAACCGTGCTCTTGTTTTTGCCGTTAAGACGCCGGTCAATAAACCAGGTCATAAGCTCCTCCCGTGCTGCCAACTTTTCGCAGTGTGCATAGTGCCGGAAGTCGCTTACGCGCGTCCGGCCTACGCTGCATGTTTTTGTAGGCCCGGTAAGTGCAGGCACCACCGGGCATTTGCATCACGATGATTTACGCACGCGCAAATACCATTCGCACAATAAACGCACCTGTTTACGCGTGTAGCCTTTTTCCATCATACGGTCGACAAAATCGTCGTGCTTTTTCTGCTCGTCAGTCGAGGTTTTAGCGTTAAAGGAAATGACCGGCAGCAGTTCCTCGGTATTCGAGAACATTTTTTTCTCGATAACCGTGCGCAGTTTTTCGTAACTGGTCCAGTTTGGATTGCGACCGCTGTTATTCGCTCTGGCGCGCAGAACGAAGTTGACGATCTCGTTACGGAAATCTTTCGGGTTACTGATGCCTGCTGGCTTCTCAATTTTCTCCAGCTCTGAGTTGAGCGACTCTCGGTCAAACAGTTGGCCAGTATCCGGATCGCGATACTCTTGATCCTGAATCCAGAAGTCCGCATAGGTGACATAACGGTCAAAAATGTTCTGCCCGTATTCGGAATAGGATTCCAGATAAGCCGTCTGGATCTCTTTGCCAATAAATTCGGCGTATTTCGGGATCAGATAGCCTTTCAGGAACTCCAGATAACGTTCTGACTGCTCCTGCGGGAACTGTTCGCGCTCGATTTGCTGTTCAAGAACATAGAACAGGTGTACCGGGTTGGCCGCCACTTCGGCGTGGTCAAAGTTAAACACGCGGGAGAGGATCTTAAACGCAAAACGCGTGGACAGGCCGTTCATGCCCTCATCAACCCCGGCGTAATCCCGATATTCCTGGTAGGATTTCGCTTTTGGATCGGTATCTTTCAGACTTTCGCCATCGTAAACACGCATCTTCGAGTAAATGCTCGAGTTTTCCGGTTCTTTCAGGCGCGAAAGAATAGTAAAGCGAGAGAGCGTTTCCAGCGTACCCGGTGCGCAAGGAGCGTGGGTCAACTCACTGTGGTTAAGCAATTTCTCGTAGATCTTGATCTCTTCGGAAATGCGTAAGCAATACGGTACCTTCACAATGTAAACACGGTCGAGGAAGGCTTCGTTATTCTTGTTATTGCGGAACGTTACCCATTCGGATTCGTTCGAGTGCGCAAGAATGATGCCGTTAAACGGCAGGGCAGAGATACCTTCTGTGCCGTTGTAGTTTCCTTCCTGAGTCGCGGTCAACAGAGGATGCAGCACTTTAATCGGTGCTTTAAACATCTCAACGAATTCCATGATCCCCTGGTTAGAACGGCACAGTGCGCCTGAGTAACCGTAGGCATCAGGATCGTTTTGGGCGTGGTGTTCGAGTTTACGAATATCCACTTTCCCGACCAGGGCGGAGATATCCTGGTTATTTTCGTCGCCAGGTTCTGTTTTGGCGATAGCAATTTGCTCCAGAATAGACGGCCAGACTTTGACGACGCGGAATTTAGTAATGTCCCCGCCGAAATCATGTAAACGTTTTGCCGCCCATGGCGACATGATCGTACCGAGATAGCGACGCGGGATCCCATACTCTTTTTCCAGGATCTGGGCATCTTCCTGTGGATTAAACAGGCATAACGGATGGTCGTTGACCGGACTCCGCTCGCCGTTAGCACTCAGGACATAAATCGGTACTCTTTGCATCAGCGATTTCAGCCGCTCGGCAAGAGACGATTTCCCACCCCCAACAGGCCCCAACAGATACAAAATCTGTTTCTTCTCTTCCAGCCCCTGAGCCGCGTGTTTCAGATAAGAGACAATCTGTTCAATCGCGTCTTCCATGCCGTAAAACTCTTCAAACGCGGGATAACGAGCGATCACCCGGTTAGAAAAGAGTCGAGAAAGTCGAGGTTCATGGGCAGTATCGACCATGACAGGCTCACCAATAGCCATTAATAGCCGCTCTGCCGCGTTGGCATAAGCACTGCGATCTTGCCGACAAGTGGTAAGAAACTCCTGCAGCGTGAACTCTTCGTCCTTGGCAGCTTCATAACGCTGGCGATAGTGATCGAATATATTCATGGTATGCCGTCCTTTCGTTTTTTAGCACATGTTAAGAGCCGTTCATATGAATAGTAGAGGCCCCTGAAGAGGTAAACTGAACGACGTCGCTGCTGAAGAAATAAGCAACTCTCATGCCATTTTGGTGGTCAGGAGATCAACGTATTCGGTGATACACCTTCTAAAATTAAGCGTAGATGGCATTTGCAAAACTTGCCTGTGTGCGCAAACGAATTTCAATGGCATATCAATAACTCATCAGCAAAAAAAGCACATCTAATGTAAAGAAATAGGGTTGGATTCATGCGGTATTCATCGTTCTGCAAGCAAAATGTCATCACTCGCAGAGAAATTAGGGGGTTACATTACGTGGCTAATACGTAAAATAGTTGGGCTGTAACGTAATGACGGTTACACTTCTGTTGCTATACATTTGAATAAGGAATTATGGATTGTGACCAAACTCAAACTTCTGGCACTTGGCGTGCTTATCGCCACTTCCTCTGTTGCGCAAGCAGAAAGCAACCTGACGCTGGGCGCAGGCGTTGGTGTGGTTGAACACCCCTACAAAGATTATGATACTGACGTTTATCCCGTTCCTGTCGTGACCTACGAAAGCGAGAACTTCTGGTTCCGTGGTCTGGGCGGTGGCTACTACCTGTGGAATGACAACACAGATAAATTATCAGTCATGGCGTACTGGTCGCCAATGTACTTTAAGCCGGGCGACAGCGATGACAGCCGCCTGCGCAGCCTTGATAAGCGTAAGAGCACCATGATGGCTGGTCTGTCTTACGTTCACAATACGCAATATGGTTTCCTGCGCACCAGCCTGGCGGGAGACACGCTGGACAACAGTAATGGTATCGTATGGGATCTGGCGTGGTTGTACCGTTACACCAACGGTGGTCTGACGCTGACACCAGGTATTGGTGTTGAGTGGAACAGCGAAAACCAGAACGATTACTACTACGGTGTATCGCGTCACGAATCTTCCCGCAGTGGTTTGCGCAGCTACGATCCTAACAGCAGCTGGAACCCGTACCTTGAATTAAGCGCAAACTACAATTTCCTTGGCGACTGGAGCATGTACGCCACTGCGCGTTATACCCGTCTGTCTGATGAAATTACCGACAGCCCGATGGTGGACAAATCCTGGACGGGTCTGATCTCAACCGGTATTACTTATAAATTCTGATTTCACTAAATGAAGAACAGATGATTACATGGAAGCCCGCAGAAATGCGGGCTTTTTGTTTTATCACCATGGGTAAGCTCCGATACTTATTTTTAAACGAGGAAAGTTGTCTTTTATTCACTGCGCGTGAATCACACTATTAACGCATATTCTGTATCTGGCTGCAGACATCTTGTCACTCATGATCCGCGTAAAAATCAGTCCAAACTATGATGGTGCAATTTGTGCACCATTACAGGACACACCCGCGTTGTTTTGCTTTACTGTGGTGCATAAACACAGGAGGGTGTGATGACAAACAAGCAGGTGATTTTTGCTCAGCAGATTGCGCTTCCAGCTATCGGGCAGGGTACATGGTATATGGGCGAGAATGCCAGCCGCCGTCGTGATGAAGTAAATGCGCTGCGGGCAGGGCTGGATCTTGGTTTACAGCTTATTGATACGGCCGAAATGTACGCTGATGGTGCAGCGGAAGAAATCGTTGGCGAGGCATTGACGGGGCGACGCGAACATGCGTTTTTAGTGTCAAAAGTTTACCCATGGAATGCGGGCGGCCAAAAAATGATTGCGGCCTGTGAAGGGAGTCTGCGTCGGCTGAACACTGACTATCTGGATCTCTATTTATTGCACTGGATGGGGGATTACTCATTTGAAGAGACCGTGAGTGCAATGGAAACATTGATTGCGCAGGGGAAAATCCGTCGCTGGGGAGTCTCTAATCTAGATTACGATGACATGCAGGCGTTATGGCAGGTTACGGGTGGGCAACAGTGTGCCACTAATCAGGTGCTGTATCATGTGGCATCGCGGGGTATTGAGTATGATTTACTCCCCTGGTGTCAGCAACAGCAGATGCCGGTCATGGCCTACAGCCCGCTGGCCCAGGCAGGGCGTTTACGCAGTGATGTGCTCACGAACACCGTGGTTAACGATATCGCGAGAGCTCGCAATGTCAGCGCCGCTCAGATTTTGCTGGCGTGGGTTATTCGTCATCAGGGGGTAATGGCGATTCCAAAAGCGGCAAACGTGGCACATGTGGAGCAGAATGCAGCCGCGCTCGCGATTACGCTGTCCGCCGACGAGCTGAAATTGCTGGATAAGGCATATCCTGCCCCGAAAGGTAAAACTGCGTTGGATATGGCCTGATTTTACCGGATGGTTGTCCGCACACTTTTTCGGTCAATCATCCGGTATTAATTATCGCTTATCGTTTAGCAACACGAATAGTTTGCGCCAGACGAGAAGGTTTCTCTGCCGTTGTTTTCTGCGTTTCGGTGGCGTAAGCAGTTTCTACGCAAACAAACGTTTTGTAACCATCATCCGGCATATCTCCCATGCTGACAGACAGCGCCGGGCCTGGGTTCCAGCCGACTACATTCAGATGGTGGTGATGCACAACGTCGATATTGCGGTTCAGTGAATCATCGTGAATGACGCTGCATGCTTCCGGGTTCAGATACACACGATCGGTACGGTCCGGGAACGTCTGGATACCATCAGCCAGTACATCTTCTTTTGCATCGTTAACTTTATCGATCAGGCGGTCGCCAAGGCCACTTACTTTCACCGCTGCGATATCTCCTACATTAAAGTAGGTGTGGAGTGCAGAAGTGGTTTCAAACTCACCATGGGCTTCCAGCTCGATCTCACAGGTTTTACCCACTTTGAAGCGTGCTAACAGCGTAAACTCATGCGGCCAAAGCTGACGCGTTTCAGCATTGCCTTGCAATTCAAATGTCAGAACAGCGCCGTTGTCATCTTCATTGTGCGCTTTCAGCGTCCAGGGCAGGTTACGGGCAAAGCCGTGAGAAGGTAGACCCTGCTGGGCAGCCGGACCGAACCACGGCCAGCAAATTGGAACACCGCCACGCAATGCGACGCCCGTCTTAAACGGTGTGTTGTTGCTGAGCCAGAGGACTTCTTCTTCGCCGTTTGGTTTCCAGGAGAGGAGATGAGCGCCCTGCAGCGCGAAAGAGGCTTTAACCTGCGGGTGATCGACAACAATGATTTCAAGATCATCAAGCTGGCGACGAGAGAGGACAGGGGTAATTTGCTCGATTACCGGAAGTGCAAAAATTTTATTAATCATTACGCAATCCTTTTTTACCCTGAATAATTCGAATTACAGGAAGTGGCAAGTGAACGACAAATTCGTCAGGAACGAATTTGAACAACCGAAGGCAACCTTCGGCCAGGACATGAATGCCCCTGATTCATCCCGATGAGCTTACTGTTGTAAGCGAACAGGGGGAGATAACGTAGCCAACACACCTGCAAGTTGAAGTATGGCGGGTATATCTTCAGGCAAAAAAAAGAGCGACCTGAGTCGCTCTTACAGATTACTGTCTCATCTCAACTTATTTGGAGATGTGAGCAATCAGATCCAGAACCTTGTTGGAGTAACCGGTTTCGTTGTCGTACCAGGATACCAGTTTCACGAAGTTGTCGTTCAGTGCGATACCAGCTTTAGCATCGAACACAGAAGTGCAAACTTCACCGTTGAAATCGGTAGAAACAACGTCGTCTTCGGTGTAACCCAGAACGCCTTTCATCGGGCCTTCGGAAGCAGCTTTGATTGCTTTCTTAATTTCTTCGTAAGAAGCAGCTTTTTCCAGACGTACGGTCAGGTCAACAACGGATACGTTCGGAGTAGGAACGCGGAACGCCATACCAGTCAGTTTGCCATTCAGTTCTGGCAGTACTTTACCTACAGCTTTAGCAGCGCCGGTAGAGGACGGGATGATGTTCTGAGCTGCGCCACGGCCGCCGCGCCAGTCTTTGTGAGACGGGCCATCAACGGTTTTCTGAGTAGCGGTGGTTGCGTGAACGGTAGTCATCAGACCTTCGATAATGCCGAAGTTGTCGTTGATAACTTTAGCCAGCGGAGCCAGGCAGTTAGTGGTGCAGGATGCGTTAGAAACGATGTCCTGACCTTCGTATTTGTCAAAGTTAGCGCCTTTAACAAACATCGGAGTGTTATCTTTGGACGGACCAGTCAGAACCACTTTTTTCGCGCCAGCAGTGATGTGCTTACGAGCGGTTTCGTCTGTCAGGAACAGGCCAGTAGCTTCAGCTACTACGTCAACACCAACTTCGTCCCATTTCAGGTTAGCCGGATCACGTTCAGCGGTAACACGGATTTTTTTACCGTTTACGATCAGATGACCGTCTTTCACTTCAACGGAACCGTTGAAACGGCCGTGAGTGGAGTCATATTTCAGCATGTAAGCCATGTAGTCAGCGTCTAACAGGTCGTTGATTGCAACGATCTCGATGTCAGAGCGTTCTTGAGCAGCACGGAAAACAATGCGACCGATACGGCCAAAACCGTTGATACCTACTTTGATAGTCATATATTCCACCAGCTATTTGTTAGTGAATAAAAGGTTGCCTGTAAAATTACAAAAACCTTACGCAGCGTCAAGCGGAATCGTGTCAATCATTGCGACAAATCAATCTGCTGCCTAAGCTTTGCGCAACTGACTCGCCTCACTCTTCCTTTGGGCTTGAAACCACATGGGGGCGGCGGCCCGAATTTTAAAGGGCAATCAAGATAAAAACGTGATTGTGATCACGATTAACAGGCTGCCATTTCGCAAGTATCAAGTTTAGAACAAAAGTTCGCACTACGGTGTTAATGTTTTGTTAGAATCTGTCTCGCGATGTGAGTATAGATAAAGTGAGATGTGAGCAAATGGCTAATCAACCTTCTCCAGAAGAACTGAAAAAAAATTTGTCCGAAATGCAGTTCTACGTGACGCAAAATCATGGGACAGAACCGCCATTTACCGGGCGTTTGCTGCACAATAAGCGTGATGGCGTCTACCATTGCCTGATCTGCGACAAACCGCTGTTTCGTTCAGATACTAAATACGATTCCGGCTGCGGTTGGCCCAGTTTTTACGAGCCTGTTAGCGAAGAGGCCATTCGTTACATAAAAGATACGTCACACGGTATGCAGCGCATCGAAATCCGCTGCGGAAACTGTGATGCACACCTCGGACATGTCTTCCCTGATGGTCCAAAACCTACCGGGGAACGTTACTGCGTAAATTCGGCGTCTTTGAACTTCACCGATGATGAAAATGGTGAACAAATCAAAGGCTGAGGAAACGATTCAGCAAATTATTCTACGGGAATGGATTTAACATGAATCTTGATGAGATGATCAACAGCATGACGCCGGAAGTGTATCAGCGCTTATCTACTGCCGTTGAGCTGGGAAAATGGCCGGATGGCGTCGCGCTGACGGCAGAACAAAAAGAGAACAGTTTGCAGTTGGTGATGCTATGGCAGGCACGTCACAATGTTGATGCGCAACATATGACTATCGACACGAAGGGTGAGATGGTGATGAAGAGTAAGCAACAGCTGAAAGTTGAGTTTGGTATTACGCCAGAGCCCATTGCGACGTTCAAATCCTGAGTCACAGGCCCGGTAGCACATCACGCCGGGCCTGCTGTATTTGTTATTTCTTGTTCATCATCGCTTTAAGATCGGCAAACGGGTTATATTTCGCCTCGCCAACCGCTTTTTGCGCATCTTCACCCGCAACCACCGTTGAACCATACTGGTCCGCTTCCGTATATTTGGAATGCTCATGATCGTGGCAATACAGGCACAACATCTCCCAGTTGCTACCATCTTCCGGGTTATTGGAGTGATCGTGATCGATATGGTGCACTGTCAATTCACGCAGGTTGGAATAGACAAACTCACGGGAACAGCGTCCGCAAACCCAGGGGAAGAGTTTAAGTGCCTTTTCCCGGTATCCGACTTCCAGACGGGCATAATTTTTAGGGATAAAAGCCATAACGCTTCATGCCTCCTGTAGAAAATAAAAAGCCGCACCAGAGCAGCCTGGTGCAGCGGATTGTGATAATCATAACCTATTGTGCCAGGCGTTGGGATCAGTGTTTAATCCCTAACGACTCGGCCAGCTGCTTCGCTAACTGATTTTTATCATCTGCGCCGTACTCCCAGAACATTGCCCCTCCCAACCCCTTGTTCTTGATATAGTCCGCTTTGATGGCGACCGAACGCGGGTTTTCAAAAGAGAGGGCGAAAAGTGCTTTACCGTTGGCAGACTGTACTGACAACCACGGCACTTTGGCCTCATCATCCCAATGCTGACTAAAGCGCTTTTGTGGATCGTTGATTAACTTAGCCACGATATCGTTGTACTTCACATAGGTATCTTTGCTCAGATCAACCCCCAACGATTTGAACAACTCAATGTGTTGTGGTTCGAAGTAGGGCTGGGTTGCCGGATTTTTCTGGGCATCAGGTTTGCTCCAGTCAATACCAGGTTCGATGGCGCGTTTTGGTACCCGGCCGTAGAAGCCAATCCCGAGATTCATCTGACCTGGTTTTAATCCTGCGGCGAGATAGTTATTGACCACAAAATCGGCGCTGTATTTATCTGCTGCAGCCACCGTTGGCCACTGGGTCGAATCATACAGGTTTGAGTTGAAGTACTGAGTACCGTAAGCCATGTCGTAGGTCATCAGGTTGATATAATCGAGCAACGGGGCAATCGCTTTCACATCTACCCAGCTTTTTGGACTTTCAGCGTTCGCTCCGACGGCGATAGTGACCAGCTTATTATGGCCAAATGTGGCGCGTAGCTCTTTCAGTAACGCGGTAAAGTTATCGCGGTCAGCCGGTTGGCTTTCGACCAGCCCCCATGCGCCGTTGACCGGATATTCCCAGTCGAGATCGATGCCATCCAGGCCATATTTCTCAACAATCGCCTGTGCAGACTGAATAAACACCGTGCGGGATTCCTGCGTAGCCGCCGCGCCAGAAAATCCGCGCGCCCCCCAACCCCCAACAGAAAGCAGAACTTTAAGGTTTGGGTTTTGCTTGCGTAGCACCGGAATTTTTTGCAAATCAGCCTGTACTTTTTCTGACAGCCAAATCTGGTGTAGCTTGCTGGCGTCTTTCAGGGCGTCATTGGTTTCGTCTTTTTCATTGTTGTAGACAAGACCAAACGAATAGTTGAGATGGGTTATCTGGCGGACATCCAGCTTATTGATATCACCGCCAGGGCCGGCAGTAACATCGCCACCGCCGTTAAAGTAGCCGACAGACATCAGGGAGTTTGCGGAAACAACGCTTGCACAAAGCAGGGGTAATGCTGCCAACAAAGGCAATAGTTTCATCGGTGTTCCTCTTTGACATTTAAAAAACAAACACGCCACGCCAGTGGGTGGCGAAAAAAACAGCTCTTGCAGACTAACAGTTTAAAAAAAGGAAAAATGCGAAGCTGTTCACGCCATGCTGGCGAAGCGGCGAAAGCGATGTGTCGGGTCTCGCGGGGATACCAGAGAAGGCCGAGAGGGGAAGGTAACAGGGGACCTGGTGACGACATAAGTTCCGCCACCAGGCATGGTTTAACGCTGGGTTTCTTCCCAGTCTGCCAGCGTGTACAGCGTTGCACCCGCTGCCGCCATTTCCATAAAAGCATGCGCGCTATCTTGCGGCTGAATGTTCACACCACGACAGCCATCAGTAATGATGTTGACGGTATAGCCAAGATCCAGCGCATCAAGAACAGTAAATTTAACGCAATAATCAGTTGCCAGGCCCATGATGATGAGTTCAGCAATACGATTCTCCAGTAGCCACGCATTCAGCGCAGTTGCCTGTCGACGGCCGTTATCAAAAAACGCGCTGTAGCTGTCGACCAGCGGGTTCTCGCCCTTACAAAAGGTCTTATTAATTGCGTGTTGATTCAGCAACGGATGAAGGGCTGCACCCTCAGTGTTCTGAACACAGTGATCCGGCCAGAATGTCTGCGGCAGACCGTCAAGTTGCCCCTGACTGTAAGGCGTGACATGATGCTGGCTGGCAAAACTACCGTGATTTGCCGGGTGCCAGTCCAGACTGGCAACTATCACGTCACCACGCGATGTACACCAGTCAATAAGACGATTGGCGACATCCACGGTGCTATCTCCCTCAGGGACGGCGAGAGCACCGCCTGCACAAAAGTCGTTTTGTAAGTCAACCAGCAGTAATGCTCTGGCCATTATCGTTTACTCCTCTATTCGTCCGGCGTGAGCTCACCACGCAGGTTTTGCGTCATCGCCGTGCGAATGGCCTGCGTATCCAGCCCTTGGCTCAGCAAGAAATGCAGCTTGGTGAGCGTTGCTTCAACGGTCATATCCGCGCCACCAATAACCCCGGCATGCGCCAGCGCATTCCCTGTTGCGTAACCGCCCATGTTCACCTTGCCGGACATACACTGGGTGAGGTTAACCACCACAATGCCACGCGAGCTCGCATCTTCAAGCTCTTTCAGGAACTCTTTATTTTGCGGCGCATTGCCCACACCGTAGGAGCGAAGAATTAATGCTTTTACCGGCTGGCGCAGGAAATTGCGCACCACGTCAGCGGAAATGCCAGGGTAAATAGTGACGACGCCAATCGGCTGCGGGGTGATAGGGTGAACAATCAGTTCGCCTGCCCCGTGTGGCGCTGGTGGCGTTCCCAGGCGGCGGATATGGATCCCGGCTTCCAGCAACGGGGCAAGGTTTGGTGAGGCGAAGGCGTCAAAACCGTCGGCATGGGCTTTGGTTGTACGGTTACCGCGAAACAGTCGATTGTTGAAAAACAGGGTAACTTCGTTGATGGGGTAATTCGCTGCGACGTATAGCGCATTCAGCAAATTGATTTGTCCGTCAGAACGAAGCTCTGCCAGCGGTATTTGTGACCCTGTCACAATTACCGGTTTACCCAGATTCTCCAGCATAAAAGAGAGCGCTGAGGCAGTAAACGCCATGGTGTCGGTGCCATGAAGGATCACAAAACCATCGTAATCGTCGTAGTGCGTTTTAATGTCTTCAGCAATATGCTGCCAGTCTTCTGGCGTCATATCGGATGAATCCATCAGCGGGACGTATTCGTGGATAGTGAAATCAGGCATCTCGGGGCGGTGGAATTCAGGCATCAATGCCAGCTGGCGCTGAAGATGGCCGGAGACCGGAATATAACCTTGTTCTGAGCGCTGCATACCAATAGTACCGCCGGTATAGGCAACGTAAATCGATTTCTTCTGCATGACTTTTTCTTCTGTCTCAAAGAAAAACCCCTCTTCATCCCGAAGAGGGGTCAAGAGTTAGCGAACGTTGGCGCAGGTCAGACAAAACGCATAACGGTTCTGCGGATCGTTAAACGCCGCCAGCTTATCGCCTTCGGCTTTTACCGCACTGGCAGCAGAGGCCAGCGGTGCCGGAAGCATTGCCTGGATGGCTTGTGGCAGCATGGCGCGAACTGAACCCGACATACTGTCCATAACCATATCGACGAATGTCGGTTCGTCTTGATAATACTCAATGTGCCATTGTTTCAGTTTGGCAAGCTCTGCCGCTTTTGTCACCGCATCGTCAAAGTCGCCCAGACTGTCCACCAGACCGTTAGCTTTCGCATCCTGACCGGTCCAGACGTGGCCCTGAGCAATCTTATCAATCTGCTCTGGCGTAGTCTTACGTGCATCCGCAACCAGCGTGATAAAGCGCTTATAGCCATTCTCAATGCTCAGTTGCATCATCTGCTGGACTTCTGGCGGTAACGCTTTGGTGATAGAAATATCAGCCAGCGGCGAGGTTGAAACGCCATCAGTATGGATGCCAATGGAATCCAGGCTATTTTCAACGGTGTTGATAACGCCAAAAATACCGATTGAACCAGTCAGAGTACTGGGGTTTGCCACAATGTAGCTTGCCGGTGTGGAGATCCAGTAACCCCCTGAAGCCGCCATACCGCCCATAGAAACGACCACCGGTTTACCCGCAGCCTTAGCTGCAGCCAGTTCAGAGCGAATCACTTCAGAGGCGCTGACGCTACCGCCAGGACTGTTAACGCGCAGAACAATCGCTTTCACTTTTGGATCGAGGCGTGCTTCACGGATCTGTGCGGCAGTGGTGTCACCGCCTACGTTCCCTGGTGTTTCTTCCCCGTCCATAATTGCGCCATTGGCGAAGACCACGCCTATGCTGTCGCCGGTCTCAGCCGGGGTTTTCAGCGAGTAATCGTAATAGCTGACGGCGCGGTAATTTTTGTCCGCTTTGCTCCAGCCAAACTGTTTAGTCAGCAGTTTTTCGACTTCAGCGCTGGAGGCGAGGGCGTCGACAAGTTTGTTATCGAGGGCATACTTCGCGGTATCGCCATCCACTTTCGTCAGACCGTCCAGCATCGCCTGCGCGCCCGGGAACACCTGCAGGGCCGGGATCTGGCGATTGGCCGCAACGGTGTCGAGATAGTTTTGCCATAACTCGCCAATCCAGCGGCTGTCGGCTTCACGTGCGGCCGGGGACATATCGTCACGAATAAACGGCTCAACGGCGGATTTATAGGTCCCGACACGGAATACGTGGGTGGAGACTTTCAGCTTATCCAGCAGTGACTTGTAATACAGGCCATTGGTAGCAAAGCCGTGCAAGTCAACCGAACCTTGTGGGGAGAGCCAAATTTTGTTGGCAAAACTGGCGAGGTAATACTGACCCTGGCTGAAGTTATCGCCGATGGCAAAAACGGGTTTCCCGCTGTCGCGGAATTCACGCAGCGCTTTACCGATGTACTGCATGGAAGGCTGATCGGCCCCGGCAAAGTTTTTCAAATCCATCACGATGCCGGTAATGTTGCGGTCATCTTTCGCCTGGCGAATGGTATTCACGATGTCGAACAGGGAGTTTTCCTGTAGACGATCCGAGCTGGCGCCAAACAGCTGGCGACCAATGACGCTTAAGCGACTGGTACTTGAGGGCTTGTCGACAATCACCCCTGAGATATCGAGCAGCAATGCGCCACGTCCGGCCTGTTCGCTGGTATTAGTGCTACTGACCTGCATCCAGATACCGACGCCAACCAGCACCAGAAAGATAAAGAACAGGTTAAGCACAAATTCACGGACGAAATTCAGTAATCGCCACGTCCATTTAAAAAATCCGGCAATGAATCGCCACAGGGTTCGCATGTATTCTCCCTACAGATTAACAACACGCCTCCCCGTTAGATGGGAGAAAGGCGTTAAGATGTGGCTATCGTAATGACCCGACAGGCACTTGTCAGCAGGAATCACCGCCTGTGCTGTAACAAAATCCACTCACGTGTTAATTTTGTGAACAAATTTCATTGTTGGAGTTAAGCAAATGGATGCACTCGAATTACTTTTAACTCGTCGTAGCGCTTCTCGCCTTGTCGAACCGGCCCCGACGGGGGAGCAGTTACAAAACATTCTGCGGGCGGGGATGCGTGCGCCTGACCACAAATCTTTGCAGCCATGGCGTTTTTTTGTGATAGAAGGCGATGGTCGCGAGCGTTTTAGCGTTGCGCTGGAAAAAGGTGCGATTGCCGCACAGGGTGACGAAAAAGCGGTAGAAAAAGCGCGTAGCGCGCCGTTTCGTGCACCGCTAATTATTGCAGTAGTGGCAAAATGCGAAGAAAACGGCAAGGTTCCTCTCTGGGAGCAGGAAATGTCAGCCGGTTGTGCGGTAATGGCTATGCAGATGGCGGCGATTGCACAAGGCTTTGGCGGGATCTGGCGTAGCGGTGCCTTAACGGAAAGCGCGGAAGTGCGTGAGGCTTTTGACTGTCGACCACAGGATAAAATTGTTGGTTTCCTCTATCTGGGTACACCGCAGCTAAAAGCTTCCACCTCGATTAGCCTTGCCGATCCGACCTCATTCGTCCGTTATTTCTGATATCAACAGCAAAACTGTCTGGATTATGAGCAAAGACACCCTAATTCAGACAGTCACTCTTACCACATCATGGAATGAGCGCTACCATATCCGGATTGCAATGACAGGAGATGTCCATGAGCGAGCAAGCTATTCGTTTAACGCAATACAGCCACGGAGCCGGTTGCGGTTGTAAAATTTCCCCCAAAGTGCTGGAAACCATCCTGCACAGTGAGCAGGCGAAGTTCGTCGATCCGAACTTACTCGTGGGTAATGAAACCCGCGATGATGCGGCAGTGTACGATTTGGGAAATGGCACCAGCGTTATCAGTACCACCGATTTCTTTATGCCGATTGTCGATAATCCGTTTGATTTTGGCCGTATCGCTGCGACCAACGCTATCAGCGATATCTTCGCGATGGGCGGCAAACCGATTATGGCAATCGCTATTCTGGGCTGGCCTCTCGATAAGCTGGCACCGGAAATTGCCCGTGAAGTCACCGAAGGCGGACGCTTCGCCTGTCGTCAGGCGGGTATTGCCCTGGCGGGCGGTCACTCTATTGATGCTCCGGAGCCGATTTTTGGTCTTGCGGTTACAGGCGTCGTTCCTACCGAACGCGTGAAGAAAAACAGCACCGCCGAGGCGGGATGCAAACTGTTCCTCACCAAGCCTTTGGGAATTGGTGTGCTGACTACCGCAGAGAAAAAATCGCTGCTCAAGCCTGAACATATTGGGCTGGCAACGGAAGTGATGTGTCGCATGAACGTCGCGGGTGCAGCGTTTGCGGATATTGAGGGCGTGAAAGCCATGACCGACGTGACCGGTTTTGGTCTGCTGGGACATCTGAGTGAGATGTGTCAGGGCGCGGGTATCCAGGCGCAGATCGTTTATCAGGACATTCCAAAGCTCCCTGGCGTTGAAGAATACATTGCGCAGGGCGCAGTACCGGGTGGTACGCAACGTAATTATGCCAGCTATGGGCATCTGATGGGCGAAATGCCGAAGTCGGTACGTGACCTGTTGTGCGATCCGCAAACTTCGGGTGGTTTGTTGCTGGCGGTAACGCCGGAGGCCGAAGCCGAAGTCAAGGCGGCGGCTGCGCAGTTCGGTATTGAACTCACTGCGATTGGTGAACTGGTGGAAGCTCGTGGCGGTCGCGCCATGGTTGAGATCCGTTAACTTGATGCGGTTGTTTATTGCCGAAAAACCGAGTCTGGCTCGCGCGATTGCAGATGTGCTACCTAAACCGCATCGCAAAGGTGATGGTTTTATTGAATGCGGAAATGGGCAAGTGGTGACCTGGTGCATCGGTCATCTGCTTGAACAGGCGCAGCCAGATGCCTATGACAGTCGCTATGCTCGCTGGAGTCTGGTCGACTTGCCGATTGTCCCGGAAAAGTGGCAGCTACAGCCGCGTCCCTCGGTGACCAAACAGCTCAACGTGATTAAGCGCTTTTTACATGAAGCAAGTGAAGTTATTCACGCGGGAGACCCCGATCGTGAAGGGCAACTGCTGGTGGATGAAGTGCTTGATTACCTGCAACTCGCCCCAGAGAAACGTCAGCAGGTACAACGTTGCCTGATCAACGATCTTAACCCACAGGCGGTGGAGCGGGCGATTTCCCGCCTGCGCGCTAACAGTGAGTTTATCCCGCTATGCGTGTCGGCGCTGGCGCGTGCGCGTGCGGACTGGCTGTATGGCATCAATATGACGCGAGCCTACACCATTCTTGGGCGTAACGCGGGCTATCAGGGGGTGCTCTCCGTTGGTCGCGTACAAACACCGGTTCTCGGACTGGTGGTTCGCCGTGATGAAGAGATTGAAAACTTCGTCGCAAAAGATTTCTTTGAAGTGAAAGCACATATCGTGACGCCTGCCGATGAGCGGTTCACCGCTATCTGGCAACCCAGCGAAGCGTGTGAGCCGTATCAGGATGAAGAAGGACGTTTGCTTCACCGCACGCTGGCAGAACACGTGGTAAATCGTATCAACGGCCAGCCTGCAATTGTCACCAGCTATAACGATAAACGGGAATCAGAATCCGCACCGTTGCCGTTTTCGTTATCGGCGTTGCAGATTGAAGCGGCTAAACGCTTCGGGTTAAGTGCGCAAAATGTGCTGGATATCTGCCAGAAACTGTACGAAACCCACAAGCTGATTACCTATCCACGTTCCGATAGCCGCTATCTGCCGGAAGAGCACTTTGCCGGACGTCATGCGGTAATGAACGCTATCAGCGTTCATGCGCCGGATTTGTTACCGCAGCCAGCGGTTAACCCCGATACGCGTAATCGCTGCTGGGACGATAAAAAGGTGGATGCGCACCACGCCATTATTCCCACAGCGCGCAGTTCATCCATCAATCTGAATGACAACGAAGCGAAGGTGTATAACCTGATTGCGCGTCAGTATCTGATGCAGTTCTGCGCAGATGCAGTATTCCGTAAATGCGTCATTGAACTGGACATTGCGAAAGGGAAATTTGTTGCCAAAGCGCGTTTCCTCGCCGAAGCAGGATGGCGTACGTTGCTCGGCAACAAAGAACGCGATGAAGACAACGATGGCACGCCGCTGCCGGTAGTGGCAAAAGATGATGAGTTGCTGTGCGAAAAAGGCGAAGTCGTTGAACGCCAAACCCAGCCGCCGCGCCACTTTACCGATGCTACGTTGCTGTCGGCGATGACCGGGATTGCGCGGTTTGTGCAGGATAAAGATCTGAAAAAGATCCTTCGTGCAACCGACGGTTTAGGAACGGAAGCCACGCGCGCCGGGATTATCGAACTGCTGTTTAAGCGCGGATTTTTGGTGAAAAAAGGCCGTTATATACACTCAACGGACGCCGGAAAAGCGCTGTTCCATTCGCTTCCTGAAATGGCGACGCGCCCGGATATGACCGCGCACTGGGAGTCGATTCTGACACAAATCAGTGAAAAACAGTGTCGTTATCAGGATTTTATGCAGCCGCTGGTAGGGACGTTGTATCAGCTTATCGATCAGGCTAAACGTACGCCGGTGCGCCAGTTCCGCGGGATTACCGCTCCGGGTGGTGGTGAGAAGAAAAAGAGTGCGCCGCGCAAACGCTCGGCGAAAAAAAGCCCGCCATCAGTTGAGGCGGGCGGAGATACTGCGTAAGCCTGATGAGCTCAGCATCATCAGGCAGAAGGGGCAAGATCAGATAACACCCTGACCCAACATCGCGTCGGCAACTTTCACAAAGCCCGCGATGTTGGCACCGCGCACGTAGTTGGTCTGTTTGCTCTCGCCACCGTACTCGACGCAGGCATGGTGAATATCCAGCATGATGTGGTGCAGGCGCGCATCAACTTTCTCTGCTTTCCAGCCAAGACGCGCAGCGTTCTGCGCCATTTCCAGACCTGACGTCGCCACACCGCCAGCGTTGGCCGCTTTACCCGGTGCAAATAATACGCCCGATTCGAGGAACAGATCGGTTGCTTCGATGGTGGTCGGCATATTTGCGCCTTCAGCGACGGCTTTCACACCGTTAGCGATCAGCACGCGAGCGGCGTCGACATCAAGTTCGTTCTGTGTGGCGCACGGCAGAGCGATATCTACCGGCACAGACCACGGCTGCTTGCCTTCCAGATAAGTCAGACCAAATTCACGGGCGTAATCCGCCACGCGTCCGTCACGACTGTCTTTGATCGCGCACAGACGTGCCAGTTTTTCTTTGGTGAAGCCGCTTTCGTCTACCACGGTGCCGCTGGAGTCAGAGGCAGTAACCACTCGAGCCCCGAACTCCATCGCTTTTTCAATGGCGAATTGCGCCACGTTACCGGAACCCGAGACGGCGACACGCATGCCTTCAAAACCCAGGCCATGACGTTTAAGCATGGCTTCGGTAAAGTACACCAGACCGTAACCGGTCGCTTCCGGGCGGATCAGGCTGCCGCCAAAGGAGAGACCTTTACCGGTAAAGACGCAGGCGCTGTTGTTGGACAGTTTTTTCATCATCCCGGCCATAAAGCCAACTTCACGACCGCCTACGCCTATATCGCCCGCAGGCACGTCGGTATCTGGCCCTAAGTGGCGGAACAGCTCGGTCATCAGTGCCTGGCAAAAACGCATCACTTCGCCTTCACTTTTGCCTTTTGGATCGAAATCGCTCCCGCCTTTACCACCGCCCATCGGCAGCGTGGTGAGGGCGTTTTTAAAGGTCTGCTCGAAGCCGAGGAATTTCAGGATCGACAGGTTTACCGACGGATGGAAACGCATGCCGCCTTTGTAAGGACCAATTGCAGAACTAAACTGCACGCGCCACGCACGGTTTACCTGTACCTGATTCCGATCGTCCAGCCAGACTACGCGGAACTGAATCACGCGCTCAGGCTCAACCAGACGTTCCAGCAATGACATTTGACGATAGCGCGGGTTTTGTTCAAGAAATGGCCACAGCGTGGTCATTACTTCACGAACGGCTTGCGCGAACTCCGTTTGATTCGGGTCGCGCTTTTGTACATGGTTGAGAAATGACTCCAGAGAACGTGTCTGATCCATAGATATAAAAACCTCTTATGTATTGATATGGTTATATTTTTGATATTTGTGTTAAGTGTTTTGCAGTTTTTGACTATACCATCAGCCATGTGACGAAACGCAAGAAAAAATTAACCCCGCTAAGGAAATTAATATTGCGACGTGGGTCATAACCAAAAACGATGATGGAAGGGACTAAAGTTTCTGCCGGTATCTACCGTTATACTGAGCATTGATGTCAGTTTAAAAGGAAAGAGTATGCGCCGTCTTATTATGGCTGGAGTGCTGGTGATGTTATCCAGCGCGACACTGGCAAATCAGTTATATCGTCCGGATGTGCAAGTGAATGTTCCGCCAGAGGTGTTTAGCTCCAGCGGACAACGTGCACAACCCTGTAATCAGTGCTGTATTTATCAGGATCAGAATTACTCAGAAGGGGCGGTGATAAAAGCCGATGGTGTACTGTTACAGTGTCAGCGCGACGAGAAAACCATCAGCACGAATCCGCTTGTCTGGCGTCGCGTAAAAGGATAAACGCCTCCAACAACGGAATGTCAGCAGGCGCCAGCGGATAACGCAGCGCGTCCTCTGGCGTACACCAGACCAAATCCTGATGCTCATGAGCCTTCAGTTCGCCCTGATAAGCGGGAACATACCAGGCATGCAGATGTATCAACCGGCCTGATACTTGGCGCTGATGGCTGGCAACGTATTGCCCAATGACTGCCTCGATACCCAGCTCCTCCCGCAGTTCACGAATCAGCGCCTGCGGTTGGCTTTCTCCTGGCTCAACCTTACCGCCGGCAAACTCCCACATTCCTGATTGGTCGGCATGCTCCGGGCGTTGAGCGAGTAAAATATTGCCATCATGTTCAATAATAGCGGCGACAACGTCGAGGGTTTTCATCATATTCATCAAGATTCAACATCAGAAGATGACATACTATCGCTATCTTTGTTTTATCTGAAGTATTCAGGAGTCACCGTTGAACGATCCTCAGTCGTGGGTAAAGCCGTTAACGCGTATCCCTTCCAGTTTAAAACCGCTTGTGGCCACACAGAAAAAACACTATGGCGATGTATTACATCCCACGCGATGGTGGGGGCGGGTGCCGTTTCTGTTCTGGTTGGTAGCGTTGTTTGTCGGATTTCTGGAGCGAAAACGCTCGCGATTAACGCCGGTGATGCGGGCGCTATTGATGACACGGGTTTCTCAGGCGTGCCACTGCGCTTTTTGCATTGATGCCAACAGTTTACGTCTCGCCGAACGTTGTGGCGCCTTGGATAAAGTGTTGCAGGTCGCAGACTGGCAAGCGTCAACGCTGTTCAGCGAAGAAGAGCGTGTGGCACTGGCCTATGCGGATGCGGTTACCGCCACGCCGCCACAGATTGATGATGGACTGAAGGCGCAAATGAAGCAGTATTTTACCGACGACACGATTACCGAAATGACTGCGCTAATCGCCTTTCAAAATCTCTCGGCGCGCTTCAATGCCGCGCTGGATATACCCTCACAAGGATTATGCGACAATTTGAAAGGACACCCGCATGCTTGACCGTCATCTTCACCCGCGATTAAAACCACTTCTGCACCAGTGCGTACGGGTTATTGATACACCCGCTATCACGCCGGATGGCCTGACGCTGGTCGGTTTCGCTATTGGCGTGCTGGCTTTGCCATTTCTGGCATCAGGCTGGTATCTGGCCGCGCTGGTGGCCATTGTGCTCAATCGTCTGTTTGATGGTCTGGATGGGGCGCTGGCGCGTCGCAGAGGATTAACCGATGCGGGGGGATTCCTCGACATTGCGCTCGACTTCCTGTTTTACGCCTTAGTACCGTTTGGCTTTATTCTGGCGGCACCGGAGCAAAATGCGCTGGCGGGTGGCTGGTTGCTATTTGCTTTTATTGGCACCGGCAGCAGTTTCCTGGCCTTTGCGGCACTGGCAGCGAAACACCAGATTGATAACCCTGGCTATGCACATAAATCATTTTATTATCTGGGTGGACTGACCGAAGGCACTGAGACAATTATGTTGTTTGTTCTGGGCTGCCTTTTCCCTGGATATTTTGCAGTGATGGCCTGGGTGTTTGGCGCGCTGTGCTGGATGACAACCTTTACGCGGATCTGGAGTGGCTACCTGACGCTGAAGTCACTTCAGCGTCAGGGCTAGCGAGAGGTTACTGACTGCTTTCCGGGCCGCGTTCACCGCTGGCGACCGGGTTTTTCGGATGGCTGCTCCACTCGTACCAGCCGCCGTCATAGACGGAGACGTTTTTCCAGCCCATCGCGCGGGCATACATAAACGTCTCAGAGGCGCGCCAGCCGGTGCCGCAATAGAAAGAGACCTGCTGATCCGGCAGGATATTCCACTGCTTCCACATTGCGGCGATGTCATCCGCGCTACGCATGGTGCCGTCTGGGTTATGGAAATCTTCCATATGCGTGGAGTCGCTCCCTGCGTGGCCCCAACGAGCGCCTGCAATCTCACCTTTTGGCTTAATGTAGCTGTATCCGCTGGTGGTGCCGACAAACTCTGGCCACGAGCGGATGCTGACCAGCGACGCGTCCTGGCGGTGCAGCAGGCCACGCGCCTGTTCCATATCCAGCATTAGCTGCGGTTGGGCAGGGATCGTTACGCCGAAATTCGGTTCTGGTTTCACCGTTGGCGCAGTACCGCGTTCAACCGGTAATCCTGCATCGGACCAGGTTTGCCAGCCACCGTCGAGCAGGCGAACGTCTTTTACACCCGCGTACAGCATGATTTGTGCGACACGTGCTGCGGCGTAAACATCGCGGCCATACAGAATGACCGTTGTGTCGTGGCGAATTCCATGTTTTGCCAGCATCGCTTTTAGCTGAGCGTCCGAGACTTTATTCCACAGCGGTTCGCTTTCGACTTCGTTAGTATCAATGTATCCGGCTCCCGGGATGTGGCTGAGCAGATAGAGTTTCGGCGCCCCCCAGGCGGCCTCGATCACTTTCCAGTCGCCAGCCGGTTTAGCTGTGACCTCTTTACCCTGTTGAAGGTCGTGCAGCCACTGCGGATAGACCAGTTGTTCGAAGTGCGGCAGGCGTTGCAGGCGAGCTGGATCCTGCAGCGCATCGCTGAGCGTTGAAATATGGCTAAAGCCGGCCTTTTGTAGGCGATTTTTGACGGCCTGCATATCAGTGTCGTTGCCATAGAGTGCAACCGGGGCATCGGTTTTTAACTGATGTTGATGAACCCAGGCGGAGAGTTGCTCATCATTCATCTTGTCGAGCCATGCGGCAGACAAATTCAGGGCGGAAGGTTCATGTCCAGAAGGGCCATTAAGCGATTGCGGCCAGCCGTTATAATAAGCGCTCTGACGGGTATCGATTGCCGCGCCTTGTTTTTGCTGTAACTGGTTGAAGGTGAGCGTCTGCGCGGTTTCAGCAGCCCAGGAAGAAGCGCAAGCCAGCCCTAAAGCCAGTGCCAGCGCGGTCATTTGAGAAACACGTTTCATCGAATAGCCCGACGTTGAAAAAAGAAGACGACATTCTGTGCCGCCAGTTAAGTAAAATCCTTGCGTTAACGCAGCATATCGCCACATTCACGTCCACTGCACCATCTGCAAAACAGAACCCCCAGGCGGCACGTCCTGCGCGTCATGGGTAACCTGTACCACGGGAATACCCTGCTGATGAACTTCGTTAAACACCCACTGACGAAATGTGTCGCGAAGCGACGTATCCAGGCGACTGAACGGTTCGTCCAGTAGTAGCGCCTGTGGCTGCGCCAGCAGCGCGCGCAGCAGCGCGATACGCGAGCGCTGTCCCCCGGACAATGACGCCGGATCGCGGTGAAAAAAACCGGCCAAATCTGCACGTTTAAGAGCGTGTTCAACTTCATCGCGTCTGGCGGAGCCTTTCAGGGAAGCCGGTAATGCCAGCAGTAAATTTTGCCCAACGCTGAAGTGGTCGAACAGCAGTGCATCCTGGAACAGGATGCCAATCTGACGTTGTGCTGTGGGCAGTGAATCAATGCGTTTATCGTTGAGCCACAGTTCGCCAGACGCCTGAAGTTGAGGCGAAAGGGCTCCAACCATCCATGAAAACAGCGACGACTTGCCGCTGCCCGATGGGCCCATAATAGTGACAATGTCACCTTTCTTAACCTGGAAATTGACTGCTTGTAGCAGCACGTTCGCACCCTGACATAGTGAAACGTTTTTCACGATAAGCATTAACGGAGTCCTTGTCGTAAGCGGCCAATCCACGCAGAGAGTAATGCCGCCAGTGCGAAAACCAACAGAGGCAACAGAAGCTGCCATAACGCCTGTGTTGCAAGCATAGCGGTGCTACCGCCGCTGCTCAATGCCACGGCTTCTGTAGTGAGCGTGGGAAAACGCCCGGCGCCTAACCACAGGGTGGGCATATACTGGGCGATGCTGACGGAGAATCCTACTGATAAGGCAATCAGCGCCGGGCGCAATAACAGCGGGCATTTTACCTGCAAGAAGATGCGGCACTGCGTCCAGCCAAGAGTTTGGGCGATCAAAATCAGTCGTGGATCAATACGCTGCCACGCCGGTTTGAGCACAAACAGCATCCATGGCGTTACCCACAGCAGATGCCCCCAGATAACCGTCAGGAACAGACCATCCAGGTCCGCGTGTAGAGCCAGCGTATATTGCCCGGTGACCAGGGGTAGCGCAGGCAGGATAATCGGCAGCCACACCCAATTATTCCCACTTTGTGGTCCCCATTCCAGCCATAAGAAAAGTGTTATTAATGCCAGTACACTGGAGATTAATCCCATCTGCAGGCTGGTCAATAGTGTCTCAGGAACCACCGAAGAGAAGTCTGCAACCCATACCAGAATCCCTGCACATAACACACCGCTAACGGGTAGTAGTTGTGCCAGTGAGCGCCCGGATGAACAGGAGGACAAACGTTGACGTACTCCGCTTATCGCCGGGATTGCTCGTTGCCAGCATCGCCAGAAAAGAAAACCGATCAGTGCGAAAATGGCCAGTAACAACACCAGCAGAAAACTGGCAAGCGCACCTTTCGTCTGCTGGTCGCTGTCTCCCTGACTGAGCCATTGCCAGCTCAATACAGCAAGCGTCGGCGGATTGCCGGGTCCGAGGATTATCGCCACATCAACGACGGACAACGACCAGGCAACTACGGCCAGCATAACTTTACCTAATGCCGGGGCGATGGAGGGTAATACCAGCCAGTTCAGGCATTGCAGTCGGCTATAGCCCAGTGAGTCCAGGACGATAACCTGCTGCGAGAGCTGTTTTTCGCTCAACAGAGCGGAAAGGATCCATAATACAAAGGCGCTCTCTTTAACCGCCAGCGCAATGCCAAGGCCAATTCCGTAGCGGTCGGTCTGCGGGGTAAGAAAGGGCAGTGCGCGATAGAACATACCGCCCTCAGCAAATAGTAACAGGACGCTGGTGGCAAATGCGACGTGTGGAATGGCCAGCAACCAGGGGAGTCGGGTACACAGACGAACCCAGCCCGCGCCGGGCCATAATGCGAGGAGCGCCAGCAGTGCAATGACCAGCGCAACAGTGGCTGCCAGGGTAACGGAAACCAGCGTCGCCAGTAGTGCCTGCGGTAACTGTGGATCGGCAAAAAGCACCAGCCAGTTGAGGCTGGTAAGCGCAGGTGTGATGAGATCGAAAGCAGCGGGCACTAGCGGCAAATAGATTGCCGCCATGATGCCCCATATCAACAGGATTAATGCGTACCGTAACGGCGTAGCCATTCTTGTTCCAGTGCGTTTACCCAGGCTGCATGGGGTTCAGGAAGTACAGCGGGCAGGTCTTTTGGGATCCGTGCCAGTAGCGCTTCACGCTGCTCAGCGGGTAGTTTTTGCGGGTCAAGCACCGAAGGATCGCCCCAGTAAGTGGGATCGGCCTTACGCAGTTGCGCTTCGGGAGAGAGCAGGAAATTAGCGACGACTTGCGCCCCGGCGCTGGCCCGTGCGTTAGCCGGAATAGTGACAAAATGCACATTGCCAATCATCCCTTGTGAAAAGCCAAAACTGTAGCTGTTTTGAGGCAATTCACCGCTGGCCACTTTTTGCTCGGCGTGCGCGGGATTAAAGGTCAACGACAAACGCAGCGATCCGCTATTCAATAGTGCATCCATGCGCGCAGGAGTGGGAGGAAAGTCTTTACCTTCACGCCATAACATGGGATGTAATGTATCAAGATACTGCCACAATGGGGCGGTAACGTCGGCAAACGTCGCAGGTTCGGGCGCAATTTTCAGCGCTTGTGGCTGAGTGGTGAGCATAATTAACAACTGTTCGAGAAATGCTGTACCGGTAAAATCAGGGGGACGCGGATAGGTCACCGTACCGGGATAGGCTTTAGCAAACTCCAGTAATGCCTGCGGGGTTTGTGGTGGTTGTTTGCTAACATCGCGATTGGCGATAAAGGTTAACTGCGCGCCGCCCCACGGCGATTCAGCCCCGTCAGTCGGGATGGAGAAATCTTCGCTCACAGGCTTCAGGGTATCAACGTAGCGCCAGTTGGGCAGCGTTTGCGCCCAGTACGTTTGTAGCAGATTAGCCTCTTTTAGCGTACGGAAATTTTCGCCGTTAACCCACAGCAAATCGACTGAGCCGCCGGTTTTACGCCCGGAAGCGGCTTCCGTTTGAATGCGTTTAACGGCATCGGCTGCATCTGCCAGACGTACGATTTTCAGGTTAATAGCATAATGTGTTTTCATCTCACCGCTAACCCAGTCGAGATACTGGTTAACCGCGTTATCGCCTCCCCAGGCGTTAAACCAAACCGTTTGCCCTCGGGCTTCGTTTTTGATTTGCTGCCAGTTCGCATCCTGCGCAAAAGTTGCCAGGGGGAAGAGCAGTAAACCAAGGCACAATAAGCAGTAACGCATAATATTTCCTTGATAATGAGTGAATGCAGGCTTCAGGACTGTTTCCTCTGCCGCTCAAGATAGAGGCTTCGCGCGACCGGGATAACCACGGTCAGCGCAAAAAGCACAAACAGCCCGGTAACAAACCAAAATGCGCCTCCGGTTAACAGGCTCCCGGCCCATGAATAGACGATGGTAGCGGGCAACTGACCAATGCCGGTGGCGAGGAAAAAGTGGCGAAAGCGGATCGATGTCAGGCCTGCGGCATAGCTTATCGGGTCAAAAGGGACGAAAGGGAGGAGGCGGCACACGAGAATAGTATGTTTGCCGTAACGCTCAAAAAAGGCATCCATATTTTTCAGCACCGTTTTTCCGGTCAATTTTTCCACCGCACTACGGCCTAAAATACGGGCAATAAAAAAGCATAACGTCGCACCCGCCATGGCACTGGTCCAGGACAGTACGCCTCCCCAGAATGCGCCGAACAGTGATGCGTTCGCAAATGTGATCAGGAAGGCCGGAAGCGGGGCGATAATTGCCTGCAAGATCATCAAAAAGAAGGAAACTACTGCTGCCTGAGTACCCCAGGAACGAATGAAATTCTCAAGCGCATGCTGGTCAACCGTGGCAAATGCCGTCAGGCTTTGCCGGAGAAAGTCGCTTACGGCAGGTATCCATACCCACGCCATCAGCGCCAACAGCAGCAGTATAATCAGCCCGATCCGGCAAAACTTTATGAGGTACGCTTTATTTCGCTTCATCATTTACCTGTTTGCTCACGATGGGCAGAGGGATCGACACGTTTACACCGGGCCCAGGCTTTTGCCGCCTGTACCAGGGCGAATAATGCAATGCCTGCCCCACTGAGTTTAATGATAAATGCCAGGGTGATGCCTTCCTGGGCAAGCTCGTGCGACATCAGGGTATAGATAAAGATACCGGGCAAGGTGGTAACTGCTGAAGTAAAAGTAAACGACCAGAAAGAGATTGCGGTCAACCCGTAAGCATAATTTTGAATATTATATGGAAATAGCGGAACGAGCCGGGTGAGGATCAAAAAGTCAATCCCACTATGGGCAATGCCTTTTTCGATTGCCTGAAAGGTGGTGGTATGACCGGCATATTTCAGCAGCAGATCGCGGCCAAGCCAGCGGGCCAGTAGAAACGACAACGCCGAGGCTACGGTGGCCGCTACCAGGGAAATAAGGGTGCCAACCAGTGGGCCATAGAGGATCCCGCCGACGATCACCAGAATACTGCCGGGGATCAGACATAGCGCCGCCACGATAAAAAGCAGGATATATAACGTGTAGCCAAAGATACCGCTCTGACGGATGGCGTCTTGTAGATGATGGAAATTAGTTATCAGGTCAGTCAGACCGTAATAATGGACAGCTCCCGTCAGAACGCAGAATAATGCGGCGACAATCAGTAGCCTGTATTCTGCCTTATGCGAACTTCTTTTTCATAGGGGCACTCCTGTAAACCATGTGCGATGACGCGTTTTCGCAAGCGAAAAGTGGGCGGAAGATATAATAAATTCCCGGACGTAACAATGTATTACCGTTATTTTATTGATTTTGCTCAGGATATATCCGCTCTCCAGAGCGGCGATGCTCTGGAGAAAACGCGATGGTATGGATTACACGCGGAATTTTGCCCACACCGGTGCGTGGTCGGATGGTTTTTCCATGCTGCGGATCTCATAGTCGATCCCGGTTTCTTCGCAGCGCTCTGCCAGCGGAGTGCTTGCCAGCAGCAGGTCGATACGCAGGCCACGGTTGTCGTCGAAGCCTTTTGAACGGTAATCAAACCACGAATACTGGTCGTTTGTTTCCGGATGAGCATGACGGAAGGTGTCCACCAACCCCCAACCCAGCAGGCGCTCCATCCATTCACGCTCTTCCGGCAGGAAAGAGCATTTTCCGGTACGCAGCCAGCGCTTGCGGTTCTCTTCACCGATGCCGATATCAAGATCGGTTGGGCTGATATTCATGTCTCCCATGATCAGCACTGGATTGTCGCGCTTCAGTTCGGTATCCAGATAGTTTTGCAGGTTCTGATAGAACGCTGCTTTGGCCGGGAATTTGGTTTCATGGTCACGGCTTTCACCCTGAGGGAAATAGCCGTTGATGACGGTGATGTTACCCAGAGATGAAGGAATTTCCGCCATGATAATACGGCGCTGGGCTTCTTCGTCATCGTTCGGGAAGCCACGACGTACAGACACCGGGGTTTCTTTCGTCAGTAACGCAACGCCGTAATGTCCTTTCTGACCGTGATAGAAAACGTTGTAACCCAGCTTTGCTACCTCTTCGAGAGGGAACATATCATCATGAACTTTTGTCTCCTGCAGGCCAATAACATCGGGTTGGTGTTTTTCGACAATAGCTGCCAGTTGATGAGGACGGGCGCGCAGGCCGTTGATATTAAAAGAGACAAATTTCATAGTCGCTGCCACTTTGCAAGGTGAATAGTGCAAGGATGGTAGCAGAATTTCTGCTGGCTGACTGCCACTTGTCACCTGATTCCAACAATGACTGCTAAAGGTGTTAACGATGGGGCAAAAACTGCACTGTTTTGGCGCGGAGTGCGTCAGAATAGAGCAATAATTTCCGATAAATTTCGTATATGATCACAATTCCAGAATTATATTTGGCAACTGAATAATATTTCGCTTTTTCCTCTGTTTAGTCGCCCAGTGCGCAAACATATTCACTTTATATGCACGTACAGTGAATATCGCTGGGTTATAACCTATTGATATTCCGTTCCCTCACTCCGTTTATGCATTTTTTTCGCTGGCTGGCACGAACCCTGCAATCTACATTTACAGCGCAAACACTATATTATTTAACATATAAATAACTTTTTATTTACCGTTGAGGTCGCTATGTCTCTGTCAGTTACGCGTGAAAATTTTGATGAATGGATGATGCCCGTATACGCTCCGGCGCCTTTTATTCCGGTTCGTGGTGAAGGCTCGCGTCTGTGGGATCAGCAGGGTAAAGAGTATATCGATTTCGCGGGAGGCATTGCGGTTAATGCGCTGGGGCACGCACATCCGGCGTTACGTGAAGCATTAAACGATCAGGCGAGTAAATTCTGGCATACCGGAAATGGCTATACCAACGAGCCGGTACTGCGGTTGGCGAAACAACTGATTGATGCAACTTTTGCCGAGCGCGTTTTCTTTTGTAACTCTGGTGCGGAAGCTAACGAGGCCGCACTAAAACTGGCGCGTAAATATGCTCACGATCGTTTCGGTAGCCAGAAAAGTGGCATCGTGGCCTTTAAAAATGCCTTCCACGGTCGCACGCTGTTTACCGTAAGCGCCGGGGGGCAGCCAGCCTATTCGCAGGATTTTGCACCGTTGCCGCCGGATATCCGCCATGCCGTGTATAACGATCTGGATTCTGCCAGCCAGTTGATTAATGACGCAACTTGCGCGGTTATCGTGGAACCAGTCCAGGGCGAGGGTGGCGTGGTACCGGCAACGAAAGCATTTTTACAGGGGCTGCGTGAATTATGCGATCGACACAATGCGCTGCTTATTTTCGATGAAGTGCAGACCGGAGTCGGCCGTACTGGCGAGCTGTATGCCTATATGCATTACGGCGTGACGCCGGATCTGCTGACGACGGCCAAAGCGTTGGGCGGTGGTTTTCCTGTTGGCGCGTTATTGACGACTGAGCAATGCGCAAGTGTGATGACGGTGGGCACACACGGTACCACTTACGGCGGAAATCTGCTGGCCTCTGCGGTGGCCGGGAAAGTGCTGGAAATTGTTAACACGCAGGAAGTATTGAACGGCGTCAAACAGCGTCACGACTGGTTTGTGGAGCGTATCAACGCCATTAACGAACGTTTTGGATTATTTAGTGAAATTCGTGGACTTGGCCTGTTAATCGGCTGCGTACTGAATGAAGAGTTTGCCGGGAAAGCCAAACTGTTCTCGCAAGAAGCCGCCAGTGCAGGGGTGATGGTGCTGATTGCTGGTGGGAACGTAGTGCGTTTTGCGCCAGCGTTGAACGTCAGCGAAGAAGAAGTTGCCACCGGACTGGATCGCTTTGCACTGGCCTGTGAACGCATTACAGCAGGAGGTTCATCATGATGGTGATCCGTCCCATTGAACGCGCAGATATTACGGCGTTAATGCAACTTGCCAGTAAGACCGGCGGCGGATTGACGTCGCTTCCGGCGAATGAAGCCACTCTTATGGCGAGAATTGAACGTTCGCTGCAAACCTGGCAGGGCAAGTTGCCGAAAAGCGAGCAGGGGTATGTTTTTGTGCTCGAAGACAGCGCCACAGGTACGGTAGCAGGAATTTGCGCAATCGAAGTGGCGGTTGGACTTAATGATCCCTGGTATAACTATCGGGTGGGTACCCTGGTGCATGCCTCGAAAGAGCTGAACGTTTATAACGCGCTGCCGACGCTGTTTCTCAGTAACGATCATACGGGAAGCAGTGAGCTGTGTACCCTGTTCCTCGATCCGGACTGGCGAAAAGAAGGCAACGGCTATTTACTGTCGAAATCGCGTTTTATGTTTATGGCCGCGTTCCGTGACCGGTTTAACGAAAAAGTAGTGGCAGAAATGCGCGGAGTGATCGATGAACACGGTTACTCCCCGTTCTGGCAAAGCCTTGGGAAGCGCTTTTTCTCAATGGAGTTCAGCAGGGCTGATTTTCTGTGTGGAACAGGGCAAAAAGCATTTATTGCTGAATTGATGCCCAAGCATCCTATTTATACCCATTTCTTGTCGGACGAAGCGCAAAGCGTGATTGGCGAAGTGCATCCGCAAACTGCACCTGCCCGCGCGGTGCTGGAAAAGGAAGGGTTTCGCTATCGTAACTATATTGACATTTTCGACGGTGGGCCGACGCTGGAATGCGATATCGACCGGGTTCGGGCGATTCGCAAAAGCAGGTTGGTGGAGGTTGTTGAAGGACAACCGGCACCAGGCGAATATCCGGCCTGCCTGGTTGCCAATGAAAACTATCACAACTTCCGCGTCATGCTGGTTCGCGCCGATCCGCATACTCAGCGCCTGGTGTTAACGGCGGCGCAGTTGGATGCCCTGAAGTGCCACGCGGGCGACAAGGTCCGTTTAGTTCGTCTTTGTGCAGAGGAGAAAACAGCATGACATTATGGATAAATGGCGACTGGGTAACGGGTCTGGGTGAACGTCGGGTGAAAGCCAATCCGGTGAGTGGCGATACCCTGTGGCAAGGAAATGATGCTGATGCCTCGCAGGTGGCCCAGGCATGTCATGCAGCGCGTGCAGCTTTCCCTGGTTGGGCAAAACAGCCTTTTGCCGCACGTCAGGCGGTGGTAGAGAAATTCGCAGCCTTGCTGGAGAGCAATAAAACAGAACTCACAGCGATTATTGCACAGGAAACCAGCAAACCACGTTGGGAGGCCGCGACAGAATTGACGGCGATGATCAATAAAATCGCTATCTCCGTAAAGGCCTATCATGTACGTACCGGTGAGCAACATAATGAGTTGCCAGATGGTGCTGCGACGTTGCGTCACCGTCCCCACGGCGTGCTGGCGGTTTTTGGTCCGTATAACTTCCCCGGTCATTTGCCCAACGGTCATATTGTTCCGGCTCTGCTGGCGGGTAATACACTGATTTTCAAACCCAGTGAGCTGACCCCGTGGACCGGTGAGGCAGTAGTAAAATTGTGGGAGCAGGCAGGATTACCGCCAGGCGTGCTGAATCTGGTGCAGGGCGGGCGCGAAACGGGGCAGGCGTTGAGTGCGCTGGAAGACCTTGACGGCCTGCTGTTTACCGGCAGCGCCAATACGGGCTATCAGTTGCATCGACAGTTATCCGGGCAGCCGGAAAAAATCCTCGCGCTGGAGATGGGGGGCAACAACCCGCTGATTATTGAAAATCCGGAAGATATTGATGCGGCAGTGCATCTGACTATTCAGTCGGCGTTTGTCACCGCCGGGCAACGTTGCACCTGCGCTCGTCGGCTGCTGGTAAAAAAAGGGGCGCAGGGGGATGCATTTCTGGCGCGCCTGGTTGAAGTCAGTCAGCGTCTGGTTCCGGGAAACTGGGATGACGAGCCGCAACCCTTTATCGGCGGGCTTATTTCCCAACAAGCGGCACAGCACGTATATGATGCCTGGCAACGTCTTGAAGCCCTTGGCGGTCGCACTTTGCTGGCTCCACGGCGAGTGCAAGTGGGTACCTCCCTGCTGGCACCGGGGATAATCGAACTGACCGATGTGGCAAACGTGCCGGATGAGGAAGTCTTCGGTCCGCTGCTCGGCGTGTGGCGTTACGACAACTTCGACGACGCCATTCATCTGGCCAACAATACCCGATTTGGTCTGTCGTGTGGGCTGGTGTCGCCGGATCGCGTTCAGTTTGATCAGCTCCTGTTGGAAGCGCGGGCCGGAATTGTCAACTGGAATAAACCCTTGACCGGTGCGGCAAGCACTGCGCCATTTGGTGGGGTAGGCGCATCCGGGAACCATCGCGCCAGTGCCTGGTATGCCGCAGATTATTGCGCCTGGCCGATGGCAAGTCTGGAGTCACCGCTATTAACGCTGCCTGCAGCCCTTAGTCCGGGACTGGATTTTTCACGCGAGGGTAAAATATGAAAGCGCGTGAGGTCAATTTCGACGGGCTGGTAGGGCTGACGCATCACTATGCTGGGTTGTCATTTGGCAATGAGGCTTCGACGCAACACCGTTTTCAGGTGTCGAATCCCCGTCTGGCGGCAAAGCAGGGTCTGTTAAAGATGAAAGCGCTGGCGGATGCGGGATTTCCTCAGGCGGTGATCCCTCCCCATGAACGTCCGTTTATTCCGGCGCTGCGCCAGCTTGGGTTCAGCGGCAGCGACGAGCAGGTGCTGGAAAAGGTGGCGCGCCAGGCGCCTCACTGGCTCTCCAGCGTCAACTCCGCATCGCCAATGTGGGTGGCGAATGCGGCAACGGTTTGTCCTTCTGCTGATTCGCTGGATGGGAAAGTGCATCTGACGGTTGCCAACCTGAATAATAAATTCCACCGTTCGCTGGAAGCACCGACCACTGAGTCGCTGTTGCGGGCGATTTTCCGCGATGAGAAAACCTTTTCGGTTCACGGTGCGTTGCCGCAGGTCGCGTTGCTGGGCGATGAAGGGGCGGCGAACCATAACCGTCTCGGTGGTGACTACGGCGGGCCTGGTGTACAGCTGTTTGTTTATGGCCGCGAAGAGGGAAATGCAACGCAACCGAAGCGCTATCCGGCGCGGCAATCCCGCGAGGCCAGCGAAGCCGTGGCGCGGTTGAATCAGGTTAACCCGCATCAGCTAATTTTTGCCCAACAAAACCCGGATGTCATCGATCTCGGAGTCTTCCATAACGATGTTATTGCGGTGTCGAATCGTCAGGTGTTGTTTTGCCATGAGCTGGCGTTTGCCAGACAGCAAGCGTTGTTGAGTCAGCTACGTACACAGGTGGCTGGATTTACTGCGCTGGAAGTGCCCTCAGCGGAAGTTTCAGTGCAGGATGCGGTAGCGACATACCTGTTTAACAGCCAGTTGTTGAGTTGTGATGATGGCTCGATGATGCTGATTTTACCGCAGGAGTGCCGGGAACATGCTGGCGTATGGCGTTATCTGCACCATGTGCTGGAAGGTGATAACCCGATCAACGATCTGCGGGTATTTGATCTGCGGGAAAGTATGTCTAACGGCGGTGGTCCTGCTTGTCTGCGCCTACGGGTAGTATTAACCCCACAAGAGCTACAAGCTGTTAATCCGGCGGTTATCATGAATGATACGTTATTCAATACGCTGAATAACTGGGTCGACCGTTACTACCGGGATCGCCTGACCGCCGCTGATCTCGCCGACCCGCAACTGCTGCGTGAAGGCCGCGAAGCGCTGGATTCGCTGACACAATTACTGAACCTCGGTTCTGTTTACCCCTTCCAGCAGGAGCTGTGAGTTATGGAAAATTTTCTTGCCCTGACGCTCGCGGGTACTGCGCCGGATGCTATCCAGGGTAAAGCACATGGTTTTAACTGGCAGTGGCGCGGACATGGCATTCTGGAACTTACGCCTCTTGCTCCGGTTGAACGTTCGCTGGTGCTTTCCGCTGGTATACATGGCAATGAAACTGCACCGGTAGAAATGCTTGATGTGTTGTTGTCAGGATTGTTTAGCGGCAAGCTGACTTTAACCTGGCGAATGTTGGTGATACTGGGTAATCCGCAGGCGCTGACTGCGGGTAAGCGCTATTGTCATAGCGATCTGAACCGCATGTTTGGCGGTCGATGGCAGATATTTGCCGCAAGTGGTGAAACGCTGCGAGCCCGTGAGCTGGAGCTGTGTCTGGAGGATTTTTATTCACGTGCAACAGAGACGGTGCGTTGGCATCTGGATCTCCATACCGCTATTCGTGGTTCACATCATCTGCGCTTCGGTGTATTGCCGCAGCGCAACGTGCCGTGGGACGAAGGGTTTCTGTCCTGGTTGGGGGATGCGGGGCTGGAGGCGCTGGTTTTCCATCAGGCGCCGGGCGGAACGTTCACTCACTTTAGCGGGGAGCATTTTGGTGCGCTGGCTTGTACGCTGGAACTGGGTAAAGCATTGCCGTTTGGACAAAACGATCTAACTCAATTTGCGCAGACAGCAGATGCGCTGGCCTGTCTGCTGAAGGGGGAATGTGGTGGTGCAGAGGACACATTCCCGGTGCGCTATCGCGTGGTGTCGCAAATTACACGGCGTAGCGACGATTTTATTTTGCATATGGATAACCAGACGCTGAACTTTACGCCATTCAGGGAGGGGACGTTGCTGGCACAGGATGGCGATGAGCGTTTTATTGTCACCCACGATGTTGAATATGTTCTCTTTCCAAACCCCAATGTGGCTTGTGGCTTACGTGCCGGGTTGATGCTGGAAAGGTTGTGACTGAAATATTTGCCCCAGGAACCAGATAATCAGGTAACTGGGGTAAGCCAGAGCAGATACAAAAATATAATTTGGAAGATAAAGGATATATTACAGATTATTCCTGGTAAGTTGCTTTCTTAATAATCAGAGTTCAGGTATAGTTCTTCATAATCCTTTCAAAATCATCTTGTTGTAATTTTTTATTTCAACTCTCCGCAATTTATTCTTTTTTTCTTCATAATTGATGAAAGTTTGTTTTTTACACTTTCATTGTTTTACCGTTGCTCTGATTAATTGACGCTAAAGCCGGTAAAGTTAATCTCGTCAACACGACATCACCTTGCATGAGTGTCGTAAAAATAACTGAAAGGAAGGACAGAAATTATGCGTAAACTGACTGCTTTGTTTGTTGCCTCTACCCTGGCGCTGGGCGCCGCGAACCTGGCACATGCTGCTGATACCACAACTGCTGCACCGGCAACTGCCAAACCTATGATGCACCACAACGGTAAGTTTGGCCCACATCACGACATGATGTTTAAAGACCTCAATCTGACCGATGCACAGAAACAACAGATCCGCGACATTATGAAAGGTCAGCGCGATCAGATGAAACGTCCGCCGCTGGAAGAACGCCGTGCAATGCACGATATCATCGCCAGCGATAGCTTCGATAAAGCGAAAGCTGAAGCGCAAATTGCGAAGATGGAAGAACAGCGTAAAGCCAACATGCTGGCGCACATGGAAACCCAGAACAAGATCTACAACATTCTGACGCCGGAACAGAAAAAACAGTTTAATGCCAATTTTGAGAAGCGTCTGACAGAACGTGAAGCGCAGAAAGGTAAAATGCCAAAGGCTGCTGAGTAATCGATCAGCGTCTACACTAAATCATTCGCGTTGTGTCTGATACGGCGCGAATAAAAACTCAAGACCGCCGGTCTTGTCCACAACACGTTTAACGAGGTGGGCAGGATCGGCGGTTTTTTCTTTACTGCCTATTGCACCTCGCAACCGACACGCTATTCTCCTGAAGCCCGCGAAAATTCTACCTGGATCAGCGCGTTAATCTTTTTTGCAAAACGCCAGGTTCATCGCTAAGGCAAATCAACTCTGCTGCCGATAACAACAATGTGCAGGGTGAATGATAACTACGATGATTAGGGTGCCTGTGTGCGGCATACTGGCGTACTGCGCCTTTCTGGAGAGATGATGGAATACTTTGATATCCGCAAAATGCCGGTCAATCTTTGGCGTAATGGTGCGGGAGAAACGCGTGAGATTTGTTGTTTTCCGCCTGCAACACGTGATTTCCACTGGCGGGCGAGTATTGCCTCTATTGCCGCGAACGGCGAATTTTCACTTTTCCCAGGGGTCGAACGCGTGATTACGCTGCTGGAAGGGGGGGAAGTCACTCTGGAAGGCGTGAATGCTTTCACGCATACGCTCAAGCAGCATCAACCGTTTACCTTCGCGGGGGACAGGGTGGTAAAAGCCAGGCTGACAGAGGGACAGATGTCGATGGATTTCAATATCATGACGCGTCGTGATGTCTGTCAGGCGAAAGTCAGAGTTGCTGATCGTACTTTTACAACCTTTGGTTCGCGTGGCGGCGTGGTGTTTGTGATTAGCGGAGCCTGGCAACTGGGAGATAAATTGCTGACAGTTGACCAGGGCGCATGCTGGCACGATGGCAAGCACACGTTGCGACTACTAAAAGCGGAAGGGAAGCTGTTATTTAGTGAGATTAACTGGATGCCGGGGCATTCTCCGGATCCAGTTCAATAATTTCATATTGCCCTGACATGACCGGCCGGCAGAGGATTTTATAACCATCATGATCAAAGCCGGCAGGCATGCGTGCCAGCGTTGTGGCCTCATCCAGTGTTGACACAGCGCCGAGCCACAGCCAGTTATTGATGATGTGGTACTGCGTCAGTTCCGCCGTGCTCTCTTTCAGTGCAATTGCACTTTTCCACGGCCAGCAGATTACGCGTACTCTTTCCAGCGCTTCCTGTAGTCGCAACTGATGCGCCTCGGGACTCTCCTTTCCGCAACATGCTCCGGCGCAGCGTTTAAGCGCTGAACGGAAGCAGGCTCGTCCGCGACTCAGCGGTTCCAGCCCGAGTAAACCGTAGCAAAGCTTCTGTTCATCAGCGAGGCTTTGCAGCGCCTGTAGCGCGGCGCGGCGATGAGCAAACAGGCCGAACAGATGGGGCGTTTGTGAGAAATCAACTTCGCGTGCATAGACAACTTGAACAGTTCGGTCGGTTAATTGCAGGGAACAGAGCTGGCGCGTACGCCGCAGTCGTTTGTTAAACAGGGGTTGTTGCTCTTTGATCAGCCGGGCTTCCAGCAGGAGCGCGCCGATTTCCCCGGCTGTACAAATCCAGGTAATACGTCGGGACTGGCGCAACATTGCCGCTTCGTCTGCTGTACGCAGATGCGATAACACCCGGCTGCGAATATTCACACTTTTGCCGATATAAAGCGGCATCGTATCGCTATCGCTGTGAAACAGATAAACGCCAGGTGCCGCTGGCAGCTCGCGCAGAAACGGGCGCAAGTGCTCGGGGTATTCATAGATTGCTGCTGGTTCAAACGAAAGACGAGGTGCTGATTGACGCCGTACCACTTGTGACTCCGGATGCTGGTTATTCATCCAGTGTAACAAAAGTGTTTCGCTCAAAAAAGAGGCTGGGATGATGTTTCCAGTTCTTGTGCCGGACAGGACATAAATTGTCGCTATCCGGCATCATGCTGGAAGAAGTGAGTTACGGCTTTTTCCAGAAGTCGTCAAACACCGTAATTGGTGGGCGACGTTTATGCTCTGTCTTCATATACCAGCCTTCGATTTTATTTGCCACCGCGGCATCCAGTGTTTTCCCTTCCAGGTAATCATCGATGTTGTCGTACGTCACACCTAATGCGGCTTCATCAGGCAGAGAAGGACGATCGTCCTCGAGATCGGCGGTTGGTGCTTTCTGATAGAGATGCTCAGGGCAACCCAGCGCGGCAAGAAGCTGTTTCCCCTGACGCTTGTTGAGGCGGAAAATAGGGTTAATGTCGGTGCCGCCATCGCCATATTTGGTGAAGAATCCGGTGATAGCTTCTGCCGCGTGATCGGTACCAACGACAACACCGCTGGTCATCCCGGCGATACTGTACTGTGCCTTCATACGTTCACGGGCTTTCTCATTACCTCGCACAAAATCACTTAGTTCGATACCCGCTTCACGTAATGCCTGCTCACTGGCAAGTACCGCGCCCTTTATATTAACGGTTAACACGCGATCCGGCTGGATGAATGCTATCGCATCCTGGCAGTCCTGTTCATCGGCCTGAACGCCGTAAGGCAGACGAACGGCAATAAACTGCAGTGCGTCGTTGCCGGTTTCTTCACGCAGTTCAGAAATCGCCATTTGGCATAATTTTCCGGCCAGGGTTGAGTCCTGGCCACCGCTAATCCCTAACACCAGTGATTTCAGAAAGGGGTAGGTTTGCAGGTACGATTTCAGAAAATCCACGCTGCGGCGAATTTCCTCTTCTGCATTAATGTGCGGTTTGGCGCCAAGCGCCTGGATTATCTCTTGTTGCAGAGTCATTTAACCCCCTCCGAAAAATAAAATGATCAAAAATAATGATGTGTTAAAGCTAACGCGTTGACGCCCAAACGACAAGGGATGCGGCCGGATATAACATCATTTTGTTTTAATAGAATTTTCCGAAAGGGCTTAAGTATCAACTGTCAGCTTGAAAAATGAGTTGTTGTGCTCCAGGCTTATATAACACGCTGAAATATACGGCATCATTCAAATCGTCTCTTTGCTGGCTGCCTTTGCTCACCTCAGTCACTTACTGATGTAAGCTCCTGAAGATTTGCTCAGTTGCCGCTTCGATGTATTTTGAATGATATTGTGTACCAACAAGAGGAAGAAAAAATGAACAAGAATCTAACAGGAATTCTGGGTGCAGCGGCGGTAATGACTATGCTGGCAGGTTGTACGGCCTACGACCGTACGAAAGACCAATTTGTCCAGCCCGTGGTGAAAGATGTGAAGAAAGGGATGAGCCGGGCGCAGGTTGCGCAGATTGCTGGTAAGCCTTCATCTGAAGTGAGCATGATTCATGCGCGTGGAACTTGTCAGACTTACATCCTGGGTCAACGAGATGGTAAAGCTGAGACCTATTTTGTTGCATTGGATGATACTGGACACGTGATTAATTCTGGCTATCAGACATGTGCAGAGTACGACACAGACCCACAGGCGGCGAAGAAGTAACAACTGTATATTGCCTGTGCGTTCTGGAGAACCGGCCATCGCGCCGGTTTTTTTGTCTCTAGCGATCTTAATTATTGTCGCGAATTATTTGCCCGAAATGTGAGGGGTGTCATAACGACAGGTCAAGGAGAAGCAATTTTGTTGGTCAAGGAAATACCATCCTCCAGTGCAATCCCGTATACTCATTTCAGCCACCTAAAAAAGTAATTTAGCTGACGCAAGTTACCCAGAGCATGGATGCAGGTTATGGCTTGCGGACTGTCTGGTTGACAGATAATCGCATATGAGGATCGTTTTTATGGAAAAGAAACACATTTATCTGTTTTGTTCTGCGGGCATGTCGACTTCCTTGCTAGTATCGAAAATGCGCGCGCAGGCTGAAAAATACGAAGTACCGGTTATTATTGAAGCGTTTCCTGAAACGCTGGCCGGAGAAAAAGGTCCCGTGGCCGATGTCGTTTTATTAGGCCCACAAATTGCTTATATGTTACCCGAAATTCAGCGTTTGTTACCAAACAAGCCTGTAGAAGTGATTGACTCGCTGTTGTATGGCAAAGTCGATGGTTTAGGCGTGCTTAAAGCTGCTGTTGCAGCAATTAAAAAAGCCGCAGCAAATTAATTATTTTATTTTAATTTTCCCGTCAAAGAGTTATTTCATTAACATTCACCGCAATTTTTTATTGCGGTATTTAAGGGTATTTTTCTATGAGTAACGGTATTGCTTCACTTGAAAAGGTACTCCTTCCTTTTGCTGTAAAAATTGGAAAGCAGCCACACGTTAATGCAATCAAAAACGGTTTTATTCGTTTAATGCCGTTAACCCTCGCAGGGGCCATGTTTGTATTAATAAATAACGTTTTCCTGAGCTTTGGGGAGGGGTCCTTTTTTTATTCAATGGGCATTCGGCTTGATGCTTCTACTATTGAGAGTCTCAATAGTTTAAAAGGCATTGGTGGAAACGTCTATAACGGTACGCTGGGTATTATGTCATTGATGGCGCCATTCTTTATAGGTATGGCGCTAGCGGAAGAACGCAAAGTCGATTCACTGGCGGCCGGACTGTTATCTGTTGCAGCATTTATGACCGTAACTCCATATAGCGTGGGCGAAGCCTATGCTGTTGGTGCAAACTGGTTGGGTGGTGCGAATATTATATCCGGTATTATTATCGGTTTGGTTGTCGCGGAAATGTTTACCTTTGTTGTCCGTCGTAATTGGGTGATTAAATTACCTGATAGCGTGCCGACATCCGTTTCGCGCTCATTCTCTGCATTGATACCGGGCTTTCTTATCCTCTCCGTTATGGGGATTATTGCCTGGGCGTTGACGACTTTCGGCACGAACTTCCACCAGATCATCATGGACTCAATTTCTACTCCGCTGGCATCACTGGGCAGCGTGGTGGGCTGGGCCTACGTGATTTTTGTCCCGCTGCTGTGGTTCTTTGGTATTCACGGTTCACTGGCGCTGACTGCGTTGGATAGCGGTATCATGACGCCATGGGCGCTGGAAAACATCGCGATTTACCAGCAGTTTGGTTCTGTCGACGCTGCACTGGAAGCCGGTAAAACGTTCCATGTCTGGGCAAAGCCAATGCTTGACTCCTATATTTTCCTTGGGGGTAGCGGAGCAACGCTGGGTCTGATTATTGCTATCTTCCTGGCATCCCGCCGTCCGGACTATCGTCAGGTGGCAAAACTGGCACTGCCGTCAGGCATCTTCCAGATTAACGAGCCTATCCTGTTCGGCCTGCCAATTATCATGAACCCGGTGATGTTTATCCCGTTCATTCTGGTTCAACCAATTCTGGCAGCGATTATGTTGGCCGCCTATTACACAGGCATTATTCCACCGGTTACCAATATTGCACCGTGGACCATGCCAACCGGGTTGGGTGCTTTCTTCAACACTAACGGCAGCGTCGCCGCGTTGTTAGTCGCACTGTTCAACCTTGGGATTGCAACGCTGGTGTATCTGCCTTTCGTGGTTGTTGCCAACAAAGCGCAGAACGTTATTGACCAGGAAGAAAGCGAAGAAGATATCGCTAACGCATTGAAATTCTAAATTTAATCCGGCATGTCTACCCGGGCATGCCGGACTGAACCAGAGGAAAAGAGTATGTTGGATATCGAAAACATCGTAGGTACGCCGTCAGAGGCTGAAGAGCTGGAAGAAGTGGTGATGGGACTTATCATCAATTCAGGTCAGGCCCGTAGTCTGGCATATGGCGCGCTCAAAATGGCCAAGCAGGGGGATTTTGAGTCGGCGAAGACGATGATGGAACAGTCTCGCATGGCGCTTAACGAAGCGCATCTCGTACAAACGAAACTGATTGAAGGCGATCAGGGTGAAGGTAAAATGAAGGTCAGCCTGGTTCTGGTTCACGCGCAAGATCATCTGATGACGTCAATGCTGGCGCGCGAACTGATTACAGAACTGATTGAGCTTCACGAGAAGCTGAAATAGTGAGGAGTGCATGATGCAACTACAGATTAACGCACCGGAAATCAAGACCGTCTATGAGCAGCAGCTTTTTAATGGCAAAAATTTCCATGTGTTTATCTATAACAAAACTGAGAGTATCAGTGGACTGCATCAGCACGATTACTACGAATTTACCCTGGTATTAACCGGGCGTTATTATCAGGAAATCAACGGGAAGCGCGTACTGCTCGAACGTGGAGATTTTGTTTTTATCCCTCTGGGATCGCATCACCAAAGTTTCTATGATTTCGGCGCGACACGGATCCTTAACGTCGGTATTAGTAAACGTTTTTTCGAACAGCATTATCATCCTTTATTACCGTTTTGTTTTGTTGCTTCACAGGTGTATCGGGCTAATAACTCATTTCTCACCTACATTGAAACGGTTATTGCATCGTTGAATTTTCGCGAGAGTGGTCTGGATGAATTTGTAGAAGTGGTCACCTTCTATATTATTAATCGGTTACGGCATCATCGTGAAGAGCAAGTGCTGGATGATATTCCACAATGGCTTAAAACCACCGTGGAGACTATGCATGACAAAAGGCAGTTTAGTGAAAACGCGCTGGAAAACATGGTTCGCCTGTCCGCAAAGTCTCAGGAGTATCTGACCCGCGCTACCCAGCGTTTTTACAGTAAAACACCTATGCAGATTATTAATGAAATCCGCATTAACTTTGCTAAGAAACAGCTGGAGATGACTAACTACTCGGTAACCGATATTGCATATGAGTCTGGTTACAGCAGTCCTAGCCTGTTTATTAAAACGTTTAAAAAACTGACGTCGTTTACACCTAATAGCTATCGAAAGAAATTAACTGAATTTAATCAGTAAATAATATTCATCAATTACTAATTTTAACGCTTGCCCTAAATAATGCCGGGACTGCCGCGTTATTCCTGACGAACGGGCAGGGCGTAATACACGTCAGTGTTTTTACACTGAAGGGAGAAATTATGAATCAGAAATTAAAAGTCGTCACTATTGGTGGCGGAAGTAGCTACACCCCTGAGTTACTTGAAGGCTTTATTAAGCGTTATCATGAATTGCCGGTTTCTGAACTGTGGCTGGTGGATGTCGATGGTGGAAAAGAGAAGCTGGATATTATTTTTGACCTGTGCCAGCGAATGATCGACAAAGCTGGCGTGCCGATGAAGCTGTATAAAACGCTGGATCGCCGTGAAGCCCTGAAAGACGCTGATTTTGTCACAACACAGCTGCGAGTTGGTCAGTTGAAAGCGCGCGAAAAGGATGAGCGAATTCCGTTAAGTCATGGTTATCTGGGACAGGAAACTAACGGTGCTGGCGGCCTGTTTAAAGGTTTACGTACTATTCCGGTCATTTTTGACATCGTGAAGGATGTGGAGGAACTGTGTCCGAACGCATGGGTGATTAACTTTACTAACCCGGCTGGGATGGTGACTGAAGCGGTTTATCGCCACACTAATTTCAAGAAATTTATTGGCGTGTGTAATATTCCCATCGGCATGAAAATGTTTATCAGCGATGTGCTGGCGCTGAAAGAGAGCGATGATTTATCCATCGATCTGTTTGGCCTGAATCATATGGTCTTTATTAAAGACGTACTGGTGAATGGGGAGTCGCGTTTTGATGAACTTCTGGACGGCGTGGCTTCTGGTCAGCTTAAAGCCTCTTCGGTGAAGAACATTTTCGATTTGCCGTTTAGCGAAGGACTGATTCGCTCACTGAAACTCTTACCTTGCTCTTACTTGCTGTATTACTTCAAGCCAAAAGAGATGTTGGCGATTGAAATGGGTGAATACTATAAGGGCGGTGCACGTGCTCAGGTGGTGCAGAAAGTCGAGAAACAGCTGTTTGAACTCTACAAAAACCCTGAGCTGAATGTTAAGCCGAAGGAGCTTGAGCAGCGCGGTGGGGCCTATTACTCCGATGCGGCTTGCGAAGTGATTAACGCCATCTACAACGACAAACAGACCGAGCACTATGTCAACATCCCTCATCATGGGCATGTCGATAATATTCCCGCAGACTGGGCGGTTGAAATGACCTGTACGTTGGGACGTAACGGTGCGACACCGCACCCGAGAATTACCCATTTTGACGAGAAAGTCCTCGGCCTTATCTATACCATTAAAGGCTTTGAAGTGGCGGCGAGTCAGGCGGCGCTGAGTGGTGAGATTAATGATGTGCTGTTGGCGCTAAACCTTAGTCCATTAGTACATTCTGACCATGATGCCGAGATTCTGGCTCGGGAATTAATTCTCGCACACGAGAAATGGCTGCCTAACTTTGCCGGTTGTATCGAGAAACTCAAAAGCGAACAACATTAATCGAGGTTGGCTATGGAACGCGTACTGATTGTTAATGCTGATGATTTTGGCCTGAGTAAAGGACAAAACTACGGCATTGTGGAAGCCTGTCGCAATGGTGTTGTGACCTCGACAACGGCGCTGGTCAATGGCGAAGCGATTAACCACGCGGAGCAGCTCAGCCGCGATTTACCCGAACTGGCTGTGGGAATGCACTTTGTTCTGACGCTGGGAAAACCGTTGACGCTTATGCCGGGGTTGACTCGTGACGGGCTTTTGGGGAAATGGATCTGGCAGATGGCTGAGGAAGATACTTTGCCGCTGGATGAAATTTCACAAGAGCTGACCGCTCAGTATCAGCGTTTTATTAACCTGTTTGGGCGGGAGCCGACGCATCTGGATAGTCACCACCATGTGCATATGTTCCCGCAGATCTTCCCAATCGTAGCTAATTTCGCTGCGCAACGGGGCATTGCGCTGCGTATTGATCGCCAGACGGTGATTCAGGCGTCTGACATACCGGTAACGTTGCGTACCACCCAGGGGTTCAGCAGCGAGTTTTATGGCGAAACTATCTCTGAGGCGCTGTTTTTACAGGCTCTGGATGCATCTGCTGAAAGAGGGGAGTCTTCGCTGGAAGTGATGTGTCATCCGGCCTTTATCGATAATATTATTCGGCAAAGCGCCTATTGTTACCCCCGTTTAACTGAACTCGATGTGCTGACGTCTTCGTCATTGAAATATGCTATTGCGGAGCGCGGTTATCGTCTTGGCAGTTTTCTGAACGTGTAATTCCTGAGTTTGCGGCGCTGAGATGCGCCGCACTTTTTTTGTCTATCATTCCAGCCTCAGCAGCCTGCCCGTAGTCCTCGATTTGCCATTATTTTAGCGAGCAAACTGTTTTTACAACGCCCGATAAGAAAATCAGCTAAGATAGCGCTTTTCAGTTTTTTAGAATTTGTCTTTAGTGAAGCAACTGATTATGAAACCTCTTCGCCAACAAAATCGTCCGGTTATCAGCTATGTTCCGCGTGTGGAGCCTGCACCACCTGAACATGCGATCAAAATGGATGCGTTTCGTGACGTATGGATACTGCGCGGGAAATATGTCGCTTTTGTCTTAATGGGGGAGGCGTTTCAACGGTCGCCTGCGTTTACAGTGCCGGAGTCGGCACAACGCTGGGCGAACCAGGTTCGCCAGGAAAATGAACTGATCGATTAACCGGACATAAAAAAACCGCCGGAGCATTACTCTCCGGCGGTTTTTTACATTTCAGGAATCAGGGTTAGCGGTGTGCCAGTTCGGCATTATCGTCGTTATCCAGAATCGTTTTATCGGTTTGCTTCAGCCATTGGCTGGTGAGCGTACCGGCGGTCATGGAACCGCTGACGTTCAACGCGGTACGGCCCATATCGATCAGTGGTTCAACGGAGATCAGCAGAGCGACCAGTGTCACCGGCAGGCCCATCGCAGGCAGCACAATCAGCGCGGCAAAGGTTGCGCCACCGCCCACACCAGCCACACCTGCGGAGCTGACGGTGACGATACCTACCAGCGTCGCAATCCATATTGGATCCAGCGGATTAATACCGACAGTCGGTGCAACCATCACGGCCAGCATGGCAGGATACAGGCCGGCACAACCGTTTTGCCCAATCGTTGCGCCAAAAGAAGCCGCAAAGCTGGCAATGGACTCCGGTACACCCAGACGACGAGTTTGTGCTTCAACGTTCAGCGGAATAGACGCGGCGCTGGAACGGCTGGTGAATGCGAAAGTCAGTACAGGCCAGACTTTACGGAAATATTTCAGTGGGCTAACACCGTTAATGCCCAGCAGGATACCGTGAACCACGAACATAATACCCAGGCCGAGATAAGAGGCCACGACAAAGCTACCGAGCTTAATGATGTCCTGCAGGTTTGAACCCGCAACGACTTTGGTCATCAGTGCCAGCACACCGTACGGCGTCAGTTGCATAACCAGACGAACCAGTTTCATCACCCAGCTTTGCAAGGTATCGATAGCGGTTAATACACGTTCGCCTTTCGGGGCATCATCTTTCAGCAGTTTAAGCGCTGCAACACCGAGGAATGCCGCGAAAATAACCACGCTGATAATCGAAGTCGGGTTAGCACCGGTCAGATCGGCAAACGGGTTTTTCGGGATGAACGACAGCACCAGTTGCGGAACGCTGAGGTCAGCGACTTTGCCAGCATAATTGGTTTCAATGGCGTTCAGACGTGCGGTTTCAGCACCGCCCTGCACCAGACCTTCTGCCGTCAGGCCGAACAGGTTGGTGACCAGCACCCCCACCAGAGCAGCTATCAGCGTGGTAAACAATAACGTTCCGATAGTCAGGAAGCTAATTTTACCCAGTTGGGAAGCGTTATGCAGACGTGCAACGGCGCTAAGGATAGAGGCAAACACCAGCGGCATAACAATCATTTGCAGTAGTTGGACATAGCCATTGCCGACAATGTTGAACCATTGTACGGAATCTTTCAGCACCTGGCTGTCAGAGCCGTAGATGGTGTGCAGGGCAAGGCCAAAAACCACGCCCATGACAAGACCAACCAGTACTTTTTTGGCCAGACTCCACTGTTTGTGACGGGTTTGCGCCAGCAGTAACAGCAGTATGGCGAACACGATAATGTTCGCGATTAATGGAAAGTTCATCCCCGTTCTCCTGATCTTTTTATATATATCACCGTGCTACAGTGATTCTGTTGGCGCAAGATTAGCAGAATCTGTGATGTGCCTCTTATATTCAAATGGAATTGTTTATTCCGAAATGACATTTTGGCTGAATTATTAATCAGCCTGGTGTTTTATAAACCGATTAAATTGCATTTGCAGCGTGTTAATCATCTGCGATGACCAGCGTACGGCACTATTCTCTGGCATTGTTTGTGGCATCCAGATAGACCATGCGAACAGCGCCATGCATAAAAAACGCTCCAGTTGATTACCTTTTTGCGGCACGAGGATCGGCAAGCGAAAGCGCCAACGGCAAGGCCAGAGCAGGGGAACACCAGCGGGCGTCAACATATCCGCCACAATGTGGCTGAGATAACCAAGTACCATCCCTTGTAACGCATCAGCCGGGATTATCCAGGTATCGGGTACTTTCAGATAAAATGTTGTCAACAGGGCAAAGACTGCCAGCAGGCTGTGTGTAAATCCACGGTGGCCAAACGCCCGGGCAATTGGTTTTGATATCCATTTCAGACGCTGACCAAGCAGAGATTTAGGATGATCAATATCGGGCAGCAGGCACGTCAAAATTGCTGAAGGAACAATATGCCACCAGTCACCCTGAGCGAGAACGGGCGTCAGCTCGGCATTTTTGGCAAATACCGCACAGGCTATAGAAAAAAGAAGGTGGCCTTCCGCCGTCATGATAAAACCCAATAAACTGTCAATTCATACAGTATAGGGGTTTTATACAGTAGGCGGAAGAGGTGACGTTGTAACCCTTTGTCACAATTATGCTCTCAGCGTGCGCTGGAACACGATCGACAATCTGCGGGCAATGCTGCCATTGCCCGTTGGATGATTACTCGTGCAGATGCACGGCGGTAAGTTCGGTCAGTGATGTCAGTTTGACGTCGGCAAGAACAAATCGCGGATCGTCCTGATTCTCATGCGCCGGTACGACAATGGAGCGCATTCGTGCCGCTCTGGAGGCGATCATGCCGTTTACGGAGTCTTCCAGTGCCACACAGGATAATGGATCAACGCCCAGCTTGGCTGCGCAGTCGAGGTAAACCTGGGGATGCGGTTTGCTGTAGGGCAGTTTTTCAGCAGAGGCCAGCGCATCGAAGCTGTCGCGGAGATCAAACATTGCCAGCACTTTTTCCAGCATGTGCAGCGGTGAGGCAGACGCAAGCCCAACCAGCAGCCCCTGGGATTTACACAGCGCGACAGCTTCACGTACGCCGGGTAACAGAGGCCGGGTCTCTTCAACCAGCGAAATAGCCCGGGTGATGATACGATCCGTGACTTCCTGGCGTGAGGGGCCGTTCCATGGTTGCTGGGCAAACCAGAGATCAACAACCATGTCGATACGCAATCCCAGTGTATCCGGAAGCTCATGGCGGCGAGTGATATCTACGCCTAAACTTGCGATGACATCCAGTTCGGCCTGATCCCAGAGTGGCTCTGAATCGACCAGTAATCCATCCATATCGAAAATTGCAGCAAGAATTTGACGCGGGGTTGACATCACAACCTCTCCTTTGAGAATTAAACAGCGGGATTAAGAGCGTAACTGAACTCGCTCTAAGCGTTCATTATGGCTAATCCTTTATTATATCGCCTTTAAAGATCAGGCGAAAACAGTTATCAACGGGTAAACTTAGGCCAAAATGACACGTCTTAATCAAGGGGAACTCATGACGTATCAACAAGCTGGACGCATTGCTGTCTTGAAAAGGCTGGTGGGGTGGATAATCTTTATCCCGGCGCTGATTTCAACGCTAGTTTCAGTACTGAAGTTTATGTATGCGCACAGTGAAAAACAGGAAGGCATTAACGCCGTAATGCTAGATTTTGCTCACGTTATGATTGACATGATGCGGGTGAATACACCATTTCTTAATGTGTTTTGGTATAACTCGCCGACGCCAGATTTTCAAAGCGGCCTGAACCTCGTTTTCTGGCTGATTTTTATTCTTATCTTTATCGGTCTGGCGTTGCAGGATTCTGGTGCCAGGATGAGCCGCCAGGCGCGCTTTCTGCGTGAAGGCGTTGAAGACCAACTGATTCTGGAACAGGCTAAAGGAAGTGAGGGGCTGTCACGTGAGCAAATTGAATCGCGTATTGTCGTACCGCACCATACGATCTTTCTACAAATCTTCCCGCTCTATATTTTGCCGGTGATTGTCATCGTAATCGGCTATTTCTTCTTTTCGTTACTGGGCTTTTTGTAAGTAATGTCTTATCAGGCCTACGGTTCTGGCGTGGGACTGTAGGCCTGATAAGCAGAGTGCCAACAGGCAATTGTTTTAAGCAGCCAGTAACCGTTCCATCGCTTTCTGCGCGACTACAAGATGCTGACCACCGAACAAAATCGCCCGGTTGAGCAGCGTGTACAACTGGTAGATGGGCTGACGATCCAGAAAATCCAGCGGCAAAGGCGAGACAGACTGATAGCCATCATAAATCTGCGGCGGTTGATCGGTATGTAACGGCAGCATCGCCAGATCGCATTCTCTGTCCCCCCAATAACAGGCGGGATCAAAAATGTAAGGGCCGTTGGGGCCGAGAGCACAGTTTCCTGACCAAAGATCGCCATGTAGCAGTGAGGGCTGCGGCTGATGTGAGGAGAGTCGTTGTTGAACATGTTCTACAATTGCGTCAATGTTGCCAAACGCAATGCCTTTTTCAGCGGCCAGTTCCAGTTGCCAGCCAATACGTTGTTCTGCAAAAAAGGTTGACCAGCGACGTTGCCAGGTATTGGGTTGCGGAGTGGTGGAGAGTGCATTATCGAAGTCGAGACCGAACTGCGGTTGATCGCTCCATTCATGCAGATGTGCCAGCTGTTGTCCCAGAATAAAGGCGTTGTGAGCATCAAGTGGGCGCGGAGGAAGGAAATCCATCACCAGAAAACTGTAGTCTCTGTCTGCACCTACCGCCCAGACTTTTGGGACTGAAACAGTATTACTCCGGGAGAGCAGTTCCAGTTGATCGGCTTCCGCCGTAAAGCCGGATAACAGCTCCCTTTCATCGCATTTGACGAAAAAATCGCGCCCCGCATAGCGTAAATGCCATGCGGCGTGGATCTCTCCGCCAGGCAGTTCATTACGCAGCTCGATTTCGCCTTCACCTAATTGCTCGCTTAAAAGACGACTGATTGCCTGCCACATGATGTCTCTCCCCATGTTGTCTGCCAGATCATAAGGTTAGCGCAATAATGCGGAAAAAAAACACGAACTGACGCACACCCTGAACGCGTCATTACTGGAAAGGCACTTAATGTTTGTCGTTCTTCCACACCTCCCTGAGATAGGGCGACTTTCGGCTTCACGTGATTCACTTCTTTGTAATCACGTGATTTTTTATCATAGACGTATAACACGTATGCTGACAGCTTTGTGGGTAAATCCCCCTTATTTTCTATAAGGGGGAGAGGGCTATCATTGAGAAAGATACGAATATATTTTTTGCGTATCGTTTAAAGAGCACAGTCGCGTGCCCTGATTTAGCGTCGCTGCGCTGCCTGCAGCTACGCCAAAACGAACAATATCCTCAAATGTCGCGTTTTCAGCCAGTTTAAGCGTCATGGCGCCGACCATACTGTCGCCCGCGCCAACGGTACTTTGACTTTTCACCGGAGGCGGAACCACCTGAACGCAGGTTTCACGATCAACGCCTAATGCCCCTTGTGGGCCAAGAGAGACCACTACGCGATGGGCTTTACCACTTTGCACTATTTCCTGTGCGGCTTTACGGACATCATCAGGCTGCGTGAGTTCACGATTAACCAGGGCGCTCAGTTCTTTAAGATTGGGTTTGACCAGTTCGATATTGCCAATAGCTAACGCCGCTGCTAGTGCGTCACCGGAGCTATCAATGATGCAACGGATACCCTGCTTTTGTGCCGTGGTGACCAGTCGGGTTAATTTCTCAAGTTTTACACCGGGGGGCAGGCTACCGCTAATGACCAGTAGCGCACCTGATTCAATTTCCAGTACCTGATCCTGAAGCTGGTGAAATTCGTCATCAGTAAGCGCAGCGCCGGGCATAACAAAACGATATTGTTCGCCGCTGGACTCCACATGGACATGAAGATTTTGTCGGGTCCAGTCTTTGGCTTCTATCGTCGATACTGGAACATTTTCATCAGCGAGTAACGACACCAGGTGTTCACCAGTGGCGCCGCCTGTCGGGAAAATCGCTGTTGCGCTACCGCCAAGATGCGCGATGGCGCGAGCGACATTGATGCCGCCACCACCAGGTTCAAATACTGGTGAGGTGCAGCGAAGTTTACCTTCGGGGTAGATTTGTGGGGTGATTGTTGCGCTATCGAGAGAGGGCGCGAGTGTTAACGTATAGATACGTACCATCTTTACCTCCTGTTAGGCTGACCTCAGTCTGGCACTTAACGTCACGAAAGTGAAGCAATTAACAACATGATTTATCGCATCTTTATTTAAAACTATCCCTCTATTTATATATAAATAAAATTATGGTTTAAGAACGCTCTTATTCAAAAAATGAAATAAGAATATATTGCTATGTTATTCGAGTCTTTTTATAATTTGTTACCTTTCCTGGGTCTTTTGTCATTGATCCATATGAAAGTTTCCGAGACCGTAATGGTCTCTTTTTTTGTTGTACGGACTCTTTATAAATGAAGCTTTTGAAGACAGTACCCGCAGCATTCGTGCTGACGGGGTGCGTGTTTGCGTCAATGCATGCCGCCGCCGATGATTCCGTTTTTACTGTCATGGATGACCCTTCCAGCGCGAAAAAACCTTTTGAAGGTAACCTGAACGCGGGATACCTCGCCCAGTCAGGCAACACAAAAAGTTCTTCTTTAACTGCAGATACCACCATGACCTGGTACGGTGAAACCACGGCGTGGTCTCTGTGGGGAAATGCCAGCAATACCTCCTCGAATGATGAGCGATCTTCGGAGAAATATGCCGCGGGCGGTCGTAGCCGTTTCAACATGACCGACTATGATTACTTGTTTGGGCAGGCGAGCTGGTTGACAGACCGTTATAACGGCTATCATGAGCGTGACGTGCTGACCGCAGGTTATGGTCGTCAGTTCCTCAGTGGACCGGTGCACAGCTTCCGTTTTGAATTTGGTCCTGGCGTTCGCTATGACGAGCACACTGACGGTAAGACTGAAACTCAGCCGTTGGGTTATGCGTCTGGCGCCTATGCGTGGCAGATGACGGACAACACCAAGTTTACTCAGGGTGTATCGGTGTTTGGTGCTGATGATACAACGCTCAACTCTGAATCAGCCTTAAATGTTGCTATCAATGAACACTTCGGGTTGAAGGTGGCTTATAACGTTACCTGGAACTCTGAACCGCCGGCAACAGCGCCGGAACATACCGATCGTCGTACAACTGTTTCTCTCGGCTATCGTATGTAGTAATAGGCCAGGTCAATTAAATGACCTGGCTTTTCTTTTTATTATTGAGCGTAATGACTCTTTAAATATACTTTCTACTTTAACTTATAAAAAAATGAAAACGCCTGGTGAATGTCAGTAACGTTTTTCAAATTAGCCCCAAATTATTGCCGCCCAGCGTAACATCAACATTGCCGCACAAATTACGAGCAATACCACAACCATTTTCCAGTGTTTTTTTGCAGAGCGATTTGTTGGCATGGTTCTTTTCCTGCTCAGATCAGACTATTACTACACAGTGTAACAAAGGCTGCAGGTCGTCAGTGAATTGATTTAAATCATAGATGGCGCGTTGATTGCTGCTTTGAACGACTCGTAATGCCGTGTACACTGTCAGACGGTGTTATCAAAAAGCGGGTGTAGGTTACGTTGTTGCCAGTCCGGTGATACGTGACATATTTCGCAGAGTGAAGCGGGAATCAGCCCACACCTTTTTGGTAATTTTAAATATTGAAACTTTGTATGTGATCTTACGTGTGGGTCACCACTGCAAATAAGGATATAACATGCCTGTTATTACTCTTCCTGATGGCAGCCAACGCCATTACGACCACGCTGTAAGCCCCATGGATGTTGCGCTGGACATCGGTCCAGGTCTGGCGAAAGCCACCATCGCAGGCCGTGTAAATGGTGAACTGGTTGATGCTTCCGATCTGATTGAACATGATGCGAAGCTCTCTATCATCACCGCTAAGGATGAAGAAGGTCTGGAGATCATTCGTCACTCCTGTGCGCACCTGTTAGGGCACGCGATCAAACAACTCTGGCCGCACACCAAAATGGCGATCGGACCGGTTGTTGACAACGGTTTTTACTACGATATCGATCTTGACCGTACGTTAACTCAGGAAGACGTCGACGCGCTCGAAAAGCGGATGCACGAGCTCGCTGAGAAGAACTACGATGTCATTAAGAAGAAAGTCAGCTGGTACGAAGCGCGTGAAACGTTCGTGAAGCGTGGCGAGACCTACAAAGTCTCTATTCTTGATGAAAACATCGCCCATGATGACAAGCCAGGCTTGTACCATCATGAAGAATATGTCGATATGTGCCGTGGCCCGCACGTGCCAAATATGCGTTTCTGCCATCACTTTAAACTGATGAAGACCGCTGGGGCGTACTGGCGCGGTGATAGCAACAACAAGATGCTGCAGCGTATTTATGGTACTGCATGGGCAGATAAAAAAGCCCTGAGCGCCTACCTGCAACGTCTGGAAGAAGCGGCCAAACGCGACCACCGTAAAATTGGTAAGCAGCTTGACCTGTATCATATGCAGGAAGAAGCACCGGGTATGGTGTTCTGGCATAACGATGGTTGGACTATTTTCCGTGAACTGGAAGTCTTTGTTCGTTCGAAACTGAAAGAATACCAGTATCAGGAAGTTAAAGGTCCGTTTATGATGGACCGTGTACTGTGGGAAAAAACAGGACACTGGGACAACTACAAAGATGCGATGTTCACTACCTCTTCTGAGAACCGTGAATACTGCATCAAGCCAATGAACTGCCCAGGTCATGTACAGATCTTCAATCAAGGTCTGAAATCCTATCGTGACCTGCCGCTGCGTATGGCTGAGTTTGGTAGCTGCCACCGTAACGAACCATCTGGTGCGCTGCACGGTCTGATGCGTGTACGTGGTTTCACGCAGGATGATGCACACATCTTCTGTACTGAAGAGCAGATCCGTGATGAAGTTAACGCCTGCATCCGTATGGTCTACGATATGTATAGCACTTTTGGCTTCGAGAAAATCGTCGTCAAACTGTCCACTCGCCCCGAAAAACGTATCGGTAGCGATGAAATGTGGGACCGTGCTGAAGCGGACTTAGCCGTTGCGCTGGAAGAAAACAACATCCCGTTTGAATATCAACTGGGTGAGGGCGCATTCTACGGTCCGAAAATTGAATTTACCCTGTATGACTGCCTCGATCGTGCATGGCAGTGCGGTACTGTACAGCTGGACTTCTCCCTGCCGTCCCGTCTGAGCGCCTCTTATGTTGGCGAAAACAACGAGCGTCAGGTGCCGGTTATGATTCACCGCGCAATTCTTGGGTCGATGGAACGTTTTATCGGTATCCTGACTGAAGAGTTCGCTGGCTTCTTCCCGACCTGGCTTGCGCCAGTTCAGGTTGTGGTCATGAACATTACCGATTCGCAGTCTGAATACGTTAACGAATTAACGCAGAAACTACAAAATGCGGGTATTCGTGTAAAAGCAGACTTGAGAAATGAGAAGATAGGCTTTAAAATCCGCGAGCACACTTTACGTCGTGTCCCTTACATGTTGGTCTGTGGCGACAAAGAGGTAGAAGCAGGCAAAGTTGCCGTGCGTACCCGTCGTGGCAAAGACTTGGGCAGCCTGGACGTAAATGAAGTTATCGAGAAGCTGCAACAAGAGATTCGCAGCCGCAGTCTTCAACAACTGGAGGAATAAGGTATTAAAGGCGGAAAACGAGTTCAAACGGCACGTCCGAATCGTATCAATGGCGAGATTCGCGCCCTGGAAGTTCGCTTAACAGGTCTGGAAGGCGAAGCTTTGGGTATTGTGAGTCTGAGAGAAGCTATCGAAAAAGCTGAAGAAGCTGGAGTAGATTTAGTTGAAATCAGCCCTAACGCCGAACCGCCAGTTTGTCGTATTATGGACTACGGCAAGTTCCTTTATGAAAAGAGTAAGTCTTCTAAGGAACAGAAGAAAAAGCAAAAAGTTATCCAGGTTAAGGAAATTAAATTCCGTCCTGGCACCGACGATGGCGATTACCAGGTAAAACTCCGCAGCCTGGTACGCTTTCTGGAAGATGGCGATAAGGCTAAGATCACGCTGCGTTTCCGCGGTCGTGAGATGGCCCACCAACAGATCGGTATGGAAGTGCTGACGCGCGTCCGTGACGATCTGAGTGAACTGGCAGTAGTCGAATCCTTCCCTACGAAGATCGAAGGCCGCCAGATGATCATGGTGCTCGCTCCTAAGAAGAAACAGTAAGGCCTTCAAGTAGCAATGTCTGTGGAGCCTACGGGTTCCACAGCCGTTGTTCGCCTACGTTTCGTTTATTAACAATGCGAAGTGGAAGTTATTAAAATGCCGAAAATTAAGACCGTACGCGGTGCTGCTAAGCGCTTCAAAAAAACCGGTGGTGGTGGATTTAAGCGTAAGCACGCAAACCTGCGTCATATTCTGACCAAAAAATCTACTAAGCGTAAACGTCACCTGCGTCCAAAAGGCCTCGTTTCTAAAGGCGATCTGGGTCTGGTTATCGCGTGCCTGCCGTACGCATAAGCCGTTAACGTTTAATTAATTTTTTTACTAAGAATATAGATACAGGAGAGCACATATGGCTCGCGTAAAACGTGGTGTAGTTGCCCGTGCACGTCACAAGAAAATTTTGAAACAAGCTAAAGGCTACTACGGTGCGCGTTCTCGCGTATACCGCGTTGCCTTCCAGGCTGTTATCAAAGCTGGTCAGTACGCTTATCGTGACCGTCGTCAGAAAAAGCGTCAGTTCCGTCAACTGTGGATTGCGCGTATCAACGCAGCAGCACGTCAGAACGGTATTTCTTACAGCAAATTCATCAACGGCCTGAAAAAAGCCTCTGTTGAAATCGACCGTAAGATCCTGGCTGACATCGCAGTATTCGACAAAGTAGCGTTCTCCGCTCTGGTCGAAAAAGCGAAAGCAGCTCTGGCATAAGCCGGTGAAAAGAGGGAGCCTGGCTCCCTCTCTTTTATTTGTAATCCAATCAATTGGTTGACAATTTACCTATAAGCCTTTTCAATAAAGGTTGTACGGTTTTTACCACACAAGGTAACGCAAGCATGAATGCTGCTATTTTCCGCTTCTTTTTTTACTTTAGCACCTGATTCCAGGAGGCTAGCGCGTGAAAGAAGAAACGGAAAACAGCGCCTAAAAGCCTCCCTGGTGGAGGCTTTTTTTATACACGTCATCCTTCACGCTGCCTTTGCGTTGGCTGCATTCGTTTACCTCAGTCACGTACCTATGTACGCTTCTGAGGATTTGCTCTCTTGCAGCCTTGATGCAAGTTGAATGATTTTGTGTATATACGTGCGACTAATGAATATCGCCACATAACGAGGAAAACCATGTCACATCTCGCAGAGCTGGTTGCCAGTGCAACGGCCGCCATAAACCAGGCTTCAGATGTTGCCGCGTTAGACAATGTCCGCGTCGAATATTTGGGCAAGAAAGGGCACCTGACCCTTCAAATGACTACCCTGCGCGAACTGCCGCCAGAAGAGCGTCCGGCAGCAGGTGCGGTTATCAACGAAGCAAAAGAACAAGTACAGCAGGCGCTAAACGCGCGTAAAGCTGATTTAGAAAATGCAGCGCTGAATGCACGTCTGGCTGAAGAAACCATCGATATCTCCCTTCCAGGGCGTCGTATCGAAAACGGCGGGCTGCACCCGGTAACGCGTACTATTGATCGTATTGAAAGTTTCTTCGGTGAGCTGGGCTTTACCGTGGCGACGGGGCCGGAAATCGAAGACGACTATCATAACTTCGATGCCCTGAATATTCCTGGCCATCACCCGGCGCGCGCTGACCACGACACTTTCTGGTTTGACGCCACGCGTCTGCTGCGTACCCAGACCTCTGGCGTGCAGATCCGTACCATGAAAGAAAAACAGCCACCAATCCGTATTATCGCTCCGGGCCGAGTGTATCGTAACGACTACGATCAGACGCACACGCCAATGTTCCATCAGATGGAAGGGCTGATTGTTGATACCAATATTAACTTCACCAACCTGAAAGGTACGCTGCACGATTTCCTGCGTAACTTCTTTGAAGAGGATCTTCAGGTTCGTTTCCGTCCGTCCTACTTCCCGTTCACGGAGCCTTCTGCGGAAGTCGATGTAATGGGTAAAAACGGCAAATGGCTGGAAGTGCTGGGTTGCGGTATGGTCCACCCGAATGTGCTGCGTAATGTGGGCATTGATCCGGAGATTTACTCTGGCTTTGCATTTGGCATGGGTATGGAACGTCTGACCATGCTGCGTTACGGCGTAACCGATCTGCGTTCTTTCTTTGAAAACGATCTGCGTTTCCTCAAACAGTTTAAATAAAGGCAGGATAAAACAATGAAATTCAGTGAACTGTGGTTACGCGAATGGGTTAACCCGGCGATTGATAGCGATGCGTTGTCAAACCAAATCACTATGGCTGGTCTGGAAGTCGATAGCGTTGACGCCGTCGCTGGTGAATTTAACGGCGTTGTCGTTGGTGAAGTAGTTGAGTGCGGTCAGCACCCTAACGCAGATAAACTGCGCGTCACAAAGGTGAATGTAGGCGGTGAGCGTCTGCTTGATATCGTCTGTGGCGCACCTAACTGCCGCCAGGGGCTGAAAGTCGCGGTGGCTACTATTGGCGCCGTTTTGCCGGGTGATTTCAAAATCAAAGCCGCGAAGCTGCGTGGTGAACCGTCAGAAGGGATGTTGTGCTCTTTCTCTGAGCTGGGTATTTCTGACGATCATAACGGTATTATCGAGCTGCCTGCGGATGCACCGATTGGTACTGATATCCGTGAATACCTGAAGCTTGATGATAACACTATCGAAATTAGCGTAACGCCGAACCGTGCAGACTGCTTAGGCATCATCGGTGTGGCGCGTGATGTCGCTGTACTGAACAAAGCTCCTCTGGTAGAGCCAGAAATCGCGCCGGTTGCTGCAACCATTAACGACACACTGCCAATTACCGTCGAAGCTGTTGAAGCGTGCCCACGCTATCTTGGCCGTGTGGTAAAAGGCATTAACGTTAAAGCGCCAACGCCGTTGTGGATGAAAGAGAAACTGCGCCGTTGCGGGATCCGTTCCATTGATGCCGTGGTTGATGTAACCAACTATGTGCTGCTTGAACTGGGTCAGCCGATGCACGCATTCGACAAAGATCGCATCGAGGGCGGAATTGTGGTGCGTATGGCAAAAGAGGGGGAAACCCTGGTATTGCTGGACGGCTCCGAAGCGAAACTGAATGCGGATACGCTGGTCATCGCTGACCACAATAAAGCGCTGGCAATGGGTGGTATTTTTGGTGGTGAACACTCTGGCGTGAATGACGAAACGCAAAACGTTCTGCTGGAATGTGCGTTTTTCAGCCCGCTGTCAATTACCGGTCGAGCACGTCGTCACGGTCTGCACACCGATGCCTCTCACCGCTATGAGCGTGGTGTCGATCCGGCACTGCAGTACAAAGCGATGGAGCGTGCTACGCGCCTGCTGATTGATATCTGCGGTGGGGAAGCTGGCCCGGTTATCGATGTTACAAACGAAGCCACTCTGCCAGAGCGTGCAACCATTACCCTGCGTCGTAGCAAACTGGATCGTCTGATCGGACACCATATTGCTGATGGGCAGGTGAGCGATATTCTGCGTCGTCTGGGCTGTGAAGTGACAGAGGGTCAGGGTGAGTGGAAAGCGGTAGCGCCGAGCTGGCGTTTCGATATTTCAATCGAAGAAGACCTGGTCGAAGAAATTGCTCGCATATACGGTTATGACAATATCCCGAATATGCCAATTCAGGCGGGTCTGGTCATGGGTACACACCGCGAAGCGGATTTATCCCTGAAACGTGTTAAAACCATGTTGAATGACAAAGGCTACCAGGAAGTTATCACCTATAGCTTTGTTGATCCGAAAATCCAGTCACTGCTGCACCCAGGCGAAGAAGCACTACTGCTGCCAAGCCCAATCTCTATTGATATGTCGGCAATGCGTCTGTCGCTGTGGACGGGGCTGCTGTCAACGGTAGTTTATAACCAGAATCGCCAGCAGAACCGCGTACGTATTTTCGAAACGGGTTTACGTTTTGTTCCCGATACACAGGCTAACCTGGGGATCCGTCAGGATCTGATGCTGGCAGGCGTTATCTGCGGTAACCGCTATGATGAACACTGGAACCTGGCAAAAGAGACTGTTGATTTCTATGATCTAAAAGGTGATCTGGAAGCGGTTCTCGACCTGACCGGCAAGTTGGGTGACATTCAGTTTAAAGCTGAAGCCAATCCAGCGCTGCATCCGGGTCAGTCTGCGGCGATTTATCTGAAAGGTGAACGTATTGGTTTCATTGGGGTTGTTCATCCTGAGCTGGAACGTAAACTGGATCTGAACGGTCGCACTCTGGTGTTTGAACTGGAGTGGAATAAGCTCGCAGACCGCGTGGTGCCTCAAGCGCGTGAAATTTCTCGCTTCCCGGCGAACCGCCGTGACATCGCAGTCGTTGTGGCAGAAAACGTTCCCGCTGCGGATATTTTATCCGAATGTAAGAAAGTTGGCGTAAATCAGGTAGTTGGCGTAAACTTGTTTGACGTGTACCGCGGTAAGGGTGTTGCGGAGGGTTATAAGAGCCTCGCTATCAGCCTGATCCTTCAGGATACCAGCCGTACACTTGAAGAAGAGGAGATTGCCGCTACCGTTGCCAAATGTGTAGAGGCATTAAAAGAGCGATTCCAGGCATCATTGAGGGATTGAACCTATGGCGCTTACAAAAGCTGAAATGTCAGAATATCTGTTTGATAAGCTTGGGCTTAGCAAGCGGGATGCCAAAGAACTGGTCGAGCTGTTTTTCGAAGAGATCCGTCGTGCTCTGGAAAATGGTGAGCAGGTAAAACTCTCTGGTTTTGGTAACTTCGATCTGCGTGATAAGAATCAACGTCCGGGCCGTAACCCGAAAACGGGCGAAGATATTCCCATTACAGCACGGCGCGTGGTGACCTTCAGACCCGGGCAGAAGTTAAAGAGTCGGGTCGAAAACGCAACGCCCAAAGAAGAGTAATTTAACTATACGCTAGATAATTTGTGTTGCATCGCGGTGACAGGTGAGGAAACCCCGGAAGCATAGCGTGCTATGTGACCGGGGGGCTGAACGTAGCTACCAAAGAAGCGGCATAAAGGATGACGCGTATAACTAAAAAGGCCGCTATGCGGCCTTTTTCCTTTCCACTGCCGAATCGGCACCGTAGAATCATCCCCATCTTTTTTCAGCAGAATGGAAAACATGCTGACTTTCGCTCATCAACAACAGCGACGAAATGTGCGCTGGATACTGTCTCTGTCAGTACTGATGTTGCTGGCAACAATTCTAAGCTTGTGCGCAGGAGAACAATGGATCGCTCCCGGCGATTGGTTTAGCGCTCGTGGCGATTTGTTTGTCTGGCAGATTCGACTTCCTCGCACGCTCGCTGTTTTACTGGTAGGTGCTGCGCTGGCGATATCCGGCGCGGTGATGCAGGCGCTATTTGAAAACCCGCTCGCGGAGCCAGGCTTGCTGGGTGTGTCTAACGGTGCAGGGGTTGGGCTAATTGCTGCGGTGTTACTGGGGCAGGGGCAGCTTCCTGGATGGGCATTGGGCTTATGTGCGATTGCGGGGGCGTTGATTATCACGCTCATTCTTCTGCGTTTTGCCCGTCGTCATCTGTCCACCAGTCGTCTGCTGCTTGCGGGCGTGGCGCTGGGTATTATCTGTAGTGCACTGATGACATGGGCTATCTACTTTTCCACCTCTTTTGACCTGCGCCAGCTCATGTACTGGATGATGGGGGGCTTCGGCGGCGTAGACTGGCAACAGACCTGGCTGATGATTGCATTGCTCCCTGTTTTGCTGTGGATTTGCTGTCAGTCGCAGCCAATGAATATGCTGGCGCTGGGCGAGACTTCTGCGCGACAACTGGGACTGCCTTTATGGTTCTGGCGTAACCTGCTGGTGGTCGCGACAGGCTGGATGGTGGGTGTCAGCGTGGCGCTTGCCGGCGCGATTGGTTTTATCGGGCTTGTCATCCCTCATATTCTGCGACTGTGTGGGCTGACCGATCACCGTGTTTTACTGCCTGGCTGCGCGCTGGCAGGGGCGATAGCGTTACTGCTAGCGGATGTTGTTGCTCGTTTGGTGCTGGCTTCAGCCGAGCTGCCTATCGGCGTAGTGACAGCCACCATGGGTGCGCCTGTTTTCATCTGGCTATTGTTAAAGTCCGGGCGCTAGAATGCCCCAGTTCGGTCTATGATTAAAAACTGAAAATTGAACGCTTACTATCCACCTGTTGTTCTGGAGAGGCTATGCAAAATACTATTTTCAATACAGAAGTGACGACCATCGATGGGGAAGTTATCACATTGCAGGCGTATGCCGGAAAAGTGTTATTAATTGTCAATGTTGCTTCGAAATGTGGATTAACGCCGCAGTATGAGCAACTGGAGAATCTCCAGAAAGCCTGGCATGAACAGGGATTCACCGTACTGGGTTTTCCCTGCAATCAGTTTCTTGGGCAGGAGCCTGGCAGCGAAGAAGAAATTAAGACCTGGTGCACGACCACGTGGGGCGTTACTTTCCCAATGTTCAGTAAGATCGACGTCAATGGCAAAGCGCGCCATCCGCTGTATCAGAAGCTGATTGACGCTATACCGACAGCTACTGCACCTGCTGACAGCAGTTTTTTGGCGCGTATGGTGAGTAAAGGCCGCGCTCTGCTCCACCCGGGCGATGTCCTGTGGAATTTTGAGAAGTTTTTAGTCGGGCGAGATGGACAGGTGCTGCACCGTTTTTCACCGGATATGAAGCCTGATGATCCGGTCCTTGTGCAAAGTATTAAGTCGGCGCTGGCAAAATAATGTCTCTATTGATGCAGCTACAGGATGTGGCGGAATCGACCCGGCTCGGCCCACTATCCGGTGAAGTAAGAGCGGGGGAGATCCTGCACTTAGTGGGGCCAAACGGTGCCGGTAAGAGCACGTTATTGGCGCGTATGGCGGGTTTAACCAGTGGAGAGGGAACCATCACCTTTGGTGATATGGCGCTTGATGACTGGCCCGCAGCAAAACTGGCGCGATACCGCGCTTATCTTGCGCAGCAACAAAACCCGCCGTTTGCGATGCCGGTCTGGCATTTTCTGACGCTGCATCAGCCCGACAAATCGCGTACTGACCAGTTACAAGAGATAGCAGATGCGCTTGGACTGGGAGATAAGTTAGGACGCGGTGTTAACCAGCTTTCAGGTGGTGAATGGCAGCGCGTGCGTCTTGCAGCGGTTATCCTGCAAATTTGCCCACAGGCTAATCCGCATGGTCAGCTTTTGCTGTTAGATGAACCGATGAACAGCCTGGATGTCGCGCAACAAAACGCGCTGGACAGGCTATTGGGGCAGCTTTGTCGGCAGGGGATAGCGATTGTAATGAGTAGCCATGACCTTAATCATACATTACGTCATGCGCATAAGGCCTGGTTACTCAAGCGAGGGAAGCTGCTGGCCAGCGGCTCTCGCGATGTGGTGCTGACGCCTTCCAACCTGTCTCGGGCTTATGGCGTAAACTTCCGTCGTTTGGATATTGAAGGCCACAGAATGCTCATATCAACCACTTAAGTTAAATGGGTTCTTGAAAACCACATAATTTCCACGCTAAATTGGCACAAAAATAAAAATCAGAGGATTCGTCCTGAATGCGTTTTTGGCTCATTTTCATCACAGCACTGTTTTTAGCAGGGTGTAGCAGCCATCGCGCTCCTGCGCCAAATGCCCGATTGTCGGATTCTATCGCCGTCATCGCTGGTCTTAACGACCAGCTACAAACCTGGCATGGAACACCCTATCGTTATGGCGGCATGAGCCGCAGCGGTGTGGATTGCTCTGGATTTGTACTGATGACGATGCGCGACAAATTCGATTTACAACTGCCACGCGATACACGCACACAATCGAAGATTGGTACGGAAATCGATAAAGATGAATTGCTGCCTGGCGATCTGGTTTTCTTTAAAACCGGCTCGGGAGAAAGTGGTCTGCATGTCGGTATTTATGACACCAATAATCAATTTATTCATGCGTCAACCAGTCGTGGGGTGATGCGTTCGTCACTTGATAATGTCTACTGGCGTAAAAACTTTTGGCAGGCACGACGTATTTAATCTCAAGGATGATGAGGCTACCGGCGAGTGAGTAGCCTCACCATCATCATTTAAAAGCTAACTTTCATTTATGACTTCCAGTCAGCAATAACCTTGCGCAACAAGAGTGTATTTTACTAAAAATATGATTTATGGCGAGTTATTAAAAAGTACAAAACTGGATATTCGTTTATAATCAGGATAAGCTAAAAAAAAGGATTCGATTTACTGGCTAAAAGGGAAAAATGAAAGGGCCTCTATTTGCATCTGAAATGACGTATTTTTCCATCCTTTGCTACAGGATGCCGGATAACACCCATGCTGCGGGGCTGGCACAATGATTGTTTCACTGGATAATATTTATCATTCTGAGTTCTCTTTACTTCCTGCGAGAAGCGAAAATGGCGACCTTGAGTTCGTCGATATCATCACAAATTTTGTCAGCCAGGATGGGGTCGTACACATGCCAACTGAGCTGGTCTTACCTCGTTTGTCGGATGATGAACAATGCCGTTTATTTGCCGAAAAACTTGAATTAATCGAAACGTGCCAACACTTTTTTATTCAGCGCGGAATTTCTGCCTGGATTAATTTAACACCGGCAGTTGCTAATTCTTTATTATCAGATACGGAATATGCATCACGTGTTGAACGATTTTCATTTCTTGAACTGGCGATTAATGAAAGTTATCCAGAGTTAAACAACGGAAAAGAAAATCCAACACTGGCAGCATTAGCTACGCGCTTTCCATTAATACTGACAAATTTTGGCGCCGGAGGCATATCAACACGGGCCATTTTTGATGGTCTTTTTAAACGAGTTGTGCTGGATAAAAACTTTGTGCAACAACGGATTGCGCATATTTCGTTTGAGCCGTTTATGCGAGCTATCCTGGCGCAAATATCCCCAAGTTGTGAATCAATCATTATTAGCGGGGTTGATTCGCAGGAGATGTTGACGCGAGTATTGCCTCTGGGGTTTAACGCCATGCAGGGCGCACTGTGGCCTGCAGTATCTCCCGCGAAGATAATCTCGCTGGTGAAGGGATAACCCTGTTCTTTGCTGGTGTTTAACAGACCATTAACAGTCTACACTAGTGACAGGAGGCCCTATGACCCTGTCTTTTACCACCCGCTGGCGTGATGAATTACCAGCAACCTATACCGCACTTTTACCCACACCATTGAGAAATGCGCGCGTAATCTGGCATAACGATGTGCTGGCTGAACAATTAGGCATTTCTGCAGACCTGTTTGATATTCCAGATGGCTCTGGCGTTTGGGGGGGAGAGTCGCTTTTTGCCGGCATGTCGCCTTTAGCACAGGTTTACAGCGGGCATCAGTTTGGTGTTTGGGCCGGCCAACTTGGCGACGGACGCGGGATCCTTCTCGGCGAACAGCAGCTCGCAGATGGTTCAATACTTGACTGGCACCTCAAGGGCGCCGGGTTGACGCCATATTCCCGCATGGGTGATGGACGCGCAGTGCTACGTTCTACGATTCGGGAAAGTCTGGCCAGCGAAGCGATGCACTATCTTGGGATACCGACTACACGAGCGCTGTCTATTGTTACCAGTGACACGCCGGTACAGCGAGAGACCACGGAAGCGGGCGCGATGCTCATTCGTGTGGCACAAAGCCATATGCGCTTTGGTCATTTTGAACACTTTTACTATCGTCGCGAACCGGAAAAAGTCCGCCAGTTGGCAGACTTTGCTATTCGCCACTACTGGTCGCAATGGCAGGATGAATCAGACTGTTATCAACTGTGGTTTCAGGACGTCGTCACGCGTACCGCGACGTTGATCGCTGACTGGCAAACAGTGGGATTCGCGCATGGGGTGATGAACACCGACAACATGTCGATTCTGGGGCTGACGATGGATTACGGTCCGTTTGGTTTTCTGGATGACTATGTGCCTGACTACATCTGTAACCACTCCGATCATCAGGGGCGATACAGTTTCGACAATCAACCGGCGGCAGCTCTGTGGAATTTACAGCGTCTGGCACAAACCCTGTCGCCTTTTATCCCGGTCGATGCGCTAAACGATGCGCTGGATAGCTATCAATTGGCGCTGCTCACACGTTACGGGCAACGGATGCGGCAAAAACTGGGCTTCTTTAGCGAGCAAAAAAACGATAACGAGCTGCTTAGCGAACTGTTTAGTTTGATGGCGCGTGAAGGAAGCGACTATACGCGAACGTTTCGTATGCTAAGCCAGACGGAGCAGCACAGCGCATCATCTCCACTGAGAGATGAGTTTATCGATCGCGCCGCATTTGATGACTGGTTCGCACGCTATCGGTCGCGTTTGCAACAGGATAATGTTGATGACGATATCAGACAGGCGCAGATGAAAGCGGCTAACCCGGCACTGGTTTTACGTAACTGGCTGGCGCAGAGGGCAATCAGCCTGGCAGAGAAGGGGGATTACACAGAGTTGCACCAATTGCACCTTGCTCTACGTACTCCCTTTGACGATCGTAATGATGATTATGTCAGCCGTCCACCTGACTGGGGTAAACGGCTGGAAGTGAGTTGTTCAAGCTAAGGTGTGAGAAAAACGTGGGGAGAATCGTTGGCCGGGTGCTGGCCAACATGAATTTGGGCGCCGTACCAGCGCATCAAATCATCGGCCTGCAATACGGCGTCCGGTGCCCCCTGCGAAACAATATTACCGTTATGGAGCAACACGATTCGGTCAGCCCACAGGGCTGCAAGGTTGAGGTCGTGAAGTACGATACAAACATGCAGATCGCCCTGAATTGCCAGTGTCTTCAGCAGCCTCAGCAGATGCTGTTGGTGGTAGAGATCTAATGCTGAAGTGGGTTCATCAAGGAATAACCAGCCACGTGGCGCGCCGTTACGCCATAGCTGCGCCAGTGCACGCGCAAGCTGGACGCGCTGCTGCTCACCACCAGATAGCGCGGTGTAGTGTCTACCAGCCAGCGTTAAACAACCGGTTATTTCCATCACCTGGGCGATAAGTGCAGGTTCGGGCTGTTGGGTCCAGGGGGCACGCCCCATGGCAATAACGGCTTCTACCTGCCAGTCGAATCCTACCTGTGTTTGCTGACGCATGACCGCGCGCTGGCGCGACAGCGCTTGTGTGCTCCAGTCACCAAGCACTCTCCCGTCCAGTAAACAACGCCCGGCATCGGGTTTAAGAAATCCGGTCAGCAGTCGTAGCAAAGTCGATTTTCCTGCGCCGTTAGGCCCGATCAGCGCGACCAGTTCGCCCCTGGCGAGGTTGAGCGAAACGTCGCGAATAACCGTTCGGCCAGCAACGTGGTAGCTCAGCCCTTCGGCAGTTAAATATTCAGCCATGCGGCCCTCTCTGACGAAAAATAAGCCACAGAAACCAGGGCGCACCGAGAATACTGGTTAACAGACCGACCGGCATCTCAGCAGGCGCAACGGCAGTGCGGGCGAGGGTATCGGCAATCAGCAGCAAAAAAGCGCCAGCCAGGACTGAACCGGGGATCACGGCGCGATGATCCGGACCGAGCCACATACGCAGTAAATGCGGAATAACCAGTCCGATAAATCCAATCACACCGCTAACCGCTACTGCGGCGGCAACTAACAGTGCGCTGCAGAGCAGCAAAATACGCTGAACCATGCGCACATCGACGCCGAGATAGTGAGCTTCCTCTTCCCCCAACTGCAGCAGGTTCAGCGCCGGGGCCAAACGCCAGATGACCAGTACAGTCGGCAGCATCAGCGATGCTACCGCCAGCAGAGTAGACCACTGCGCGGAGCCCAGGCTGCCCATTCCCCATAGCGATAGCTGGCGCAGTTGGGCATCATTGCTGACCCACGACAAAACGCCCACTGCGGATCCACAAAGTGCATTGATGGCAATACCGACCAGCAACAGACGCGACAGCGAACTGTCACGTTGTTGGCTGAGGATAAAAATCACCACCGTTGCAGCGAGCGCACCGAGAAACGCCGCCAACATTGGCGCATACAGCATCAGCAGAGCGGGCAACGTGATCGGCAATACCACCCACAATGCGACGGCGCAGGCAGCACCGCTGCTGATCCCCAGCAATCCTGGATCGGCAAGTGGGTTACGAAATAGCCCCTGCATCACACAACCCGCCAGAGCCAGCGAACCGCCAATCACTAGCGCCAGCAGTACGCGGGGAAGTCGAATGGTTAGCCAGATTTGACGCAGGGCATCATCGCCATCGCGCCAGAAAAGACTCACCGGCAGACGCAACGCGCCAAAACCGGTAGCCAGAACTGTCGTCAATGCCAGCGTAAAAGCCAGTATCCACAGAGAGCAGGTGATATGCCGTGACATCAGGGCAATTGCTCCGCTTTGGTACGAAGTTGCTGGATTGCCTGCGGAGTGCGGACGCTAAAGCCCAGCAATGCCATATCGTCAATCTGTAACACCTGTTTATTGCGACCAGCCGGTGTTTGCGCAAGTCCCGGTAGCGACCACAGGTTAGCTTCTCCGCCCATTGCCTTGACGCCATCCTGCGAGATCACCACCAGATCTGGCTGGCTGGCGATTACACCTTCTTGCGACAGTGGCTGGTAGCGGTTGAACCCCTGCATCGCGTTTTGCAAACCAGCGGCACGGATGGCAGTGTCAGCTCCGGTTTGTTGCCCGGCGGCCATCGCGGTCATCCCACCGTGATTGAGAATGAACAGTACGCGTTTATTGAGTGTCGATGATGGCAGCATCGCCAGTTCCTGACGCAAGGTTTGACGCAGCGCTTCGCCTTGTGACTCGCGATGTGTAGCCTGCGCAATTACCTGAACTTTCTCATCAATCACGCTCAGTTCGTTACTTGCAGGCACCGTGACAACACGGACTTTGCTTTGCCCGACCTGTTTAAGCACCAGAGACGGCTGTGCCTGCGCGCTGGCAAGGACCAGCGTTGGGCGAGTTGCAAGGATCCCTTCGGCGTTGAGTTGGCGTAAATAACCCACATCAGGTAATGCGGTTGCTTCTTCAGGCCATTGGCTGGTGCTGTCTCGTGCAACGAGGGATGACTGTGCACCCAGCGCATACACAATCTCAGTGACATCGCCGCCAAGAGAAACTATTTTTTCCTCGGGTGTAGCCAGCGCCGCCGCAGGCAGGAGTGCAATCAGGACGAGCAGTTTTTTCATGCGGCCAGCCCTTTTGGCGTTAATGCGTCAATTTGCGCACGCCATTGCTTCTGCTCTGGTTCGCCTTCTGTACGCTGACCATAGAGCTGAGCGATTTGCGTCCCGTCTGCGGCAAACAGTTCCAGACTGGTCACGTGGCCATCCGCAGTGGGTTTGCGCGTTACCCAGGTTTCTGCAATGGTCTCTTCCAGCAGATGCAGGGTAAAGGTTGGATTGAAAATATTCAGCCAGCCTTTCATTGGCACCAGTTTTTCTACAACACCGGTAAAAATCTGCACGCAGCCGCGGTTGCCAACAAATACCATAATTTCGTTACCATCCTGACGTGCTGTTTCCAGCAGTTGTGCCAGTGCCCCATTGGTGACTTTACAGGCCAGATCGTCGCCCACCAGGCTAAATGCCTGTTGACGCGTAAGGTTGTGACGTTTCAACAAGCCGAAGAACTGATGCACATCGGTCATGGTGCGCCACTCTTTATCAACGGTTTCAGCGTCTACGGTAACCGCGGCAGGGGCAGCATTCTCAATGGATTGCAACTCCAGCGGCGGGTTTTCGGCGAAGATGAAGCGGGTCAGCAGCGAGCCCCATTCCGCGACGTCGGTATTCTCCGTGGTGTAGACTTTTAACAGCGCATCACCCTGATTATCAAAAAATTGAATGCTCTGGCGCTCTCCGCGGGCGGTCGCTTCGCTGATATGAAACGCACTTGCCCACTGGTTCAGAAACAACCGCAGGTCGAGGGCGCGGGGATTCAGCACCAGTCCGGCATGTCCATTAAGGTGCTGATTGGTGAATGCGCCAACTTGCTCATGAACGGCGTATTCGTTACGGCAGATACATTTAGTTTCCCCTACGGCTTCCAGTGCGCCCAGGATCTCGCGTACTTCGCCACGTAAACGCCATGCGTCATGACCGACGCGTGCAAAGGTCAGCTCAGCTTCACTGATGTTCATCAGACCCGCGATGTCACGCGCATATTTTCCAGGATTTTCTTTTTTCAGTTCCAGCCAGCGTGTGTAATGATTCATTGCCTCTTCCTTCCAGATTGCTGCCCCGGCGAGCCGGGGCAGGGTGATTACCACTGATAACTCACGAAAATTTTGCCGTTACGACCATCTTGCGGAATGCCCTGCGGAGACCAGTATTCTTTGTCGAAGGCGTTACCCAGAACCAGCGTAGTGGTCACGCCTTTCAGTGCCTGTTGGCCCTGATAGCTCACATAGAAGTCGTTTACCGCATAGCCTGGTTGTTTAGTGTAGCTACTGCTGATATGAGTGGAGCGATCGGCAAAGGTACCGAGCCAGCCGACTGAGAAGCCGCTGTGTGCTACAGGAATGTTTAGTTTGCTGGTGACCGTGTCCGGGTTAATGCTGGAAATGTATTCACCGGTGTCAGTATCTTTGCCGCGCGTACGGTTATAGGCCAGATCCAGACTGAACAGGTCGGTGGTGTATTTCGTCATGACGTCCCAGCCCCAAATTTTGGCGTTGGGTACGTTGTAGGACATCGTTGTCGCAGCGGCAAAATCGACGCTGGTGGAGATGTAATCTTTTGCTTTGGTATCAAAATAGCTGGCTTTAAATTCGAGGGCGTCGTTCGCCAGCATCAGATCATCAAAGCGCAGGCCAAAACCATACTCCTGGGTTTCGTTGGTTTCCGGGCGCAGGTTAGGGTTTGGCACCCAGTAGTTGGTGTAAAACCGACCGATGGAGAAGTGTTTCGCATCGTTATACATCTCACCCATAGTCGGTGCGCGGAAGGCTTGCGCCCAGGAGCCAAACAGCATCAACCAGTCAGCAGGAGTAACGGTCATTCCCGCGCGAGAGGACCATTTATCCGCATCAACATCCGCATAACCCTCACTGCTGCCGCGGTAAGAGTCATAACGAGTGCCACCCAGTATCGTTATCGGCAGGTCTCGCAAGGTGATCTCGTCCTGTAGCCAGCCGGAGCTGAAATCAATTTTTGCCTGCGGGAAACCTGTGGTCGAGCCACCTGGACGTTGCTCCTGGCGATAATACTCACCGCCATAGGTCAACAGATGAGAGCCAGGGGAATCGGTAAACAGGCGACTGCGGTTATCAATTTTCCCGCCTTTGGTCGTTTGTTTGCGAAACTCGTTGGTTGCATCGGGGTTCTGCGCGTTAATGCGTGCTTCAGACCAGTAAATGCGAGCATCAGCATTCAGCCAGTCATTATCCGCTGGTGCGAGGGTATACGTCAGTTGGGCATCACGCTGGATAGTCGAACGATCGGTCATAGGATTACTGCTGCTATCAGCATCGCTGGCCTGTGGATTTTTAGGTTCCTGCGCATCATTGTTGTAATAACGTAGCGAACCTGCCAGTGTCTGGGCGCTGTCAAGTTTCCAACTGCCTTTTGCCAACATATTGTTAATCGTTTCGTCGTTCGGCGCGGTGGTACCGTTGCTCTGACGCAAATCACCACGGTCACGGCTGGACCAGGCGAGCAGTCCGTCCAGCGTATCGCTGCGACCATATGCGCTGGCTCCCATTCCGAGGCTGTGATCGCCCGTTGCTGCGGTACCAAATACGCGGTAGCCGCTGTTTTTGCCGACTTCCAGGAGATCTTTAGCATCTGCGGTTTCGTACGCGATCACGCCACCCAGCGCACCGCTGCCGTATAGCAGAGCAGACGGGCCGCGAACCACTTCAATTCGTTTGATGAGAGCAGGGTCGAGGAAGGTGCCATTCAGGTGCCCGGTATCGGTACCCTGACGTACACCATCAACCAGGACCAGAACGCCGCGTCGGTCGTAACCACGCAGATTAACGTCCTGTCCATTAGTACGCCCCGTACCGTCCAGAGTCAGACCAGGTACTTTGCGTAACAGATCGGCAGCCGAGCTGGCGGTTTGGTTTTCCGGTGCGCTGGCGTCGATGACGCTGACCATCATCGGCGCTTCAAAGGCGCTACGGGCATTGCCGGTGGCGGTAACGGTAATATCATCAGTCGCGGCATAAGCGGTTGCGGACAGATGACTCATGATCGCCAGCGCCAAAAGTGATGGGCGCAAAGCCGCGGTGTGCAGGTATGGCATAGCAACTCTCCATTAGGAAATCGAAAAGCGCTGGCTGCCTGGGGATCACCTGGGTGGCTGGCGAAATGTGTTGTTTATTTAGTCAGAATCAGTTTTCCGGCATGCGTTTGTCTCAGCAGGTAATGCTGTCCGTCATGCTCGATAATCACCCGACCCTCGTTTCCGAGCAGACTTTTGCTGTCAATTCGACGCTCAGTTTGAACGGGAGAAGGTGGTGTATTGTCTTTTACGGGTGTTGCCGTGGTGTTATCCATACGTGACATAGTGTTTAAAAATAACAATCAATGTAACAATGATAATCATTATCAACAAACTAAAATTTTGCGGCAAGCCTTTTTGTGAAAAAATTGTGACGAGAATATTTTTTGAGCAAAAATGAAGGGAAAAACAAGGGATTGTCACCGGGCGAAGCTATTCCACCCGGTGAAAAGGTCAGAAACGACTATCAACGGCAGAGGCGAGTTTTTCGACCAGCAGTTCAGTATCTTCCCAGTTCAGACATGGGTCGGTGATCGACTGACCATAGACCAGCGGTTGACCACTGACGATTTTTTGCGTGCCTTCACGCAAGAAACTTTCTGCCATAATCCCGGCGATAGCCGTCGAGCCATTGCGAATTTGCTGACAAACATCATCGCAAACCTCTAACTGACGACGGTGCTGCTTCTGGCAATTGCCGTGACTAAAATCGACTACCAGATGCTCCGGTAAGGAGAACTCATGCAGGGTATCACAGGCGGCGGCGATATCAGCTGCAGAGTAATTCGGCTTTTTACCTCCGCGCATGATGATATGTCCATACGGGTTACCGCTGGTCTGATAGATGGTCATCTGCCCGGTTTTATCCGGAGAGAGGAACATATGACTGGCTCGGGAAGCGCGAATAGCATCGACGGCAATACGTGTATTACCATCCGTCCCGTTTTTAAACCCTACCGGACAGGAGAGCGCAGAGGCCATCTCTCGGTGGATCTGGCTTTCAGTGGTACGCGCGCCAATGGCTCCCCAACTGATTAAATCGGCAATAAACTGGCCGGTAACCATATCGAGGAATTCCGTTGCCGTTGGCACCCCAAGCTCGTTAACCTGCAGCAGTAATTTACGCGCCAGCTCAATACCGTGGTTGACGCGGTAGCTGCCGTTTAAATCCGGGTCAGAAATTAAGCCTTTCCAGCCAACAACGGTGCGCGGCTTTTCAAAATAGGTACGCATCACGATTTCCAGACGCGCCTGGTGCCTGGTACGCAACGTCTGTAAACGAGTGGCGTACTCCATAGCTGCGTCAAGATCGTGAATCGAGCAGGGCCCAACGATCACCAGTAAACGGGGATCTTCACCATTCAATATTTTTTCTATCCGGCGTCGGGAATCCGTCACATGACGGGCGACGGAGGACGAAACAGGATGCCGCTGCGCAAGCTCTGCTGGAGTGACCAGGTTGTCAATACGCGCAGTACGGAGTTCATCGGTTCTGTTCATTACTTGTCTCAGAAATTTGTTGCTTCAACGGCAGGACTACCGGGAAGTGATGTACATCACAATAACACACTCATCCTGCCTACTGGCGAGCATAATAACAAAAAATTGAACCAATGCACTAGCGTTCTAGTACATTCGGCGATTCAGCCCCATAATATCGAGGATCTTAGTGGCAATTTCTTCTACCGAATAATTAGTACTGTTTAACCACGGGATCTGATTCTTCCGGTACAGCGCTTCTACTTCTGCCACCTCCATCCGGCACTGGCGCAGTGATGCGTAACGGCTATTTTCTCGGCGCTCTTCACGGATCGCCGTCAGGCGTTCAGGGTCGATCGTCAGGCCAAATAATTTATGCTGTAACGGTTTCAGTGATGCCGGTAGCACGAGATTATCCATATCATCGGCAATAAAGGGGTAGTTGGCCGCCCGGATCCCAAACTGCATCGCCAGATACAGGCTGGTAGGGGTTTTACCGCAGCGGGAAACGCCGAGCAGGATCACCTGAGCCTGATCGAGGTTGCGCAACGAAATACCGTCGTCATGAGCGAGCGTATAATCAATCGCCGCGATGCGTGCGTCGTACTTGATGAGATTACCCGGATTAAGACCGTGCGTGCGATGGGCAATCGGAGTGGGGTCGAGCTTCATCTCATGTTGCAGGGGAGCGACCAGTGCCTGCACGATATCCTGGCAGAACCCTTCACTTTGCAAAATAATAGAGCGGATTTCCGGCAACACGATGGAGTAAAACACCAGAGGGCGCACGCCAGTTTGTTGATAAATGGCGTCTATCTGGTCTTTTACCGCGCGGGCCCGGCTCTCATTTTCCACAAACGGCAGCGTGATACTGCTGATCGTAACTGGAAACTGCGACATTACCGCGTGACCTAATACCTCTGCGGTGATGGCCGTACCATCAGAAATATAAAATACATGACGATCAACAGCATTATCCATTTTGCTCATCCTGGGGGCTGACATAATTCTCTGAAAGCATAAATTAAAATTCGCCAGAAGCGAATATAACGATACTTATTTTATAAAATGAAACGGTATTTTTATATTTAATGAAAAGTGCATTTCATTTTTCGGAACAAATGTTTATACCGACAGTTTTTGTGGTGATCCCGTGCCGCTCGCGGGTTTGCGCAAATGCGTAAACAATCTTAAAAAATAAAAAATAAAGTTGCTTGAACGATTCACCGTTTTTTTCGCTGAAGTAAATATGCAAAGATAATTACGCAAAATTGAGTTTCCTAACCTCGTTCATATATAAGGATTGTTCGATGTCCAACAATGGCTCGTCACCGCTGGTGCTTTGGTATAACCAACTCGGCATGAATGATGTAGACAGAGTTGGGGGCAAAAATGCCTCCCTGGGTGAAATGATTACTAACCTTTCCGGTATGGGTGTTTCCGTACCGAATGGTTTTGCAACGACCGCCGATGCGTTTAACCAGTTTCTGGACCAGAGCGGTGTAAACCAGCGCATTTATGAGCTGCTGGATAAAACGGATATTGACGATGTTACCGCGCTTGCGAAAGCCGGTGCGCAGATCCGCCAGTGGATTATCGACACTCCTTTCCAGCCTGAGCTGGAAAATGCCGTCCGCGATGCCTACGCGCAGCTTTCCGCGGATGATGCTAATGCCTCTTTTGCCGTGCGTTCTTCTGCAACCGCAGAAGATATGCCAGATGCTTCATTTGCCGGTCAGCAGGAAACTTTCCTCAACGTCCAGGGTTTTGATGCGGTGCTGGTGGCAATAAAACACGTATTTGCTTCGCTGTTTAACGACCGGGCGATCTCCTACCGTGTTCACCAGGGTTATGACCACCGTGGGGTGGCGCTCTCTGCGGGTGTCCAGCGTATGGTGCGCTCTGACCTTGCGTCTTCCGGCGTGATGTTCTCCATTGATACCGAATCCGGTTTCGACCAGGTGGTGTTTATCACCTCAGCCTGGGGCCTGGGAGAAATGGTCGTGCAGGGCGCTGTCAACCCTGATGAATTCTACGTGCACAAACCGACGCTGGCCGCTAACCGCCCGGCAATTGTGCGTCGCACGATGGGTTCGAAAAAAATCCGCATGATTTATGCGCCGACGCAGGAACACGGTAAACAGGTTACGATTGAAGATGTTCCGCAAGATCAACGTGATATTTTCTCGCTGACGAACGAGGAAGTGCAGGAACTGGCGAAGCAGGCGGTACAGATCGAGAAGCACTACGGTCGTCCTATGGACATCGAATGGGCTAAAGATGGTCACACCGGCAAGCTGTTCATTGTGCAGGCTCGTCCGGAAACCGTACGTTCTCGCGGCCAGGTGATGGAGCGTTATACGCTGCATGCTCAGGGTAAAATCATTGCTGAAGGCCGTGCTATCGGTCATCGCATTGGCGCGGGTCCGGTGAAGGTGATTCACGACATCAGCGAAATGAACCGCATTGACCCAGGCGACGTACTGGTCACCGACATGACCGACCCAGACTGGGAGCCGATCATGAAAAAAGCGGCAGCGATTGTCACCAACCGCGGCGGTCGTACCTGTCACGCGGCGATCATCGCTCGCGAGCTAGGGATCCCGGCTGTCGTAGGTTGTGGTGATGCTACCGAGCGCATGAAAGATGGCGAGAAGGTGACTGTCTCCTGCGCCGAAGGCGATACCGGCTATGTGTATGCTGACATGCTCGACTTCAGCGTGAAAAGTTCCAGCGTGGAGACCATGCCGGATCTGCCGTTGAAGGTGATGATGAACGTCGGCAACCCGGACCGGGCTTTCGATTTCGCCTGTCTGCCGAACGAAGGCGTTGGACTGGCGCGTCTGGAATTTATCATCAACCGCATGATTGGCGTGCATCCTCGCGCACTGCTGGAATTTGATGATCAGACGCCTGAGCTGCAAAAAGAAATCCGTTCAATGATGAAAGGGTTCGACTCCCCTCGCGAATTCTATGTTGGTCGTCTGACCGAAGGGATCGCGACCTTGGGTGCGGCGTTTTATCCAAAACGTGTCATTGTCCGTATGTCGGACTTTAAGTCCAACGAATACGCCAACCTGGTCGGCGGCGAGCGTTATGAACCGCATGAAGAGAACCCGATGTTGGGCTTCCGTGGCGCGGGTCGTTATGTTTCAGATAGCTTCCGCGACTGTTTTGCCCTCGAATGTGACGCGGTGAAACGCGTGCGCAACGAAATGGGACTGACGAACGTTGAAGTGATGGTACCGTTCGTACGAACTGTGGCCCAGGCAAAAGCGGTGGTGGATGAGCTGGCGCGTCAGGGGCTGAAACGTGGCGAGAACGGGCTGAAGATCATCATGATGTGTGAGATCCCATCCAACGCCTTGCTGGCTGAGCAGTTCCTTGAGCACTTCGACGGCTTCTCTATTGGCTCTAACGACATGACGCAGCTGGCGTTGGGTCTGGACCGTGACTCTGGCGTTGTTTCTGAGCTGTTTGATGAGCGTAACGACGCGGTGAAAGCACTGCTGTCGATGGCGATTCGCGCTGCCAAGAAACAGGGTAAATACGTTGGTATTTGCGGTCAGGGTCCATCTGACCACGAAGACTTCGCTGCCTGGCTGATGGAAGAGGGGATCGACAGCCTGTCGTTGAACCCGGATACCGTTGTACAGACATGGCTGAGTCTGGCTGAACTGAAAAAGTAATATCAACCAGGATGGCGGCGTTCGCGTCGCCATCCTGTCATCTCTGCCACACTTATACCTCAACACATTCAGCCTGCAGGCGCTGAATAATATCCTGACGTAACAAGAACTTCTGAATTTTACCGGACGCCGTTCTGGGTAATTTTTCGATCACCACAAGATGTTCCGGATATTTGTACTTTGCCACCCGTTTACGACTAAAAAAAGCCACCACAGATTCCAGCGAAAGCGAGTGATGCGGGGACTTGAGCACTACGTAGGCGCACGACCTTTCCCCTAATCGATCGTCTGGCATGGCAACAACACAGGCATCATGTATGCGCGGATGCTGCAATAGAATGTCTTCAACCTCACGACTACTGATATTCTCGCCACCTCGCACGATAATATCTTTCTTACGTCCGGTAATTTTTATGTATCCCGCGTCGTCCATTCGGCACAAATCACCACTGTAGTACCAACCGTCGCTATCCAGCGCTCTGGCAGTCATTTCTGGCTCATCAAGGTAGCCCATAAAGACGTTGGGCCCGCGCGAAGCTTCTTCACCTTCAGTGCCTGGTGGCAGCGTTTTTCGCGTTTCATCGACCACTTTTATTTCGACGCCAGCGGCGGCGTAGCCGTCGGTATTCATCATGCGGGAAAGTGAGTCATCAAGGTTTACTACTGCATGCGGTGAACTTTCCGTCGAGCCATAGACGCTTAACAGTTTGATGCCGAGCTGCTGACAGTCGCGGGCAATTTTTCTCGGAATAGTTGTGCCACCGCATAAGAAGAAGCGCAGTGATGAGAGATCGTAAGGTTGCTTTTCGACACAGCACAGGATGTCATAGACGAAGGGTGTTGCGCCGAGTACGCAGGTACAACGCTGTTGCTGCAACAGTTCGAGGCAGGCCGTTGGGGTAAAAATATCCAGCAGCACGCTGCGCGCACCAATTAAAAACGGCGCTGTTACGCCATGCAGAAAGCCGGTGGCGTGCCCAAGCGGAGCAGGCATTAAAAACACATCCTGCCAGTTGAGGTTGAGGCGGGCGCAGTAGGCGCGCTCGCTGGCAAGGATGTTGTTATGGGTCAGCATCACGCCTTTCGGCATCCCTTCAGTACCGGAGGTAAAAAGCACTGCGGCCAGTTCGTCGGCATGAACGCTAATCGCTTTGGTTAACGGTGGGGTCGTAAGTAGCTGACTGAGCGCCAATGATGCCGTTGCAGGAGCCAGTTTATCCACGGCGACAATCTGTTGCAGATGCGGTAACTGATTTTGTAGGGGCAGGATCAGATCGACCGGTCGGGTCTGCTTAAACAGGGTAGGCGCGAAAAAGATCTTCGCTTTACATTTGTTCAGTACCCACACCAGTTCTGCCTCGCGCCAGGCGGGTAACAGGGGAACGGAAACGGCCCCCGTTTTCAGACAGGCCAGATAAATAAGAGTAAATTCGCACCAGCCCGGCAGTTGAAAAGCAATACGATCGCCAGGTTGGATCCCGCAGGATAAAAACCATGATGCCAGGCTGTTGGCTGCACTGTCGAGTGCGGCATAGGTATATGAATCGCCCTGATTATCGACTACAGCGGTTTTGTCCGGCACGGCCTGAGCAGTTTGGTGCCAGTAGTCGCCGAGTGAGGCATCCCCCCAAAATCCCTGCTGTCGGTATGTTTTTCTACGCTCGGCATTAAACGTTAGCGTGACTTTCATTGTTTGTCCCTGGATTATTTTCGGCATACTTCTTGCCGGACGGCAGTAGCATCCGATCCGGCCTGTAAAATGCAAAATCCGTTAGCCGTAGCGGAACTCCACACCAAATGTCCCTGCCGGGTATCCCCATTGTTCGAGGATTGTTTCACCGCAAAGTACCCGACAAGTCCCACACTCCAGACACCCTGCAGAATCAAAATGAATATTTCCGCTTTCGTCCTGCTTGTACAGTCCGGCGGGGCAGGCTTTCAGTAATTTGCGAAATTCATTAACGTCAGGATGATCGGTCAGAATAATATGCGGATGGCCTTCATCGACATTGAATTTGTTGACGCCCAGTTTGACGTCAACGTTAACGGTATTGTCCTGACTCATAGCGCTGTTGCTCCCTTAATGCCGTCTTTGAGTAAGTTCATTAACCCAATCTGTTTTGCATGGGACATAAATATCTTGCGAACCGGTTGATTCGGACGTCCGTCAACGGTGAACATATCGCTCATGATATCTGCCACCATGCGTGGGTATTGGGTAAACAGACGCGGGTTTTCCATCAGCGCCGGGATCTTGCGAAAATGCTGTAAATCGCGCATTACGCAACTCTGTTCGAGAGCGTGCTTGTAGTCCATCAGGCTGTTGGCGGAGTAATCTTGCCGTTCTTTCGCGGCAATCGCTGTTTTAGCTGCCGCCTCCGCAGAAGCAATGGCTAAATCCATGCCGCGTACCGTATACCCCAAATTCAGACAGAAACCGGCGGCATCGCCGACGATCATCACGCCATCATCGAACAGTCTGGGCACCATTGCCAGACCACCTTCAGGCACCATATGTGCCGAGTATTCCCGCAATTCACCTCCTTCAATCAGCGGGCGAATAGTGGGATGCTGCTTAAAATCTTCCAGCATTTGCGGAATACTTTTTGTGGCGTGGTCTATGTCCCCCAGGCCGCACACCAGCCCCAGAGAAACAGAGTCATGGTTGGTATACAGAAAACCACCGCCCATGAGTCCGTTAGATGGCGAGCCGGCAAACAGCCAGGCCGCACCTTCATTGCCCGAAAGATTGAAACGATCTGCAATAACAGAGGGAGACAAGCCGATCAGTTCTTTTACACCGACGGCATAATGATGTGCTGAGGAGGCGGGGACTAAGCCCAGTGAGCGGCCCAGCATGGAATTAACACCGTCGGCAAGGATGACAATATTAGCTTCCAGGATATCGTCACCAGCCTGTACACCGGTAACTTTATTGCCCTCGCGGATCAGCGCATCGACGCGAACGCCCGGAATGAACTGCGCGCCTGCTTGTTCGGCTTTTTCCATCAGCCAGGGATCAAGACGGTTGCGCAAAACGGTATACGACTCCTGCGCTGGGGCATCGGTTTTTTCACGGTGAAAGTCCAGGGTCACGGCACTTTCTTCGGTCAGGAATGAGATTTTTTCGCGGGTCACTTTACGTTCGATGGGCGCTTGCTGAGCGAATCCAGGCATGATGCTTTCAAGGCTATGTGCGTAGAGCCGGCCACCGGTCATATTTTTACTGCCAGCGCTGTTTCCACGCTCAATAACCAACACGTCCAGTCCTGCACTTGCCATCACATAGCCTGCTACCGCACCGGCCACGCCAGCACCGACCACAATGGCATCAAATTTTTCATCTGACATGCTTTATGCTCCCTTCCCGCCGCGAGGGCGGCGGGATCTGTGCGTTAAATAGGGGGTTAGCGGCTTAGCTGTTCGATAAGGGCTGGAACAACTTTGTAGATATCGCCCACCAGACCGTAATCGGCGTAATTAAAGATGGGGGCTTTTTTGTCTTTGTTGATGGCGACGATAATTTTCGCACCGTTTCCGCCGACCATATGTTGAATTTGCCCTGAGATGCCCAGCGTCAGGTAAAGATCAGATTTCAGCAATACGCCTGAAACGCCAATATAGCGTTCGCGCTCCATCCAGTTTTCACCTTCAGCAATCGGTCGTGAGCATCCCACCTCAGCGCCCAGTACAGCAGCCAGGTTATGCACCATTTGTAAGTCGTCCTGTGCAACCAGGCCACGACCAACACCCACGACGCGTTTGGCTTTACTGAGATCAACACTGCTAGGTGGTTTGGTGCGACGCTCCTGGCAGATAACTTCATGGTGCGGAGTGATATACGTTGCGGAAGTAACCGGACAGCTGTTTTCCTGATTCTCTTCTACCGGCTCCAGCACTCCGGCGGCGATTGTGATAATCGCCAGAGCACTGTTGAGTTTTTCTTTGCCGAATGCGAGACCGCCATACATGCGGTGCTCAGCGAAAAGCGCCCCGGCATCAAGACTTACCGATGTGGCATCGTTCACCATCGCTGCATTGAGTTGAATACTCAGACGCGCACCGAGGGCCTTGGCGCGTTTGGTGGCAGGCATCAGCAACAGGCCAGAGTGCTCTTTTATCAGGGCGACGAGGGTCTCCGCATAGTTTTCAATACGCTGCAAGGGGGAGATTTGTTCGAGGACGATTATTTCATCGGCACCCAGCCGCTTAGCCCTGCTTGCCTGTTCGCTACCTTGCACAATGATGTGCACCTGCTCACCCCATTGGCGAGCACCGGTCATTAACTCTGCATAGCGTTCTACGTTATCGCTGAACACCCAGACGTTGGCTAATTTACTCATGATAATCTCTCTCCGTTGGGTTTAGTTCAGGGCTTTTTTCAGATGCTCAGCCAGTTCGGCAATGGCTTCTGGCGAGTCGTTTTCCAGAATGATGCGCTTGCGCTCGGCTTGCGGCGGAACCACGATCTCAACCAGCTCTGCTAATGGTGGCGTTGGTGTCCAGCCAATATCACTGGCCTGCCACTGCGTAACGGGTTTTTTACCCGCGCCAAGAATGGCTTTCATCGAAGGAATACGCGGTGTATTGATATCTGACGTGACGCAAAGCACGGCGGGAAGGGGGAGGTCGATGACTTCAATTTCATCTTCAAGCGCGCGCTCAACCAGAACATGGCCGCCGTTACGTTGAATGCTGCTTACTGCGTTAATAATGGGAAGTTGTAGCAATTCTCCCACCAGCAAGCCCACCTGCTGCGCGTAGAGATCGCCTGATCCTTCACCAAATATCATCAGGTCAAATCCAATACTTTTCGCGGCGCAGGCCAGGGCCTGAGCAGTGTCTCTGGGCAGTGAATGTTCCAGTTGCGCATCCTGTACCAGAAACAGACTATCCGGACCGCGGGACAACACGTCTTTCCGCACTTTAGAGTTCTGTAACAATGAACCTCCGACCGTTAAGGCGACGATCTCATCACCCTCAGCGGTTAGTTGTGCAGCGGCTTCCATCGCGTTCAAATCAAACTGGCTGATTTTGGCTTCGGCCCGGTCAAAGTTAAGCGAGCGCTCCTGGGTAACAACAATGTCCTGTTCTTCAGGTACCAACTTAAAGCAGGTTATTATTTTCATGGTATCTCCAGTGGGTCACGTTCGGATGATGACGGAGTGCGTCATCATCGGCAGTAGGTAAAATTTGACTGAAAATAGTGTGCGGTAGATGTAATGTGTTTTCGACGGGGCAATCTGTTTTCATTCCTAACAATCTTGCAAAAAAAAATGAGATCAGAGTGCAACGTTGATCAGAATGGAAGGAAAACGGATTGTGGAAGAAATAATTGGAGCAGGCAAACTGTAGGAGATCTTTGCGAAGTGAATCATGTTTTTATTCACTATTGAGCGATATTTGTTTCCGTTATGTAAATTATTGCCTCTAAAGAAATAACATTTATCCTTTTCAATAAATTTAAAATGCAAATAAATAGTGGGGATAATTCACTCCAATCGGGAGTATCATCTTGCAGTTGGCACAAATAATTTTGTTTCGCTAGTATGGATTATCATTGTATAACATGGCTCATCGCTTTAATTTGTCATTATTAAATGTTCCTAAAATTACTGTCTTAAGGTGGAGGTTGTCATGTATCAACGATGTTTTGATAATGCGATGGAAACCCTTTTTGAGCAGGGGAAAACGCCCAGATTTTCACGCTTCGTCATTAGTGATGATCCAAACTGGGAGTCTGGCCACCATGTTCATGACAATGAAACAGAGCTCATTTATGTCAAAAAAGGGGTCGCCAGATTAATTATTGATTCTTCACTGTATGTCGCGCATGCCGGCGATATTGTCGTGATAGAACAAGGGCGGCTCCATGCTGTCGCCTCTGACAGCAGCTCGCCTGCGACCCCTTATACCTGTGCATTGTACGGCTTCCGTTTTGAAGGCTGGCAGGAGAATCAGCTATTGCAAGGGCATTCATGTCCGGTCATCAGCGCCGGGCAAGGAAAGGAGGTCATTAAAAGTATCTTTAATGAACTTAGCATCATGCTCCCGCAGAGCAAAAATAATCTGACCTCTGCGGCTTATGATGCTTTCGCTTATGCCTTAACCGTTTTATTTTATGAAAACTTTAAAAATGCTTATCGTTCGGAGCAAGGGTATATTAAAAAAGATATCTTAATTAAAGATGTACTGGTTTATTTAAATAACAATTTCCGCGAAAAAATAACGCTGGATCAGTTGTCCAAAAAATTTCGTGCCAGCGTCAGTTATATCTGCCATGAATTTACCAAAGAGTATCGTATTTCACCGATTAACTATGTTATTCAGCGACGGATGACAGAGGCGAAATTCTCCCTGACAAATACTGAGGCTTCGTTAGGTGAGATTTCGTGGCGGGTGGGATATGAAAATGTCGATCATTTTGCCAAACTCTTTCAACGGCATGTGGGGTGTTCACCCAGCGACTATCGTAAGCAGTTTAAAAACAATCTGATTGAGCAGGAATGCCTGCTACCGGAAGTCTGATCCCTGGCATAAGCCCGGATAGCATTTATACGCTATCCGGGTTGCCACCATCACTTATTTGTTTTGATAATCTTTCAGGATCTGACGACCAGCTACGTAAATCATGATCTCATCGGTGCCGCCACCAATACGTTCGCAACGTACGTCTCGCCAGAATCGGGAAACGCGCGCTTCATCGGTATAACCCAGACCACCCATAATCTGAATTGCGTCGTCGATCACTTCCATCGCAGTGCGAGCACAGTACAGTTTTGCCAGTGCTGCGCTGGTACGCAGCGATTGCTCCTGGTCGGCCTGCCAGGCGACTTTCAATACCATATTGCGCATGTTCTCGATTTTAACCGCCATGAGTGCCAGTTTCTCCTGGATCATCTGGTTATGCCCAATGGGCTTGCCGAATGCAATGCGCTGGTTGGCGTAACGTGCTGCGTCTTCGAAGGCACACTCCGCAAAACCGGTGCTGCGCGCAGCGTTGATCAACCGTTCCATTTCAAAGTTATACATCACGTTGAGGAAGCCCATGCCTTCTTCACCGACCATGTCGCTTTCGTCAACTTCGACATCGTCGAGATAGACTTCGCAGGTACTTAACATGTGCCAGCCGATTTTGTGTAACGGGTTAATCTTGATGCCGGGTTTACTGGAGTCAACCCACCACAGCGTAAAGGCTTTCTTCGGATCTTTAGGCTCCGGATCACGCGCCAGTACCAGCATGTATGGATACTCTTTGGCTCCGGTAATGAACGTTTTTTGTCCGTTCAGGTACACCTTGCCATTTTTACGCGTATAGCTGGTCGTGGCACTGTTGTTGTCGGACCCGGCGCCAGGTTCGGTCAATGCCAACGCATACGCTGGATCGCCCGTTTCCATTGTGCTTTCTGCTGTTTTACGTAGTTGCTCGGCTGAACCAAAACGACGCATGCTGTGAATGCACTGACCGTTGGTAATTAAAAATGCGGGAGCTCCACATTTTGACACTTCCATCAGAGCCAGCATCTGTGTGACGTAGTCAGCCGGTATACCGCCAAACTCTTCCGGTACACCCAGCATCGAAATACCGTTATCCGCAAGGGCACGCATAAATTCTCTGGGGTAGGTGGCGGTCTGATCGCAGGTACGGAAATACTCTTCCGGGAAATTACTGGTAATCAGATCCCGAATACTGGCAAGCAGCAGCTCTTGTTCTTCAGTTAATGAAAAGTCCATCTGGGTACTCCTTTTAATTGGCGGCGTCGGGCAATACAAAACCCATCGAAGAATCAATAAATAATCTTTCGTCCATCAGTTTCAGGTTCGGAGAAATAACGGGTGTGAAATCCATTTTGTCCAGAATATCTTCTTGCAGAGAGACTCCTGGTGCAATCTCAACTAAATGGAGGCCGTCTTCTTTTAACGTAAACACGGCGCGTTCGGTGATATAACGCACATCAAGTCCGCGTTCGAGGGCAATTTTTCCGCTGAAAGTTATTTCGGGTAATTCATTAACGAATTTCTTCACCCGACCTTCCTGCACGATATTTAATTTACCATCGGTCACTTCTGTTTTCAGACTGCCGGCGGTTAATGTGCCGCAGAAAATAATTTTCTTCGAGGTGGCGCTAATATCGATAAAACCGCCAGTGCCCATAATCTTGCCATTAAATTTATGTACGCCAACGTTGCCATGCCGATCCACCTCAGCAAAACTTAAATAGCACACATCCAGTCCGCCACCGTGGTAGAAATCAAACTGGGAGGTCATATCCATAATGGCGCGGGTATTAACGTTAGCACCAAAGGCAATGCCTTGAGAGGTAATGCCACCAACCGGGCCGGTTTCGACCGTCAGAATAAAGTCGTCGGCACATCCTTCTTCGCGAGCGACAAGGCCAATACCATCGGCAATTCCTACACCAACGTTACCGACAGCGCCTTTGCGCATTTCGAAGAGAGCGCGTCTGGCAACAAGCTTACGCTGGTTGAGTGGCAGGGCGGTCTGGTGGCTGTCATCAAGGACAAAATCACCTGAAATAAAGCGGTTAACTGGCGCACCGCCGTACAGCTGAGTCTGATCGGGATCAACCACCACAATGTCCACCAGATAGCCCGGAATACGAACCGCTTTAGGATGCAGGGTGGCTTTCTTAACCATCTTTTGCACCTGCATCATGACGATGCCACCGTTGTTGTGAACGGCCTGGGCAATGACCAGCGCATCGAGATACATCACTTCATCTTCAAAGGTGGCGTAGCCTTCGCTGTCACAGGTAGTCGCGCGAATAAAGGCGATATTTGGCGCGATGGCCTTATAGTAGAGGTACTCTTTGTTGTCGATCTCCACCAGTTTAATTAAATCTTCAGTGGTCACTTCATTCAGCTTGCCACCCTGTTGGCGAGGGTCAACAAATGTGCCAAGGCCGATATCGCTTAAAATACCTGGCTGGTGGGCCGCGCAGGCGCGTAACGTTTGAGTTAATACCCCCTGTGGGTAGTTGTACGCAGCGATTTTGTTCTGTTCGGCTAAATCGGAGATCCGTGGTGATTGTCCCCAATGCCCGCAAAGCGCCCATTTAACTAAACCTTCCTGCGCCAGCGGGCTAATCCCCCGGTCTGCCCGATCTCCTAATCCTGTCGGACTGATCAGTGATAAATTACGCGGGGACTGGTTGTTTTTATATTTATCAGCCAATGCAGTAATTAATTTGGTAGCTTCAAGAATACCGCCACCTGCACCTAATACGCAAAGTGTCGCTTCATCAGGAATATAATCCACTGCGTCCGCTGCCGATAATACCGGTACCCGACCTTGAATACGTTCAGGTCTTTTAAGTTTCATATAAACTCCAGATTATATGTGTGCGAATACCTATCGATATATTCGATAAAATAGTATTCACTTTAATAATGCTTAGCTGATTGCCAGATATACGCTGTTAAACGGATATCTGAGCCAGCGAGTTATTTATATTTATACCCGTAATCCTGCAAGCTGCTTCTGCGTTGGCTGCACGCTCCCACCCGAATCACTTACCTTAAGTAAGCTCATCGGGATTCGCTTATTTACTGCCTTGATGCAACTTGAATGATTTTGTGTATCGTGGAAATATTTTGTTATTAAGCCTGATGTAATATTGTCAGTACGGTACGCAGATCGGTAACGGAGATCTGCCCCGGGGCTGAAGCTTTTTTTACTGCGCCAAAGGTTGCAGCTGAGCCAAAGACTTCACCTGCCAGACGTGAAATAACGCCAGTTTTGGCCATTGACATAGTAATCACCGGGCGATCGGCGTAGCGTTCCTGCATCTCCAGCGTGGCGCTGAGTAACGTCAGAACATCCGTTTTACTTTGCGGCATCAGCGCAATTTTAGGAATATCTGCGCCAAGTTCCTGCATTTTGCGCAGACGCTGAATAATCTCTTCTGCCGCCGGTGTTTTATGGAAATCATGATTAGACATAATCACAAAGACATTTTTCGCATGCGCGTGTTCGACGGTTGCTTTAACCTGCTCATCGCCGGTGAAAAGTTCCAGATCGATCATATCCACCAGACCGCTGTCTACTGCCGCACGGTTAAGCGCAAGGTACTTTTCTACAGACAGCGCCTGTTCGCCACCTTCTTTCGCGCTGCGGAAGGTAAATAACAGCGGTTTGTCGGTCATCACATCGCGGATTGCGTGGGCGGCTTCCAGTACGGCGTCAATTGATGAAACATCCGCAAAATGGTCAACGCGCCACTCCAGAATGTCGAAGTCTGCTTCACGATAGGCCAGCGCTTCGCTTTTTACCGTTGAGATGTCTTTACCCATCAGCGAGACAATGATCTTCGGCGCACCCTCGCCAATAACGAGGTTTCTTACGGTTACGGTTTTCATTGATTACCCTTTAAATATTTACTGATACTTGCCCGTCAGGCTGCAAACCCCATAACCTGTTTAACGTACTCCAGCGGGAAATCTTTTCCTGTCCAGAGCTTGAACTGCTCAGCTCCTTGCCATAACAACATGCCGTAACCGTCAATCGTTTTGCAACCTGCAAGTTGTGCCTGTTGCAGCAATTTGGTCATATGCGGGTTATAGACGCATTCGGTTACCAACAGATCCGGACGTAGCAAAGATACGTCGGTGACGATGGATTCATTTTCCAGTGGCTTCATGCCGACTTTAGTGCCATTAGTCAAAATATCCGCACTGGCCAACGCTTCTGCAAACGCCTGCTGGTCAGCGAGATCGATAACGGTCACCACGCAGTCAGTGTTTTCATTCACGCGTTTGGCGAACTCAACCGCTTTTGCGAAAAACTCATCTTTACGGTTAAAGAGTTTAATCTCTTTTATACCTTCAATTGCCGCTTGCGCACCGATAGCCGTAGATGCGCCACCTGCGCCCAACAGTACCATGGTTTTACCTTTAATATCGAAGCCGCTTTCTTTAATTGCGCGAATATGTCCGGTACCGTCCGTGTTGTAGCCACGAAGGTAGCCGTCATCATTGACGATGGTATTGATCGCGCCCACCAGTTTGGCGGCGGGGGTTAATTCATCAACATACTCACATGCCAGCTGCTTGTTGGGCATAGATACCCCAGTACCGCGCATTTTTAATGCTTTCAACCCGGTAATCGCATTGGCAAACGTTGAATTATCAACTTCAAATGCCATGTAGGTAAACGGTAATCCTGCTTTTTCTAATGCTTTATTCTGCATTTCGGGCGACAGACTGTGCCTGATAGGATAGGCCATCAGACCGATCAGTTCATATTTTGCAGTTACGTCCATTTGAAACTCCTATTAAACTGTTTATTGAAAATAACGTTCGCCCAGGCGCACATCGTTTTGGGGAATATTGAATACGCGGTAGTAACGGACAAAGACGATAATGGCAGTGATAAATGCCAGCAGAGCAAATGCGAGGTCCAGCAAAATAATGTATTGCAGACCAATGTTAGAAAGGTATCCGGTGATCAGTGGGATAATAAAGTTGGCGACACCTCCCATCATCATATAAACACTGGTGACTTTGGCTTTGCTCTTGGGGAAAAACTCTGACATCACGGAAACACCGAGCTGTAAAATACCGCCTGCCGCAGAGAATCCGATGAGAAATGAGCCTGCATTACACACCAGCGGTGAGGGGTACAGATAGATAACCGCCGCCGTAATGGTTGCCAGACCCGCGTTAAAAACGTTGGCCCAGATAGGACGAACCATTTTCTTCAGTAGCGCAGCAAAAATAAAGACGCAGACCAGCGACCCCATACTGTAGTAGGAGATAGTTTTCAACGCGTCGGCTTCCGCCATACCGGCAAACGCCATGGCGTATTTGGGCATCCAGACCACGATGACATAAAACGTTGAAAATGCGGCAACCCCAAACATCACGGATGCCACTCCCTCCAGCCAGACCAGTGGCTTGCTGTTCATTTGCGGCAAATCTTTCGCGACGCCAGCATCCACTATCTGACTCGGGAAGCGGCTTTTTAATAGCATTAGAGTAATCAGGACGAACAATACGCCGGGGATAATAACCGCATAGCCGTACCAGATATGATTAAGCAGCAGGGTACTGACGATGATGGGGTAGATCATCTGTCCAAATGACACCATGGCTTTCACCAGAATAACGGCTGAACCTGATGCTTTGGGAAAACATTCCATTAACGCCGGATAGCCGCCTGTATCGAGGGCTGAGTTTGCCACGCCGACACAAACAGCCAGAATAAATGCAATCATTAAATTTGGGCTGGCAGGAATACCGAAGAAGAAGAACATATACAGAATAGCGCCCAACAGGATGATGGCCCGACGGCCAAATTTATCTGAGAGAACGCCAAAAAATAGAATGCTGACCAGCCGCCCAAGGCCAATTCCCGAAATTAAATAGGCAATGCCTGCATTATCTGTTGAGAATTTTTCTGCCAGGGATGTCATGTTTTGCGCCAGCGTAATGACACTAATGCCGTGTAAAAAGTAGCTTAAATAAATACAGGTTATCGCCAGAAGAAATGGCGTATTAAAGGCCTTGTGTTGAGACATTTTTCACAACTCCTTGCGGATGTTAAAATTATTATATTGTCGTCGCTATGATTTAAATGACGGCGTTCATGTTATTAATATACCGAGAGGGTGTCATTTCACCCACATAGCATGGCGTTTTAGTTACCAGGTATATTGCATGCTAATTTGTGAAACCCAATTCTTACTGCCGTTGTTTTACTGATGTTTTAAAAATTAACCCAATTATTTTGCAGCAGGTATGAACAATATTGCAGTGGTGCTATTCCACCAGCGATGCCATTTTTAACTGATATCTGGACTCAACACGGCTGCGATAGCCAATAAACAGCGCCAGCACGAAACCAATGGCGGCTATACCGGTATCAAACCACATGATGTGGGCAATGCTGGTTTGCGAAAGCTTTGCCGTGATCAGTGGGATCGTGAAGGTAGCAATGCTGCCCGCGCTGTAATAAATGCCGGTTGCTTTTCCTTTTGCATGCGGAAAACGGGCCGCCATTAACGTTAAGCCAATTTGTACGACGCCGCCGGCGGAAGAAAACCCGATAACAAACGCAAATACGACCACCACGTAAGGGGTGGGGTGCAGACAAACCGTCAGCAGGGCAATAAATGAAATTAACGTGTAAAGCATCAACAGCGGTGTCGCGCGGTCTGGTTTCCTCGCAAGCGGCGCGGTGATCAGCACGCACAGTAGCGAACCGCAGGTGTAGATACTCAACAGCTTAATCGCCGAGGTGTACGGCATTCCCGCGACGAATTGACCATACTGAGCCAGCCACTGGCTGATCAGGTAAAATGTCGCCATAGCAATGTAGCCATACAGGGTGTAGCTGACCAGGTCGATAATGGAACACCGATGTTTAGGTAGAGGGCCTTCCTGTGCGGGAGGTGATGTCCTGACGAAAGGTTTAGGCCCGGGATGTGCCGGGAATTGGCAGCGAAATAAAAACACGCCGTTGACAATCATAATCCCCGCAGCGAACAGGAATGACCAGCCAAACCAAAGCTCAGCCCACACCAGTACACTAATGACCATCGGTAACAGAAACTGCCCGCCGGACACAAAAGCTTTAATCAAAATATTGGCGGTGCCAGGGGTGCGGGGAAACGCCTCCATCAGGCTGGGATAGGTCCCGGCATCAAGAAAACTGTTAGACATACCCGCCAAAAAGCCAAATGCGTAGGCTATGAAAATACTGTGAGTATTGATAATGCCAAAAAAGAAGAGCAGATAGCAGAGCATGCCGAAAATGACGAATGGTCTACGGCCATAGCGATCGGAAAGTAAGCCCGCCAGTAATAAGACGCTTAATCGACCGATGCCGAGAGATGAGATGACAATTGACACACCTGCTGCATCGGTTTGCCACTGTTGTTCAAGCGAGGACATGTTGAGGCTTATCAGAATAACCCCCATGCCGTGTACAAGGTAATTAAGGTACAGCCCTATCGCAGTGGAGAAATAGGCGTTTTTCATAATGTGTTACTCAGCGAAGAGGCTAAATGGAAATTTTGTATTTCGAGTCGGGTGTACAGGCCATAGCAATATGCCGTATTCGCATCAGCGTGGGCATTATGTCAGTTACTAATAGTACAAAGTTATAATCGTCAGATTTTCTCCTAACACAAACGCTCAAGATCGTGCGCATAGAGTTCAACAGCAGTCGATTGATAGAGTTTCCATTCGAGAAAATTTTCACTGTTATAAACTGCCTGAAAAGAGGCGAGGTTAGGAAAAAAACGCATGGTGTTATTACCGATACGGTTGTTTATTTTTTCAATGATCGCGTTAATTCTTAACTTTCGTTTTGCTAACATTTCTGAACATTGACGAGAGATGTTCTCCGGGATTTCGTGTTCGCCGTTTTCCCATTGTTGCCAGGCGGTAACGTTGCCATCAGCAGCGATATAAGTTGCGCTTTCTTCAATCGTCATAGCAAAAACATGCCGGAATGCCTGCAATTCAAATGCGTTCATAATTTCATCACCTTAAAAGACGGTGGAATAGTAATAGCATTACTGTGGATATTTCGGCTTGAAGAGAGTCACAGTATCTTGTGCAATATTATTTGTTAATAATGAGTGAATGGGCGCATTTAACCAAGCGGATGGCGTATAAAAGGGCCGGGTGGTTGAAGGAGGAGCTGTACTTCAGGTGGTGCTGTTTGAAGAATAAAAAAAAGCCCATCGTGGGAGATGGGCAAAGACTACACACAGCAATTCGTTGTTTCACTCAGGGGATTTCCATGCTTATAAATCAATGTGTTGATCTAAAGCCTTGAGCTAATAGTAGGCATGCTGGTTTTTTACGTCGATCGGATTCATCTCAATAGTTTAAAGGCCGTGAAGAATTTGCGACGCAAATGTGTCTGTGAAGACGGAATATGTTGAATTCAGATAACAGGAAATACGGAATTGATTAGCAATGTTAAACAATCAGGCGGCAGCGCCGCCTGAGCTGGGGTTATTTTTTATCTTCTATTTCGGCGATCTCTTCGAGGATCTCATCCGGGTCGTTGCCGGGTACCGGGGCTTCGTTCACCCAGGCTGAGAACAGACGCCAGGAGACAGCCAGTACAACCGGGCCGATAAACAAGCCAATCATGCCGAAGGCAATCAACCCGCCGATAACGCCGGAGAGAATGAGGATCAGCGGTAAATCAGCCCCCATACGAATCAGCATTGGACGGATAACGTTATCCAGTGTACCCACCACGCCGCTCCATACCAGCAGCACTGTGCCCCAGGTTGAATCACCCGACCAGTAAAGCCAGATAATGGCCGGGATCAGTACTGGTAAGGGACCCAACTGTACCAGGCAGGAAAGGATCATCAGTACCGCCAACAGCGTCGCGTATGGCACACCTGTCACCGCCAGACCAATACCGCCGAGGACAGCCTGTACCAGAGCGGTAACAACAACGCCCAACGCTACCGCACGGATTGCTTGTGCAGCCAGCAGGACGGCAGCATCGCCGCGTTTAGATGCCAGACGGCACGCGAAATGGCGAATACCTAACGCAACCTGCTCACCTCGCCAGTACAGCAGGGCGCTGAACAACAACATCAGGCCACAATGCATCATAAAGCGACCAATATGCGCGGCCTGACCGACAAACCAGGTGGTGGTGGTGCCAATATAAGGACGAACTTTGGCCATAATGGCCGAACCGCCCATATCAAGCAGGCTGTGCCATGCGGCATAAATTTTTGCGCCAACCAACGGAATACTGTTCAGCCATGCAAGGTCCGGCAGTGTCATATCTCCTGCTGTCACGGCATGGATTAACGGTCCACTTCCATCAACGATGCTATTCACCAATAACGCGATGGGGATGATAAACAAAAGAACCAACAGCAGGGTCATTACCAGGACGGCCAGCGAACGGCGTCCCCACAACAGTTTCTGTATGCGTAGTAAAATGGGCCAGGTTGCAATAACGACTGTTCCCGCCCACGCAAAACCGAGAATAAAGGGCTGCACAATCCACAGACATGCCACAATCATGATGGCCAAAAACAGCACCGATAGCATCACTTGCGCGATATTGCTGGGCTGACGAAAATTTACCATAAATACTTTTCACCTTTTTTGTGCGTCAGACCGTTGACGCGACGTGAACACTTAAATCACACCCTATAATGATGAGCAATTTCAGCGGTTTTTAACAGGCCGATTCTGCCTGTAATTGTGTTGGGCGTATTAGAAAAAAATGTGATACAACAAACAACGCAACACGCAAACGATAACTTCACAATACAGACCGCAGGAAAGGGTCACTATAATGATTCCACAAATTTCTCAGGCACCCGGTGTTGTTCAACTGGTGCTCAATTTTTTGCAAGCGCTGGAGCAGCAAGGATTCACGGGCGATACGGCAACGAGCTATGCCGATCGTCTGACAATGTCGACGGATAACAGTATCTATCAGCTTCTTCCAGATGCCGTGGTTTTTCCGCGTTCGACGGCAGATGTGGCGCTTATCGCCCGCCTGGCGGCTGAACCTCTTTTTTCCTCGTTGATTTTTACCCCTCGCGGCGGCGGGACAGGAACAAACGGTCAGGCTCTGAATCAGGGCATCATCGTCGATATGTCCCGCTATATGAGCCGCATTATTGAAATTAATCCGCAAGAGGGGTGGGTGCGGGTGGAAGCCGGGGTGATAAAAGACCAGCTCAATCAGTATCTGAAACCCTACGGCTATTTCTTCGCACCAGAATTGTCCACCAGTAACCGGGCGACGCTTGGCGGGATGATCAACACCGATGCGTCCGGGCAAGGGTCGCTGGTTTACGGTAAGACCTCCGATCACGTACTGGGTGTACGTGCGGTGCTAATGGGCGGCGACATTCTTGATACCCAACCCATGCCGGTTGAACTTGCTGAAATGCTCGGCAACACGAATACCTCCATTGGTCGCATCTATAAGACGGTATACCAGCGCTGTCGCGAAAAGCGCCAGTTGATCATCGATAAATTCCCTAAGCTCAATCGCTTTTTAACCGGCTACGATCTGCGGCACGTTTTTAACGACGAGATGACCGAGTTTGATTTAACCCGCATCCTCACCGGCTCTGAAGGCACGCTGGCGTTTATCACCGAAGCCCGCCTGGATATAACGCCGTTGCCGAAAGTTCGACGCCTGGTAAACGTCAAATACGACTCTTTTGATTCGGCGCTGCGTAATGCGCCAGTGATGGTTGAAGCGCGTGCGTTATCGGTGGAAACCGTCGACTCCAAAGTTCTTAATCTGGCGCGTGAAGACATTGTCTGGCACTCCGTTAGTGAACTGATTACCGATGTACCGAATAAAGAGATGCTGGGTCTGAACATCGTGGAGTTTGCGGGTGACGACGAAGCTTTGATTGATACGCAGGTTAGTGCCCTTTGCGAGCGCCTTGACGGGTTAATCGCCCGCCAGGAGGCCGGCGTGATTGGCTGGCAGTTGTGTACCGAACTGGCAGGTGTTGAGCGTATTTACGCGATGCGAAAAAAAGCGGTTGGTCTGCTGGGTAATGCAAAAGGCTCCGCAAAACCGATTCCGTTTGCGGAGGATACCTGCGTACCGCCAGAACATCTGGCAGATTACATTGCCGAGTTCCGCGCATTACTCGACAGCCATGGCCTGAGCTATGGCATGTTTGGTCACGTGGATGCGGGTGTACTGCACGTCAGACCGGCGCTGGATATGTGTGATCCGCAGCAGGAAGTGCTGATGAAACGCATCTCTGATGATGTAGTGGCACTGACGGCAAAATACGGCGGTCTGCTGTGGGGTGAGCACGGAAAAGGGTTCCGGGCAGAATACAGCCCGGCGTTTTTCGGTGATGAACTGTATAGCGAACTGCGCAAAGTGAAGGCGGTGTTTGACCCGAAAAACCGTCTGAATCCTGGCAAAATCTGTCCACCAGAGGGCGTTGATGCCCCGATGATGAAAGTGGATGCGGTTAAACGCGGCACTTATGACCGCCAGATCCCGCTGGCCGTAAGGCAGGAATGGCGTGGAGCAATGGAGTGTAATGGCAACGGGTTATGTTTTAACTTTGATGCGAAAAGCCCAATGTGCCCGTCGATGAAAATCAGCCTCAACCGTATTCACTCGCCAAAAGGGCGGGCAACGCTGGTACGTGAATGGCTGCGTCTGCTGGCCGATCGCGGGATCGATCCTGTTAAGCTGGAAAAAGAGTTACCGGAGAAACGTGCCAGTTTGCGTACCCTGATAGCCCGAACCCGCAACAGCTGGCATGCGCGCAAGGGCGAGTATGATTTCTCACATGAAGTGAAAGAGGCGATGTCCGGGTGTCTGGCCTGCAAGGCATGTTCCACGCAGTGTCCGATTAAAATTGACGTACCGGAATTCCGTTCGCGCTTCCTGCAGTTGTACCACACGCGCTATCTGCGCCCGCTACGCGATCATATGGTGGCGACCGTCGAAAGCTATGCGCCGTTAATGGCGCGCGCTCCGAAAACATTTAACTTTTTCATCAACCAACCGCTGGTGCGCAATCTGGCTAAAAAGCATATCGGTATGGTGGATTTACCATTGCTGTCAGCTCCGTCGTTACAACGCCAACTGGTAGGACACCGTTCCGCCAACATGACGCTGGAGCAGCTTGAGGTATTGAGTCCGGAACAGAAGGCTCGCACGGTACTGGTGGTGCAGGATCCGTTTACCAGCTACTACGATGCGCAGGTGGTGGCGGATTTCATCCGCCTGGTGGAAAAACTAGGGTTACAGCCGGTACTGCTGCCGTTCTCGCCCAATGGCAAAGCGCAGCATATTAAGGGCTTTTTAAACCGTTTTGCTAAAACCGCGAAAAAGACATCCGAATTCCTTAATCGTGTGGCGAAGCTGAAAATCCCGATGGTTGGCGTCGATCCGGCGTTGGTGCTGTGCTATCGCGACGAGTACAAACTGGCACTGGGCGAGCAACGGGGTGATTTCCATGTACAGTTGGTTAACGAATGGCTATCGACTGTTCTTGAATCGCAGCAACCGACTGCCCTCGGCGGTGAACCGTGGTACTTCTTTGGACATTGCACCGAAGTGACGGCTTTACCCGGCTCACCTGCACAGTGGGCGGCCATTTTTGCTCGATTTGGGGCAAAACTGGAAAATGTCAGCGTAGGTTGTTGTGGGATGGCGGGGACGTATGGTCACGAAGTGAAGAATCACCAGAACTCACTGGGGATCTATGAGCTATCATGGCACCAGGCAATGCAGCGATTGCCGCGTAACCGTTGTCTGGCCGCAGGATATTCTTGCCGCAGCCAGGTTAAACGCGTTGAAGGCACGGGCGTTCGCCATCCATTACAGGCACTGCTGGAGATTATAGGATGATCTGGAAACGTGAAGTCACACTCGAGGCCCTGAATGCCATGGGTGAGGGGAACATGGTTGGGTTGCTTGATATTCGTTTTGTGCACATCGGTGACGATACTCTGGAAGCGACAATGCCGGTGGATCATCGCACGAAACAACCATTTGGCCTGTTACATGGAGGAGCCTCCGTGGTGCTGGCTGAGAGTATTGGATCGGTCGCCGGATATCTTTGCACTCAGGGTGATCAAAAAGTGGTGGGACTGGAAGTGAACGCCAACCACATTCGTTCTGCGCGTGAAGGACGCGTCAGAGGCGTTTGTAGCGCTCTGCATACCGGTTCTCGTCACCAGGTCTGGCAAATCGAAATCTTCGATGAACAGGGGAGATTGTGCTGCACTTCGCGTCTGACGACAGCGATACTGTGACGCATTTTGCTTTTGGTCATAATGTGTGCAGAGGAAGGTGCTATACTGTGCAGGTTTTGAACACAAGCGAGGATGATATGTCTACCCAATTAGACCCGGCCCTACTGGCAATAGAATTTTTACGTCGTGATAAAACCGATCTTTCACCTGCTCAGTATTTGAAAAGACTGAAACAACTGGAGCTGGAGTTTGCCGATTTACTGACGCTCTCTTCGACTGAACTGAAAGAAGAGATCTATTTTGCCTGGCGCCTGGGCGTTCATTGATTCCAGTATGCTAATCGTGATGAAACCCCGACACCTGTTCGGGGTTATTTTTTGCGTTAAATCTTGTTTACCACTTCATCTCACCTGTATTTACTTTCGCACTCAATTCCAGAGAGCTGGCATCCGCAAGGCCGGGCCAGGCGGCAGTCATCGTTTTAATCACGTAGTCTGAGCCTTTTTTAGCTCCAAGTGCCTGTTCAAACGACTGTAAGTAATCCTGGGTGAAGCGAATCGCTTTATCGCCCGCCGGCAGTTCGCCAATGTAATGGCCTGGAATGACCTGAGTTGGCTGCAAAGCCTGCATTTCACTGAGTACATTACGCCATTGCGCACGTTGTTCAGAGGACTGAGTATCCGCCGTCCAGACATGAATACCAGAAGCTACACCGGTTCCACCGAGGATTGCGCGATTGGCTGGGATCCAGACGTAAGCGGCATAATCATCAGGATGGCGGAGTTCCAGGGTTTCACCATCAACGGTAAAACGCGTTTGTGTTGTGGCTTGCGGTACGGTGAGAGACGCTGGCGCACCGTCTTTCATCTGGGGGCCCCAGAATTGCAGTTTGGCCTCTTTAGTGGCGCGAATATGATCCACCACGTGAGGCGTTGCCAGTATTTTTACGTCAGGGAACGCTTTTACAATCGGTTCAAGGCCAAAATAGAAATCCGGATCGCCGGAGGTAATTACGATAGCTTTGAGTTTTTTTCCGCTGGCGTGGATCATCTGCACCAGCTTTTCGCCATCTTTGGTGTTGAATTGCGCATCAAACAAAATGGCCTCTTTCGGACCAGACACCAGCGTTGAGGAGACAGGGAAAATAGCCTTTTCCTGCGGGTTGTAAACATCAAGCTGGAGTGGGGCAGCAAATACCGGGGAGGCGAACAGTGGCAACAGCAGGGCCAGGTTTTTAACTTTCATAATGGAATAACCTTTTGCAGATGAAATTGTCTTTTGCACGTCTCTTATTTTAAGGAAATTCGGATCTGTTAGAATTCCTCTATCAGGACATGCTGAGTTTCATAAAACGATCGGATGGGATGCGATGGACAGAGTCATGGCGGCAACAGTATTTAATCATATTTGTGATTTGGGCAGTCTGAGTGCCGCCGCGCGAGCGCTGGGTCTTTCCAGACCGATGGTCAGTCGCTATCTCGATGAGATGGAGAAATGGGCCGGTGCACGGTTGATCCACCGTTCATCTCGTCGGTTAACGATCACGCCTGCCGGTGAGGAGGCGTTGGTGAAAACCCGCTCGCTGGCGCAATTGTCGCTGGATATTGGTGCCGCCAGTGCGACCGAAGTTCCTTCCGGAACGTTACGGGTGGCCTGCGCACATTTCACCGCTATGCATATTCTTGCCCCGGTGCTGCCCGCTTTTCTGGCGCGTTATCCTGAACTCCGTATTGAGGTTGAAATTAATAATCAACCGGTTAGCCTTGTGGGGGAACGTATTGATGTGGCGATCCGTATCACGGACAATCCCGAGCCAGGAAGCATCGCCCGTCGGTTAGGAGATTGTGAGTCGGTGCTATGTGCCTCTGCTGATTATCTTCGTCTGCATGGTACTCCCCACACGGTTGCAGAACTCGCACAACATAATTGCCTCTACTACAGCGGATTTGCCGGAAAATCATGGCATTTTCAGAATGAGAACGCCGAGGTTGTCTCTGTGGCAATAAAAGGGAATTTGAGCGCGGGTATCTCTTCGCTTTTATGCGAGTCGGCGCTGGCGGGAATGGGGATCGCGCTGGTACCAGAGCAGGAGGCGAGAGAAGGCCTGGCGCAGGGACAATTGGTGCGACTACTGCCACAGTTGCAGCCGAGACGCTTGCCGATTTACGGATTATACCTTTCGCGTGAGCATCAGCCTGCAGGGCTGCGTCTGTTGCTGGATGCCCTCAATCAGACACAAAATTAAAAATGTGAAGTGAGCCAGATTATAAAACAGGCGAATCGCAGTTTGTGTTAAAAATGGCTCACCGGGATATGAGACTATTCCTAACGCCCCTTCAAGAGCTAAGCCATCGTGAGTGCCGGAGATAAGCGCCGGATGGGGCCGGAACCCTTAAGCCTGCTAACCAGCAGCCTTAAGGGTTTTTTTATTGCCTGTGTTTACCCGCATCCAATTCTTCTCCTATTCCTTAAATAGACATTATCTATACATCTTTTCGTGTTTGACCTGCCTGAACGATTTGGTTTTCATAATCTATTATTTATCAATGCATTGAACAAAATAATCCATCTCTGTGAACCCTCGCCGCAGGGTCTATGCTTAATAAAAGTAGCCAAAAAGGGCGGTTAACCCGAATGCCCCTGCTGTTGAGGGGTTGAAGTGATAATCATTATCACTAACATGATGTTATAGCTTGAAGGCTAATTACTCGAGGTAACCCTATGGAATTGCATTCAGGAACATTTGATCCGGACGACTTTGCATGGCGTGGATTGACGTTAACGCCCGCCGCTGCGGCACATATTCGCGAGCTGGTGGCAAAACAGCCCGATATGTTGGGCGTCCGGTTAGGCGTGAAGCAAACGGGATGTGCGGGATTCGGCTATGTGCTGGGCACTGTCAGTCAACCGGATAAAGACGACCTGCTATTTGAAACGGATGGCGCCAGACTCTACGTAGCGTTACAGGCGATGCCGTTTATCGACGGAACTGAAGTCGATTTTGTTCGTGAAGGATTAAATCAGTTATTTAAATTTCATAACCCGAAAGCACAGAACGAATGCGGCTGTGGCGAAAGTTTTGGGGTATAGGCGGTACTATGTCTCGTAACACTGAAGCAACTGACGATGTCAACACCTGGTCTGGCGGACACCTCAATTACAAAGAGGGGTTCTTCACCCAACTAAAAACCGATGAACTCGCGAAAGGAATCAACGAAGAGGTGGTTCGCGCGATTTCCGCGAAGCGCAACGAGCCTGAGTGGATGCTCGAATTTCGTCTTAACGCGTTCCGAGCGTGGCTGACGATGGAAGAGCCGCACTGGCTAAAAGCGCATTACGAAAAACTGAATTATCAGGATTACAGCTATTACTCTGCACCTTCTTGCGGTAATTGTGATGAAACCTGCGCGTCGGAGCCGGGAGCGGTGCAACAGACGGGCGCGAATGCGTTTTTAAGCAAAGAAGTTGAGGACGCGTTTGAACAGCTTGGCGTGCCGGTCCGCGAAGGTAAAGAAGTGGCGGTAGATGCCATTTTTGACTCGGTATCGGTTGCTACGACCTACCGCGACAAGCTGGCAGAGCAGGGTATTATTTTCTGTTCGTTCGGTGAGGCCATTCACGATCACCCGGATCTAGTGAGGCAGTATCTCGGTACTGTCGTTCCGGGTAATGACAATTTCTTTGCCGCGTTAAATGCGGCGGTAGCTTCAGACGGTACGTTCATTTATGTGCCGAAAGGCGTGCGCTGTCCGATGGAGCTTTCCACGTATTTCCGTATTAATGCGGAAAAAACTGGGCAGTTTGAACGCACGATTCTGGTGGCGGATGAGGGCAGTTACGTCAGCTATATCGAAGGTTGTTCGGCACCAGTGCGTGACAGCTACCAACTGCATGCGGCGGTGGTGGAAGTTATCATCCATAAAGATGCTGAAGTGAAGTACTCGACGGTACAAAACTGGTTCCCCGGAGATGGAAATACAGGCGGCATCCTGAACTTCGTCACCAAACGTGCGCTGTGTGAAGGTGAGAACAGCAAGATGTCCTGGACGCAGTCGGAAACCGGCTCGGCTATCACCTGGAAATACCCGAGCTGTATTTTGCGCGGTGACAATTCTATCGGTGAGTTCTATTCCGTCGCGCTGACCAGTGGGTATCAGCAGGCTGATACCGGCACCAAAATGATCCACATTGGCAAGAACACCAAATCAACCATCATATCGAAGGGAATTTCCGCCGGGCACAGCCAGAACAGCTATCGTGGTCTGGTGAAAATCATGCCGACCGCCACCAACGCCCGTAACTACACCCAATGTGACTCCATGCTGATTGGTGCGGACTGCGGGGCGCACACCTTCCCGTATGTCGAGTGTCGTAACAACAGCGCCCAGCTTGAACACGAAGCTACAACCTCACGCATCGGTGAAGATCAGTTGTTCTATTGCCTGCAGCGCGGTATCAGCGAAGAAGATGCCATCTCAATGATCGTCAACGGTTTTTGTAAAGACGTGTTCTCTGAACTGCCGCTGGAATTTGCTGTGGAAGCGCAAAAACTTCTCGCCATTAGTCTTGAACACAGCGTCGGCTGAAATTTAAGGAAAGCACATGTTAAGTATTAAAGATTTACAGGTCAGTGTGGAAGATAAGGCGATTCTGCGTGGGCTTAGCCTTGAGATTCGCCCCGGCGAAGTGCACGCCATTATGGGACCAAACGGTTCAGGGAAAAGTACGCTGTCTGCGACGCTCGCCGGGCGTGAAGATTATGAAGTGACCGGTGGTACGGTTGAATTCAACGGAAAGGATTTGCTGGAACTGTCGCCTGAAGACCGCGCCGGAGAAGGCATATTTATGGCATTTCAGTATCCGGTGGAAATCCCGGGCGTCAGCAATCAGTTTTTCCTGCAAACGGCACTTAATGCGGTGCGTAGCTACCGCGGGGAAGAGGTTCTGGACCGCTTTGACTTCCAGGATTTGATGGAAGAAAAAATTGAGTTGTTAAAGATGCCGGAGGATTTGCTCACCCGTTCGGTGAACGTGGGCTTCTCTGGCGGTGAGAAAAAGCGTAACGATATTCTGCAAATGGCGGTACTGGAGCCGGAGCTGTGCATTCTTGATGAGTCCGACTCCGGGCTGGATATTGACGCGTTGAAGATTGTCGCGGATGGCGTGAACTCGCTACGGGACGGCAAGCGGTCGTTCATTATCGTCACCCACTATCAGCGCATCCTGGACTATATCAAACCCGATTACGTTCACGTTCTCTACCAGGGGCGAATTGTGAAGTCCGGTGATTTCACACTGGTCAAACAGCTGGAGGAGCAAGGATATGGCTGGCTTAGTGAACAGCAGTAATGTGCTACAACAGTGGCACCATCTGTTTGAGGCGCAGGGCGAAAATCGTTCGCAACACGCGCAACAGCACCTGCAACAGATGCTGCGTCTGGGGCTGCCTACGCGCAAACATGAGGACTGGAAATATACCCCGCTGGAAGGATTAACCACCGGACAGTTTGTCAGTCGTTTTTCAGAAATTAGTTCGACACAGTGCGAGGCGTTGTCGACAGGTATTGATGCCATCCGTCTGGTTTTTGTCGATGGGCAGTTTTGCCCGACGCTCAGCGACAGCGTGGACGGTAGCGGTTTCGACGTGAGTATTGACGACACACGCCTGGGGCTACCGGCGCCGATTCAGCCTGAAGTGTTTCTGCATCTGACTGAAAGCCTGTCTCGTAGCGTGACACACATTCACGTCAAGCGTAATCAGCGCCCGACGAAACCACTATTACTCATGCACATTACCCAGGGACTGGCGGGAGATGAGATCAATACAGCGCATTATCGTCACCATCTTGAACTGGCGGAAGGCGCGGAAGCCACTGTCGTTGAACATTACGTCAGCCTCAACGATGCGCGTCATTTTACGGGCGCACGCTTAACAATGAACGTGGCGGCAAACGCCCATTTGCATCACATCAAGCTGGCGTTTGAAAACCCGGTCAGTCATCACTTTGCTCATAACGACATGCAGTTAGGGGCGGATGCGACGGCCATAAGCTACAGCTTTTTGCTCGGCGATGCGGTATTGCGTCACAACACCAGCACTCAACTGAACGGCGAAAATACCACGCTGCGGATTAACAGTCTGGCGATGCCGGTAAAAAATGAAGTCTGCGATACCCGTACGTGGCTGGAGCATAACAAGGGCTATTGCAATAGTCGTCAGCTACATAAGACGATCGTCAGCGATAAAGGTCGGGCAGTGTTCAATGGCCTGATCAATGTGGCGCAGCATGCCATCAAAACCGACGGGCAAATGACCAACAATAATTTGCTGCTTGGTAAACTGGCGGAAGTGGACACCAAGCCGCAACTGGAAATATACGCTGATGACGTGAAATGTAGTCATGGTGCGACGGTAGGGCGGATCGACGATGAACAGATGTTCTATCTCCGATCCCGCGGGATCGGCCAGCAGGATGCTCAACAGATGATTCTCTATGCGTTTGCCGCTGAGCTAACAGAAGCCCTGCGCGATGAAACGCTGAAACAACAGGTTCTGGCGCGGATCGCTCAACGCCTGCCGGGAGGCGTAGCATGACATTTCCGATTGAAAAAGTGCGGGCTGACTTTCCTGTCCTGACGCGTGAAGTGAACGGTTTGCCGTTGGCCTACCTGGACAGCGCCGCCAGTGCACAAAAGCCGAATCAAGTGATTGATGCCGAGGCTGAGTTTTACCGCCATAGTTATGCTGCCGTCCACCGGGGTATTCATACGCTCAGCGCCCAGGCCACGGAGAAAATGGAGAATGTGCGTAAGCTGGCTTCTCTGTTTATTAACGCCCGTTCAGCCGAAGAACTGGTGTTTGTGCGTGGTACGACGGAGGGTATTAACCTGGTAGCCAACAGTTGGGGCAGTAGCAATGTGCGGGCAGGTGATAACATTATCATTAGCGAGATGGAGCACCATGCCAACATTGTTCCGTGGCAGATGTTGTGCGCCCGCGTAGGCGCAGAGCTGCGCATTATTCCTCTCAATACTGATGGCACGTTGCAACTGGATCTGCTGCCGACGCTGTTCGATGACCGCAGCAAACTGCTGGCTATTACCCATGTATCAAACGTGCTGGGGACAGAAAACCCGTTGTCGGAGATGATTGCGCTGGCGCATGAGCACGGCGCGAAAGTGCTGGTGGATGGCGCGCAGGCTGTGATGCACCACAAAGTGGATGTACAGGCGCTGGATTGCGACTTTTATGTCTTTTCCGGGCATAAACTTTACGGCCCAACCGGCATTGGCGTGCTGTATGCCAGGGAATCTCTGCTGCAAGAGATGCCGCCGTGGGAAGGCGGGGGATCGATGATAGCGACAGTTAGCCTGACCCAGGGGACGACATGGGCTAAAGCCCCCTGGCGCTTTGAGGCTGGAACACCTAACACCGGGGGGATTATCGGTCTGGGGGCCGCTATCGAGTATGTCAGTGCGTTAGGGCTCGAGGAAATCAGCGAGTATGAGCAGTTCATGATGAGCTATGCGCTTGAGCAACTGGCGAGCGTCCCGGACCTGATCCTCTATGGACCTAAAGACCGACTGGGCGTCATTGCGTTTAATCTTGGTAAGCATCACGCGTACGACGTCGGCAGTTTTCTTGATAACTACGGGATTGCCGTGCGGACGGGACATCACTGCGCCATGCCGTTGATGGCGTACTATAACGTTCCCGCAATGTGTCGGGCTTCGATTGCCATGTACAACACCCATGAAGAAGTGGACCGTCTGGTGACGGGACTGAAACGTATTCATCACTTACTGGGTTAATAGAGAGGCGTTATGGCTGCGCTACCGGATAAAGAAAAATTGTTGCGTAATTTTCTGCGTTGCGCTAATTGGGAAGAGAAGTACCTGTATATTATTGAATTGGGTCAGCGTTTGCCGGAATTAAATACCGACGATCGCTGTCCGGAAAACAGCATTCAGGGATGCCAGAGTCAGGTATGGATAGTAATGCGTCAGAATGCTGACGGTATTATTGAATTACAGGGCGACAGTGATGCGGCAATTGTGAAAGGGCTAATCGCCGTGGTATTCATTTTGTATAACCGGATGACAGCCCAGGATATTGTGAATTTTGACGTGCGTCCGTGGTTTGAAAAAATGGCGCTCGCACAGCATCTCACACCGTCTCGTTCACAGGGGCTTGAAGCGATGATTCGCGCTATTCGTACGAAAGCTGCAACTCTTAGCTAAACTGATAAAACATATCATCCTTCAGGTTGACCCGGATGATTATGTACAGAGCAACGCAGTGACTCGTAGGCCGGATAAGGTATTCACCAGTATCCGGCAATAACGCCAGGGGGGTGAGTGAGTATGAAACGCGCGTCTATTATTACTCTAATGCTGATCGGCGCTTACAGCGCTATACAGGCCGCCTGGGCGGTCGATTATCCTTTGCCCCAGGCAAACAGTCGTCTTGTTGGGCAGAATCAAACCTATACCGTACAGGAGAGCGATAAGAACTTACAGGCAATAGCCCGTCGGTTCGACACCGCGGCGATGCTGATCCTCGAAGCCAATAACACCATCGCTCCCGTACCGAAACCCGGAACCCTGATTACTATTCCTTCGCAACTGCTGTTACCGGATGCCCCGCGTGAAGGCATTATTGTAAATCTGGCGGAACTGCGTCTCTATTACTTCCCGCCGGGAGAAAATATTGTTCAGGTTTTCCCGATTGGCATCGGTCTGCAGGGGCTGGAAACTCCGGTGATGGAAACCCGGGTCGGGCAAAAAATACCTAATCCCACCTGGACACCTACACCAGGCATTCGTAAGCGTTCTCTTGAGCGTGGTATTACGTTGCCTCCTGTGGTACCCGCTGGGCCAAATAACCCGCTAGGACGCTTTGCACTGCGTCTGGCGCATGGTAACGGTGAATACCTTATTCACGGAACCAGCGCACCTGACAGCGTTGGCCTGCGCGTGAGCTCCGGATGCATCCGCATGAATGCGCCGGACATCAAAGCCCTGTTTGCTCAGGTCAGAACGGGAACACCGGTCAGAGTGATTAATGAGCCGATAAAATATTCTGTTGAACCAAACGGTATGCGGTACGTGGAAGTGCATCGTCCATTATCGCCGGAAGAAGAACAGAACGTTCAGACCATGCCGTATGTGCTGCCGGCTGGTTTTACTCAGTTCAAGGAAAGTAATACAGTAGATCATAGTCTGGTGGAACGCGCGCTTTATCGACGTGCGGGATATCCGGTCACCGTAACGGCCGGACAGACGCAAGAGACCACCAATGGGGTGGAAGTTAAATCTGCGCAGAATGGAATGCCTGGCGCGGGAGAGGAAATGCGTACAACGCAGTAACAGGGAAGCGTAAATTAAAGGCAAAAAAAATGGCGCACAATGTGCGCCATTTTTATTACACAGATACTATTACTTACGGTATTTAGTAGCTGCGTTGTCCAGACGCTGGTTAGCGCGAGCTGCGTCATCTTTAGCAGCCTGAACGTCGGAACGCATTGCGTTCACGTCGTTGCTCAGCTGGTCAACTTTAGCGTTCAGAGTCTGAACGTCAGAAGACAGCTGATCGATTTTAGCGTTGCTGGAGCAACCTGCCAGCAGAGTAGAACCCAGGATTACCGCGCCCAGTACCAGTTTAGTACGATTCATTATTAATACCCTCTAGATTGAGTTAATCTCCATGTAGCGTTACAAGTATTACACAAAGTTTTTTATGTTGAGAATATTTTTTTGATGGGAATGCACTTATTTTTGATCGTTCGCTCAAAGAAGCATCGAATTGTGCAAAAACGGCTAAAAAACCGTGTGAAAACAGAAAGCTTCCATCGGATTCATCTTAGATAATCTCTAATTAGATAGTGAAATCCGATTTGATTTTTTATTAATCATGACTATTGATAAAATAAAAAAAGCGCCACCAGGGCGCTTTTTTTAGCAAATTAATTCACGTCGGAATTATTACAGCACGTGAACAGATGCAGTATTGGTCGTGCCGCTTGGTACCAGCGCGCCGGAAACCATCACCACAACGTCGCCTTTCTGTGCCAGACCGCTTTCCAGTGCAACTTCTTTACCCAGACGGTAGAAATCATCGGTAGAGCTGATTTCTTTCACTACCTGCGCAACTACGCCTTTGCTCAGCACCAGTTGACGGGCAGTAGTTTCGTTGGTGGTCAGCGCCAGGATGGTGGCATCCGGGAAGTATTTACGTACTGCGCGTGCAGATTTACCGCCCTGGGTAGCCACTACGATCAGCGGAGCGTCCAGTTTTTCAGCAGTTTCAACTGCGCCACGGCAAACGGCTTCAGTAATGCGCAGTTTGCGGCTGTCGTTGTTGAAGTCCAGACGGCTGGTCATTACGCGGTCGGTACGTTCACAGATGGTAGCCATGATGGTCACAGCTTCCAGCGGGTACTTACCTTTAGCGGATTCACCGGACAGCATTACTGCATCGGTACCGTCGAGGATGGCGTTCGCTACGTCGCCAGCTTCAGCACGGGTCGGACGTGGGTTTTTGATCATGGAGTCCAGCATCTGGGTCGCAGTGATAACGACTTTGCGCGCGCGGATACATTTTTCGATGATCATTTTCTGTGCGAAGATAACTTCTTCTACAGGGATCTCAACGCCCATGTCGCCACGAGCAACCATGATACCGTCAGATGCTTCGAGGATTTCGTCGAAGTTGTTCAGACCTTCCTGGTTTTCGATTTTGGAGATGATCTGGATGTTTTCGCCGCCGTGCGCTTTCAGGTGCTCACGGATTTCGATAACGTCAGAACGTTTACGGATGAAGGACGCTGCAACGAAGTCAACGCCTTGCTCGCAACCAAAGATCAGGTCTTGTTTATCTTTTTCAGCCAGTGCTGGCAGTGCGATGGAAACGCCCGGCAGGTTAACGCCTTTGTTTTCGCCCAGATCGCCGTTGTTCAGCACTTTACAAATAACTTTGTTACCTTCAATAGCGGTAACTTCCATGCCGATCAGACCGTCGTCAACCAGCACAGTGTTGCCTACGGACAGGTCTTTGGTGAAGCCTTCGTAGGTAACAGCAACGATTTCGTTATTACCAACAACAGATTTGTCGGTAGTAAAAGTGAAGGTCTGGCCCGCTTTCAGAGAAACGTCATTGCCGCCTTCCAGTTTAATGGTACGGATTTCCGGACCTTTAGTGTCGAGCAGGATGGCTGCTTTTTTGCCAGTTTTGCTCATCACGTTGCGCAAATTCTTGATGCGCTGACCATGTTCTTCGTAGTCACCGTGGGAGAAGTTCAGACGCATGACGTTCATGCCCGCGTCCAGCATTTTGGTTAACATCTCTTCGGATTCGGTTTTCGGACCGATGGTGCAAACAATTTTCGTCTTTTTCATGACAGTCTTAGTCTTTAAGTTGAGAAGGATATGGAAATCTGGCTTCCGTCGCGCACGGCCGGGAAGCTAAACCTGAGTTGCGAAAGTTGTGATGCCTCGCTCTAAGGATAGGTGACATCAATAAAGCGTGCAGAGGAATGTGTGCTTGCGTTTCAGCCCAACGGGAAGGTGAGTTTTGTAGTCGTTGAGTATTACAGGTCAATGTGCTGAAACCATTCAAGAGACAATTGGCGCGCATTATACGCTGAAAATTATCAAAAAGGAAAATGGAAACAGCGTTTCAAAAGAGTTCTGTGCAGTTTCACAAAAAATATTCACGCATTTGTTCATCGGTATGGATAAAGAGGTTGCCCACGGGCGTGGTTTGTTGCGCAACAAGCTACATTTGTCGTCTGAAATGGCTGTTTTCTGTACATGGTAATGTGATTTTTGCATATTTCTAAAAGTTATATCAAATTCGTTTTAATTCATTTTAAAAGCTAACTTCACTGATTACACTCGTTTGGACATCCATACTGCTAAACAGCTAAAGGCACTAGCAGGATAACGATAAGCAGCAGCGGATACCAAACGACATGATTGTCCTGAAAAATATTTCAAAAGTGTTTACGCCAGGCAGGCTTTCCATTACCGCTGTCGATGACGTCAATCTGACGGTTGAACAGGGACAGATTTACGGAATTATTGGCTACAGTGGTGCCGGTAAGAGCACCCTGATACGCCTGCTTAATGGACTCGAAAAACCGACATCCGGCAGTGTGATTATTAATGGTCATGACATCTCAGCAGCAAGCGGAGAATCTCTGCGTCAGGCGCGACTGAAGATCAGCATGGTTTTTCAGCATTTCAATTTACTGTGGTCGCGAACCGTTTTCGAAAACATTGCGTTCTCGATGCAAATTGCCGGCGCTCCGAAAGCGAAAATTAAAGCACGGGTTGCAGAACTGATTACGCTGGTTGGGCTGAGTGGCCGTGAAAATGCTTATCCGTCGCAGCTCAGCGGCGGTCAAAAGCAGCGCGTTGGGATTGCACGGGCGCTTGCGAACAATCCGGACGTGCTGCTGTGTGACGAAGCCACATCGGCGCTGGATCCGCAAACCACCGATCAGATTTTAGATCTACTGCTCGATATTAACCGCCGCTTCAAATTAACGATTGTGCTGATTACTCATGAAATGCATGTGGTGCGCAAAATCTGCGATCGCGTGGCAGTGATGGAGAACGGCAGAGTTGTTGAAGAGGGCGATGTACTTAGCGTCTTCACCCATCCGCAGCAGCCGATTACACGCCAGTTTGTCCGTCAGGTAAGTCAGTATGCTGAGGAGGATGAGTTTAACCCACAGCTGGCAAGCGAACTTGGCGGGGTAGTAATCAAATTAACCTTTACCGGAAACCGCACACACCGGCCTGTTGTTGGGGAACTGACTCTGCGTTACGGCCTGCCATTTAACATTTTGCACGGCAAGATGACGCAAACCGCCCACGGCACATTTGGTCAGCTATGGGTGCACGTTGTGGCCACCGAAGAACAGCTCAGCAATATTCTGGCCGATCTGCGCCACAGCGACATCGACGCGGAGGTAATTCAACATGGTTGAAAATCTGTTTCCCCATCTGAAATGGGACCAACTGTTTGCCGCGACCCAGGAAACGCTCTACATGACCGCGCTGTCCGGCGTGGCGACATTTGTGCTGGGGATTGCGCTTGGACTGGCGCTATTTCTGACGGCTCGCGGAGGTCTATTCCCGAACCGTGCGTTGTACAGCGCCATTTCACTGGTGGTGAACATCTTCCGCTCGATCCCGTTCATCATTCTGATCGTGCTGTTGATCCCGTTTACCAAAGCGATGGTTGGCACCATTCTCGGGGCCAATGCCGCGTTACCTGCACTAATTGTTGGCGCTGCGCCGTTTTATGCACGCCTGGTCGAAATCGCTTTACGTGAAGTGGACAAGGGTGTCATTGAAGCGACCCGCTCGATGGGCGCGCGTCTGAGTACGCTTATTTTTCGGGTTTTACTGCCTGAATCATCACCGGCTCTGGTATCCGGGATCACCGTGACGCTGATTGCGTTGGTTAGTTACAGCGCGATGGCTGGTGTGATTGGTGCAGGTGGTTTAGGGAATTTGGCTTATCTGGAAGGATTCCAGCGCAACCACAGCGACGTCACGCTGGTGGCGACGGTGACCATACTTGTCATCGTCTTCATTATCCAGCTTTGCGGCGATGTGATCACCTCTCTGTTAGATAAACGCTAATAAAATACGGAAACCATAATCATGAAAAAATCACTGACATTACTCGCTGCAGCAACCCTTAGCGCCCTGAGCTTTGCCTCGTGGGCAGATACCCTGACCGTTGGCGCGTCTAACGTGCCGCATGCTGAAATTCTTGAGCAGGCGAAGCCTATTCTGGCGAAGCAGGGGATCGAACTGGAGATTAAACCGTTCCAGGATTACATTTTGCCGAACACCGCGCTTGCTGGCCGTGAGATTGATGCTAACTACTTCCAGCATATTCCGTATCTGAATAGTGTATTGAAGGATCATGCAGGCGATAAAACTTATGATTTCGTCAGCGCCGGAGCGATTCACATTGAGCCAATCGGTATTTACTCCAAAAAGGTGAAATCGCTCAAGGACCTGCCGGAAGGTGGCAAGGTCATCATGCGTGACGCAGTTTCTGAAGAAGGTCGTATTCTGTCGATTTTCGAAAAAGAGGGCGTGATTAAACTTAAGCCCGGGGTGGATAAAGTCACTGCACGCATCAGCGACATTGTTGATAATCCGAAAAAGCTGAAGTTCCTGCCTAACGTGGAAGCGGCACTGTTACCGCAGATGTATAACAATGACGAGGGCGACGCGGTCGTTATTAACGCTAACTACGCCATCGACGCCGGCCTGGATCCGGTTAAAGATCCGATTGCCGTTGAAAGCGGTGAAAATAACCCGTATGCCAACATTATTACCGTACATCGTGGCGATGAGAAGAAGAAGGATATCGTGGCACTGGTTGATGCGCTGCATTCTAAAGAGATCCAGGACTGGATCCGCACCAAATATAAAGGTGCGGTGATCCCGGTAAATAACTAATCCAGACTGTGCCGGATGGTTTAGCCACCATCCGGCACACGGATCACACCCGTTCGATTTTCGCCGGAAGCCCCTGACGTACCGAGGCGCCAGAAACCCAGTCCAGCCAGGTATTGGCGACCTGACGTGTCGGATCGGCAAAGCCGAGATCGTTAATATTGATTCCTGATTTTATCTGGGTGTCAGACGCCATCAGCTCGCCATCAAGCGTATGCTGCGCCGCGCCCATTTCTCTGTGTCCGTAACCATGCTCAATCGCGATCACTCCAGGCATTACGCCATTGAGCAGACTGATCTGCGCCTGTGCCTGACCGCCAGGGGTCGTAATACGAACTACATCGCCATGGGACACCCCAAAACGCCGACCATCTACCGGATTTAGCGCTACCAGATTCACCGGTTTAAGATGATGCAGGCGAGGGATCACCGCCGACGCGCTGGACATGGTATTGGATTTAAATGAAATCAGCTTCAGCGGCCACTCCCGTTCAGGGAATAATTCATCAATGGAACGACCGTCACTGAGGCGCGCAGGATACCAGGCCGGACATCCGCTATAGCGTTCACCGGTAATCGCATGACGGTGCGCGGCAACGTCCGCATTCCAGATTTGCAGTGGTTTCTCCCACGCATTACCGACGCGGTTTTCCACCCGACCACTCTTGTCCGGAGCAAAGCGACCACCGCGCGAATAGACAAACGCGACACGGCTTATTTCATCGGCTTTCAGCGTTTGCGTTATTACAGGGAGGATCCGCGTCACGCCAGTTAGCGAGATATCGTCAGGTGTGGCTTCAGCGACAGGCGCTTTTCCCATAAACGCAATGTTTGCGGCGACCCTGAGGTAGTAATCTTCTGCGCGGTTAAGTGGGTAGTGGTTACCTTGCGGATCGGTGATCGCGTTGTCACCAAAGCCCGGCAGCCCGATGCGTTTGGCTACTGCAATGCAGAAAGACTCCATCGACGCTGGTTGACCGTCCTCGGTTTTACTGGTCGCTGGTGCAACTACCGGCCAGCGCGCGGTTGTGGCTTTGCTGGCAACGCCAGCCCACGGTGCGCTGAATCCCCAGCTTTCGAAGTTGTGCGTATCCGGAACGATGTAATCCGCCAGTGCGGTTGTTTCGTTCATGAAGGCGTCAATTGCGATAAACAGCGGCAGACGAGCAGGATCTTTGAGTTTTTCTTCCGCTACGCCGCGCAACCCTGCCACACCGTAGAACGGGTTGGTCATGTTGGAGATCCACGCTTTCAGCGGGTAAGGGTAACCTTCGAGCGCCGAGGCGAGTAATTCGGTCAATTGACCTGCAACAAACGGATACCATGGGGCTTTGGCCGGGAAGGGCGATTGCCCGGCGGCGACTTTATTACGGTACTCTTCAGAGGATTCATAGGCGGTTTTACTGCGTGCGATGCTTAGCCCTTTTGGCTTCACCTTTCCGGCGAAACTGTCCATATTGTAGCGAGGACCATCGGTCGCACCATTGAATTTGCCTCCACCAACAAACACGCCGCCTTCCAGGCTGAGGTTGCCAATCAGCGCATTTAGCATCATCACCGCCCAGGCATTATAAAATCCGTTGCCTGCCATCATCCCGCCGTGGGTGATCACTGCGGCTTTACGCCCGTGACGGGTGAATGCGTCGGCCAGGGCACTTATTTTCGCTTCCGCCACGCCGCACTGCTGGCTGTATTGCGCCATCGAGAGTTTTTCGGCGGACTCTTTCAGACACTGGAACCCGCTTTTTACCGTTACCGTTTGTCCATCAGTCAGCGTAACCTGGCGTGTCACAAACAGTTGTGCGCGTTGGCAGTCGCTGGCGGCTACACTCTCTCCAGCCTCGTTAACAACCATCGGTTCACTGGTCGCGCCTGCGTGCAAATGCGCAAGGGTTAAATGCTGTCCGGCAAGCGTTGGGATTTCATCTGTGATCACCAGATGCGTGGCATTGGTCCAGCTTTTTTCCCCGGCCTGTTGCATCGCCTGTACACCGGGAATGGTGAGGTAATCAGCGTTGTAGCGCTGGTTGTCGATTATCCAGCGGATCATCCCCATCGCCAGCGCGGAGTCGCTTCCCGGACGCACGGGTTGCCAGTGTCCACGATCATCAGCCAACACCGTGGTTAACGGTAGGGCGGGCGCAACCACGACATACTGAAAATCGTTGCGTAAACGGGCACTGGCAAGCTGCCGGGCCTGGCGCTTAAACGGGTTGCCGGACTGTGCCGGAGAGGTGCCCATAAACAGCGCGAATTCGACATTGTCCCAGTCAGGTTTGACGTGGGTATTCTTATCCAGATCGCCCATTAACGCGCCAGATCCAGCCCGATATGCCAGCCCACAGTAAGCGCCGTGTGCGCCGAAGTTTTTACTGCCGAAACTGTTAAGGGCAAAGCGACGTAAAAACGTATCGCGCCCCTCATCGCTGGTATTGGTGACCAGCAACTGATTTGATTTCGGACCAAAGCCGGGATGACTGGCATCAATTGGTGTATTGGGATCGTGTATTGCCCGTAGACCGTCAACATGGCCCTCACCAAACAGATCGCCACCTTCCACGACCTCTTTGATCAACTGTTCGAAGCTAATGCGCTGCCATTTACCCTCGCCACGCTTACCAACGCGCTTCATCGGCTCCAGAATGCGAAGTGGACTGTACAGGCCTTCAAGTAAAGTTGCGCCACGAGCGCAGGCGGTTGAACGTGCATCAAGACCGCTTTCACCCGCCAGTTGTTCCATAGCGGTGGCAAAGGGTACAGAAGAATCAATGTGGTGTTCGTGAGATAACGGATGATACGGGTTGCCCGCAATACGCAGCACTTTCCCTTTTTCGCTGTCAACGCGAACGCGTACACCGCATTGAGTCCAGCAACCGAAGCATTGCGTCATTGAGATCACCTGTTGCGGATTCTGCTGCCAGCGTGACCGGGCGTTGGCTTCGGGGATTAATGCGTTGCCAATGATTCGATCGCGGGTGATTTTTCCTGAAGATCCATCAAGTAAACCGTCAATTGCACGTTTTGCCACGTCCCGGTAACTCAGCCCAAAGGTTACCATCCCTCCAACGGTGAGACCGACTTTAAGCCACTGACGACGGGTTAAATTAGCCATGTTGCATTCTCCTTGCGATCGCATTCAGGACTTCACGAACAATAATGATAAGTGCTATCCACAGGCCAAAGGTGCCGAGTATGGCAAGCCAGCCATCCGTGCCGGCAGGCAGGGAGTATGGGTTAAACTGCGCGTTAAACTTGGGTATGGTTTGGACCTGAATCAGGAGTGTCCAGCGCATCAGCCAGCACAGCGCCATTGCACTTAAAGCCAGCAAAACGCGCAGCGGAAGTGACAAAGGATGACGCAACACCAGTCCACAAAAGCACAGAGAAACAACCCACAGCACCACCCAGCCGATGGCGTAATGGCGTGCTGAAGACGCAATATCCAGCCAGTAGCGGATAGCCGAACCTGAAAGCGTATTGCCGCTTACCCAGATAACCATCACCATCGCCAGCGCGATTAACGTTGCGGTTTGTCCCCATGCCAGCTTGCGCAGCAATGTGCCTTCACTTTTCGATGCGGCGATCAGCAGAGCTAAGAAGGTCTGTAGCGCACTCAGGAACATCGCGACCGGGAAGGCATAACTGAACCAGATGGGGCGCGCCTGAACCACCGATACTTCACGACCGGTGTACACCAACAACCCGATTGCAGAAAGCGCGCTGCCGATGGTTAACCATTTGGTGACACTGTAACTTTTGAGCGTAAACTGTTTGATGTGTTGTGCCAGAAACCATAGCCCAAGAAACCCGGTGAACAGTGGTAAAAATAGCGCCCCCCAGGGCATCCATGACCACGGCGTTGGGTAAGCGTAGAAATGCCAGACGCGGGCGGTTTGGTGTAAATCCGCTGTAAGCGCCAGTGGGGCGGTGATCGCACAGGTCAATGCGATAAGCAGAGTGAGGTTTTCTAACTCCGGCTGCTCTTTTTTTCGCCAGTAGAGAACGCAGGCGAAGAGCGCGGCGCAGGCGGCAATACCGATAAAAAAGAAGTATTGTACAGCCCACGGTAGCCAGCTTACGTCCTGTGGATGCGCCAGAACCTCTTCAATAACCAATGAGTGGGTCATTTAAACCTCCTGCCAGAGAGCGGGTTGAGCACGTCCCATCAACGGGGTAACAAAGGCTTCATCCAGTCCGAGATAGAACACGTGGGGCGAAGTGCCGCTTTCGGGTTTCAGGACTTTGATGGCGTCATGATGATCGTGCAGCATCTGCGAAATCCGACTGTGTGGATCTTTTAGATCGCCAATGATTCGCGCACCACCAACGCAGGACTCCACGCAGGCAGGGAGCAATCCGGCTTCCAGTCGGTGAACGCAAAAGGTGCACTTATCGGCGGTTTGGGTTTCATGGTTTATAAAGCGTGCATCGTAAGGACACGCCTGTACGCAGTAGGCGCAGCCTACACAGCGCGTGTTGTCGACCACCACAATGCCATCTTCACGTTGGAAGGTGGCCTGCACCGGACAAACGGGAACGCAGGGTGGATTATCACAATGGTTACACAGGCGCGGCAGCAGGACGTTGGTTACGCTTTGCTGGCCTTCAAGCTGCACCTGATATTGGTTAACGTGGGTACGAAACTCCCCCTGAGGTGTCTGGTTTTCAATAGCACAACTGACGGTGCAGGCCTGACAGCCGATACACCGCCGCAGGTCAATCAGCATGCCGTAGCGGTGCTGAAGAGAGCCTTCATGCCGTTCAGGTGAGAAAGGGAATTGTGCCTGAGCCAGGGGAACCAGTGATGCGCCAGCGGTCAGGACACCCAGTTGCTGGAGAAACTGCCGTTTACTGCTGTCCATATTTTCTCCCGTCACGATGCAACAACGAAACATTGGTCACGCCGTTGGTTTGCGTATGATGAATAAAGAATGTTGATGATTTACAGTGTAAAAATCGCGGCGGGGGAAGCACTATTGTGGTTAACCACATACCCGGCTTGTTGTTGATCTAAAACAACATAATTGACAGGGATAATTGCGTGGGATGTAAAGTCGTACGACGCCTGGCGTTGTTGGTATCCGTATGGATATTTAGCAGTGTAACCTGGGCAGATACATGGAACATTGGCATTTTGGCGATGCGTGGTGAAGTATCTACACGAAACCACTGGCAACCGCTTGAAACCCTGTTGAATCAGCAAATCCCCGGTGAGCGCTTTCATATTCAACCTCTGGATTTGCATCAAATGCAGGATGCAGTCAATCGGGGAGACGTACAATTTGTGGTGACCAATCCGGCGCAATTCGTGCAGCTAAACAGCCGCTCTGCGCTACGCTGGCTGGCCTCTTTACGTTCCACACGCGGCGGGAAAGCGACGAGTAATGTGATAGGCAGTGCGATCCTCGTCAGACGTGACAGCGGGATAACTTCCCCACACGATCTGATAGGTAAAACAGTCGGCGCGATTGATGCTCAGGCGTTTGGTGGTTATTTACTCGGGTATAAGGCGCTCAGCGATGTCGGCCTGCGCCCTGAGCGCGATCTGCGTCTGAGATTCACTGGATTTCCCGCAGATGCCTTATTGTATTTATTACGCGAAAAAGCCGTTCAGGCGGCGATCGTACCCGTCTGTTTACTGGAAAAAATGGACGAAGAAGGGTTGATCCATAAAGCGGATTTTATCGCAGTGCTCAATTATCCCACCTCCATTCCCTGCTTATCCAGCACGCCGCTCTATCCTGACTGGTCATTTGCGGCACTGCCGGTGGTGAGTGATGAACTTGCCGATCGCGTCACACGGGTACTGTTTAACGCGCCGCAAGGTGCTACTTTTCGCTGGGGCGCGCCTGCGTCTACCCGTGAAGTTGAGGCATTGTTACGCGACGTTCGGCAGCATCCGCAGCAGCGGCATCTGTGGTTAGATGTCAAAAGTTGGTTTATTCAACACCGGCTGGCAATGGGGGCTGTGGTTGTCATGCTGTTGTTGCTCACGCTCAATTATATCTGGGTCATGCTGCTGGTCCGCAGGCGCGGACGAGAGCTGGAACGCAACAATGTGCTGTTGCGCAAGCAGGAACAGGCACTGGAAACGGCCCGGCAAATGAGCGTCCTTGGAGAGATGACGTCCGGATTTGCCCATGAAATCAATCAACCGCTTTCGGCCATCCGCCACTATGCGCAAGGCTGCCTGATTCGCCTGCGCGGACAAGATCAACAGCATCCACTGTTGCCCGCACTTGAACAGATTGATGTCCAGGCGCAACGGGGAGCAGACACATTGCATAATCTTCGTTTGTGGGTCAGCCAGGCGCAGGGAAACCCGGTGATGGCTGATGACTGGAAGTCGATTAACGTGCGTGACGCCATTCACCATGTATGGCAATTATTACGCATGGCGCAGCAGTTCCCGGCAGTGACGCTACAAACGAAGGCCAGTCATGCGTTAATGGTGACACTACCGTCCGTTTTGCTCGAGCAGGTGTTGGCGAATCTGGTGCTGAATGCGGCCCAGGCAGGGGCCAAAACGGTGTGGTTTACGGCCCAGGATGAGGACATGGGGATCAGCATCATGGTGCAGGATAACGGCGGAGGTATTGATGAAGCTCAGCTCTATCAGGCTTTTCAGCCCTTCATGACCACCCGCAAGGAAGGTATGGGGCTGGGACTGGCAATTTGCCAGCGACTGGTTCGTTACGCAGGCGGTGAGATTACGATTAAAAACCAGACAGCCCCTGACGGGCAGGCGGGTGTCAGGGTGACATTATATTTTAAGCAGACACAGGAAGGAGGGCGCTGTGGCGACAATTCATTTGCTGGATGACGACGTTGCCGTCACCCAGGCCTGCGCATTTTTACTGGAAAGTTTGGGATATGACGTTCGATGCTGGGAGCAAGGCGAAACGTTCCTGGCTCAGGCCTGTCTGCATCAACCTGGCGTATTGTTGCTGGATATGCGTATGCCGGTACTGGACGGGCAAGGTGTACATGAGGAGATGCTGCGACGCGGAAGTACGCTGGCAGTTGTGTTTCTCACCGGGCATGGAGACGTACCAATGGCGGTTGAGCAAATGAAGCGCGGAGCGGTCGATTTTTTGCAAAAGCCGGTTTCAGCCGAACCGCTGCAGGTCGCGCTGGAGCGCGCACTGGAGGTATCCGCAGCGGCTTGCTCGCGACAAGAGATCGTCAACTGCTATCAACAACTCACTCCCAAGGAACGTGAACTGGCGACGCTGGTGGCGACAGGGTTGATGAACCGGGAAATCGCTGACGCCATGAACATCGCCGTGCGTACGGTTGAGGTCCACCGGGCAAGGGTGATGGAAAAAATGCAGGCCGGGAGCCTTGCAGAGCTGGTTAACCGACTACAACGGGTGCTGTAGATTTATGACATTTCATTGATTTTCATTGATTTTTGTCTAACGGGGCAGAGTGATATATGCTGTTGGTTTGAGTCAATGACGAGCAGGCAAATATGGGAAATCAGACTAAAGACGACGAGCTGTACCGTGAGATGTGCAGAGTAGTCGGGAAAGTAGTGCTGGAAATGCGCGATCTGGGGCAAGAGCCTAAGCATATCGTCATTGCTGGGGTGCTGAGAACGACTCTCGCCAATCAGCGTGTAAAGCGCAGTGAGTTAGAGAGACAGGCCATTGAGACCGTGATTAAAGCACTGGCGGGTTAAAGCAGAAAAGAGGGCGGCGGAAATAATCTGCCGCCCTCTTATTTTAATCACAATAATCTTCCAGTTAATATAATTTAGCTTTGTCACTAATATTGTCAATATCGTTATATATTTAATTACATATCGAATTGTATATTGCACTGTATTTTGAAGCATAGTCACAAATATTTGTTGCGCATATAAAATACTATTTCAAATTTCCTTAATGATAATAAATATCACTCCACATTAATTATTTTTCTTCCGTTTTTTAATTGATAACGATCAAAGTTATAGGGGGAGAATAACCACATTATTCATATGCCTAACCCTAAAGGATTAGATTCATTCAGTTTAACCGCCGTCATTTATGCGATCAGGTTAGGGCAAATAATCACGTGTTGTTGGCAACATGAGTGGCCCGAAATGGCCTGACCTGCGCTCATTAATATTAGCCTGGAAGTGTTGCTGCTACAGCGTTTGCGAAGAGGATGCGAAATAAATGAACCAGGTTGATCGTCCATTTTTAGATTGTGGTTTAACGCGGCTTGAATTTCTGCGCATATCAGGGAAGGGGCTGGCGGGATTAACCATTGCACCCGCGCTGCTATCGCTTTTTGGCTGTAAACAGGAAGATGTGGATAGCGGCACTGTGGGGCTCATCAACACACCAAAAGGGGTGCTGGTGACTCAGCGAGCTCGTTGCACCGGATGCCACCGCTGCGAAATTTCTTGTACAAATTATAACGATGGCGCTGTGGGTACCTTCTTTTCCCGCATTAAAATTCATCGAAACTTCTTTTTTGGCGACGATGGCGTAGGCTCCGGTGGTGGTTTGTATGGCGATTTAAACTATACCGCCGACACCTGTCGTCAGTGTAAAGACCCGCAATGTATGAAAGTCTGCCCGATTGGCGCAATTACCTGGAAACAGGAAGATGGCTGTATTGCGGTAGATCATAAACGCTGTATTGGTTGTAGCGCCTGTACCACGGCTTGCCCATGGATGATGGCAACCGTAAATACCGAAACGAAGAAATCCTCAAAATGCGTTTTGTGTGGGGAATGCGCCAATGCTTGTCCGACTGGAGCATTAAAAATTATCGAGTGGAAAGATATTACTGTTTGATTGATAGCAGGGATGTCTGATACGCGTCACTAATTGCCAAAAATATCGCAGTTTTGAATGAAAAAGCTGCCTGCAAAGTGACGGGTATATCTATCGAACCTTCTTGCAAAGGAATATATGATGGCTAATGGTTGGACGGGTAATATTTTACGGGTCAATCTCACTACGGGTAATATCACCGTTGAAGATTCCAGTAAATTTAAAAAATTTGTCGGTGGGATGGGCTTTGGTTATAAAATCATGTACGACGAGGTCCCGCCAGGTACCAAACCTTTTGATGAAGGTAATAAACTGGTTTTTGCCACCGGACCACTAACTGGTTCTGGTGCGCCTTGTAGTTCCCGCGTCAATATCACCTCCTTATCGACCTTCACAAAAGGTAATTTAGTGGTTGATGCCCATATGGGCGGATTCTTCGCTGCGCAAATGAAATTTGCCGGCTATGACGCCATTATTATTGAAGGAAAGTCGCCATCACCTGTCTGGATCAATATTAAAGATGACAAGGTGAGCATCGAAAAAGCCGATTTTCTGTGGGGCAAGGGCACGCGTGCAACGACCGAAGAAATCTGTCGCGTAACCAGCCCGGAAACCTGCGTCACCGCTATCGGCCAGGCGGGTGAGAACCTGGTTCCGCTCTCCTGCATGATCAACAGCCGTAACCATAGTGGTGGTGCCGGAACTGGTGCAGTGATGGGGTCGAAGAACCTGAAGGCTATTGCGGTCGAAGGGACAAAAGGAGTCAACATTGCCGATCGCAAAGAGATGAAGCGGCTGAATGACTATATGATGACCGAGCTTATCGGTGCTAACAATAACCACGTTGTGCCGAGTACCCCGCAGGCATGGGCAGAATACTCCTCACCAAACTCACGCTGGACGGCGCGTAAAGGACTGTTCTGGGGCGCAGCGGAAGGTGGACCTATCGAAACGGGTGAAATTCCCCCTGGCAACCAGAATACCGTTGGCTTCCGTACCTATAAATCCGTATTCGATCTCGGCCCTGCGGCTGAAAAATACACGGTCAAAATGAGCGGGTGCCATTCATGCCCAATTCGCTGTATGTCTCAGCTCAATGTCCCGCGAGTTAAAGACTTTGGCGTACCGAGTACCGGCGGTAACACCTGTGTGGCGAACTTTGTGCACACCACCATTTTCCCGAACGGCCCTAAAGACTTTGACGATAAAGACGATGGACGTGTGGTGGGGAATCTGATTGGCCTGAACCTGTTTGATGATTACGGCATTTGGTGTAACTACGGACAACTGCATCGCGACTTTACGTACTGCTACTCCAAAGGCGTCTTTAAGCGCGTACTCCCGGCTGAAGAGTATGCGGAGATCCGCTGGGATCAGCTGGAAGCGGGCGATCCTAACTTTATTAAAGATTTCTACTACCGCCTGGCGCATCGCGTCGGTGAACTCAGCCACCTCGCAGATGGCTCTTACGCCATTGCTGAACGCTGGAATTTGGGTGAAGAGTACTGGGGATATGCCAAAAACAAACTGTGGTCGCCGTTTGGCTTTCCTGTTCACCATGCCAACGAAGCCTCGGCACAGGTGGGGGCGATTACCAACTGTATGTTTAACCGCGACTGTATGGCGCACACCCATATCAACTTCATTGGTTCTGGTTTGCCACTGAAATTACAACGGGAAGTGGCGGGCGAACTGTTCGGTTCGCAAGATGCCTACGACGAAACCAAAAACTACACCCCCATCAATGCGGCCAAAATCAAATATGCCAAATGGACGCTGCTTAAGGTCTGCTTGCATAACGCCGTGACGCTGTGCAACTGGGTCTGGCCAATGACGGTTTCACCTCTGAAAAGTCGAAACTATCGTGGGGATCTGGATCTGGAGGCGAAGTTCTTCCAGGCCGTAACTGGTGATGAAACGACGCAGGCGAGTCTGGATTTAGCTGCGGAGCGTATCTTTACCCTGCATCGTGCTTATACGGTAAAACTGATGCAAACCAAAGATATGCGCAATGAACACGATCTCATCTGCTCCTGGGTATTTGATAAAGATCCTAAGATTCCGGTCTTCACAGAAGGGACGGACAAGATGGACAGAGAGGATATGCGCCAGTCACTTACGATGTTCTATCAGGAAATGGGCTGGGATCCGGAACTGGGATGCCCAACTCGCGAAACCCTGAATCGACTCGGTCTTGAAGATGTGGCAGCCGATCTGGCTGCGCAGGATCTGCTGCCGGCGTAAGGAACGTGAGATGACTAACGTGAGCAACGTTCTGGTGCCTGTTGAGGAAGCGTCTGGTGCGCTTCCTGACGAGGTCGACAGCCAAAAGAGACAGTGGCTGCATGTGTTACATCAGCCTGTAGAACACAGGAATGCGCCGCAGATCCAGGAGCCCGCTACCCCGGAGTCAATTGTGGCGGATTTTATTCGCCAGCACTCCGCAGCGGGTCAACTGGTGGCTCGCAATCTCTTTTTGCTGCCGCCTTACTCGGTTCCAGAAACCGACCTGGCGGCGCTTCTGGACACGATGTGTCAGCATGAGTCCGGGGCGGATATTGCCAGTGTGCAGGGGGTTGAAGATACGTATTTCTACTCGACGCAAACCATGGCAGAAAACTACGCCAGCATGTGTGTGCAGGTGGTTGAAAACGATATCTGCCGCGCGATCGCTGAAGCGGTACGTTTTGACTGTAGAACGTATCCTCGCCCTTATAAGGTCGCGATGCTGGAACAGCCACCTTATCACTTCGAGCCTCAGCAGGTCGCCGCAGCGCTCACGGCAATGGAAACGCATCCTGATTACGCAGACATACGCACTGTGGAATCGTCGAATGCGGAACCTTACCTGTTCAGCGAGCGCTTTATGAGTTACGGCAAAGCGTACGGCTTGTGCGAATGGCTTGAAGTTGAGCAGTATCAGAACCCCTGAATTCTTCAGGTTGATGTCATGGAATGTGTGGACGATCACTGTCACAGTATTAGAGGATAACCCGATGTCCTTCACCCGACGAAAATTTGTCATTGGCATGGGGACGGTGATTTTTTTCACCGGCCCAGGTCAAAACCTGTTAGCGAGTACCAAGGCAACCAAAGATGTTCGTTACGTTATGATCCATGATGAATCATTGTGCAACGGATGTAATATTTGCGCTCGTGCGTGCAGGAAAACGAATCATGTTCCCGCTCAGGGGAGCCGTTTATCGATAGCCCATATTCCGGTATCGGATAACGACAACGAAACGCTGTATCACTACTTCCGCCAGTCCTGTCAGCACTGTGACGATGCGCCGTGCATTGAGGTATGTCCGACCGGGGCTTCCTGGCGTGATGAGAATGGGATTGTGCGCGTAGACGCTTCTCGCTGCATTGGATGTAGCTATTGTATTGGTGCGTGTCCGTACCAGGTGCGTTATCTCAACCCGCAGACCAAAGTGGCGGATAAATGCGACTTCTGCGCCGAATCTCGTCTGGCGAAAGGTTTCCCACCGATCTGTGTTAACTCTTGTCCGGAGCATGCGCTGATCTTTGGTCGCGAAGACAGTCCGGAAATTCAGACATGGTTACGGGAAAACAAGTATTACGAATATCAACTTTCAGGCGCCGGGAAACCCCATCTGTATCGTCGGTTCGGTCAACATTTGATTAAGAAGGAAAATGTATGAACGCGTCGCAGAATGCTGAGCAGTTTCACGCACAACTAGCGCAGTATGTCCCCATGTTTTCGCCGGACTACTGGCCTGTCTGGTTGGTGATCGCGGGATTAATGCTGGTGGGGATGTGGCTGGTACTTGCGCTACACGCCATGCTGCGCTTCCGTTCAGCCAATAAAGCATCAGCCGGGCATGGCGAAAAGGTGTATTTATACTCGAAGGCCGTCAGGTTGTGGCACTGGTCGAATGCGCTGTTATTTCTGCTGCTGCTTGTCAGCGGTCTGGTGAACCATTTCTCTGCGGTCAGCGCATCGGTGATGAAAAGCTTACTGACCGTACATGAAGTTTGCGGCTTTTTGCTGCTCGCCTGCTGGATTGGTTTTGTGCTGATCAACCTGATAGGGGGGAACGGACATCATTATATTATCAAACGTCAGGGCTGGGTCGGAAGGGCGCTAAGACAGACGCGGTTTTATCTGTTTGGCATTATGCAAGGTGAGTCACACCCGTTTCCTGCATCTACACGTTCAAAATTCAATCCATTACAACAGGCTGCTTATGTCGGCGTGATGTATGGCTTGTTGCCGCTGTTGCTGATATCGGGTCTGTTATCGCTCTACCCACAGGTGGTGGGCGATGTATTCCCTGGCGTGCGTTACTGGTTGCTACAGGCACACTTTGCCCTGGCGATTGTCAGTCTGTTTTTTATTTTTGGGCATCTTTATCTCTGTACCACGGGGCGCACACCGGGCGAAACCTTCAAATGTATGATCGATGGCTATCACCGGCATTAAGAGATGATGATTACTCGCAGTGACTTACGGGCCTGGCGCGTTGGGTCCGTAATGTATCGTTGGTTTTTACGCGCTTTTCCTGAGGGGGGGAGCTATGCAGATGTGCATCGCGCTCTCCTGCGGGAGGGGTATATTGATTGGGCAAACAGCCTTGTGGAGTACGCCTGGTCAAAATGGCTGGGTGAGGAGAGTTTTGTTCAACAGGATATTTGCGCCATGGAGAGTATTGCTGGTGCGCAAACAGCAGGTGAAAACGGCAGGCAACTGGCGAGTGCCGTGGATAGCACCAACTTTAGCTGTGCGGGCGATAACGTCAAAATCGCCAGTGCCGGATATGCCGCGCAGATTGCCAGTGCCGGACACAGCGCACGTATTGGCAGCGTCGGATATAACGCGCACATCGGTAGCTCCGGGGATCGTGCCAGGGTAGCAATCGCGGGAAATTCCTCACGTATCAGCAGTGTCGGTGATGGCACGCGCATCGCAAGTACTGGCATGCGTGTACGTATCAGTTCTCTGGGTGACAGAAGTCGTATTGCCAGTAGCGGCGATTTGACGCAGATCGCCAGTTTTGGCGCAGAGTCGAAAATCGTAAATTGCGCTGACAACATCCATATTAATGCCTGCGGCGAAAATGCTGTTATTGCCAGCACCGGTGTTGTCGATTCGATCATTCTCGGCCCTGGCGGATGCGCGGCGTTAGCCTATCATGACGGCGAAAGAATGCGCTTTGCGGTTGCCATTGAGGGGGAAAACAATATCCGGGCGGGCGTGAAATACAGGCTCAACGAAGATCACCAGTTTGTAGCTTGTTGAGCCGTAGGATTATCTCAAGGCAAACCGACGCCGGGTAATTTTCTCCAGCCCAAAACACAACAGGTAATAGACCAGCCCGGTGAAGATAAAAATCGCTGCCGGGTAAATTTGCACCCGACTGTTAACCTGACCGGCTACCGTTGTCAGTTCAGGAACGTTAACGATGAACGCCAGCGACGTATCCTTCAGCAAGCCAATAAATATCCCTGTTAGTGAAGGCAGAATGTTCCGCAGCACCTGCGGCAACATGATGAGCCATAATGCCTGAAACGGGCGAAAGCCCTGAACCACCGCTGCATCATATTGCCCTGCAGGGAGTGCATTTATCCCGGCATAAACTGAGTGCATCACTGAGGCTGCGGTAAACCAGGCCAGAGCCAGCGTGACGGTAACAGCACCAGGAAGATCGCTTCCGCTCAGCATTGGTAGCAGATACCACATCCAGAAGATCACAAAGATCAACGGAATACCGCGAATGAACTCCGCCCAGATAAACAGTCCTTTGCGAACCACTCCCGGAAAACGCCAGGCACAGCAGGCCAGTATTATTCCCGCAGGAAGGGCCAGAATTGCCGCGCCAATTGCCATCAATAGTGTAAGCAGAACGCCACCCCGTTGACCGTCCGCTATGCGTCCCCACAGGAGATAGTCCAGATTGTCGGTAATGACCGAAATATTAGCGATCATGCTGTGGACTCCTGAGACTGAATACGCGCGTTTTTCTGGCAAATGCCCTGGCTGACACAGGGGCCGGGCCAAGACGCGTTAACAACATACCCAACGCAATGCCGGTCAGCAGATAGAGCGCGGTACCGACGGCAAATGCTTCCAGCGCGTGCGCGTTATAGCTTTCAACTTGTCGCACCTGGTAGGTCAGCTCGGCAAAACCGATACCACTGGCTAGCGAAGAGAGCTTCATCAGGTTGAGATATTGCCCAACGATCGGTTGCCAGGCGTTCACCAGCCCCTGAGGAAGCAATATGTGACGCAAAGTGGCCCATGATGAAAAGCCCTGCGCAATGGCGGCCTCTCGCTGCCCGTCAGACACGGCCTGTAAACCTGATGCGATTTCCTCAACCAGAAAGGCAGAAGTAAAGACCCCCAGGCCCCAGGCAGAGCAGATAAATTCGGGTGTTAGCCACCAGACGTCTCCTGGCAGAATGGACCAGCCATGCTCTGCATTGACGAATGTAATAACCCCCCTGGGTAGCAGATTCCATGCGGCGAAATACCAGAACATCAGTTGCACAAGTAACGGTGTATTGCGAAAAACTGAAACCCATACGTTAACCACACCGATGCCAAAGCGGTTGCCCGTAAGACGCAGGCTGAGCAACAAAATAGCCAGCAGTGTGGCGAGTACAATACCTGCCACTGTGACCCATAGCGTGGTCAGAAAACCTGAAATTATCCATTGCAGAGGTTGCCCGCTCAGCACTCCCTGCCAGTCCATTGCATGCATTATAACGGTGACTCCTGATGTAACGGGTCGAGCACTTTTTTCAGGAAACGCTGGGTTCTGGGGTGCTGTGGACGGGTGAAAAAATCTTCTGGCGGTGCCACTTCCAGAATATCGCCGCCATCAATAAAGACCACCCGGTCAGCAATCTCTCTGGCGAAATGCATTTCATGGGTAACGACGATCATGGTGATACCGCTGTGTGCTAGATTTTTCATCACCTGTAATACTTCTCCGATCATCTCAGGATCCAGCGCAGAGGTGGGTTCATCAAAAAGGATAATTTGTGGTGAGGAGGCCAGAGCGCGGGCGATAGCAACACGTTGCTGCTGCCCGCCGGAAAGCTGGGCGGCATACGCATCAGCTTTCTCTCTCAGCCCGACCTGATCCAGCAGTTCAAGCGCGCGGTGTTCTGCGTCCGCTTTGTTCCATCCGTGAACATATTCCAGTGCCAGCGTGATGTTTTGCTGTGCCGTCAGATGGGTATACAGATTGAATTGCTGGAACACGAAACCAATACGACTGCGTAACTGACGTAATGCCGCACCGCGAAGCTGGCCAATCGGTTTGTTATCAATGTAGATATCGCCGCCGCTCAGTGACTCAAGCTGATTAATCAGGCGAATCAGCGTGGATTTGCCTGAACCTGAGGGGCCGAGGATGGTGACCACTTCACCGGGCTCAACGGACAGACTGACACCGTTCAAAACGGTGTGCGCGTCATATTGTTTAACGACATTGCGCAGTTCAACGCGAGCCTGGCGCAAATGTGTAAAATCCGCAGCGGGAGCTGCGGAACGAGGAAACAGACCTGAGAGCATATTACTTCGCTTCTATTTTAAAGGCGCGCGGCTGTGGGTTTTTGGTTTCAGGGCCAAACCAGACGTCATAGATTTTGGCTGCCTGACCCTCAGATTCGAGTTTCAGTAGCTCATCATTTACCGCTTTTAACAGCGCTGATTCGCCTTTTTTCACCCCAACGCCGATCTCTTCTTTGCTCAGCAGGTCGGGCAGGATTTTGAAATCCGCTTTATCCGGCGCGCCGCTCAATAAACCCGCCAGAATAGTGCTGTCCTGCGTGATTGCCTGGACATTACCGTTACGCAGTGCAGTTAATGCCAGCGGAATATCGTCATAGGCCAGCACCCGCGACTGCGGGAATCGCTGATGCAACGCCTGCTCACCCGTGGTGCCTTTCACCGCACCAATTCTGGCGCGGCTGTAATCATCAAGTTTGTCCGGAGACTTTGCCGGAACGAGAAATTGCTGGCCGGTGACAAAGTAGGGGACGGAGAAATCGATAACCTGTGCCCGTTCAGGGGTAATCGTGATATCCGCCACGATTAAATCCGCCTTCCCGGATTGCAATAGCGGGATACGGTTTGCCGGATTGGTCGCTACCAGTTCAAGTTTAACGCCGAGGGATTTGGCCAGCGCTTCGGCAAAATCAACGTCGTATCCGACAATTTTGTGACTTTTCGCATCGACTGAGCCAAACGGCGGGTTAGCGTCGAATGTCGCGACTTTTACCACACCTGCGGCTTTAATATCTGCCAACTGGTCGGCCTGAGCCTGCGTGGCGGTAACACCCGATGCCAGCAGTACGCTGAGAGCCAGCAGAGTTTTTTTAGCGCTGTGAATTTTCGTTGCCATCATTTTATGAAATCCCTGTAGTTATTGGTTTGTGCTTTTTACGCTCCCATAACTTAGGGTTGTCACCAAATATGAAAAAATTCTTATCTATATACAAAAAGATATTAGTGACGGGGGTGTTAATAACGGGTAAATGCAATGAGCGAGTGAAATGCAAAATTGTGCAAAACCTTGGCAATAATTCGCATTTCATTTTTAGGCGAGAGTGCGCTGGAATAAAACGCATCCGACATACAGAGGAGGCGGAGAAGATGAAAGGGCTGAAACAGCTTTGGCTGAACGTAATAAAACGGCGTCCACTGACCCCACAATATGGTGCAGAGTCTAATCTTCAGCGTGTTGTGGAGTCTGTTCTTCCTGTCGCCAGCCTGTATGGGGTGGATATCGCCAATATTGATCCGGAGTGGTTCCGTGATAAAACAACACGCTGAACTTCGCCTGACGCGCGAGATGTACTGGAATGAGGTGTGCAACGTCGCTACCGGATGGCAATTCAGATCGTAACAGCACACTGCAGTATTCGCGCAACGGGTTGAAACATTGTGCCATTTGATTTGGCGCGGGCAGGATGAACCGAATATAAAAAAACCGGCATTACGCCGGTTCAGAGATTAGATCTTGCAGGCGTCGCCGCAGTCATTATCAGCAATAATTTCCTGCGCTTTTTTGTCAGCATCTTCCAGACGTTCAGCATTACGCTCTTGCGCTTCTTCCAGTCCATCAAAGACCAGATTATCGAGATCAATTTCCATCATTCACCTGTTCAGGTTCGGCGTTAAACATCTCCCTATTATATTGCAAATATGTTGCTTAACAGCAGCGATTCTTGCGTTTTTTCAGTTCAGATGCCGCTTAACGGTGCGCTGTGTCTTCTCTCATTAGTGGAAATCATACGATTTTATTTAACAAATATGTGACAAAATCACTATACATATAACTTAATATCTTTTATACATTAATCGTTCACCCCTGCGACTATTCCACAAAAGAGAAAGATATATGGAACAGACACCTGATAAGAAAAACGATAGTTTTCATAAAGATGGCAAAGAACAGTTCAACCGGTCGATCGGACTTATCTCTAACTTTGCGTTGGGTTTTACCTACCTGTCGCCACTTACTGCTGTTTATTCTCTGTTTGCTCTGGCAGTGACTCTGGCTGGGCCACCCGCGGTATGGTGGATTTTGATCGTCGCGTGCGGACAGCTTCTGGTGGCATTGGTATTTGGTGAAGTGGCATCCCAGTATCCTATTACCGGTGGACTGTATCCCTGGGCCAGAAGGTTATGGGGGAAAAAGTATGCATGGATCGCGGCGTGGATTTACCTTTGGGCGTTGGTTGTCACCATAACGTCAATCGCTGAATACACTTCGACTTTTGTAGAGTCTCTGTTCCACTATGGTCAAACGCCCGCCACTATGCTGCTGACATCTGTCGTGCTGCTGTTTTTGATGATGGCGGTGAATATGTCAGGGACGAAGAATCTTGCCCGCGTCGCCAAAATTGGTTTCTGGTGTGAAATTGTCAGCGTTATTGCGCTGGGAATATATCTGCTGATCTTTCATCGCTCACAACCGTTCTCGGTCATCTTTGATTCGATGGGCGTACTTGCTCAGGACGGAAGTTATTCCACCGCATTTATGTCAGCCGCGCTGATGGGCTTGTTTATGTTCTTTGGCTTCGAGGCATGCGGTAACGTCGCGGAGGAGGTGAAGAACCCAAGCAAAAAAATCCCGGTAGCTATGATTTTGAGCATCGTGTTTGGCGCGATCTCCGCCATCATCTCTGTGATGGGCTATCTGCTTGCTTCACCAAACCTGGTCAGCATTGTTAACGGTAAAACGGCCGATCCGATCCCGGCTATCCTTAATGAGGCTCTGGGGGAAACGGGCGCAACAATCTTTATTGTCGTGGCGATTATAGCCATGTTGTCGTGCATTCTGTCCCTTCAGGCTGCGCTGAGCCGCCTCATCTTTTCCTTCTCCCGTGACAAAATGCTACCGGGAAGCGAGTGGATGGCAAAAATTTCCAAAAACGGCGTACCGGATAATGCCATGGTTGTTAGCTGCTTACTGCCGGTGATCATTTGTATCTGGGTTTATTTTCAGCCGGATAATCTGTCGCGCATTACCGCGTTTGCCGTCATCGGTATTTACATTTCGTTCCAGATGGTGGTGCTGGCCGCGTTGCGTCAGCGTCTGAAGGGCTGGAAACCAGCGGGTGAGTGGACCATAGGTGGTTGGGGGACTCTCGTCAACGTGCTGGCGTTAGCCTATGGGCTGTGTGGTATCTGGCTGCTGGCGCAGCCTGCCGACAGCAGCGACTTCATTGATCGCTGGACGGTGTTGTTTGGTCTGGCGATTGTCGTGGGCTCAGGGCTGGTCTATATGTTCCTGACCCGTCCGTTCGGTCGCTCCGCTGCGCCTGAAAATGATGCTATTGCCTACGCAAACAAGCTAACTATGGGGCAGGACAACTGAAAACAAGGGCCTTCAGGCCCTTAGTTTTGATAGTGATAAAGGATAAAGTAGTCGCTCTGATAAACAAGGGTGGTGTTCGTCGGCGACAACAATTCACCTACGCGATAACGCGGCCAACTGGAGAAAATAATTCTGTTTTCCAGATTCGTCAGAATCACATAATCAGGCTGGGGGCAGGAAAGCAATTCAGCTTCAATCTGGCTGACCAGCAGATCGACAGCGGCGACACCAAGAAACTGATCATTGAAGTAGACGGGTACAGCTGACGTCAGTGTGTAAGAGATGTTGCAAATATAATCGACATACGGGCCGTGAATATAAGCTTCGCCGGCTGGTGGGGAGTGTTTAAACCACTCGAACGTTCTGAAATCCAGCCGCTGCTGTGTGGCCTGATCCAAATCCAGATTTGCCTGACTCAAACCATTATCTTTTTTATACCACCATTCCAGATGCCAGTACTCTCTCGTTGTCGGCGTGCTCTCAATATGGCTGGCGAATCCGGCACCGGAGCAATAGTGATTGTCATTGAGTGTACGTTTAATGTGCTGCTGAACGGTTGCTCTTACAGCAGGGTCGAGGACCACCTCCGCTGAGCCTTTTTGCACACCGGCAATAGCCTCATGGATACTCCTCGCCAGCGCAACGGTAGAATCTACGGTAGAAGCAGTAATATCATCAATTTTACGGATTAATGCGCTTAAGGATGTCGAAGAGGTCATTGTCTGTCCTGCCTTCACTGATTGTTAATTCGAATTATATTTCAGCTTTTTTTCTATAAGGTAATAGGTAAATGTGTCGATAATCTGCGTGGCGAACTGTACGGATTCCACCTCGTTATGGGCAGCCAGCGCGTCGGCCAGCGCCGAATAGAGCGCAATAATTTCTGCATGAATATTGCCAGAGCGATAAAGTATGGCAACCAGTGAGGCCCATTCAGCCTGTACCTGCAATTCCTGATTGGCCAGCCGCGCCGAATGGGAACTGGCTGCTATTGCCAGCAGGCAACGCATATCGGCCTGTGTCATTAATTCTGGCGAATCCGCTCTTCTTAACACCTCAACAAACTCGCGAAATTTAGAGATATCGGCACCGGTCATACGCCTGGAAGCGAGTCTTGCGCTGTGGCTAATAATAGCGCAATGCATTTCCCCTAAATCGGAAAGGTAATCTGTACTGATCGATTTGAACGGATGCAGGGCGCTATTTTTGCCGTCGATGTTTTCGCAAACAAAACTCCCGCCATTGCGACCACGAATCGTATGGATAAGATTATTAGCCCGAAGCGTGTTTAGTGCTTCTCTGATTGTGATATGTGAGACACCCATCATCTTTGCCAGATCGGTTTCGTTTGGGAGCTGCTCTTTTGGCTCCAGTAATCCCGTAATAATGGCGTTCGAAAGGCGCTGCACTATCTGGTCAGAACGACTGACCTGCCCGATAGGCGCAAATATGACCGCATGAGTAATCATAATCTTTTCTGCACTCAATTCCCTGAAACAACGACCATTTCTAACACAAGCCCGTCAGGCAAGGAAGGTCAGAATGGTCGCGTTATTTTACATGCCCGCGCGTGATGCCATTGCACAGACGGATGTGTGTTCCGATAGCGTCTACTGATAATGAATTGCCTCTCACTTGTAAATGTAAAATATAAGTTAAAAATGCGAGGCTTATCATAGTGTCAATGTTGCGCATTTGAAAAAGTTTTACAATATATATATTACATAAGATTCTTTATGTATTAAATGGCAGGAGACACGCATGAAAACCCTGAAGCACTTTATTAACGGGCAATATGTCGCGGGTAGCACAGATGAAACCTTTGAACTGGTGAGTCCGGTTGATGGTGAAACGTACGCATTATCTCCCAACGGCAGTGCGGTTGAGGTGGATCTTGCTTACTCGGCGGCGGCAGTAGCGTTTAGTATCTGGAAAAAATCGACGCCCGCGCAGCGGCAAAAAGCGCTTCTGGCGCTGGCTGATGAAATAGAACGAAACGTAGAACGTCTGGCGAGGGCGCAAAGCCAGGAAACTGGTCAACTGCTGCATTTTATTGAGAAAGAGGAAATAGCCGCTTCATGCGATGCAATTCGCTTTTTCGCCGGTGCAGCACGCTGTCTTGAGGGAAAGGCCGCCGGAGAATATTCCACAGGTTTTACCTCTACTATTCGTCGTGAACCGCTGGGTATTGTCGGGCAAGTCACACCGTGGAATTACCCGTTTATGATGGCGGTGTGGAAGATTGCTCCAGCGCTGGCGGCGGGTAACACAGTAGTACTAAAACCGAGTGATACCACCCCGGTCAGCACGTTGTTGCTGGCGGAACTGGCTGCACCATTGTTCCCGAAAGGAGCATTCAACGTGGTATTGGGAAAAGCCAATACCGGTTCGCTGGTGGTTTCTAACCCAACGGCTTCACTGGTTTCTATTACCGGTTCCGTCCGTGCGGGTTTGCAGGTCGCGGCATCTGCGGCTGCAAACCTGACTAAAGCCCATCTGGAACTTGGCGGAAAAGCACCTGCCGTCGTTTTTGCCGATGCGAACATAGACAAGGCTATTGACGCGATCACCACGGCGGGCTTTTTCAATGCCGGTCAGGATTGCACGGCCGCCACGCGTATTCTGGTGGAACAGTCCATCTACCCTGCGTTTCTGGAAAAACTGATCCAAAAAACAAAGCAGATAACATTTGGCCCTCCTGAAGACCAGGAGGCTCTGTATGGCGCGCTGAACAGCCGAAATCAGCTTGAGCAGGTAAAAGGCTTCATTGCACGTCTGCCAGCACATGCAAAAGTTGAAACGGGTGGAAGAGCAGGAGCAGGGCCGGGTTTCTACTTTGAACCGACCATCATCTCTGGCCTGCATCAGCATGATGAAGCCATCCAACACGAAGTGTTTGGTCCGGTGGTGGCCATTCAGCCGTTCTCAACTGACGAAGAGGCGCTGGACAAGGCTAATGATGTTGAATACGGCCTGGCTGCCAGCGTCTGGACCAGCAACCATGGTCGCGCGCAACGTTTCAGCATCGATCTTGATTTTGGCACGGTGTGGATTAACAGCCATATTCCGCTGTGTGCTGAAATGCCACACGGCGGCTTCAAAAAGTCGGGTTACGGAAAAGATCTCTCTTCTTATTCTCTCGATGAATATACCCGTGTGAAACATATCATGACCGATATTTCTGAATAGCAGGTAATATGATGAAAACATTGAAAATAGCTGTGCTTTCACTGGTGATGTTCTCGGGCCTGAGCATGGCGGCAAGTACCTCGCTGAGTACTGTGAAAGAGTATATGGCGGCATGGAATGCGCACAATGCGCCACTTGCTGCACAGTACCTGGCAAATGACGTGGTTTATTACGATGCGGCGGCGGGTGAGCCGGTAAACGGCAGAGAAAACGCCGAGAAAGAGGTCATCGGGGCATTTATAAAAGCGGTTCCTGATTTAACCTGGAAAATGATTGGTAAGCCCGTTTATGACGAGGATACCGTCGCTTTCCGGTGGGAATTTTCAGGCAAAAACAGCGGTGAATGGGCCGGAAGTCCGGCAACAAATAATCCGATCAAATTTGAAGGTGTCAGCTATATTCATGTTAAAGCAGGAAAAATTACCTGGCAGGGTGATTATTATGATTCGAAAAAACTGGATGAAGAACTGAAGCCAGTGAAGTAGTCGATTGTCTCTCCCTCAAAAAAGAGGGGGAGACTCTGATTTTTTTAGGGCAGTGTGCAAGTGGCAAAAGGACAAAGTTAATGGCAATTACCAGACGTGATTTTCTCAACGGCGTGGCGGTCACTATCGCTGCGGGACTGACTCCTCTGGATCTGGTCAGGGCGGCAGGAAATGGCAACGAATTCATTAATGGAAGTTATTATCCGCCTGCGTTGACTGGTCTGCGGGGTAATCATCCAGGTTCGTTCGAGATGGCTCATGCATTGGGCCGTGAGCATAAACGTTTTGACTTAAACGCTCTCCCCATCGAGGAGGAGTACGATCTGGTTATCGTCGGTGGCGGCATTAGCGGACTGGCTGCCGCGTGCTTCTGGCGTGAACTCGCCGGGCAGAGCAGCAGGATCCTTATCCTCGACAACCATGATGATTTTGGCGGGCACGCCAAACGTAACGAATTTAATTCCGCGGGCAAAAAACTTCTTGGCTATGGCGGCAGCGAGTCATTTCAGTCACCAGCGCACAATTTTAGCCCCGTGGTCCAAAAACTGATGGAGACAGTTGGCGTTAGTGCTACGCGTCTGAAAGACAGTTTTGACGTGAATTTCTACCCTGACTGGCAACTTAGTCGCGGCGTATTTTTCGACAAAAAGAATTTTGGTGAGACCAAAATAGTCAGTGGCGATCCGGGGCGGGCCGTCTCCGATGATATTCCACCGGACAGACTTAATGGGCGAAATATCGAAGCGTTTATCAACGACTTTCCATTAAGTGAAAGTGACCGAAAGGCGCTCATCGACCTGCATGTGCGCCCGGTCGATTATCTTCAGGGCATGACGGTGGACGAAAAAAGCGACTGGATGGATGCCCACAGCTACAGTGAATTCCTTGCAACAAAAGTCGGATTGAGCAAAATGGCGCTGCTCTATTTTCAGCAGCGTTCCAATGATTTCTTTGCTATTGGTATCGAGGGAATTTCCTGCAGTGATGCCAGAGCCTGCGCACTACCTGGTATGGAGGCATTAGGGTTACCGCCACTGGACGGGGAGTCGCTGGCCGATCTCGAAGAGCCATATGTCTATCATTTCCCGGACGGCAATGCCGGTCTGGCGCGACTACTGGTCAGACACCTGCTGCCCGACGCGCTGCCAGGCAATTCAATGGAAGATTCAGTCCTCGCAAGGCTGCATTACGAAAAGCTGGACCAGCCGGAAAATACAACCCGTCTGCGCCTGAACAGTACCGTGATCAACGCGGCGAACGTGCCGGACGGCGTTGCCATAACCTGGTTACGTGATGGCAAGATGCATCGCGTTCGCGGTAAGAATGCCATCATGGCGGGCTATAACATGATGATCCCATACATTGTGCCTGAAACGCCGGAACAGCAAAAAGCAGACCTCAAACTGAACGTAAAAGCACCGCTTGTGTACACCAACGTGGTGGTCAAGAACTGGAATGCGTTTAAGCAGCTTGGTGTGCATGAGTTTTACTCTCCCGCTGCGCCTTACAGTCGGGTGAAGCTCGACTATCCGGTTAGTATCGGAGGTTACCAGCATCCGGCGACACCGGACGAACCAATGGTTATTCATATGGTCTATGTGCCTACTTATCCGGGCAGTAATCTGTCAGCCAGGGAACAGTTCCGCCTGGGGCGGGCATGGTTACTTGGTACCACGTTTGCGGCGCATGAAGAAATGATTCGCGCCCAGTTGCAGGAGATGTTCGGTTCTACGGGTTTTGATAATCAACGGGATATTTCAGCCATTACGGTTAACCGTTGGGCGCATGGTTATGCGTATTACCCCACGTCGCTGTTCGATGATATGGACAAAATGCCCGAGATTATTGACCGGGCGCGTAAACCAGTCGGTCGAATTGCCATTGCTAACTCGGATTCTGACTGGAGTGCTTATGCGCATGCTGCGATCGATCAGGCATGGCGTGCGGTCAACGAACTCAAGGATATGGGGTGATCTATGCGTAACGTAACCTTTCTTATCGCTTGTTTATTTAGCGTCGGTGTCTCTGCTGCTGAATCTAACGGTGAGTACATCGCGCGAATTTCTGACTGTGTGGCATGTCACACCGCTGAGGGCGGAGCGGCGATGGCGGGGGGCAAAAAGTTTCCCACGCCCGTTGGTGATATTTATTCGACGAATATTACCCCCGACAAGACCCACGGTATTGGCAACTACTCTTACGACGAGTTTGAAAAAGCGGTGCGCCAGGGTATTGCCAAAGACGGTCATCCACTTTATCCGGCGATGCCTTATCCGTCTTATGCGAAGCTTTCCGATGAGGATGTTCAGGCGCTGTACACCTATTTTATGCATGATGTCACCTCATCTGCAGAACCCAATAAAGAGAACGCCATCCCCTGGCTCCTCTCGGCCCGATGGCCGCTGCATATCTGGAACTGGTTGTTTACCGACGCACCTGAGAGCAAAAAAACGGATGTAAATACTGAGCTGGTCAATCGGGGGGCTTATCTGGTTGAAGGGCCTGGTCACTGCGGTTCGTGTCATACCCCAAGGGGGATAGCGATGCAGGAAAAAGCGTACACCAGTAGCGATGATGAATACCTGAGCGGCGCGATGATCGACGGCTGGTACGCACCATCACTCAGAGGGACCGCCTTGTCAGAGCAGGAGTTAACGTCGCTGTTACTGACAGGAAAAAGCAAACATGCCGCGGTTTCAGGATCAATGGCCGAGGTTGTGAGTCAGAGTACTCAGTATCTGACGGATGATGACGCTGCGGCGATAGCGCAGTATTTGCTGAGTCTGAAGCGCGATAAGGCTGCCCCGACGCGCCCGACGGCTACGTGGTCAAATTCGCCTGAAGCGGGCAAGGTTGTCTATAACCGCTATTGCTCAACCTGTCACGGCCTGGAAGGCAAAGGAACGGATGATAATGTGCCTTCTTTGATCAAAAACCCGCTGGTCATGATTGACGATCCGACCCCGCTGTACAGAGTGATTACGCAGGGGGCGGAAACACCCACGATGCGGGGAAATGTCTCCTTCAAAATGCCAGCGTATGAGGGAATGATGACTAAGGGTGAAATGCGCGACGTTATCAACTATGTGCGTAAAAGCTGGGGCGAAGGTAATGGCGAGATAACTCAGGAGGATCTGGCCGGACTTAAAAAAGCCACACACTAGCAGAACGCCGGATGGGGGGGCAAACCTCATCCGGCGTACAAATCCGACGTTCGTCAGCTATGGGCTTTAATAATCCCGGCCAGTCTGGAAAACGCCGATGCCATCTCATGTTCTTCAATGCTGGCAAATCCCAGCAACAGACCGCGGCGTTTCTCTTCACTGATGTAATACCGCGACAGCGGTCGAACCAACAAACCTTCGGCATTTGCCAACCGTGCAATGGCAACGTCATCGCTATCGGCTGGCAACTGTAAAATCAGATGCAGCCCGGCGTTACTGTTGAAGGAACCCAGATAATGTTCACCGAGCATCCTGGTGATCAGTTCAACCAGCATATGGCGACGGCGGCTGTAGAGCTGACGCATTTTGCGGATATGGGCCGCGTAGTAACCCTCTTTAATAAACTCAGCCAGCGCGGCCTGAATCAGAAGATGACCACCGCGGTAGAGGTCAGTATGAACTTTCTTCAGTGGGGTAGCGAGTGCCCTGGGCAGGACGACATAACCGAGTCGGAGTGCGGGATAAAGTGTTTTGCTGAACGTGCCGATGTAAATGACTGGACTCTCTTCCTCCAGTCCCTGTAATGACGGAATGGGCTGACCCGAGAAGCGAAACTCACTGTCGTAATCATCTTCCACTATCCAGCTTCGTGTTTCACGCGCCCGAAAGAGGAGCTGCCGCCGCCGGCTGAGGCTCATTACCGAACCGAGGGGATATTGGTGTGACGGTGTCACAAAAATCAGTTTCGGCGCAACCTCTGATGCTCCTGGCGGAACCATACCTTGTTCATCAACGGGGATCGCCGAAAAGTTAACAGCGTTGATACGCAGAATGTTTTTTATTCCCCAGTAGCCAGGTTCTTCAATCCAGACGTTATCACCTGGGTCACACAGAGTGCGGGTCACCAGATCCAACGCCTGATGAATGCCTTCGGTGATCAGTATCTGTTCGGGAGAGCATCTGACGCCGCGCGCGGTACGCAGGTAATCGGCCAGCGCCTCTTTCAGCTCACTTACGCCGCCTGTAGCATCGTAGGTAAGAAACTCCGGGCGCAACCGTCTTGCCAGCCGGTCCTGAATCTTTTTGAGCGTGCGGTGAGGAAAATACTGTACGTCAGGTACGCCTGGGATAAAAGGTCCCCACTGTCGGGGGCTCGCGCTAGCGTAACCCAGCAGTTCAAGACAACGGGCTGATAAGCTGGTGTGGTCTTCTTGCGCGGGTGAGGTGGGTTCCCTGTCGGTGCGCAGGTTGAGATTATCCAGTACGCTGTCAGTAACAAACGTCCCGCTGCTGGTGCGTGCAGAAATATACCCCTCGGCCTGTAACTGCTCATATACCCGTAATACGGTGTTGCGAGATAGCGCCAGCTCACTAGCCAGATCCCGCGAAGGGGGCATGCGGGTTGCTGGTTTCAGGTTACCTTCAAGAATACAACTGCAGATGGCGGCATACAGACGACGATGAAGCTTTTCGTCAGTCTGCTGGCTAAATGCTTGCTTGATCACATCTCCGGCAAGTGAACGCATTTGGATCCTTAAAATAAAACGATTTGGCTCTCGATTAAAGTACCAGATGGCGTCTAAATTTAAAGGGTAATTCAACCCGGATATGTTTATGGACAAGGTGTAGATAATGAACAATAAAAACCTGCAACAACGTCGTTTGGATGCCACCCCGCGTGGCGTAGGTGTGATGTGTGATTTTTTCGCTCAGTCAGCGGAAAACAGCACAATTACCGATATCGAAGGCAATCAATATATTGATTTCGCTGCCGGAATTGCCGTGCTGAATACCGGACACCGTCATCCTCGTATGGTGCAGGCAGTCGAGGCTCAGCTTCAGGCTTTTACTCACACGGCATACCAGATAGTCCCGTACGAGAGCTATGTTTCTCTGGCTGAGAAAATCAATGCAGTTGCGCCTGTTGATGGGCCGCGTAAAACCACATTCTTTACTACCGGAGCAGAGGCGGTAGAAAACGCGGTTAAAATTGCCCGCGCACACACAGGTCGGCCGGGTGTTATCGCCTTTGGCGGCGGTTTTCACGGACGCACATACATGACCATGGCGCTTACCGGCAAGGTCGCGCCGTATAAAAAAGGATTCGGTCCGTTCCCTGGATCTGTTTACCATGCGCCTTATCCTTCTGAACTACAGGGTATTTCCACTGCAGATTCGGTGAAAGCAATTGAGCGGCTGTTTAAAGCTGACATTGACCCCAGCCAGGTGGCGGCGATTATTTTCGAACCCGTGCAGGGCGAAGGGGGATTTGTTGTAGCTCCGCCTGAATTTGTCGCATCTATCCGCCGCATCTGTGATGAGCACGGCATTGTGATGATTGCCGATGAGGTGCAAAGTGGTTTTGCCCGTACGGGTGAGTTGTTCGCTATGGATCACTACGATCATAAAGCTGACCTGATGACCATGGCGAAAAGTCTTGCTGGTGGTATGCCGCTGTCAGGTGTGGTCGGTAAGGCCGAGATTATGGACGCACCAGCGCCGGGTGGTTTGGGCGGCACTTATGCCGGAAACCCGTTGGCTGTGGCAGCGGCCCACGCGGTGCTTGATATTATTCATGATGAACAACTGTGCCAGCGTGCAGAAGCACTTGGTGAGCAACTGCGTGCGGCCCTGAACGATGCTCGTGCAGGGTGTCCGGAGTTGGCCGAAGTACGCGGATTAGGCTCAATGATTGCTGCTGAATTTTGTGATGCAACAACGAAGGAGCCAAGCGCTGCCGTCGCGCAACGCGTGCAGAAGAAAGCGCTTGAGCAGGGGTTACTGCTGTTAACCTGCGGTCAATACGGCAACGTGATCCGCTTCCTCTATCCGCTGACTATTCCGCAAGATCAGTTCGCCAAAGCGTTAGATATCATCAAAATGGCCATTAAATCGTAATATCTGACGCGCAGTACGCACGCAGGCCGACGGTAGTGATTGCCGTCGGCTTTTCTTTTATCGCCGTTAAGTCCAGCGTGACGTAACACGATCCTGCCTGTTTCACGTCATAAATTGATCTTCATCTTTTGAATGGCTCGATTTATAGATAATGGGTTGCCAGTCACATCGTTATATAATTTAATGCATATCGTTTTTTCCTTTCCAGATGGTATCTATGTTAACTCTTCGTTCTTTTGTGCTGGTTTGTGCCAGCCTGTTGTTTGCGTTTTCCGCGCAGGCAGACCGCAGTGTCACCGATCAGCTAGGCCGTCAGGTCACGCTACCAGACCACGTCGATAAGGTGGTTGTGCTGCAACACCAGACGCTGAATATTCTGGTTCAGTTGGATGCTCAACAGTCAATTGTTGGTGTCATGTCGAGCTGGAAAAAACAGCTTGGCCCTGAGTTTGCCCGCTTTATGCCAACGATTACCTCATTGCCAACGCCTGGCGATCTCACCAGCGTGAATATTGAAAGTTTGCTGGCGATTCATCCGCAGGTGGTGTTCGTTGCCAACTATGCGCCAGCGGAGATGATCCAGCAGATCCAGAATGCCGGTATTCCGGTGGTGGCTATCTCGTTACGCCAGGATATTGACGGGCAGCAGAACAAAATGAACCCGACAATGGCCGACGAGGAACAGGTCTATAACGAAGGGTTAAAGCAGGGCATTCGGCTGATTGCCGATGTGGTTGGGCGCAAATCCCAGGCTGAATCGCTGATTAACTACGTTTTTGCGGCGAGGGAAAAATTTAATGCACCGGTCGCTAATATTCCCGAAGCGCAAAAAGTCCGTATCTATATGGCTAACCCCGATCTCATGACCTATGGTTCCGGAAAGTACACCGGGCTGATGATGCAGCACGCTGGCGGGCTAAACGTTGCGGCTGCGAGTGTTAAAGGGGCGCGGCAGGTTTCGCTTGAGCAGGTATTACAGTGGAACCCGCAGGTCATTTTTGTTCAGGATCGCTATCCGCAGGTGGTGGCTGAGATCCAAAACGATCCCAACTGGCAGGGAATTGATGCGGTGAAAAACCATCGTGTCTGGCTGATGCCTGAATACGCTAAAGCCTGGGGATATCCGATGCCGGAAGCACTGGCGATTGGTGAGTTATGGATGGCAAAAAAACTCTACCCGGATGCCTATAAAAACGTGAATGTTGATGCGCAGGCGCAGGAGTACTACCAACGTTTTTATCGTGTGAACTGGCAACCTGATGCTGGTAAGTAAGCGCATTTTACCCTGGCAACCGATCCTCATAACGGCTGTGCTGTTGCTGGGAGTGGGCTCGCTGTGTCTTGGACATTATCCATTGTCATTGGGCGATGTGTTTTATCAGCTTAGCCATTATTCCGACACTCAGGGCATTGCAAATCAGGTCATCTGGACTGTCAGACTTCCGCGTATTCTGATGGCATTGTTAGCGGGGGGAGCCCTTGGGCTGTGTGGCGCCACCTTGCAAGGGGTGTTTCATAACCCGTTGGTTGACCCACATATTATTGGGGTAACTTCCGGTTCAGCTTTTGGCGGCACGCTGGCTATTCTGCTCGGGCTGGATCCGTGGCTGATGATGGGCTCAACGTTCTTCTTCGGTCTGGCAGCCTTAATCCTGGTGTACGCCATTGCCGCGCTCCAGGGACTGGAGAATACGCTTGTTCTGATCCTGTCAGGTATCATTTTGAGTGGTTTTTTTGCGGCACTGGTGAGTCTGATTCAATATCAGGCCGATACCGAAGAAACATTGCCTAATATTGTGTTCTGGCTACTGGGTAGTTTTGCGACGGCCAACTGGCATAAAGTGCTGATGTTGACCGTTCCGGTCAGTATCGCGGCGACAATTTTGTACCAGTTGCGCTGGCGGATAAACCTGTTATCACTCAATGATAAAGACGCTAAAGCGCTCGGCGTGGCGGTGATTCCTCTGCGACGCAGTGTGCTGGTCTGCTGCGCGTTTTTAGTCGCGGCACAGGTATCTGTCAGCGGCAGCATTGCCTGGGTTGGGCTGGTTATTCCGCATCTGGCGCGACTGCTGGTGGGTGTCGATCATCGTCGATTACTTCCCTGCGCCTTCTGGTTGGGGGGCGGTTTTATGATTGCGGTAGATGATATTGCGCGTACTTTGATGTCGGCAGAAATACCCCTGGGGATCATTACCGCATTGCTCGGTGCGCCCCTATTTGCCTTTTTGTTAATTCAGTCCAGTCGTCGGAGAAAACGATGAAATCTGCGGTTCTGTATGTTGATCAACTGGCATATGGTTACCAAACGCCGTTATTTGAGCCACTCACATTTCGTTGTGAGAAAGGTGATATATGGGCCGTACTGGGGCGTAATGGGTTGGGGAAAAGCACTCTGCTGGACACGTTAACCGGTACGTTGCCTGCGCTTGGTGGAAGTATAGAAAGTGAAGGTGGAATCGGGATTGTCGCTCAGCATTCCCATCTACCATTTCCCTATACGGTGAGTGATGTCGTGCTTATGGGGCGAGCACAACATGTGAAGCTGTTTGCCCAACCCCGTCATCAGGACAAGCAACGGGCGGCTGAGGCGCTGGAACAGTTAAACATTGCGCATCTTGCTGCGTGTTCGTTTAGCTCGCTCTCCGGTGGGCAGCAACAGCTGGTGATGATCGCGAGGGCACTGGTAACCGATTGCCAGACGTTGTTGCTTGATGAACCCTGTTCCGCACTGGATTTAGCCAATCAGCAGGTAGTGTTGCAACTCATCAGCGATCTGGCCCATCGACAAGGATGCTGTATTCTCTTTTCCACTCACGATCCGCTGCATGCACTGCAAATAGCAACCCATACGCTGTTGCTGTTACCGCAGGGGAAATGGCTTGCCGGTCCTACAGACAGCGTTGTGACGGAAGATAATCTGTACAGGGCTTATGGATTGCCGCTGCGAAAATTAAGCCTGGAAAATCATCCGACGCCGTTTATTGCGCCCCTGTTTGCGATCCATCGCTGAGGGGTAAAAATCCGGCGGCGGTTAAAAATTCCTGACCGCCGCTGGTGAGAATAAATTCAACCAACGCCATGACCTCCTTAGACGCGTCGAGAATGGCAAGCTGATATTCGCACTGAACGTTGTGTTCTGGCGGGATTGCGACAACGGACATCGGGCTGCCCACACAGCGTTTTCGCATAGTGCGCGTAACCAATGAACAGATCGGCAAATCCCTGACGAATAACCCATGCGCTGGCCAGTTCGCCTTTTGGCACGTTGAGACTGTCGCGACCTCCAACCAGCGCAGTGGCGCGTTCGCGCAGTTGTTGCCCAAGACCCGCTTCAAGCAAATCCAGCTTCTCGAAAAAGGCCCAGGTATAATCGCCACAGGGATCGCATCCGGGGGTTGATGTACCGATACGCAGGGTGGGGTCACGCAGCAAATCCAGCCATTCGCCGGGACGAGCGGTGGTAAGACTCAGTTGATTACGGCTAAACGTCTGTACGGATACGGCTTTACGACTGGACAGTAACTGTTGGGGATGTGCTCGATTTGCCGAAGCAAAAAGTGCGCACGGTTCACCGGCCTCAATTCGCTCCCGCAATAAACCTGCCGGGCCATATTCAACCGTGAAATCTATTCCGCTCAGGCGGGTGAAATGGCTTATCAGCGGGGTTAATGCCGGCCGTAAACTGCCAGCAGCAAAGAGGGGAACAGAAGCGGACATAAGATCAGATCTCTGCGATAAAGAAGATGGTGGAGACAACTATACCTGCTTACCACCTCGCGATAATGCTTCTTTTGATGGTAATAGCAGTGTGTTTTAGTCATGTCTCATAGAACGGCAAACGTCGACGAAAACGGACTGCCGGTTGCACAATAGCTTTCGCAATACAGTCGCCTATTTCCGCGCAGGCAGTAAGACCTTGTACGAACGGTTGATCGTGCATCAGCCAGGGAATGGCGGCAAGTGCAATACGACCACGAACAATATCCGGTGCCTGCAAGGTGTAGTCTTCACCGACATCTGGTAATTCCTCGCCTGTGGACTGAAGCTGTTTTCGTAACGTCGGAAATGGCAGATCTTTTGTTTTTAGTGGTTTTTGTCCTCTGGCGTCGATAAACACGTCAAATTTATACGCCTTATCGTTAGCGGAGATTACGGTTGCTGTACCTTGCTGCTCCAACTGGTAATCCGGGCCGAGGGCGAGAATACTCACTATCCCGGCTTCACGCAGTGCCAGTAATCTGCGAATTGACTGTGAGGGGATGGCGGCATAATTATCGATAAAGACGCGCGCAAGTCCGTTGTTGAAGCGTTTTCTGTCCTTCTCATTGAGTGAGGGAACAATCTCCTGCACGGCCTCATGCAAGCGAAGAATAGTGTAGCGCCAGGCGACAGTTCGTCGGTCACGCTTATTACGCTCAACTTCTTCAAGGTTAGTTTCGGCCCACTGAAAAGGGTCGTGTTTTTTGCGTGCGGCAAACCAGGCCTGCGTAAAACTGTCCGCATTAAGCGATGACAGAGCGATCTGTTGGCTCCATACAGGGTCAGTATGTTCAATTTCTTTTACTATCAGCGCAAAGACCCGGTCGAGCAGGCCTTCTGAGCCGTCGACTATCTGTTTTTCCAGTGCTTCCCCGGTAACAAAACACAGCGGTTCATAGGGGATAGGGCAGTAAAAATCGGCTTCCGGTAAAATGCCGGAGCGGGACATGAGTACAATGTGCAGATCCCGACTTTTGTCATCTTTTTCGAAGCGAATATGCTGCCCGTTATCGGACACAAATCTGCCATGCTGCGCCACGACAGCCATTGCCGCATCAAGAGCGCTCAAAGACGTGCCCATTATCCCTATCTGGCATGCCGGGATTAATGCATCCATCAGACCGGTCCACGGGCTGGGAAAAAAGGTGCGAGTTAGCGCCTCCTCATCAGGCCAAACGTGCCCCGTTGCTATGACGGCGAGGTCAAATAGTTCAGGTGCAGCCTGCTCAGTGCAAACAACAATGCCCTCCGCTGTTGCCTGGATGTCGTTTACCAGGCAGGATTCATTCACTTTGATATTAAACCCCTGTCTTTCCGCCAGGCTGACAAGTTGTAAAAACTGGTCACGGAAATATTCACCAAGAAGAATGCGCGGCAGAAACTGGCGGACGTGCAGTGAGCCATGTTCAACGCCATAACGCGCTAAATGTGCTTCACTTTGCTGGCGTAACCAGTCGATATAGGGCGAGATAATGGGGGGAATTTCAATGCTGGCGATATTTGCCAGCATCATCCTTGAATTTTCTTCGTCGCTGTAGGGCATACCAACCCCGGCTTCTTTGGCTTGTTCATAGAGGGTAATTGACAGCGGTGTTTGATGCTTAAGCAGCGCGAATAACGTATAAATACCAGTAGGTCCCGCACCAACGATTGCTATCTTTTTCATCATTCTCCGCCTGTTTTTATTTAAACCTTTCGAATAATGCTGTTTGCTATGCCTGTGTTGAATCAGTGACATAGAATTACAGTTAATCGGTTATACGTTTACTCGACAATCACCTTAGCTCTGGCTTTTGACAGCAGAATTTTGACCAGTCCGGTGAAGGTTACCGGTTTGTAGAAATAGTAGCCCTGCAGGAAGGTAATGTTATTTTGGTTCAGGTAGTCGAGTTGCTCTTTCGTTTCGACCCCTTCGGCGACAATGCTTAACGACAGTTTGCGAGCCAGATCCAGCACACAATCCAAAATGCGGGTTGAATCCGGATCGGCATTTACTCTACCAACGAAACTCTGGTCAATTTTAATATAATCAATATGCAGATCATGAAGATAAGAAAGTCCTGAATAGCCGGTGCCGAAATCATCCAGGGCAATTACGAAACCATTTTCGTGCAGGACATTAAGTCGCTGAACGAGGTGTTCATCCACATGTAAGGGTTCACGTTCGGTTACTTCAATAACCAGATGTAAATCATTTCGTCTGAAACTGTCCCTGTATTTCAGACACTCCTCAACAAATGTGGGGGAGGTGATATGGGATGCACTAAAGTTAATCCCGACATGAAATCCCTCGGGCAACTTACTGGCAATGACATTCATCTGCGTCACGACCTGTGTCATCAGACTTTGAGTCAGGGGAATTATCAGACCGGATTTTTCGGCAACTGGAATGAATGACGCCGGGGAGATATATCCGGCTCTCGGGTGTTTCCATCTGGCTAGTACTTCAACACCGCGCAGCGTCAACGTTTTGCCGTTAACGATCGGTTGATAAAAAGGTACGATCTCTCCGTTGCTGATTGCCTTGCGTAACGTCTCTTCAGGCGTCGCATTCTTGTTCAAATATTTTTCCAGTGCGTAAGCCGCGATACCGGATATCAGCAGGATGAATATCAGTATGCCTGAACCTTTAGTGACCAGTCTGGCTAAGCTGAACAGCGGCGGTTGATTGTAAATTATACTGTAATGATATTTAGCCGAGTCAATTCGCCCGGTTAGTGGCGTATTTGCGTCTATTGTTGCCACATCTCCCGACAGGCCGATGGTGTTATTTCCCACGAGTAGTGAATACGCAACCCTCTTCAACGGAACATTTAGCGCTCCGCGAATATGCTGATCGCTGATGGTGACCAGAATACGGCTCGTTGCAAAAAGTGTCTGGTAGAGCAGTACCGGCAGGCCGTTGACGGTGTTTTTGGCGGGTGCCAGCAGTAAGTTTGTTTCAGGCACAACGGGAATGTGGGTCAGTAACACGCGATTACCCGGCAGCGATGAACACCATACTGCCCCATTTTTGATGATAAGAATGGTCCGCAGGTGAGGCTTCAGAGCAGCTTCTGTGCCGAGCTGATATTGTTCTTCCAGATCGCAACCCTTCACGACGATGTCCTTAGCCGTTTTGGTCGCCAGAGTAGCCTCATCGAGTATATTGTTTATGTTGTTTTCTGCATATTTAGCGCCAGCAAGGCTATCGGCCCTGGATGAATACCAGAGCTGAATATTCAGGACAGAAACGCCGAAAACAAAAAGACACGCTGCGAGTGTTAGAGGAAGCAGTATGCTGCGCATTGTCGTGTCCTCGGCCAAAAGACGTAATCTCTGGGGATGAGTGGTTCGCTTAACTGACGAGTAGGCAAAGCATGGTAGACAGAATAAAAAATATCCATAACCCCATCGACATTTCTACTCTATTTCTTATCGTTTGAGTTATGTATCACGCGGCCATCGTGCCGGATTGACAGCGCCACGCTGTGTTGTACCTATCCGCAGGCCACGAGGGATGGATTGATGCTATACTTGAGCTTATTTCTTGGAGGTACAACAAGGAGTTAGCCATTTTGTCGAGACAAAAATATATTAGTGCGATTATCTTGACTGTGGTTTGTACCACCTTAGTGTTCATCGCGCTGGCCGTGCATGAAGCGCGAAATTTACAGAATTATATGGGATATGTCGCTGAAAATGGCAAATCGGCACTATTCCATGAAGAGTCAATTAATCAGAATATCGCCAGTCGGCTTTCGCGGGAATTCTATTCCAGAACATCCTCCGATAACCTTACCGATAGTGAACTGGCAGAGATCTGTCGACATGTAGAAAACGAGGGCAACATCTACGGGTTTAACCTTATGTCTAAAACTATGAAAAACCTTGAAGGGACCTTACAGACTCAGAATAAAACGTGTACAGAGTGGGGGCGTGATATTGGCGCGATGTCCATAATTCAAAGTCCAGGGAGTACGGTCTCACAAAAGTACAGTTTTTCAAACTATACCGGCTATGCCTTCAGGAATATCAGATACTACATTGATCTTTCACATAACTATATTTACATCAATAAACTGGTTAATACCCGTGACTATACCTTTAGTAACTGGTTAGTTAATAATGGTCGCAGCATTAATATCGCGCGCAGCGCACATACTATTACCATCGATGAGAACGCTCTGGATGACCTGATACGAGGGGAAAGCATTGTGTCTCATATTTACCAGGATGGTTATACTCAAAATAATATTATCAGCATGCTTACTCCAGTGTTCCTGGGAGATAAAGTGAAAGGCATTCTGATTACAGATATCAATATTAACGATCTTATCGTTTCATTCGAAACAGTTGACCGGCCGTTGCTATGGAAATTTCTGTCTCTGTATGTTACGGATAATGCAACCGGTGCGAATATTATTTTTCATAACCCGGATCTCAAATCTTTTGGTTTGATCAGTTACCAGGACAAAATCACCCAGTATTACACCCTCCATGTCAAACTGGATGCTATCTACGTCATCATCGCTAATCTGTGGTTATTTATTTTGTATGTTCTGGGGACCTGGACATTATGTCGATATGCGCATAAGCAGTTAATCAGACAGGAATCGCTTTCGCGGGATAACGTGACGGATGTGATGACTGGCCTGTATAACAGAAAAGTTATTACGCCTGAACTTGAGCAAAAAATACGCGCGCTCGTTGATCGCAACATCCCTGTCACGATCATCGCGATTGACAGCGATGGACTCAAAAAAATAAATGATACGCTTGGCCACCATATGGGCGATAAAGCGATACAGGCACTGGGTTTGGCGCTGGGAAATACTATTCGTAAAAGTGATTATGGCATACGGCTGGGGGGAGATGAGTTCTGCCTGATTCTTATCGATTATTCACTGAATAAGTCGCGTGATGTTATCGATCGCGTGCAGGAACAATTGCTCACTATTGATCGCGATAAACTGGTGGCGTTCTCCTGGGGAGCGCACCAGATGCAGCCAGGCGATACGCTTGAAGTTGCAATGTTGAAAGCGGACGAATTACTGTATCAACACAAACGTAGCAAATATGCGGAACGCCGATAGTGATGGGTGATAAATACCGTTTTCGTAGGCTGTGTAAAGGGCAAGGAAGCGACTGATTTCGACGTGATAACTCATCATAATCGCTTCTCTTTTTTATCGTAAAGTAGTGCTAACGCTACTAATTTGCAGGTTTTTTATGGCTATTATTTCCCCTAAATATCAACGTGCATACCAGCGAGAATACGAAAAAGAGGCTGTAAAAAATGCCCTTGTCTGGATGAGCATGAATGACTATTTAGCTGAGTGCCTGGCTATTCATGATGAGTGCCACGAAGGTTATTCCCTTCATGAGCAGGTAAGTTCATGGCTTTTTATGCTTCGCATGAAAGGTAAGCCAGAGTTATTGGGGTACAAAACCGCGATACAGTCAAAGGACATGGAACTTCTACATTCAGCCCTGCGTCAGTCTGCCATGGTCAGGCACGTGACGTTGGGTGTGGATTCCGGATGCGATCACTGCATCAATATATGGACGACCCTGGATATTCTTGCCGCCGGCATGTTTTATCGTGTGTCACTTCTTTTACCTGAAAAGTGTGGTCTGAGTGACAATGGTCATCCTGTTACAATAGCGATTACCAATTTAGTTATGGCTTTATGGTACAAACGTACTGACTTTGAAACAGATGCAAGGGAAGGCGCAAAAAGGGTACTTGCGACTAAGCAGGCCACTCACGATCTCCTGGCTATTCGATACCTGATTGCACTTCTTGATGGAAACGTTGCCGAAGCGGGAACACTACTCGATCTATATTGTAAAAGTGTTCCACAAGTAAGGGAGTTTGGTGTCACTAAGCTCAATAAAATGTTCTGGCCATATGCACATGGGTTGTACAATCTTGCTTTTATTGTTTTAGGTCACGATAAAGCCAGCGCAATACCAAAACCAGAGTCGGATTGTTTCCTGAACGAATTGTCCGAGTGGCAACTCACCCATAATTATTGCTCCGGCTCGCTGTTTTTTGAATATCCGCAGCCAGTTGAAATAATTAACTCAATTATCTCGTGTACGCCTCCAGAATGCTTTTTACATCAACCCGATCGGGATACAAGTAAAAATTATAAAGAAAAAAGATATCTGCATGCAGAGCATTTTGAACAACAGGTAATTAAAACAGTTCTGGATTATATGACAAATAAGTCCAGCATGGAGATATAACGGTCACTACAGGAGAACCTACAGGGGTTGATTTGTTGTAGTATTGTCGTTTTTTTTGCGGCGCATGTTTTAATGTTGACTTGTTTATAATTTAACTTTCAATTAATCAAATGCCCATTAATGGACATTTGTCGCGCTCCCTATCTGTTTCACAGGTAAGTATAATATTTTTATGCACGGCATCCTTCAAGCTGCCTCGGCGTTGGCTACGTTCGTTCGCCCGAACCACTTACCAGAGTGAGCTCATCGGGATTCACTCACTAGCCGCCTTGATGCAACTTGAATGATTTTTTGTATATACCCATCATACTTAAACCGCTTAGGTGTTGGCTGCCTTCCTGCAATTCAAGTTATTTAGGGTGTGGCTATTTAATATATTTATTTTTTATAAAAATAATGATGTTCTCCAGGAGAGAAAGCTGTGAGTAATTTACTCGGTGTGATTAAAACGATAGTTGGCCAGGTTTATGTCATGGAAGCGGATGGCTCGCAGCGCCTCCTGAAAGAAGGTGACAGAATTTACAGCGGTGAAGAGGTTATTACCGGCAGCAACGGTGCGGTTAGCGTAGCGCTGTCTGATGGCCGAATCCTGGATCTTGGACGAAACAGTCAATGGGGCGAGAATGGCCTGCACACCGTAAACTCCGATGATCATAACAATCAGGATGTTGCATCGTTACAGAATGCGATTGCATCAGGTGAAGACCCGACTAAATCATTTGAAGCGCCTGCCGCCGGTAATGAACCTACAGTACAGATTGAAGGTGGCGGCGGTGGACATACTCTGTTGCAACTGGAGCTTACCGGGCAGATAGTGAACCCGACGGCTGGTTTCAAAACGCGGGGGATCGGTGAGCCTGAATGGGAGCGTAGATTACCTGATAGCGGCGTCGCAGCAAGCGATTCAGCTGGTGCCCTCCATGTTCTTCCTCCCGTGGTTCACATTGATGATTTTGCGGGTAACGATGGCTACGTAAGTAAAAATGAAATAAATCATGCCAGCGTTAGCGGTACCAGCAACCAAAATCATGTCACGCTCATTTTCACTGATAGCCAGAAAAACACATTAATCATCGATGTAGCTGTGACTGACGGTCACTGGGCTGCACGGCCTGATTTAAGCCAAATGGTTGAAGGGCGTATTACCGTAGAGGCAACGGCTACAGACGTTTCGGGCCGTACTGCGCAAGTTACCTCTGTCGCAGTTATTGACACCATCGCTTTGCATGACAGCATCACCATAGACAGTGTTACGCCAGATAACGTTATCAATATCGCGGAGTCCCATAATCGGCAGACGCTAATTCACGGTATTGTTGCGGGTGATGCAAAGATTGGCGATAAAGTCATTTTATTGGTAGACGGGCAGACCTATACCAACACTGTTATCGATTTGGGTAATGGTAAGCTGGGTTATCAAATCAACGTCTCCACTCAGGGATTGCTCTCCGATCCCCATGTTCAAGCCACTGTGACGTCGACGGATGCTGCAGGTAATACATCGCAAGCCTCAACCCGCCATCATGTTGATATCGATCTGGATATTCATAACACCGTCACGATTGGTACTGTTGCTGACGATAACATCGTCAATTCAAATGAAGCCCGCATGCCCGTTATGATTACTGGTTTCGTCGGTGGCGATGCCAAAGCGGGGGATCAGGTGACGGTGACTGTTGGGGGGCATGATACCCATGGGGTCGTCGTCAGTGACAACGGTCAGTTGCGTTACGAGGTTGTTGTCCCGACAAACCGGCTTCGCGAAGGTGAAAACGATGTCCATGTCCAGGTTATCAGTCATGATGCTGCTGGTAATGAAGCTATTGCTACTGAGCACAAAATTGTCACCCTCGACAGGTTTGCCCACAACGAACTAAGTATTAACACCGTTGCTGGCGATGATGTGGTAAACGCGATGGAAAACCGTATGCCAACGTTTATCAGTGGTGTTGTGACCGGAGATTCTCAGGCCGGAGACCCTGTGGTGGTCAGTGTTAACGGATTGCCGTTTTACGGTACGGTGAGTGATGAAAACGGTACACTGCGTTACAACGTCGCTGTACCGAACGGTACGTTAAACGAAGGTCGTAATGATGTAGAGGTGATGGTTTCCGGCGTTGATTCATCTGGCAACTCGTCGATTTCAGTAGCGTACAAGACAATCACGCTTGATACGCAGGCTGATAATTTTCTGACCATCGGTACCGTGGCTGGCGACAACACAGTAAATGCCATCGAAAATCGTATGCCGACAGTCATTAGCGGAGATGTCGCTGGTGATGCGCAGTCAGGGGACCGTGTGATAGTCACGGTTAACGGAATGACGTTTTACGGCAAGGTGGTGGATGACAACGGTCATCTACGTTATGCCGTCCCTTTACCAGGCCATGCGCTGGGTGAGGGCCACAATAACGTGCAGGTCATGGTGGTGAGCCATGATATGGCGGGCAACGAAGCGATAGCTGTCGAGCACAAAAATGTGACGCTGGATACTTACGCCTTTAACGCTGTGGATATCAGAACGGTCTCGGGCGATAACGTAGTGAATGCGGCGGAATCGCAGCATGACACTTATGTTACCGGTGTAGTGAGCGGGAAGGATGCCAGAGCGGGCGACAGGGTTGTGGTGCATGTAAACGAAAAGGACTTCGTGGGCGAAGCGTTTGCCCATGCTGGAGGCCAGTTACAGTATAAAATCGCAGTAACGCCGGGCGTACTTCTGGACGGTGACAACGACGTCCTGGTTACGGTGACCAGTCACGATAAAGCAGGCAACGAAGCGATCGCAGTAGCGCACCATAATGTGGTGCTGGACACCCATGCCGATGCCACGATAAGCGTGGATGCAGTGACAAAAGATAATGTACTGAACCACGATGAGCTGGATGCGAAGCAATGGGTTCATGGCAGCGTAGGCGGGGATGCTCGTCCGGGAGATCGAGTTGATATTGATATCCGTGGGCAGCATTTCACCGGAGACGTTATCGTCCTGAACGACGGTTCGCTGGGTTACCGCATCCCGGTGGATGCCGGCGCATTGGGTAATAACGGCGGTGAAGTAAATGCCGATTTGAGGTTCACTGTCAGCGTCACCGCCCATGATAAAGCCGGTAACGTTGTCACTCAGACGACAGAGCACACGGTCCATCTTGATAACCATGCCGAAAATGCTGTGGTTATCAGAACGGTCTCGGGCGATAACGTAGTGAACGCGGCGGAATCACAGCATGACACCTTTATTACTGGCGTAGTGAGCGGGAAGGATGCCAGAGCGGGTGATCGGATTGTGGTGCAGGTACAGGGGCAGAGCTTTGCCGGTCGGGTCGTTGAAGATGGCCACGGGCAACTGCATTATAAAGTCGCGATTTCGTCGGGTCTCCTTCAGGAAGGTGACAACGACGTCCTGGTCAACGTGATCAGTCATGACAAGGTGGGCAACGAAGCGATTGCGCTGGCGCATCAAAACGTCGTGCTGGACACCCATGCGGATGCTTCCGTCAGCGTTGATCGCGTGACGAAAGATAACACACTAAGCCACGCAGAAATGAACGCGCAAAAGCAGATAATTAGCGGAACAGTCGGTGGGGATGCTCGTCGCGGCGATGTCGTGACTCTGGATATTAACGGGCATAAATTCATCGATAACGTTGTCGATCTCGGTGATGGAACGCTGGGATATAAAATCTCTGTGGATCCTGCGGTATTTGGTGATAATCACGCCATGATTGACGGAGATATTAAATTCACCGCCTCGGTCACCTCTCATGACGCCGCTCACAATGAAGTCACCGTCATTACCGAACATACGGTTCATATTGATAACTTCGCGTCTAACGAGGTGCATATTGGCACGGTTGCGGGCGATAACATCATTAATATGAATGAATCTCGTCTGCCAACCTTGATCAGTGGCAATGTCGGTGGTGACGCTCAGGCAGGCGATCCGGTCGTTATTACTGTGAATGGCCGGGATTATGCTGGTGAAGTGGCGGGTGTTGCCGGTCATCTGTATTACAGCGTGCCTGTACCGACCAGTGTGCTGCACGAAGGCAAGAATAATGTGAAGGTCATGTTGACCAGTCATGACCACCTGGGAAACGAAGCGGTTGCTTATGAGCATAGGGTCATTACCGTTGATCGTCATGCGCATAATGAGGTGACGATCGGTATCGTGGCGGGAGATGATACCGTCAACGCCCATGAGTCTGCGGAAATTAGCGGCACTGTTCGTGGTGATGCACAAGCAGGCGATCCTGTCGTGATCAGCGTAAATGGCAACAGTTATACAGGCTTAGTTTCAGAGGTAAATGGCCATCTCGGCTATCATGTCACCGTGCCGCATAGCGCGCTTGTTGAAGGCAAAAACGATGTGCAGGTGATGGTTACTGGCGTCGATAACGCCGGGAACACGGCTATTGCCGTTGAGCATAAAACTATCATTCTGGATAGCCATGCCTACAACGCGCTGAACATTGATACAGTGGATGGGGATAACATCGTGAATGCCAGCGAGTCCCGTATGCCGATGATTATCAGTGGCAAAGTCAGTGGCGATGTACATGCGGGCGATCCTGTTGTTGTGAGCGTCAACGGCCATACTGTTAATGGCGTAGTGGTGGTCGATAACGGACATCTGCGTTATGAGGTTGCGGTGCCAACACATTACCTCCGTGAAGGTAAAAATGATGTGCAGGTGACGGTAACGGGTAATGATGATGCAGGAAACATGGCGAGTTCAGTCGAGCATCACCAGGTCACTCTTGACAGACAGGCCCACGCCACAATTTCCATTGGTGCAGTGACGAATGACAACGTACTTAACTACAGTGAACTGGAGACACCCAAACAAACTCTCACTGGCATTGTGGGGGGCGATGCGAAGGTGGGTGATGATGTCGTGCTCAAGATTAACGGATATCACTATTCCGGGCATGTCGTGGAGTTACCTGACCATCAACTGGGCTACAGTATTGCGGTTGATTCCTACGCGTTCAGCGATAATCGCGGACATATCGATTCGGGCGTTAAAGTTACCGCGACGGTAACTTCGTTTGATCACGTGCAAAACGAAGTCATCCAGACCACCGAACACATTGTCCATATTGATAACCACGCGGATGTGAGTATCACTGTTGATCCAGTGACGGGTGATGACATCATCAACCATTCAGAGTCGAGAGAGCATTTCACTAAAGTATCCGGAACTGTGAGTGGGGAAGATGTCCATGCGGGCGACAAAGTTGTCGTCACGGTGAACGGGCGAAACTATGAGACGGTTGTGGCGTCGCTTGCACATCAGAATGGGGCGCTGGGTTACAATGTCGATGTGCTGACAAGAGACATGCTTGCCGATCCACATCATACGATAACAGTGCATATTACGGGTCAGGATGCGGCTGGTAACAGACAGCTCGTGGAGGCATCGAAAGAATTAGTGGTCGATCTGAATGCGGAGGCGACGATTACCATCGACCCGGTGACCGCTAATCATGACAATATTATCAACGCCGCAGAGTCGGGACATGAGTTCACAACCATTACCGGGACGGTAAGTGGAGACGCGAAAGAAGGCGATTTGGTGACTCTGCATGTTAATGGCCTTGATTTAACCGGTCGGGTGGACGCTAACCTTCATTACAGTATTGATGTCAGCACCTACGATTTGATGAGTGATCCGCACCTCAGAACCTCGATTTCTGTCACTGATAACGCCAATAACACGGCCCTCATTGAAGCTAAGCAGGATATTGTTGTCGATACACATGTTGATGCCACCATTACGGTGGATCCTGTGACAGCAGATAACACGCTAAACGATGAAGAGCTTAATCACCGCTTTACCCTGGTAACCGGCAATGTAACCGGCGAAATGCACGTCGGTGATCCGCTGACATTGACAGTGAATAACCATGTTTATCACGGGACAGTGGAAGACCTGGGGAATAACCAGATGGGCTACCGTATCGCGGTGGAAACCACGGATATTCATTCTGGCGATCATAAAATATACGCCAGTATCGGCGTGACAGATGCAGCGCAAAATAGTGCAGTGGTAGCGGCTGAACACCTTGTTGGCATTGATGATCACGCGGATGCTACGGTGACTATCAATATTATTTCAGGCGACGATGTCCTTAATCAGCTGGATCAATCGTCACCGACCACTGTCATTAATGGTTTGGTCACCGGAAATATTAACGCGGGAGAATTCGTGCATCTTACGGTGAATGGTCATACGTACGATGTTGAAGTGAAGCCTCAGGCATATCTTGATAACAAGCTGGGATATTCCTTTGCCGCCAGTACTGCAGATTTGCTTGCTGATCCGCATATTGTTGCAACGGTTAATGCCAGCGATGCAGCAGGCAATACCATAACAGCCGGGGCGACACACGATGTATCAAGGGATGATCGTGCTTATGCAACCATTACGATTGACTCTGTTACTGACGATAACGTCATTAACAATACCGAAGCGCATCAGGAATATACGACTGTCACTGGTCTTGTTAGTGGCGATGTCCATAGTGGCGATCGGGTTGAGTTAATTGTAAATGGACAGCATTATTTTGGCTGCGTTAGCGATCAAGGTGGTGGTCTTCACTACAGCATTGATGTCAGTACTGCAGATTTAATTTCAGGTGATAGTAAGCCCGTGATCCACGCTTCTGTAATGGGTTACGACGCAGCAGGTAATACCGTTCTGGCTGAGTCTGATCATACTATAAATATTGATACACGGGCTGATGCGGAAATAAAAGTGGGGTCATTAACACTTAACGGCTCCCGGGATTTTTGGGTCATTGAGGGAACGGTTGGTGGTGACGCAAAAGAAGGCGATGTGGTTAAAATCTTCGCCAACGGGAAAACCTATGAAACGGCGGTGCAGAAATATTCTGATGGTCATCTTGGATTTAACGGCGATCGCCTTATTGATGCTGCAACCGGCAACCCTGTTTATATTAACGCGCACGATTTAGATAATAATGCCGATGTCAGAGTAGAGATAACCAGCACCGATCCTTACGGTAATAGTGAAACGGCAAGCGCTCAGATACATGCTAATGTTCCGTGGCCAGCGACCAGCAATAATGGCACGGTTAATAATGGCAACACCACCACGCTACCTCATAACGACCAACCACATGCCGTTATCACCTTAAATCCGGTTGCAGGTAACGACATTATTAACCAGTCGGATTCGCAGTCACCGCACACGGTTATCCGCGGCACAGTCTCAGGCGATGTGAACCTGGGTGATGAGGTGACCTTACATATCGGAAAAGACAGCTATACCGGCTATGTTACTGAACGTCCTAACTTGCCGGGCGAGTACGGTTATGAGATTAGCGTTGATACGCAAAATCTCATTAATCATCCGGATATTACAGCGACAGTCACGGCCCATAATGATCATGGCAGCCAGATTGTTACTGTGTCTAAACCACTGATTATTGATACTGATGTCAGCGCCACAATTAAGCTCGATGATATAGCCGGTGACAATGTTATTAATAGTGTGGAATCCCGGTCTGGCACGACGACCGTTAGCGGTACCGTAACCGGTGACAATGTACATACGGGAAGCAACGTAACATTGACCGTTAACGGCCACCAAATTACGACGCAGGTGTTTGAAGATGCCAGTCATGTACTGAGATTCAGCAAAGAGATAAGCATTGACGACTTACGTCACGACCCTGTTATTGCCGCCAGCGTGACCGGCAACGACGATCATGGCAACGTAATGACGGTAACGGATGGTAAAACGATTGCCGTTGATACCGACGTTAAGGCGACGGTAACGATCAATAGTGTTACGGATGACAACGTCCTTAACCTGTCAGAAACAAAGAGTCCTGTCACACAAATAACCGGTACCGTGTCAGGCGATGTGAATCCTGGCGAATATGTCACGCTGACGGTTAATAACCACAAGTATCATGCCAAAATTGCGCCGGATATGACTTACAAAGCAGATATCAGGACTGTCGATCTGCTGGCCGAACACCGTATTGATGCGAAAGTGACCGGGAATGATACAGCGCAAAACTCGATTGATGCATTCGCGGACCGCACTATAGGTGTGGATACGACTGCCTCGGCAACTATCACCATTAATACCGTTTCAGGTGACAATATCCTCAGCGCGAAAGATCTCAGTTCCCAGCAGACTGAAATTAGTGGTGTGGTTGGTGGTGACGCCCGGATCGGTGATGACGTGAAAATCATGCTCAATGGTCATCTGACTGTTGGCAAAGTCATCGAACTGCCTGGCATGAACGGACAGCCTGGCTACACGATGAAAGTCGATACGGCAGATTTAAAAGCAGAGCTGACGGCTGAATTAAAAGCCCATCCAACCGACACGCCAACGATTACAGTGACTGTTTCCGGCACAGACGATGCAGGAAATTCCTTTAGCCAGCGTGCCGTCAGAGCGGTGGCTATCGATGATCATGCTGATGTGGAGCTGCATATCAACAAAGTCTCAGATGACAATGTGCTTAATCTGGATGACAGCCAAAAACCGACGACGGAGATCAGCGGCACAGTTACTGGCGATGTGCATGCGGGTAATAACGTGATTGTGCATGTTAACGGCAATGATCTGAACGCAATAATTGAACATGGTCCGAGCGGTGAATTAACCTTTAAAGTACGGGTAAATACCTCTGAACTGCTTCAGAACCCGGAAATTACCTATACGGTCACAGGAGTTGATGCTGTTGGAAATACGGTAACCCTGTGCGAAGCCAATAAACTGATTATTGACCAACATGCGGAAAACAGTATTCACGTTAATACGATTGCGGGCGATGGCAAAGTTAATTTCACTGAACTGATGTCAGGGAAGACGGCAATTACGGGGAGTGTGCAGGGTGATGTTCATGTTGGTGATACGGTAACGCTCGCCGTTAATGGTCATACTTATACTGGCATTATCGTTGAACATACTGACAAGCATCATAGTTCACTGACCTATGACATCCCCGTTGATAGTAATGTCCTCAACGAAGGTGAAAATAGCGTTACGGTTACCGTTAGCGGTAAGGATGCTGCTGGTAATACGGCAACCTCGACCACAACTCAGACTGTCACACTGGATACGCATGCTGATGCTTCCATCAGCATGGATCCCGTCGCGTCGGATAACATCATCAATGCGGCAGAATCTGGTCATATTTCTGTCAGCGGCGTGGTTGATGGTGATGCAAAGGATGGCGATATTGTCACGCTGTTGGTTAATGGTCACGCTGTTCAAACTAAAGTGGTCACCGTCGGCAATCACCTGGGCTATGACGTTGAAGTGAAGAAAGGGTGGTTGCATGAAGGAGACAATGATTTCACGGTGAGTGTGCGGGCAACAGATGATGCGGGCAACAAAGTCACACCGGCCTGGCATCAGAACGTGGTGTTGGATACTCATGCTGATGCCACGATCATTGTGAATAAAGTGACGGGTGATAACCGTATCGATTGGCATGAAGCACGCAACCCGTTCAATCACATTACGGGTTTTATAGACGGGGATGTACATAAAGGCGATCACGTTAGCGCGACGATTAACGGTAAACAATACGATGCAAGATTGCATGAAACTCATGGGCATCTGAGCTATGACATTCCGGTTCAGACCGACAGTCTTCTTAGCGGACACAACGACGTGATTGTTTCGGTGATGGCGCATGATGACCATGGCAATGTGACACGGCAATCACAGCATGTTGATGTGATAGTCGACGCCCCCATTCATCATGGAAAGCAGGAGTTTCATATTGCGGATAAAAACCATCATGCAGCACGGCACGAAAGTGGATTAGGCAAGCTGTTTGATGATAATCATGATTCGTTTGCTTTCAATTTTCATCATGGTGAAGCAGGTCAACCCGATGAAAAAGGTCATAGCATCTTTACCGGTAAAGAAAGCGGCGAGCATGGGAAAGTGGATCTTAGCGATCTGGCGCATGAGTTACATGAAATCGCCGACATTACCCTGTTGATGAAAGTTGGCGAAACTCATCATGGGACAATTGCTGCAGCACCTGCAAATCCAGGACATGCCGGTGATACCTCACAGGTTCCGTTAAGTGACTCGCATGTTACCTCTACGTATTCGCTGGATCATCTTATAGCCAAACCTGAAAATTACTCGCACTAATGGATCCCCACCGCTGCTGGTACAAGCGGTGGGGGCTTCATTTCAAGATGAATTTTCAGAGAGGGACCTCTTTGAATATTGAAAACATATTCGATAAAAAGAATATGTTTTTGACTTTTCATCTACGCAGAGAGAAACTTACCCCATGGCAGGAGGTTATTATGTCGCAAATTTCATCCCTACAGTTGTTCAAAAACCTTTCTGACGAGACCCGTCTCGGTATCGTGCTGTTACTCCGGGAGATGGGGGAGTTGTGCGTGTGCGATCTCTGTACGGCATTGGATCAGTCGCAGCCTAAGATTTCACGTCATCTGGCGATGTTGCGAGAAAGTGGATTACTGTTGGATCGCAAGCAGGGGAAGTGGGTTCATTACCGCTTATCTCCGCATATTCCTTCGTGGGCGGCGCAGGTTATCGAGCAGGCCTGGTTAAGCCAACAGGACGACGTACAAGCTATCGCCCGTAAGCTGGCATCGGCAAATTGCTCTGGTAACGGCAAAGCTGTTTGTATCTAAAAAATTTGCCTAAACATATATGTTTTTTCGAATGTGAGGTGTTGAAGATGAAAACGTTAACGGTGTTTGATCCGGCTATGTGTTGCAGTACCGGCGTTTGTGGAAGCGATGTCGATCAGGTTTTGGTCGATTTCTCTGCCGATGTGCAATGGCTGAAACAACGCGGGATTCAGGTTGAGCGCTACAACCTCGCGCAACAACCCATGAGTTTTGTACAGAACGCGAAAGCAAAAACATTCCTTGAGGTTTCAGGTGCTGAAGGACTTCCATTGCTATTACTGGATGGAGAAACGGTGATGGCAGGACGTTATCCAAAACGTGCTGAACTGGCTCGCTGGTTTGGCATTCCACTGGAGAAGGTGGGATTAGCACCGACAAGCTGCTGTGGTGGTAAGAGTTCCTGTTGTTGAGTATGTCAGGAGGATGTATGCGTTTCTTACAGAATATCCCGCCTTATCTGTTTTTTACTGGTAAGGGCGGAGTGGGTAAAACCTCCATTTCCTGCGCGACGGCTATCCGTCTGGCTGAGCAGGGCAAGCGAGTTTTGCTGGTTAGCACGGACCCCGCCTCGAATGTTGGTCAGGTATTCGATCAGACTATCGGCAACACCATTCTTCCCGTGAAGTCTGTGCCGGGATTGGCTGCTCTGGAGATCGATCCGCAGGCCGCCGCTCAGCAATACCGGGCCAGGATCGTCGATCCTATTAAAGGGCTTCTGCCTGATGATGTTGTTAACAGCATCAGTGAGCAGCTCTCGGGGGCATGCACGACGGAGATCGCGGCATTTGATGAGTTCACCGGCTTGCTGACTGATGCGGATCTGCTGACTCGCTTTGATCACATTATTTTTGATACCGCGCCGACAGGCCATACTATCCGCCTGCTGCAACTTCCCGGCGCCTGGAGCAGCTTTATTGAAAGTAATCCGGATGGTGCTTCCTGCCTGGGGCCAATGGCCGGGCTGGAAAAACAGCGCGAACAATATGCTCATGCTGTTGAGGCGTTGTCCGATCCCGAGCGTACCCGGCTGGTACTGGTCGCACGATTGCAAAGTTCAACATTACGTGAAGTTTCACGTACTCATGAGGAACTCGCCGCGATTGGTCTTAATAACCAGTATCTGGTCATTAATGGCGTATTGCCAGAAACCGAAGCGGCAGGCGACACATTAGCCGCAGCTATATGGCAACGGGAGCAGCAGACTCTGGCAAATCTTCCCGCCGGTTTATCTGGCCTGCCGACAGACACCTTATTTCTTCAACCGGTGAACATGGTTGGCGTATCCGCGCTGAAAAATCTTTTCACTATGCGTGCTGAGGCTGCATCGATACCTGAACAGGTTAATCAGTACCAGCCTGAGAATTTGTCTCTCTCTGAGATGGTCAATGATATCGCCCGCAGTGAGCACGGTCTGGTTATGCTTATGGGGAAAGGTGGCGTCGGTAAAACAACTCTGGCGGCTGCTATAGCCGTCAGGCTTGCGGACATGGGATTTGATGTGCATCTAACGACATCAGATCCTGCCGCACATCTCAGCACAACCCTCAACGGCAGCATCAATAATCTGCAGGTCAGCAGGATCAACCCGCACGATGAAACCGAACGCTATCGCCAGCATGTTCTTGAGACAAAGGGCAGGAGTCTGGATGACGCCGGGAAGCGACTGCTGGAAGAAGATTTACGTTCTCCCTGCACTGAAGAGATTGCGGTATTCCAGGCATTTTCCCGTGTGATCCGCGAAGCAGCAAAGCGGTTTGTTGTCATGGATACGGCTCCTACAGGACATACGCTTTTACTTCTGGACGCTACAGGGGCTTATCACCGCGAGATTGCCCGGAAAATGGGGAATAAAGGACACTTTACAACGCCAATGATGCAGCTTCAGGACCCGGAGCGAACCAAAGTGCTACTGGTCACGTTGCCTGAAACGACTCCGGTGCTGGAGGCTGCAAATTTGCAGGCCGACCTTGTACGGGCGGGGATTCAGCCCTGGGGATGGATTATCAACAACAGCCTCTCTGTTGCAGACACGCGCTCGCCACTGCTGTGTCAACGTGCCCGGCAGGAGATACCGCAGATTGAGGCCGTCAAGCAACAACATGCTACGCATATAGCACTGGTTCCATTACTTGCATCAGAACCTGGCGGCATCGAAAAACTCAGAGGTCTGGTGGGTTAATTGAAAGTATTTACAGGGCAACTCTGTCGCCTTGTCTGGAGGATTTATGTTACTGGCAGGCGCTATTTTTGTCCTGACCATTGTTTTGGTTATCTGGCAGCCGAAGGGATTAGGGATCGGCTGGAGCGCCACATTCGGCGCTGTACTCGCACTGATTTCTGGCGTTGTACACATCGGTGATATTCCGGTGGTGTGGGATATCGTCTGGAACGCAACAGCGACGTTTATTGCTGTTATTATTATCAGCCTGCTGCTCGATGAGTCCGGTTTTTTCGAATGGGCTGCACTGCACGTTTCTCGTTGGGGCCATGGTCGTGGTCGTTTGCTATTTACGTATATCGTTCTGCTTGGTGCGGCGGTCGCAGCGCTGTTTGCCAATGATGGCGCGGCGCTTATTTTAACGCCTATTGTTATCGCCATGCTGCTGGCTCTGGGGTTCAGTAAAAGCACTACACTGGCATTCGTTATGGCTGCCGGATTTATTGCTGATACGGCCAGTCTGCCGCTTATTGTGTCGAACCTGGTAAATATCGTTTCGGCAGATTTCTTCGGGCTTGGATTCTCGGAATATGCGTCGGTCATGGTGCCAGTGGATATTGCTGCTATTGTTGCCACGCTGCTGATGCTGCATCTGTTCTTCCGCAAGGATATTCCACCCACTTACGATCTGGCCAGGCTGGAGGTCCCTGCAAAGGCGATTAAGGACCCGGCAACATTCAGAACGGGCTGGATAGTTTTGATCCTTCTTCTGATTGGCTTTTTCATTCTTGAGCCGCTTGGTATTCCGGTTAGCGCAATCGCGGCAGTTGGGGCAGCCATCTTGTTTGCTGTTGCTAAACGGGGCCATGCCATTAACACGGGTAAAGTGTTACGCGGCGCACCCTGGCAGATTGTCATTTTCTCGCTGGGAATGTATCTGGTGGTCTATGGTTTGCGTAATGCCGGGCTGACGGAGTCTCTCTCCGGGCTACTGAACGTGCTGGCGGACAGAGGGCTCTGGGCAGCTACCTTGGGTACAGGTTTCCTGACAGCGTTTCTGTCTTCCATTATGAACAATATGCCTACTGTGCTTGTTGGCGCGCTGTCTATTGATGGCAGTACCGCAACAGGGGTGATTAAAGAAGCGATGATTTATGCCAACGTTATTGGTTGCGATCTGGGGCCGAAAATTACACCGATCGGTAGCCTGGCAACGCTGCTCTGGTTGCATGTTCTCTCACAGAAGAATATGACAATCACGTGGGGATATTACTTCCGCACCGGGATTATCATGACGTTGCCTGTGCTGTTTGTCACGCTGGCTGCACTGGCGTTACGCCTCTCTTTTACTTTGTAATGAGATACTGAAATGAGCAATATTACTATCTATCACAATCCGGCATGCGGTACGTCGCGCAACACCCTGGAGATGATCCGTAACAGCGGTACTGAGCCGACCGTTATCCATTACCTTGAAACACCGCCATCGCGTGACGAACTGGTCAAACTCATTGCAGAGATGGGGATTGCGGTACGGGCACTGCTGCGTAGAAACGTTGAACCGTATGAAGTGTTGGGGCTTGCTGAAGATCGTTTTACTGATGAACAGCTCATCGAGTTTATGTTGCAGTATCCGATCCTGATTAACCGTCCAATTGTGGTGACACCGCTGGGAACGCGTCTGTGCCGACCGTCGGAGGTCGTGCTGGATATTCTTCCACAGCCACAGAAGGGGGCTTTTACCAAGGAAGACGGTGAGAAGGTTACTGACGCCAGCGGAAGACGCATCGACAGCAAGTAAAATTCAATCAATGGAAGGGCTGATCCTGTAGCCCTTTCATCGTTCTCATCTTTTCCGGCAATACAGGGTAGGGGACATTTCCCTGTGCTTAAAACAGGACAACGTATAACCAAGTTTATATGTGTTCTGGTTTGGGAATATTAGGAAATTCAGGGATATAACTGAGTGGTGCGTCCGAATGGACTCGAACCATCGACCCCCACCATGTCAAGGTGGTGCTCTAACCAACTGAGCTACGGACGCACAAATTTGGAATGGTGCGTTCAATTGGACTCGAACCAACGACCCCCACCATGTCAAGGTGGTGCTCTAACCAACTGAGCTATGAACGCAATGTTGTAGGTGACAACGGGGACGAATATTAGCGGCAGAGGCCGAATGAGGCAAGAGGGAAATGCTATTTTTCTTCATGTTTTCACGCGATTGCAGAGTAATTAAGCAAGTTGATTATATTTTGTTGATTTTGCAGCGTGTTTTTCGTTCATCCCAACCGGTAATAGGGCACAAGTCTACAGAGATATTCCCATGATCTTAAGAATGCTCCGCTGCGAAGCTGTTTCGAAAACGATCGCTTTAATAAACTGCATGCCCTGTTTGTCGTAGAATTTGCGAGCGCGTTCGTTCTGTTCAAGAACTTCCAGCCATAAAAAATCTTTTCCCTTACTCCGGGCAAGCTCTTTAATTCTTTCGAACATTAACTGACCGTAGCGTTTACTTGTCTCAGCAGGACAAAGGTAGAGCTTGTTAAGCAGCACGCCTGAAAGCTCCGTCTCAGGTATTGTGCTTTGCCATGTCAATTTCGCAAAACCAATTGGGCGGTCGGTTTCGGCCACATACCAACTGACACTACGGTCTCTCAGGCTCTTTTCAAGCGTGGACAGAGAGTATTCACTTTCTAAAAAATCGTTCATCTCCGCTTCAGACACCCACATATGCTGAAAGTGAGCACGATAGATGCGAAACCCCATCTCATTGAGCAACACCGAATCGGCCAGCGTGGCCTGGCGTATTTGTAATGTCATGGAACGGAACCTGTCTCAGTGGAAAGGTTTAAAGATATCTGATTGTGAGAGAAATATCTCTTCCCGGCCTGCCGGTATGCGGTATTCGCCTTGATCACTTTGCCTGAAGGCGTTGTTGTCTGACCGGCAGGCGCAGGGTTTATTTGGTGGCGAGTTTGAGGAGCACTACACCGGAAATGATGAGCCCGACAGCGAACAGACGAGTAAAGTTAACAGCTTCCCCAAACAGGGTAATTCCGACGAAAAACGCACCTACTGCACCGATGCCGACCCAAATAGTGTAAGCCGTTCCCAGAGGCAAGGATTTCATGGAATAGGCCAGGAGACCAAAACTGAGGAGCATAAACAACAGGGTAACAACACTGGGTATGAGACGTGTAAACCCGTGCGATTCTTTCATTGCTGATGCCCATACCACTTCAAAAATACCTGCCAGAAACAGAGATAACCAGGCCATTGTAATATCCTTACATACGGGTCGTCCCATTGAGATTAATAAGCGGCAGGTCGTCCTGCATAGAGTCCGGAATGCCCGGCATCGCTATTTATCAATACACGAAGTGAGTTGCGTTCCCGCTCCGTGATGCACATACCTTCAGGATGTGTTAATTCATATCGGTTTTTAAAACGATCCACCTGAAGAAATGGCCCGCGAGATATCCCAGACAACCCATTCCCAGGGAAAGCGTTACGTTTACCCACGGCATCACACTGGTGGGGAAGACGGATATCTGTGCAAGCAGTTGGCTGATGACAAATCCAGAAAGAAAACCAGCCAAAGTTAATAACCACACGAGTTTACGCATAATAACACCTTATAGTTCTGTGAAGGGGCGTCCCTTTATTTAACTGAACACGACGGGTCGTCCCGACGCTAAATATCCGGTACCGTGTTACCGGCCCTGCATTCTCATTTTGCATATAGTGGTTTTTAGTGCTTACACCTCTTTCTGGCGCTTATTTTTCTGCCCCTGACCGCCATTCAGAACACCCATCCGTGATTCGTAAATGAGCCCGACGAGGAGGATCAACACAAATATGCTTGCCGCAATAAAACCGCTCCAGCCTGCTTCCCTCACCGCTATGGCATAAGCAAACAGGAACAGCGCTTCAGCTTCAAAAATAATAAAAAGGAGTGCGACCAAATAAAATTTTACAGACAGTTTCAAACGGGCACTGCCTACTGGCAATACCCCGGATTCGAAAGGTTCATGTTTACTATGTCCGCTGGATCGTCCGCCCATAAAACGGGCTAGCAGAAGTAGTAATGCACCAAGGCCGATCGCTCCGATTATAAATATCGCCAGTGACCAGTGATGGGAGAGATTAGCGATATCCGGGCTCATTCAGATGTCCTCAGTGGGTCATTTGAATGGTATCCCGACGGGCAGGCCTGATATGGCTGGTATTCTGGCAGGGAGCAGGAACCAAAAGCATCTGAGGCGTGTAATATAAGTAATGGAGTTACTGAACTGCAGAAACATGAACGGTCCATAAAATCTTCCTACAGAAGAATGGGCCGTCCCGGTTGATGGATCGTACCTGAGGTCGTCCTCAGGTAGATATAATGTCAAATTTCAAATCACTATAGCACCACTTTTTTTTGCTGCCCAGTATTTATCGCAATAAATACCGCATTATTCACCGCAAAATGGTAGGTAAACATGGATATATACATTAAATAATTCAAGTTGCAGGAAGCCAACAGACCTGCAACTTGACGTATGACGAGTATAGCTATTTCTTAAATACCGTGACCATTAGGCCGGTAATTATTTATTTTATTGGTTTAAATATTAGTAACCAGCGGCCTTGTTAGCGGCTTTTATGCGATTGCTTCTGGTGTCTTTTTCGTGTTGGTCTTTAGCTTGCATTATGCCACCTGCAGCATCAACCCAATCACTTGCGGTACAACTGGATAATCCCACAGTTAACATAAGGGCAAATACATACTTCATTTTAGCTCCATCATCTTATTATTTGTATAAATAACGTCCATGTAATACGCAAAGTATTTGACGTTGATTTTTTGACTTTAACAAAAAGTCACATTATGGGCAAGGTACGGAATTTCACTGTATAACACTTAATCTATAATCCAATTAATTTAAGGGCAGGGTGGATAATAGATCTGATTCCAAAAATAGCCACCCTCCCGGACATCATCCTGTAACTATAAGATGTGAATGATCAGAACGACAAAGTCCGTGATGGAAATTGACCGGATAGTGCGCACATAGCTGACGCTCAGGAAAGTGAAAACGGATAGAACTGATAAACCGCCGCCATTGCTGAGACACTCAATATCACGCTAATGATGAAGTATGTTTTGAATGGCTGTTTTTGTGTTTTATGGCGGAAGAGTTGCTGCCCAATAATCGCGCCAGCCCACCCACCTACAACGCCAAACACCAGCAAAGTGGATTCTGGCACTCTGCGCCAGGCCTTACGCGCTGCTATTTTGTCCACGCCGTAAATTACCAGCGTCAGTATGTTGGCGAGCAGGAACCACATGACTAAAGGAGACGACGTAAAAAAGCTTCCGATCGCCGCGACGATCAGTAGGAAATAACAACAGCGATTGAGAGTCATATCATTAGCCACGGCAATTTTCAGAGTTTATCGCAGCGCATTATACGCAATCATCGCCATACCGATAGTTCCCGCTGTTTCCCACGAGGCGCTGGTAAACGTGGCGATACATTTTTACACTAATGCTCTGACACTGTAGGTAACCTCTTGCGCAAGGATACATTTTGAAAAGAAAGCTTCGTCAGCGCAATCAGCGCTGGCTATCCATTCAACTGCGACGTGCGAAAAATGAGGGACTGCCATTTAGCTTTTTTATTTATTTCCCTTCCATGCGGGCTGCAACATGCAATGGGGAGCGGCTCAAGCGGCGTGGTCTCATTAGGCCAGACTGGCACCGGGCACTGTTTCATCAGGGATGGGGAGAAGTGCCGATGGTAGGTCCTGGCGGTGATATTTACTGGTTTATAGGTTTCGATAAAGAGCAAGTTCCCATTGAGTTTCAGTCGGTGTGGCGGGACGAGTAGCTTCTCTTGATTCTCTTCTCTCGATCCAATCTTCTGCTTTTTAGCAGACTCATTAAGTCAGCTCGAATAATTTATACTGCGGACGTGAAATAAGCTTCCATCCCAGCAATTGTTGGATTATCCCCGCATAATGCCCGATAGATTTTATCGACGTCCGCTCCTGACATTTTGCTGCCATGAGATTGCATATGCTGCGCGGGCCAGAACCCAGGCCCAATCGGAACTGCAGAGAATGCGATAGAAGGGCTTCACGCGGCATTTTACAAATTCAAGAATGTCTGCTTCGCTCATCGCTGAGGCCTTAGAAGGATATTCAGGTCCCCAATCATCATAGAGTTCGTCGTATATGCTGTAAAACTTCCAGCAGATGTTGCTAAAGATACGGGAGCTCGGAGATAAGTGAAACGCTGGGATTTGATGCAGCCGTAATTCTACTTCTTTGGAAGTACCGGCATTCATCAGAAACCAGGCTTTGATCCTTAGCCACGTAATTGCACTCGCGCTGATGCTGGGTATAACTATGTTTTTTCAAGCATATATGCATGAAGGTAGCGCTCAATTTCATCTGAATCAGGATGTTTATCTAAATTGAGGGAGGCTAAAATTAACAATGATTCAGAACTATTGCCGGAGAGTAGTTCTCTTTCTGCCCACTCAATGATCATTTTGTCGTAATCATCGACGCGATAAGCTTCGAAAGCTTCACCAACCGTTTTCAAACAAAGAATTTCGTGTAGGTCATGTTTGTATTTATTTTCCATAACATCATTTAATCCATGTTGTTAAGAGGGGTAAAAGTATGCTTTCGTTGAGATGATCCGGTACAAAATGAGCGTACTTTATTGTCACCCTAATGTCTGTATGTTCAAGTGTAGTGGTCGCCCAAAATTAGGCCTCGGCATGAGAGATTTCTAGAACTACTAAAAGTCTGCTATTGGTACGAAGCGAACAAGTTACCTGAGCTGAAGGTCCGCAGTGAGCAAATAGCAGATGTTAGTGTTGACTGTGGGTTAGCATACCAACGCCATCTTAAATGACTCTGAGGTGTCTGCTAAACCAGGGCGATTCACTTGCCTGCGTCAACTGGTATAGCTTTTCAGCTATACCAGTGTCCTCCTTCAAATTAACGTGGCATTAATGCAAATACGCCCCAACCCAAATACTCTCTCGTCCATCTAACATGGCGTATGGGAGCTATCGTCAGTTCTGCCCGAACGTCTTTCGCAAAGTCATCGTCTGGGTTTTCTTCCAGCCACCGGCGCATGGTCATCCACTTCGCGGCTTCATACCTGTCCCAACCCTCCTGGTCCGCCAGCACCATTTCTACTACGTCATAGCCTTGTTCATCAAAAGACGATACCAGTTCGGGAAGAGGGATAAAATCAGCCACGGACGAGACGCCACAGGCTTCGGCGATCTCCTCCGTGGCTGGGACATGACGCCAGTACGGTTCCCCGATGAGAATAATTCCTCCAGGCCTGAGGCTCTTTGCCAGCAATTTAATCGTCCCGACGACGCCACCTGCAATCCAGGTGGCACCGATGCAGGCCGCTATGTCACATTTTGTATCAACAACGTAACCGGCCGCGTCGTTATGAATAAAATGGACTCGTTCGCTGACGCCGAGTTCATCTGCACGTCGTTTTGCCTGCGCGGTGAAGAGGGGACTCATGTCAATGCCGACGCCGGTAATACCATAATCGCGCGCCCAGGTGCAGAGCATCTCACCCGAACCGCTGCCGAGATCGAGAATACTCGTACCCGGCTTCATACGTAACATGTGGCCCAGCGTGGCATACTTTTCTGGTGTGAACGGGTTATGAATGCGGTGTTCACTTTCGCTAATGGTAAAAATACGTGGGATATCCATTAGTTAATTCCTTTTATCGATGGCGTATTCAGCGGGTTTTGTTCACAGGGGTTAGCTTTTTCAGCCAGCAGAGCAAATAGCTTGCCAGCAAACGTCTCGCTGACCGGCCACTCTGCACTGTCCGGGCACTGTTTTATGCTAAGGCCCGCGTTAGCGAGCAGGCTGGTATATTCATCACCATGCCAGGCCTTCATTTGACTGCCGAACCGGGTAGCTCGACCATTCGCCTCTATTGCCCAGAACCGTGTTGAACTGATTTGTGCCTCTTCATCCCAACTGTTTTCGGTCAACAACAGATGAGGAACAGCAAGGAACAATCCCTGTGGACAACGCTGCCAGTTCGCAGGCGCCATACCCTGACGTTTAACTTCATCGTAGGTATGAGCCTCAATGAGCATCCTGCCACCTGGTACCAGCCATCGCCCACAGTTGCTGATGAGGGAGCAAGTGTCTGATGCGCTGAATACGTTCAGTTCCCCAAAGGTCATCATGATGAAATCGAACGGATCATCCGGGCTGTATGTTCGGATATCCTGTTGGATGTATTCAATATTCAGACCGGAGATTTGCGCCTGCTGGCATGCCCATTGGATGGATGCCGGTGAAAAGTCCACTCCTGTGCAGCTAAAACCGCGCTCCGCTAACAGGCGGGTATAAAAACCAGGGCCGCAGCCGAGATCAAGAATGCGTGCCCCATCAGGTAACTGGCGGGCAATCCACGCTATCTGTTGTTCAATTACGGTCAGTCTGCGGCTTGCCCAGTCATGTTCCTGCGACAAATGATTTTCCAGCATACGCTGGCTAAAAGCGGGTTCGTCCCAGGGGATTTTGTCTTCATCCGGTGACAGCTGTATGTGACCCGCGGTAAAAATAATGCTATCGATATCCATCATCCTCTCCTTAACGGTTATCGGACTGGGCGCGAACATTGTTCAGCCCGGTGGTATTAATGCGGTAGGGCTGACCATTGACGGATTTAATCAGTTTTTTTGTTTTGAGTTTTTTGAAGACGGCGAGCGTACAGTCTGCGAGCAAAAGTCCTTCGCGACTGTAGCATTCAACAGAGGTAACGCGGCCTGACGAATCACGGACGTGCGCAATACGCCCACCTTTGGCGAGAACGTGTAAGGTACGTTGTTCCTGACGGGATAAATTCATACTGGAAAACCTGTTTAATCATCATGTGCAAAACGTGCAAACACACAGCGGTGTCCGCATACAATTTCGGCGCATTGATAATCAGTCCGGCCTGAAAAGGTCGGGAAGCTGATTATCGGATGATTACATTCTCCAGCATCAAAGCCTCGGATTGAGTTGATAGGTATTTACGGCGTGAATGATAACACCTGGTTTTTGTAAGTGAATAACCAGGTCTGAAAAGTGTGATCCCGAAGGGAGCCTGTAGTTCATTCAAGCCAGTGGAGTGTATGAACCTGCTGAATATGTTCAAACGCGCGGGCGCTCAGAAAGCGTGCAATTGCTGAACTATAATAATGAAGGTAGTTAAACCACGCTATACAAGCGATGTTAACCAGAAATCTCTAAATATTTCATTGTATTAAATACCTTTCCCCTTCATGGGAACGTTATCTATCTCTCTCCGTGTCTGCTGATGATTTCCACTGGAATGGCATGCAGTTTGATTTTCAACCTGGTTATCAATGACGTTTTCATTGTCGTATAACCGCTAATGGAATGATTAGTATGAATAAATTACCAGGTCTTGCTGTTTCACTTACTATTCTGACAGCTCCCGTTTTTGCTGCACCAGCTCCCGACTGTGTGAAGGTGAATGAAGCTCAAATCGAAGCCCTGTTTGATAAGTGGAACGAGTCGCTGAAAACGGGCGACGCGAAGACAGTTTCTGAAAACTATCTTAGTGATGCGGTATTGTTACCTACAGTATCCAATAAAGCCCGTTTAACGGATGCTGAACGCATTGATTATTTTGAGCATTTTCTTGCGAAGAAACCGACCGGGAAAATCGACACTCGTACCATTCGTCTTGGCTGTAATAAGGCGATAGACACCGGAACTTATACATTTACCTTCGCGGATAAGTCCACAGTTTCAGCGCGTTACACTTTCACCTATGCCTGGGATGGTAAAGAGTGGAAAATTTCTACGCACCATTCTTCGGCTATGCCTGAGGGGTAAAAGACGGAGCAGGGGACGGGAATTGACCGTTCCCTGCAGTGAAACTGATATCCAGGTGATGCACCTGGTTTCCGGGAGCTATAGGGATTGAGTGATGAGAGGTATTGGGGATCGTGCAGAAATTTGTTACGGTTTCAGAGTTGCGAGAAAAACTAATCAGCGATTACCTTACATTCGCTCATCAATCTATTGGAAAATTAAGCGATGGACAACCTGGCCGACTATGTAAATGCAATTAAAAATGGGAAAAATGTCATTTGCATTGAAGAGCTCTGGAATCGAGATGATTTGGCGGAAGTAGAGATCTCCCATATGACCTGGCATCATGATTCAGGGGTCGTTATCAGTTGTATTTGCGAAAATGAGTTGGTTCAACCGCTATCAGACATATGCCCGGAATGCTGTATCAAATGGGGGATTGTTGATGCGGCGGGTCGGGATATCAGACCGCGGGAGAAAACTTTTCGCAGTAAATGCCAGGAGTCGTACTGGCTAAAAATGAATCGCTAAAATTCGCAACCCGTATCAACAACATGTGCGGTATTTTGCGAGTATGGCGGATGGCGGTAATAACCGTGCTGCGGTGAAAATAATCAACTCTATAACACCGCGGCTTTCACTGGCTCAGAAAGGACCATCCGGGGGTTAAACAACGTGCCTGGCTATTGCTGAGTACAGGCTGCATCATTCAACACCCGCTGGTGATACAAAATTCCTCCGTGTCTTTTACATTATGGCGAGTCGTTACAGGCGATGTCTTTATGCCTGGCCCAGTCCACCATTCCCTGGAAATCAACGATGACTACAGATTCATCCCCAACCACCCAGGCATCGTGACCCGGGGGGATGCGTGACAAGTTACCGGGCAGACAATCGAATTCACTACCATCATCCATCTTCACCCGTAGCACCCCGGCAACGTGATACTGAAAGTGAGGGGCTTCACAACTCTTCGTACCTGCGATGGGTTGAACGGATGTAGCCCAACGCCAGCCTGGTTCCAGTACTGCACGGCCGACGATCGCTCCTCCTATATTGAGAAGCTCCAGTCGTCCATGTGGAAATTCGCGAATTTCGTCTGGAATACCGAATGACTTCACTTCTGCTTTGTCCATTGCGCACCTCCTTAGATTGAATACGCGCATGGTCGCACTTAAATTATATCTGCTTTGGTTGTTTTTTGTTCTATTTCTCGAGGGGACAACGTGGTGACGGGATGGTAAATGATTCCTGTCGGGGGCTGGTTTTGACCGTGGTGTTAGTAATGCCAGCGCAGATAGTAGTAAAATATTGCCCTGGTGGTGCTATTGCACGGATTCACTAAACAAGGTTAACTCGATGAAAAACAAACATGCGCTCTCTCTGATGTGTTATCAGATGCTGGAATCTGGCGCGTCTCGCCGTACAGTGAAAAGAGCGCTCACATCCCATCGTGTAAAAGGTCGCCAGGCAGTAGTACTGCTCTGCAAGCAAGAGATGGCGCTGTTGAGATCCGGGAAGATAGCGATACAAAGCACGACAGCCCGGTGAGCCGCCGGTAACTCGTCGGCAGGGTGAACGCCTTAAAATAATTCGCATAATTATCAGGGAAGAAGACCATGACGGAGTATTGGTGGCAGGATCTTTGTGATCGCGATAATAACTGGCTTGGCCTGGAGTTTACCCTCAAGAAGAGTCATAAAGCCGGGCCGGTGATGGATATGCTAAGTGGCCGCTACGGTCGGATGGCGTTGCAGATCTCTGGAGAGACATTATTCTGGGCTTCAATGCTGGAAGATCATTCTGGTGTCTGGGTGGTGTTTAATTCGGAACATTCAGGCCCGCAGGCGTTATTACCTTGCGTAACGTCTGAAGATATTGAACGGATCAAAAGCAAAGGGAAAAGGGCATGGACGAGTGAATGGTGTCGTTATTTTTCTCGTCAATTAATGAATGCGCCAGCGCCACTACTGTCACCTCGCCGTTGGTTACTCAGTCCAATGGCGTTGACCCGACGTTCATCGCCATACTCATTACAACAGTCTCTTCCTGTTAAAAACTGGCGTTTTGACTCTCCTGAAAGCAGCGGTAATTTTGGCTGTCGCTGGACGCTTTACGGTGAAGATTTTCCCGATCTTGTCCAGCCGGAAAAAGTCAGACTGGTCGACTGGTGGTGGGGAAACCATCTGCTACTTGGGCGTTATCCCGTAAGCCCGGATGCCGGCAGGGTTAAATGGTGGCGTAAAAAATCTCGCGAGGGAACATTGCCTCCAGTGCTGGTCTGGTATATCGGCGGGCTGGGAGCGTTTGTGATCCTTGATGGTCATTACCGTTTGCAGGCTGCAGTTAAAGAGGAAATTGCGCCGTCTTTCTTAGTGTTGAGTGAACTTAATGAAAGAGAGTTCCCCTCAGATCCTGTTCACCAGCAACGAATTATGCGGGCGCTGGAAAAGCAACAGCTCAATAATCCTGAGCATCGAATTGCAGCAATAAATCAGACGCTGATAAATCTCTACGATACACGTTATTTTTATACATCAACGCATAGCCGCGCCGTTCTTGGTGAGGGGATACGATGGGCTCAGGAGGTTGATGGCTTTTTGCAAAAATATCACCTGGAAGCTTTCCGGGAAAAGATATTTAAACGGACAAACGCATAGATGGATTGGCGCACGAGTTGCATCAGAAAAACTCCATTTTTTCATAAGGATGTGCTTTGCACTCGTTGAGCCGACTCTCTAAACTACCAATATGTACTTCCAGCTTGTGTCCATCCGGATCCAGAAAGTAAATGGATTGGCCTTCGCTCTTGTTCGACTTCCATTCGACAATGCCGGATGACCGCAGTTTCTCAACGAAATTGGCAAATTTATCGGATTGGATGCTGAATGCGTAGTGGGTATAGTCCAACTGAGGTTTAACGACATCGGCGGAAAGGCATAACCATAGCTCTCCCAGTGAAAGATAGGCCCCGCGACTCCACCTGGCCTGAGGGACAAAACCAAGCTCGTTCACGTAAAAATCAAAACTTCTTGCTACATCACTAACAGCAAGAGTGAGATGGTTTAGTCCTGTCAGCATGTTAAACCCTCATTTCAGGATGGAGAATATTTCAGCCTGCTTCCAGCATACCAAAGCTCACAATACGCGAACGACCCAACTCTTTTGCGCGATAGAGCGCCACGTCTGCGGCACGTAGCAGGTTGTCGCTTTGCGCGTGTTGCGGGTAACTGGCAACGCCGATAGAGACATCAACATGGCCAATATCCGACACGCCAAAACGCAGTGACAGTTCGCGTACGCCGTTGTAAATATCCGTCGCGAGTCGGTTCGCGGCCTCTTCACCCATGCTGGTCAGCAGGACCAGGAACTCTTCGCCGCCGTAGCGAAAGGCCATTCCATTGTCGTGTACAACGCGCTGAATAATGGCAGCGACGCTTTTGATGACGCCGTCACCCGCTTCGTGACCAAAACGGTCATTTATGTTTTTGAAGTGATCGATATCGATCATCAGGCAACTGAGTGGCTCCTGATTGCGTATAGCCTGGCTCATCTGGGTTCGCAGGGTATCTTCCAGATGATGACGGTTGCGCAGACCGGTCAGGGGATCATAGAGCGCCTTTTCCAGCAATGCGTCGCGTAGACGCTGGTTGGCTAAGGCCAGGCCGAGTGCCTCCGCCATCAGTTCCAGATAGGCTCGGGAAGGTGCGCTTTCCTCGCTTAGATTCTGGAATGAGAGCAGACCAATCGCTTCGCCCTGGGCAATCAGCGGCACACACAGCGAGTGATTTTGGCACGATTCCGGCAGATGGTAGCAGGCGATATCCGGCTCACCGTGTACCGGTGGATGGCTCTGCCCACGACGAACTGCCCAGCATTCATCCGGGTGGAAAGCATCCGCTTTGCCCTCAGGTGAAAGCCATTCAGCGACACAGCGCATCTGCCAGGGATCCCGATCAAGGATGTAGAGTCGACCAGCAATCCCGGGCGCAATGTTTGGTGCAAAAAGCTCCGCTACGTTGATCACATCCGCAAAATTCTCGCAACCTTGTAAACGCTGCGTCATACGTGCCAATAATTCGCGTATCGCCCAGTCTGCATCACGCTCTTTCTCCAGTCGCTGTCGCACCAGACCGTTCTCGCGAAAAATTCGGATTGCCTGCGCCATATCTCCGATCTCATCAATCTGGTTGAAATTGGGCGTTTCAACGGCGTAATCCTGTGAAGCCAGTCGGTGAACAACGTCACTGAGGCGCACGACGGGGCGTAGCACGCGGCGTTTTAGAATAAATCCGAGGACAAACAAAAATAACAGCGCCGTCAGTCCAACCATCACTTCTGACAGCGTGCGCAGGGTGCGGGATGCCTGAGTAGCTTCCTGAATCGTGTCGCGAACACGATTGTCGAGTATCTGCCGAAAATGGTCTATCCGATCCTGCGCTCGCTCCAGTTCCTGTTCATAGGCTTTACTGAAGAGCAGGGCGATGGCTTGCTGATCTTCTCCGCGCGCCACGCTGGAAAACGCCATCGCTTGCTCTTCCTGCAATGTATCTACGATTTGTAGCCCTTCATGCAATAGCGCCAATTCTTCGCCCGTTGCCCCGGCGTCTTTCAGGTTCGCCAGCCGGTGCTCAATCTCTTTTAGCGACGTTTCCTTCTGGCGATAGGTGTCCAGGGTGTCAGGGTTTTTAGTGACAGCGTACAAACGGGCCAAATCAGACAGCGACCAGGCGTCGGTTTCCACCTCCCCGGTCAGTTTGTCGAATACATACCGCTGCTCTACCGCCTGGCGTTCGGTATTATCTGCGTTGGACGCCATCAGCATGACGACGCCGGAGACAATGGTCAGACATACCGTCGCGCTATAGGCCCAGTTAGTTATTGTGGCGATTCGCACCTGTGAGTTCCTTTTGCGACGATTAATGAATAAGCATGATTGAAATTATAGGAAACGTATGATTTTGCGTGAAAATAAAAAGGCGACCATTGGCCGCCTTTTGTTATCGTCACACCATTACAAATCTGGAGGATTTTTTCCTTCTTCCATAAACGCTTCGTCGATTCCTTCGGCATTTCCTTCGTGGTCACGACCGGAGAACAGGTTCCAGCTGGCAAGGAACAGCGCGGCAATCAGAGGGCCGATAACAAAACCGTTGATTCCGTAGATCTCCATCCCGCCGAGTGTGGAAATCAGAATCAGGTAGTCAGGCATTTTAGTGTCTTTACCCACCAGTAGCGGGCGCAGGATATTGTCCACCAGACCGACAATAATCACGAAAAATCCGACGATAAACAGCCCCTGCCAAATTTGCTGTGTGGCGAAGAGGAAAATGGCTGCTGGTACCCAGACAATCGCTGAACCAACCGCGGGAACCAGTGAAAGAAACGCCATCAGCGCGCCCCACAGAATGCTACCGTCAATGTCGACTATCGCAAAAGCAATGCCCCCCAGCGTACCCTGAACAACGGCAACCACCGCAGTGCCTTTTACCGTCGCCCGCGTAACGCCGACGAATTTGGCGAACAGATGCTGTTTGGCAAAATCTGAGAGTGGTAACGAATCCAGAATCTGTCGAACCAGATACGGCCCATCCTTCAGCAAGAAAAACAGTAAATACAGCATAATGCCAAAACTGATGGCAAAGCCGAAGGTCCCCTTACCGATCAGGAACGCGCTACCTGCGAGGTACTGCCCGCCCTGTAACGCAATGTCAGAGAGTTTTTTCTGGATCTGCGTGACATTATCGAGATTGTGTTCCGCGAGGAAAGTTCTGGCCCAATCCGGAAGGTACGACAGGATCGAGCTAACCACTTCCGGGAACTGCGTATTGTTCTGTTGCAGCTTGGTGTAAACCACATTCAGTTCAATCGCCAGCGATGACAGGATCACCATCAGAGGGATAAAGACAATCAGACAGATAATACCGATGGTAATCAGCGATGCCAGCCCGTTGCGATCCCCCAGTGCGCTGCGAAGTTTATTTTTCACCGGGTTAAAGATTGTGGTTAATATTGCGGCCCACAGAATCGCGGAAAAGTAGGGGGACAGCACGTCGAAGAACGCCCATGTGACGAGGGCAAGAATGAAAATGAAGAAACCTTTGGTCAGTCCGTTAAATCGCATTAGTGAATCCTGTAACTGAGAAGCAGCCTCGACTATAGAACCGTTCAGCAAATTTACCAACTTTCACTGCGAATACCCGCTAATTTGTGGGGGGATAGGACGTGTGCCAACAGCTATATTATTTCTCGGTCATTTTCCCGGTGAAGAAACTAAATTCATCATTATTGATATATTCAGTCATTTCTCTGTAAGCGCTCTGTTGATTAAAGAAGACAATGTCTCAAGCTGAACAGTGAGTTGTATACTTAACCAGACGTATCCGTGAATCGCGCTTTCCATGACTTCATCACTTTCACAAGAAAGTAAAAGGTCATGTAATTCTTGAGTGATTTCATTCAGACGTTCACTGTTTGAGGCTATTGGTGAGGGGTTTCCTTTATGCAGGGCATGAGCCAGTGCTCTGAGCGTGTGTTGAGTCATTTCCTGCATATCGGAAAGAGCATGGGAGTTTAGAATCAAAAAGCGACTTCTGCGTGAGGCCCAGTGAGCGTTGAGCTGAAATTTTTGTGCGGCAACCATATCACGGGTTATTGACTGAATTTCTTCAAGCAGTTTTATCGGTATCCGGGTTTCATTATTTACTGGCGTGATCAGATTGCGCATTTTGACGACTTTATTCAATGCCCGGGTTTGCAGACTGGTCATTCTGGGAGGATAAAGCACGTTACGCGAGACGCCCGCAGTATTGATTTTTAAATAATCAGATAAAAAATCGGCCAGCTGAATACGCCAGTTAATGAATGCCCTTTGGGGAAGTATGCTGGTAAACAGCATCGCCAGAATACAGCCTAAAATGATATTGGTACTTCGCCATAGTGCTGTTTGCATATCTCCGGCAGGAGCACTGCTAACTACTGCCAGCGTTATCCCTACCAGTAAGGCTGCATATGGACGTTTGCTGATAGCCAAAAAACCACAAAAGAAAGCAGCGCAGCCGCACCACAACAACATTAAGGGTAGAGAATAGACTTCAATGTGTAGTGCGATGATCCCCAGAATCGCTCCTGTTACGGTACCCGCCATGCGTTCAAACGCTCTGGGAATTACGTTGCCCATGTAGCTGACAGGCCCCATAACGACGATAAGTGTAATAAGGGGCCACGAATGATCGGGTAACTTCATCATTCTTATAAGTAAAAAAGTCAAAACAAATGCCACAGCAATGCGTATTCCATGAACCACACGATAGTTGCGGTAAATCTTTAACTCGAGTGAACTAATGGGTCTGTCTCGTTGCACTGAAAAGAATGATTTCGTCATTTCATGTGAGCTTATAAGCGAAGATCATACGCTAAAGAGTATTCATATTTGTTCTGGTTTTTTTACCAGGGAACTGTATACAGATTTGAACTGCATTCATTTTTATATAATGCAGGCAATCAATTGACAATATGTATTAACGAAATGCCAGTATGTAAATGACCAGTGCAATTGCGAGGAATACCCAATATTGCGAGTGATAATGGAAATATTTTTGCATTGAAAGCCTCCTTCTGAGTTGGTCCTTAAGTAATGACAGAACTAAATGTCAACATCAAATATAAAATGGCGATACTCAAATTCTAAATCATTACATAATGTTTCAACTATGAACTGAATGAGAGTAACGAACAAAATAGTTTGTCAACATTGTAATTCTGTTATCAGAAGATCTGGCATTAAACCGCGGGTTAACAAAAGGAGTAAGCTATAGCGGCACCGAACTGCAAAAGTGCAGCAGGCATTCCAGGAATGCCTGCTGACAGGGATCATTTGGAGCAATAGACTCTGGCTTCTTTAGGGGTATAGATACCAATAGTGATGATTCGTAAGAAAACATCCATACCTGATTCCTGTACTTCGGTACGAATAACTTTATCAGCACCGCCACAAACCCGCGCTGCATTAATGGTTTGCGACTGTCCAATACCGTTAACAAAAAAGGTTTGTCTGGTTTCTTGAGTTGGTTTCTCAGAAATTCCATGATTTATTTCAAAGGTTTGTTGTGCGCAACCTGATAATGCTGTAGCGACAACCATTGCCGTCATTAACTTTTTCATTTTTACCATTTCATCGTAAGGGAAAGGAGTCGCATATTCTTATTTATTGCAATGGACTCATATCCGACCAGTTACTGATTTTATGTTTATAATAAACTCGTTTAGTCATTGTTTATTTATAGGGGGTGGCGTGTATTTTTGAATTTTGCGCATCAGCGTGGAATAGTAAGCCATAGCGTTTAGTCTCCGGTTAAAGTCTATATTAATATTTTGCTAACCATTAAATTTAACCTGGATTCGCCAGCAGGCTGAAAATTCGTTATGATCCGCGCCCACACTCCATCCGGGCAGCCTGATGTCTACTATTTTCGATACCTTTATTGCCCCGCCGTGCCATGATGAGATAGAGACGCTCTATCAGGATGAACACCTGGTGCTTATCAACAAACCCGCCGGGTTACTCAGCCTTTCCGGGAAAAATCCGCAAAATCTCGATTCAGTGCATCACCGGCTGGTACAGATTTTTCCCGGCTGCACTTTGGTCCACCGTCTTGACTTCGGGACATCCGGGCTAATGGTCATTGCGCGGAATAAAGCTATCAACGCCGCACTTTGTCAGCAATTCAGCCAGCGAACGGTGACGAAAATGTATAGCGCCTTACTCTGCGGGCATCTGGATAATGACGAAGGGGTAATCGATGCGGCGATAGCCAAAGATCCAGCACTGTTTCCGCTGATGACGATTTGCCCTGTGAACGGCAAGCCTGCGCGCTCGCATTACCGGGTTGTCGAGCGCTTTTATCACGAAGTGGAGCAAGGGACGTTATTGCCATTGACGCGGGTGCAGCTCAGCCCGGAGACCGGACGCACACATCAGTTGCGCATTCATTGCCAGCAGTTGGGGCATCCTATTTTAGGTTGTGATCTGTATGGTGGTCGCTTGTTGCCCGGTACTGAACGAACGCCCCGGCTGATGCTACATGCCAGTGAATTGAATTTTGTGCATCCCATTAGCGCAAAGTTGATCAATGCCCGTAATGCCAGTCCATTCTGAAACTGGTAAAAAAAATAGCCACCAGGCGGTGGCTATTTGCGTGTTATCGGGCGGCGCGTTGCAAAATAATGGATGACGGCTGGCGTTGCAGATAGCGCATCCGCAGCATCATCAACACTGCAGCGGAGGTCAGGCCAATAATAAAGCCTATCCAGAAGCCTGCAGGCCCCATGCGATCGACAACCAGATCGGTCAGCGCAAGAATATATCCACTCGGTAAACCCAGCAGCCAGTATGCCGTCAGGGTAATAAAGAAAATAGAACGTGTATCTTTATAACCACGTAAGACGCCGCTGCCGATGACCTGGATAGAGTCTGAGATTTGATATACGGCGGCCAGTAACATCAACTGGGCGGCCAGCGTCACGACTTCAGGGTTATTGTTGTAAAGCAGGGCAATTTGCTCACGCAATGTGACGGTGAAGATTGCGGTTATCATCGCCATGCAAACGCCAACCCCTAAGCCTGTTCTGGCGGCGGTTTGCGCATCCAGCGTAGAGCCCTGGCCCAGACGATAACCGACGCGGATCGTAACGGCGGCAGCCAGCGACATCGGCAGTACGAACATTAACGAGCTAAAGTTCAGTGCGATTTGGTGTCCGGCGACATCAACAATTCCCAGTGGGGAAACCAACAGTGCGACTACGGCAAACAGTGTGACTTCAAAAAATAACGCCAGCGCAATGGGTAAACCCAACTGGACCAGACGTTTCATTACTGCGGTGTCTGGTTTCTGGAAGCCACGCACATTACGGATATCTCGCATTGATCGTGCATGTTTGACATAAGAGAGCATGGCGATAAACATCACCCAGTACACTGCCGCCGTCGCTACGCCGCAGCCAACGCCGCCGAGTTCCGGCATACCCAAATGTCCATAGATGAAAACATAGTTAACCGGAATGTTCACCAGCAGGCCGAGAAACCCCATTACCATCGCCGGTTTGGTTTTGGCCAGCCCCTCGCACTGGTTACGGGCAACCTGGAAGAACAGATACCCCGGTGCTCCCCACAACAGCGCACGCAGGTAACCGACAGCTTTATCTGCCAGCGCTGGATCGATGTTATGCATGGAACGGATAATGTATCCCGCGTTCCACAGCACTACCATAATCAAAATGGATACGCTGCCCGCAAGCCAGAATCCCTGGCGTATCTGATGGGCAATGCGATCGCGGCGACCAGAGCCATTGAGCTGCGCAATCACTGGCGTTAATGCCAGCAGCAGTCCATGACCAAACAAAATGGCCGGTAGCCAGATGGAGGTCCCGATGGCAACGGCCGCCATGTCCGTCGCGCTGTAACCTCCAGCCATGACGGTATCGACGAATCCCATTGCGGTTTGGGCGATTTGCGCAAGAATCACCGGAATTGCCAGAGCTAATAACTGACGCGCTTCTATTACATACTTTTGCACGTTTACACCTTATTACTCTTCATACTCCAGGCTGCAGGTTTGTTGGTTGCGTTCGTTTGCCCCGGTCACACAGCGGTTTATGTCCCGGACCTTACTCACCGCTTCCCTGCAACTCGAATTATTTTGAGTATCTATTGTTGTTATTTAAGAGACAAAAAAGCCGCCTTAAATGGCAGCAAGGAGAAAATGCTGAGGAAATTGCAGTCTATTGTAGCGAGGAATGCATAATTCTCCAGTGAAAAAACAGGTGGGGGCGGTGCATTGCTGGCAACCTGTTTTTTCACCTGCTATTGTGCTCAGCAGAGATGTCTTAATTGAGTTCAGGAGTTACAGGTATGTTTACGGGTATTGTGCAGGGCACCGCAAAACTGGTGTCTATTGATGAGAAACCAAATTTTCGCACGCATGTAGTGGAGTTACCTGAATACATGCTGGAGGCGCTGGAGACCGGCGCATCGGTTGCACATAACGGTTGCTGTCTGACAGTGACTGAAATTAATGGCAACCGCATCAGCTTTGACCTGATGAAAGAAACACTACGTATTACCAACCTTGGCGATCTGCGGGTAGGTGACCTGGTAAACGTCGAACGTGCAGCAAAATTCAGCGATGAGATCGGCGGACATTTGATGTCGGGTCATATTATGACCACCGCGGAGGTGTCGAAAATTCTGACCTCCGAGAATAATCGGCAGATATGGTTCAAGGTCCAGGATACGTCGCTGATGAAATACATCCTGTATAAAGGATTTATCGGTATTGATGGCATCAGCCTGACGGTAGGCGAAGTGACGCCGACGCGCTTCTGCGTTCATCTGATCCCGGAAACGCTGGAGCGTACTACGCTTGGCAAGAAAAAGCTTGGTGCGCGGGTAAACATTGAAATCGACCCACAAACACAGGCTGTTGTTGATACCGTTGAGCGCGTACTGGCCGCGCGAGAAGGCGCGATCAGCAACATCACCGGTGAGGCTGGGGCCTGAGTCATGATGAAAAGCCCCCGTCGCGAACGGGGGCCGAAAGAACTAGCGCGGAACGCGCAGGCCGTGTTCCACACCGCGAGAGAAAACCACCTGCCAAAGCTGAATATCACGTGCGCGAAACGCACCGGCACAGGCGTTGAGGTAATAACTGAACATGCGTTTAAAACGCTCAGTATAATTATCGGCAATCTCCGGCCAACTCTCCATGAAACGCTCATGCCAGGCCATCAACGTGGTATCGTAATCCGCACCAAAATTGTGCCAGTCCTCCATCACAAAATGTGACTCGCTGGCGTTGGCAATCTGGCGTACCGATGGTAAACAACCGTTCGGGAAGATGTATTTGTTAATCCATGGGTCAACGTTATTGTCAGTTTTCTTAGAACCGATACTGTGCAGCAAAAACAGACCATCTGGCTTTAAATTGCGATCAACCACGTCAAAGTAGGTGTTGTAGTTTTTTGGCCCCACATGCTCAAACATACCGACGGAGACAATGCGGTCAAAGCGGTCGTTCAGGTCGCGGTAGTCCTGGAGTAAAATAGTAACGTCCAACCCTTCACAGCGCGCCTGCGCCAGTTTCTGTTGTTCCGCTGAAATCGTCACGCCCACCACACTCACGCCGTATTGTGCTGCCATAAACTGGGACAGGCCTCCCCAGCCGCAACCAATATCGAGCACGCGCATTCCTGGCTTCAACTGCAGTTTCTCGCTAATCATTCTGAGCTTCGCCTTCTGGGCAGCTTCCAGGGTGTCGGCATCTTTCCAGTAGGCGCAGGAATACTGCATATAGGGGTCGAGCATGCGGGTAAAGAGATCGTTGCCAAGATCGTAGTGCTCTTTGCCGACAACCCACGCGCGCTTTTTAGTCTGTAGATTAAACAGACGCGCCGTTGCGATACGGAGAGTATCTTTGAAATGGCGGGGGAGTTGGCTTTCCAGATCTGCGCGTAAGACTTTGGTAAAAAACATATCCAGACGATCGCATTCCCACCAACCATCCATATAGCTTTCACCTAAACCCAGCGACCCTTCCTGCAGGACACGTTTGAAAAAAACGGGGTTTTTAACGCGAATATCCGCTGGCGCAGCACCATTAATCGTAATGCCCGCACGGCTTAGTAATTCATTGGTGATTCGGTACCAGTTATCATCCGGTACGCTGACGTCTTCTATACACGATGAACTCATAGCTTCTCCATCACTGGTCGGTGATCAGAACCTTAAAACAGCGTAGACGCTTTTTTGGTCTTGTGAGAAATTTCACGGAATTAATCCGTAATCTATTATCCGACGTAGAACAGAGGAAGGGAGAACCCCTTGCCGAAAAGACCATCCGTGGAAAAACGGGAACAACCTTGTTCCCGTTAACACAGAATAATTATCGTAATTTTAACAACTGGAAATCAGTATAGGCCTGAATATTTGGTGATTCAACCGAAAATTGTTAGCCAGCTAATTAATTTATGACGGTTATTAATGTGACTCACCATGTGCAATCTGAGAGCCCTCATTCGCCAGGGAATCATTCTCTTTTTGCGACTGCATTTTATATCCAAGCGCAGCCAGGAACACCGTTGACAGCATTACGCTGGTGGTTGTGAGCAACGGAGTACTGATTAACCACGACACCACAAGGCTTGCCAGGAAGCATAAACCCAGTTGTAGCGTGTTCTGCATCGCCGCTGCGCGTCCTGTTGCCTGCGGGAAAGGACGTAGTGCCTGAGCGACGACAATCGGATAGATCGCGCCGTTCGCTATCGCCATGACGCAGAATGGGATCAAGATTTCGGCCAGTGCAACGTGGTGAATAAAACCGGTTGCCCATGTGGCAATAACGCTGATTGCATACAGGATCAGTAGCCATGGCAGCAACTGGCTACCCTGCCATTTTTGCAGTGCGGCGCGGCAACCGTACCCGCCGATCAGGAAGGCGATAGTTTGTGGAACATAGCTCAGTCCAATTACTGCCGGGCTATAGCCCATCTCGCTCAGGATAAACGGTGAGCCGGTCAGCCATGCGAAAAAGCTCGCAGAACATGCCGCATAAATCAGTACATTTCCACGGTATGTTTTAGAACGCAGTAGCGTCGCGAACGTCAACGCGTCCTGACTATCGTCACGCGCATTTGCTGTCGGTTTTAACCGCAGGGCAGGCAACATCAGGATCAAGGTAATCGCAAACAGGGTGGCAAAAATGGCCTGCCAGGAAAAATGTACCAGGATCCAGCTACCTAATAAGGGCGCGAGGGCAGGTGATAAGCCGACCAGAGGCATAATGGTGGCAAAGATACGGTTAACTTTTTGCGAGGGATAGTAATCGGTAACCAGCGCCTGCCAGATTACTGATGCGGCACAAACGCCGACGGCCTGGACGAAGCGCAGCACCAGCAAGCCGGTGGCGTTTTCAACCCATAGCATCCCCAGACTACCCAGGGCGAAGATGGATAATCCCAGCAATAAAATTGGCTTACGACCATAGCGGTCGGAGAGTGGCCCCCACAGAAGCTGCGCAACGGCAAAACCGGCTAAGAACAAACTAAGGCTGGCGCTGACGGCAGACGCAGGGGTTTGCAGATCGGACTGAATAGCAGCAAAGGCGGGCAAATACATATCCGTTGCCAGAAAGCCGAGCACGCTAAGACCGGCCAGCCAGACTAAAAACCCTTTTCCAGGTTGCATCATCATTTCTCTTTTTAAGCAGTAAAACAGTGTCGCAGAGTGTAGTGAGTGAAATTCTCGCTGTGAAACGCTAATATTTGTTTACTGATTTCAAAATTTTTGTAGGCAGACTATGTGGTCGGAATATTCACTTGAAGTCGTTGATGCGGTTGCGCGTAACGGCAGCTTTAGTTCGGCTGCGCAGGAGTTGCACCGTGTACCTTCGGCGGTAAGCTACACCGTTCGTCAACTGGAGGAGTGGCTTGCAGTTCCGCTTTTCGAGCGACGTCATCGGGATGTGGAACTAACACCCGCAGGGGCGTGGTTTTTAAAAGAAGGTCGGTCTGTTATCAAAAAAATGCAGATCACTCGCCAGCAATGTCAGCAAATCGCCAACGGCTGGCGAGGGCAGCTCGCGATTGCAGTCGATAATATTGTGCGACCGGAACGCACCCGGCAGATGATTGTGGATTTCTATCGTCACTTCGATGATGTGGAACTGCTGGTTTTTCAGGAAGTGTTTAACGGTGTCTGGGATGCGCTATCGGATGGTCGCGTCGAACTGGCGATCGGTGCAACGCAGGCGATTCCGGTGGGGGGACGTTACACGTTTCGTGATATGGGAATGCTGAGCTGGAGTTGCGTGGTGGCGAGCCATCACCCGTTGGCTTCGATTCCCGGGCCATTAAGCGATGACACGTTGCGCAACTGGCCGTCGTTGGTTCGTGAAGATACTTCGCGCACGCTACCGAAACGAATCACATGGCTGCTGGATAACCAAAAACGTGTCGTGGTACCGGACTGGGAATCCTCTGCTACCTGTTTATCGGCTGGGCTATGTGTGGGCATGGTGCCAACACATTTTGCTAAACCGTGGATCGATAGCGGTAAGTGGGTTGCTTTGCAGCTGGAAAACCCTTTTCCTGATGCCGCATGTTGTCTGACCTGGCAGCAAAATGATACGTCGCCAGCACTGCTCTGGTTGCTGGACTACCTGGGAGATAGCGAAACGCTGAATAAAGAGTGGCTACGGGAGCCGGAACAGGCTCCCGTATAACAGGTTTAACGACGGTAATCGCGGAATGGGCCGTCGGCAACGGAGCGACGCTCCACCAGTCGAGGGTGGACCTCAATAGATTGCGACTCTTCGCGCTTGTTTACGATACGGTCTAACAGCATATTGAAGGCAGTCTCACCTAACGAATCTTTCGGCTGGTGAATCGTGGTCAACGCTGGCGTGAAGAAGCGGGCGTTGCGCACGTTGTCATAACCGATCAACGACACATCCTGCGGTACACGCAAACCCATCTCGTCAGCGGCGCAAAGAGCACCCATCGCCATGATATCGCCACCGCAGAAGACGGCAGTCGGACGATGCGACTGGGAGAGGATTTGCTGCATGGCGCGATATCCGGATTCTGGTTCAAAATCGCCCTGTACGATCCAGTTTTCAGGTACTTTAATCAGCGCTTCTTCCATCGCTTTCATAAATCCTGCCAGGCGTCCGGCGCCGGTGTTGCGCTCCATAGGGCCTGGGATCACGCCAATCTCGCGGTGGCCGCGTTCTACCAGATATCGACCCGCCATATAACCGCCTTCGAAAGCGTTATCAATGACCGTGTCGGTAAAGTCGGCTTTCGCTTCGCCCCAGTCCATGACGACCATCGGAATATGGCGATACTCTTCGAGCATGGAAAGCAGTGATTCCGGATACTCAGAACACATTACCAGTAAGCCATCGACGCGCTTTTGCGCCATCATTGAGAGATATGCCTGCTGCTTTTCGAGGCTATTCCATGCGTTACCCAGAATCAGCGTGTAGCCTTTCTGGAAACAATTTTTCTCAACGGCTTCGATAATTTCCGCGAAATAGGCGGCTTCGCTGCTGGTCGCCAACAAGCCGATCGACTTGGTGTGATTCACCTTCAGGCTGCGCGCAACTGCGCTGGGAGAGTAGTGCAACTCTTTAATGGCTGCCCAGACTGCATTACGCGTTTCTTCCGCGACAAAGCGCGTCTTGTTAATTACATGTGATACGGTTGTAGTGGAAACGTTTGCTCGCTTCGCTACATCTTTAATTGTTGCCATTACATCTCACTCCAGACCATATCCTAAGCTCCTGAGAATACTCCAGGTAAACGTTTGCCTTTACACACCCTTAACGCAACGTCAGAGTTGCGGCACGCCGGGAAAACGACACGGAACGTCAGGAAGGGGTCAATGGCCGGTACGCTAATCAAGTAAGCGTGGAATTTTGTCTGATCTTAACGAAAAGGGGAAGAGTTAAAAGCATTTATCAATATAAATCGTGAGAGATTTTTGCGTTCAAGTATGCAAAAATGCGCAATATCACTTTTTGTGTGGGAATAAAAAGGAGAAAACTTGATGAGCACCGATCTGAAATTTTCGTTAGTCACCACCATTATTGTTCTGGGCCTGATTGTAGCAAGTGGTTTGACCGCAGCACTGCATTGATTTACTCCGAGGGAGAGCAATCTCCCTCATCCCTTCAGCACGTTTTTCCCGTTCTATTATTTGCGAATTTGCAAAAGTCTTTTGCAAATTTGTTAACTTTATTATTTTTGCGATCAATGTCATGCTTTTGGCTCTTATTACGTGTCGTGCCACGGCTCGACGTTATGGAGTCGAAGTATGAAAATAAATTATCCGTTACTGGCACTGGCGATTGGTGCGTTCGGTATTGGCACGACCGAATTTTCTCCTATGGGATTATTACCCGTCATTGCCCGGGGTGTGGATGTCTCGATTCCTGCTGCCGGAATGTTAATCAGCGCATATGCGGTTGGCGTGATGGTGGGTGCTCCGTTGATGACATTGTTGCTTTCTCATCGTGCGCGCCGTAATGCGCTTATTTTTCTGATGGCGATATTTACACTGGGTAATGTGCTTTCGGCAATTGCACCGGATTACACCACTCTCATGCTTTCACGTATTTTGACCAGTCTTAATCACGGCGCTTTTTTTGGCCTTGGTTCTGTTGTGGCGGCGAGCGTGGTGCCAAAACACAAGCAGGCCAGCGCGGTTGCTACCATGTTTATGGGCCTAACGATCGCCAATATTGGCGGTGTCCCTGCGGCAACCTGGCTGGGCGAGACCATCGGCTGGCGAATGTCATTCTTGGCAACTGCGGGTCTGGGCGTGATTGCGATGATCAGTCTGTTCTTCTCGTTACCTAAAGGCGGGGCAGGAGAGCGTCCTGAAGTGCGTAAAGAACTTGCGGTGCTGATGCGTCCGCAGGTTGTCTCGGCGCTACTGACCACCGTATTGGGAGCAGGTGCGATGTTTACGCTTTATACCTATATCTCACCCGTTCTGCACAGTATTACCCATGCCACACCAGCATTTGTCACCGGGATGTTGGTGTTAATTGGCGTTGGTTTCTCTATTGGTAATTATCTTGGTGGTCGGCTGGCAGACAAGTCGGTCAACGGCACGCTGAAAGGCTTTTTATTACTGCTGATGGTCATTATGCTGGCAATTCCATTTCTGGCGCGTAATGAGCTGGGAGCGGCTATCAGTATGGTGGTCTGGGGCGCGGCGACGTTTGCGGTAGTCCCGCCTTTGCAGATGCGCGTGATGCGCGTTGCCAGCGAAGCGCCAGGATTATCTTCATCGGTTAATATTGGGGCATTTAATCTGGGCAATGCCCTCGGGGCTGCGGCTGGTGGCGCAGTGATATCCGGTGGGTTAGGTTATAGCTTTGTGCCGGTGATGGGGGCGATTGTGGCGGGGCTGGCTTTGCTGCTGGTCTTCATCTCAGCGAAAAAACAGCCTCAGGAAGCGTGCCCGACTGCAAATTGACACTAAAACGCAGAAGGGGATCCCTTCTGCGTTGTCATTTTTATGCTGCGAAGTTTTTCGCAACAAACTCCCAGTTTACCAGCGCCCAGAAATGCTCCAGGTAGCCAGGACGTGCATTGCGATAGTCGATGTAGTAGGCGTGTTCCCAGACGTCAACGGTCATCAGAGGTGTCGCATCGGTGGTCAGTGGTGTACCTGCGTTAGAGGTGGAAACGATAGCCAGTTTGCCATCCGTCCCTTTTACCAGCCAGGTCCAGCCGGAACCGAAGTTCTTAATTGCGGCATCGGTGAATTGCGCTTTGAAGTCTGCGAAGCTGCCAAAGGATGCAGTAATGGCTTCGGCCAGTTTTCCGGTCGGTTCGCCACCAGCGTTTGGTGCCAGACAGTTCCAGTAGAACGTGTGGTTCCATACCTGAGCTGCGTTATTAAATACACCGCCTTCAGAGCTACGTACGATCTCTTCCAGTGACTTGCCTTCAAACGCTGTGCCTTTAATCAGATTATTCAGATTAGTCACGTAGGTTTGATGGTGTTTGCCATAGTGGTATTCCAGCGTTTCAGCAGAAATGTGCGGTGCCAGAGCATCTTTGGCATACGGTAATGCAGGTAATTCAAACGACATTGCTTCTCTCCTTATTATTTATATTGAGTACACACAATAACCTCATTGTGCGTAAGGATAGGGTAGCAAATTGAAAGGTTATGCAAAAGAAGAACTTACCCTACAGCACACGCTGTAGGGTAAGTTTTTAGCGAATTGTTTTAGGCGTCATTACGCGTCGAGCGCCGACATAGTGGCGCTGCCAGTAATCTTCGCTCAGCGAGGTGATTTGAATTTCCTGACCGCTACGAGGCGACTGGATAAATTTGCCGTTGCCAACGTAGACACCGACGTGATCGGCGGTACCCCGGCCCTGTGTCCGGAAGAAGACCAGATCGCCGTTTTTCAGTTCGCCACGTTCGATAGGTGCTGCGTCCCGCAGGTGGTACATTTCATTGGCGGTGCGCGGAATGCGAAACTTCACCAAATCTTTATACGCGTAATAGACCAGACCGCTGCAATCAAAACCGGTCCTTGGTGATGTGCCACCCCAACGGTAAGGTTTACCGATTTGGTTCATCAGGGTGGACATGGCGGTTTTGGTCGCTTTTTGCACTTTAACTTTATGTGTCTCAGCAAGCGTTACAGGGGTTGTCGACTTCACTTTCACACAGCGCGGTTTATGACCTTTACGCGGGGTGCATTTTTCAGTCCAGGTGACGGCGGCGGTTTGCGCTGTGGCTGCTTTCCCCCGACGATTTGCTATTTTAGTCGATTTTGCTGGAGTGGTTGTGCGTTTTTTTACTGAGGCGGTTTTACTGCTGGTTTTGCTGGTGGATTTTTTAGCCGTCTTCTGAGTGGTTTTGGTTGTTTTTTGACTGGCTGTTGAGCTTTTCTTTTTATCTACCGTTTTGATGGTGTGCGAAACAGTAGGCGTCGTCCTGGCTTGCTTGGAAGCATGGGCCATGGGCGTAAAAGGCAGTGTGGTAAAAAGTAAAGCACAGAGCGTGATCGAGATTCGGTTTATCCGCGCCACTGAGCAGTCCTCTGGTAAGGCAGGTCTATCGTGCCTGCGTGTGATTTACAAAACTTGATGATTCTAATCTATAGAAACGGGAAACTTAATAGCTTTTTTCGTTTAAAACTATGTTTCGTTACCGACCGCAAAAAAAAACAGCAAATAAAGATAAAACTGGTGAACAGATAATCAAATCCACACCCTTTAAGGGGATAAGTGAGATTGTGAATGCAACTTTTAGCGACAGGGGATAAAATAATAAGGCGTAATGAAAATGTTATTTTCCGTTGCCAGCCTGACCCGCTACAATGTCAGACTACTGCCGTAAAAGAAGTTTAAGGAAGCAAGATAATGAGCACCACTATCGAAAAAATCCAGCGCCAGATCGCTGAAAACCCGATTCTCCTGTACATGAAAGGTTCTCCAAAACTGCCAAGCTGCGGTTTCTCCGCACAGGCCGTGCAGGCGCTGTCAGCCTGTGGTGAACGCTTTGCTTATGTCGATATTCTGCAAAATCCGGATATTCGCGCCGAGTTGCCGAAATACGCAAACTGGCCAACCTTCCCGCAGCTGTGGGTTGATGGTGAACTGGTTGGCGGTTGCGACATTTTAATCGAGATGTACCAGCGCGGTGAGTTGCAGACTCTTATCAAAGAGACTGCGGCGAAGTACAAAACCGAAGAACCAGATGCTGAATAATCAGCAGATATAAAAAACAACATCATCGTTGGTGACTGCCAGGCGGTTGGCCGAACAGATGGTTGTATAAGAATCCGGAAATGTTCATTCGTTTCCGGATTTTTTTGTCTGTAGCTTCCGGCAATATCTGGGGGCTATAAACAAAAAAGCCAGCCAGTTTTTCAACTGACTGGCTTTATGCCAGCGAAGACGTTGTGTCTTCAAAAGAACTTAGGCTTTCAGTACGTCCAGTGCGGCAGTGTAGTCTGGCTCGTTGGTAATTTCGTTGACCAGTTGGCTGAAAATAATGTTGTCATTTTCATCAATAACTACCACGGCACGTGCGGCCAGGCCTTTCAACGGGCCTTCGGAGATTTCAACACCATAGTTTTTCAGGAATTCAGCATTGCGCAGAGTTGACAGCGTGATAACGTTGCTCAGACCTTCCGCGCCGCAGAAACGAGAGTGGGCAAATGGCAGGTCGGCTGAAATGCACAGCACGACGGTATTGTCGATTTCTGTCGCCAGTTGGTTAAACTTACGTACCGATGCCGCGCAAACGCCGGTATCGATGCTTGGGAAAATATTCAGCACTTTGCGCTTGCCTGCGAACTGGGCCAGCGTAACGTCAGACAGGTCTTTAGCCACAAGAGTAAAAGCCTGAGCTTTGCTACCAGCCTGAGGAATGGAGCCGGCGACTGAAACCGGGTTGCCCTGGAAATGAACGGTTTGTGACATGGTTATCTTCCTGTTTACATATAGTTAACGTCGTGGCTAGTTTATGCCATCAACAGTTAACACGGCAAACGCTATTTGCGGATATCCGCTTCCGGGATTACATAAGGAAAATAAATGAGATCAGTTAAGGTATATGAGGAAGCCTGGCCGCTACACACTCCCTTTGTGATTGCCCGAGGCAGCAGAACAGAAGCACACGTCGTGGTGGTTGAGCTGGAAGAAAATGGCGTAAAAGGCATCGGGGAATGTACGCCTTATCCCCGTTATGGCGAAAGTGATGCTTCGGTACTGGCACAAATTATGAGTATTGCCCGGCAACTGGAAAGCGGGCTGACCCGCGAAGATTTACAGAAACTGTTGCCTGCAGGGGCTGCGCGTAATGCGATTGACTGTGCTTTATGGGACTTGAGTGCCCGGCAACAGCGACAAACTCTGGCTGAATTTATTGGCACTGAGCTGGATGCAGTTGTGACGACGGCCCAGACCGTGGTGATCGGTACCCCAGAGCAGATGGCGGCAAGCGCAGCAGCTCTGTGGGAGAATGGCGCGAAATTGCTGAAAGTTAAACTGGATGCCCGCCTAATCAGCGAGCGGATGGTCGCTATCCGTGCGGCAGTTCCAGACGCCACGCTGATTGTCGATGCCAACGAATCCTGGCGTGCCGAAGGGCTCGCAGCACGTTGTCAATTGCTGGCAGATTTAGGCGTCGCAATGCTGGAACAGCCGTTACCTGCTCAGGATGATGCCGCACTGGAGAATTTTATCCATCCGTTGCCCATCTGCGCAGATGAAAGCTGTCACACCCGCAGTAGCCTGAAAGCATTGCACGGGCGTTATGAAATGGTGAACATCAAACTGGACAAAACGGGCGGCCTGACGGAAGCGCTGGCGCTGGCGGCCGAAGCGCGCGAACAGGGATTTGCTCTGATGCTGGGATGCATGCTGTGTACTTCCCGGGCCATTAATGCCGCATTGCCGCTAACACCGCAGGTCAGCTTTGCCGATCTGGATGGCCCAACCTGGCTGGCCGATGACGCAGAGCCAGCCCTGCATTTTACGACCGGGCTGCTCCATCTCTAGGATGCCAACGCAGCAGATTAGACATCGCCAGCAGATATTTTTCGCTGGCCTCATCTGAAGAGATGGGCGGAAACTCAGCGGTAATGCAGTGTAAGTTCAGATCGGCGCACCAGCTGCCGAAAGAGCCGGGCGTTTCATAACCTACGCTGGTGACCAGGGGTAATTCAAACGTCTGCGCCAGCCACTCGCCTAATTCGCTGTGTCTGGGATCTTCAATACAGGCCAGCGGATCGTGAAAAGAAACCACCCAGGCGGGATGAATGCGGTGAATAAGCTGACACAGTGCCTGAGTTTCTGGTTCAGACCCCGGATGTTCACCGGTTAACAACACCACATCGCGTTCTTCTGCACTACTGTTCCAGCGATATACTGTTTCTCCCGCTTTCCAGTTTGCCGCCGGAAAATTACGATTGAGATCCACACCATTAGCATTCGCGCGCAATCCAAGCTGGCAACCGTCAGGGTTAACCGCCAGCACAATATGATGGCGGCGCAGCGAAGGGTTAAGCGTACGCAACGCGCAGGAAAGGGTAACCACTGAAGAGTTTTCATCACCGTGAGTTCCCGCCAGAATCAGACCACTCTCGCGATCGGCCGCGGGGGCGGGAAACCAGATTAACGGTGCGCCCAGCAGTGAACGTCCGTAATGTTCGGTTCCCGGTGGAAATGCGCCGCGCTCGGCACGAGGACGGGTAACGGTCATAGTCTTCTCTGAAAGCATGAATTGTTACTCGCAGTGTTGTGCAAAATGTCTGGATAATCAAATCGTTTTCACACACTTATCTTTTCAGGTGTAATATCACTTTCTTGTCGGAAGTTAATTGCATTTCCTGCTGGCGATACAAATAATTACACATTCACTTAATGGCCGGATCTGAGGGTATTTTATGAGGCATTCTGTTTCAGTAACCTGTTGTGCGCTGTTGGTTAGCAGCATTTCTTTATCGCATGCTGCGGATGTTCCCAGCGGAACGGTACTGGCAGAAAAACAAGAACTGGTGCGTCATATAAAGGATGAGCCTGCGTCGCTGGATCCGGCGAAAGCTGTAGGACTGCCTGAAATTCAGGTTATCCGCGATTTATTTGAAGGGTTGGTCAACCAGAATGATAAAGGGGAAATCATTCCCGGTGTAGCCACGCAGTGGAAGAGTAACGATAACCGCATCTGGACATTTACGCTACGCGATAACGCGAAATGGGCCGATGGTACGCTGGTAACGGCACAGGATTTTGTCTATAGCTGGCAGCGACTGGTTGATCCAAAAACACTTTCCCCGTTTGCATGGTTTGCAGCTTTGGCTGGTATCAATAATGCACAGGCGATTATCGACGGCAAAGCCACACCCGATAAACTGGGAGTTAGCGCGGTAGATGCCAGGACATTAAAAGTTCAACTGGATAAACCACTGCCCTGGTTTGCCAATCTGACGGCGAACTTTGCGTTTTACCCGGTACAAAAAGCCAATGTTGAAAGCGGCAAAGAGTGGACAAAACCGGGTAATTTGATCGGCAACGGGGCCTATGTATTGCAGAATCGTGTCGTTAACGAAAAACTGGTGGTTGTGCCGAATACACACTATTGGGACAACGCCAAAACCGTATTGCAAAAAGTGACGTTCCTGCCAATTAATCAGGAATCTGCGGCAACAAAGCGTTATCTCGCCGGTGATATTGATATTACGGAATCCTTTCCGAAAAATATGTATCAGAAACTGTTGAAGGATATTCCGGGGCAGGTTTACACCCCACCTCAGCTCGGTACTTATTATTATGCGTTTAATACGCAGAAAGGGCCGACGGCAGATTCGCGAGTGCGCCTGGCGCTCAGTATGACTATCGATCGCCGTCTGATGGCGGAAAAAGTCTTGGGTACCGGGGAAAAACCAGCCTGGCATTTCACGCCGGATGTCACTGCAGGTTTTGTACCTGAGCCTTCTCCATTTGAGCAAATGAGTCAGGAAGAGCTGAATGCTCAGGCGAAAACGTTGTTACGTGCAGCGGGCTATGGGCCGCAGAAACCGCTTAAACTGACGCTGCTGTACAATACTTCGGAAAACCATCAGAAGATCGCCATCGCCGTTGCTTCTATGTGGAAGAAAAATCTCGGTGTTGATGTGAAGTTGCAAAACCAGGAATGGAAAACCTATATCGACAGCCGTAATACCGGTAATTTCGATGTGATCCGCGCCTCCTGGGTAGGTGATTACAATGAACCATCAACGTTCCTGTCGTTATTAACATCGACTCATTCCGGGAATATTTCCCGGTTTAATAATCCTGCATACGATAAAGTGTTGACCCAGGCCACGATGGAAAACACGGAAAAAGCACGTAATGCGGATTATAACGCCGCAGAAAAAATCCTGATGGAGCAGGCTCCCATTGCGCCTATTTATCAGTACACCAACGGGCGTTTAATTAAACCATGGTTGAAAGGGTATCCCATTACCAACCCTGAAGATGTGGCCTATAGCCGTACAATGTATATTGTGAAGCACTAGTTGAATACATGCTCCTGATAGCCTTCGTTAACCTCATCTAAAACCAGAGCTGGCGCGGATTACAGCGCCAGCACCTCTCGTGAACCTTTGTTAACCGCATCAGGAAACCTCATTTTTTTGACGGTATAAATGACGTATTAAACGAATTACCGTTACGGTAAAACCCAGTTTTTACCGCCATAACCTATCACCCATGACGGTATTTATTGATACTGGATACCGTCAATGCTTACCGATACAAAGCTCAAAAACCTGAAACCTAAAGAAAAAATGTATAAGCAATCAGACCGTGATGGCCTCAGGCATTTGACGTGCTTGTTGCGTTAAATGGGTTGTATTCCAGGGCTGATTTTATTCATCAAACCCTGCCGTGGACTATTTATTGGAGCAATAGAGTTGTACTACGCGAATATTGCCGCAATGGCTGGGCGAAGCTCGAGATAATCTGTGCAATAGTGGAATCAGGGCAGCGGCACTGAGGCGGACTAGCTATATATTTTTCGGAATCACCTTAATTTTATCATACAAATTTCATGCTAACTGCATGTTAAAATATTATCAATAATTTCATGTGGTTGCCCTACAGTAATGGTCAGGTTAAATAATAATTAAATTTATTTCCAATATGTTTTATGTAATTGTGATGTGTTTAATCCCATTGGAATAGTGTTTATCAATAGTAATGGTGAAGTGAGGAAAAATTGAACAGCAAAAAAAATTTAATTGCCCTGGTTGTTTCTGGTGCTGTATTTGGCCCTGCAACCACACAAGCCCAAATGATTATTAATGATAATATATCTGTCAAAGATACATGGGGGGTCTTTAATCCCGGAGGTGCCGGTTTGTATTTAATTGATAATACAACCATTAATGTTGAAGTTACAGGAAATGGTTCGCAGGCCCATGGGATATTAGTGAATGCTTCTCCTACAGAGAGCACCGGTATACCAAAACAATAGTTAAAAACAGCACTATAACTTCCCAAGGAAATGGGGCTTATCTTGTTGGTGGTTATACCCAATTTGATAACTCTAAAATCATCTCTTCTGGCAATTATGGTATTGTCACAAAAGGTGGAATTGTTCAACTTGAAAATGGTAGTTCTATTAATACTAAAAATAACACTATCGGCCTCTATCTGACTAAGGGTTATGATGGTACCTATGCCGATAATGAGGTTACACTAAACAATTCATCTATCGCGACCGAAAATGGCCCCGCAATAGCGGTAGGTGCTGACGCTACTGCACATATACATGTATATAATTCTAAAGTTGACAGCGGTAATGATATATTACTCACTACCAGTGATAATTCTGTTGTTGATATGGACTTTAATGGAAGCGTAGCTACAGGTAATATAACCGCAGCAGGAAATACAGCGATTGATGTTTTATTGTTCAATAAATCATATATTTATGGTTCAATGAATAATGTTAACAGCCTTAACATTGATTCGTCTTCAGAGTGGAAAGTCTTCGGGGACTCAGATTTAAACTCCTTGATAAATTCCGGCGTAGTTAATCTTTCAAACGCAAGTACTGTCGGTACAATACTAACCATTAACAATAATTACAAAGGTGATGGCGGCGTAATCATTTTTAACTCAAAACTATCTGATGATAGCTCGCTTACCGATAAACTGGTGATTAATGGTGATAGTGAGGGGGATACTAATGTTATTGTTAACAACCTTGGTGGTACCGGCTCCCAGACACTAAATGGAATTGAAATAATAACGGTCAAAGGAAACTCAAATGGTGTTTTCACGCAATATGGACGTATTGTTGCAGGAGCCTATGACTATAATTTAATAAAAAACGGTAATGACTGGTATTTAGTCAGCACTATCCCACCGGTTGATCCCGTAGAGCCGCCGGTGGACCCTGTCGACCCTCCCGTTGATCCTGTAACACCGCCGGTTGACCCCTCTGATGAAACACATGTTAACCGCCCTGAAGCAGGTAGCTATCTTGCAAACATTGCGGCTGCGAACACGTTATTCAACACCCGTCTGCACGACCGTCTGGGGGAAACGCAGTACGTTGATGCTCTGACTGGTGAGAAGAAAGTTACCAGTCTGTGGCTACGCCAGGTCGGTAGTCATAATAACTGGCGTGATGGCAGTGGTCAGTTGAAAACACAGAGCAACAGTTATGTCGCACAGTTGGGTGGCGATGTTGCGCAGTGGTCAACCGATGGTCTGAACAGAGGCCACCTGGGTCTGATGGCGGGTTACGGTAATAACCACAGTTCTACCCGTTCTTCCGTCACGGGTTATGGTTCAAAAGGTTCGATAAACGGTTACAGCGTTGGCGCTTACGGCACCTGGTTTGCCAGCGATGCGGATAAAGCAGGGTTGTATGTGGACAGCTGGCTCCAGTACAGCTGGTTCAACAACCAGGTTAACGGGCAGCAACTGGCCAGCGAATCCTACAAGTCTAAAGGCTTTACGGCCTCGCTGGAGACGGGTTACACCCAGAAACTGGGCGAGTTTGCTGGCAGCAAAGGGACGCTTAATGAATGGTTTATCCAGCCACAAGCCCAGGCCACCTGGATGGGTGTGAAAGCAGACAACCATCGTGAAGCCAATGGAACCCGCGTTAGCAGCGGTGGCGACGGTAACGTACAAACCCGTCTGGGCCTTCGTACGTACCTGAAGAGCCATCATGCGATGGATGACAACAAAGACCGTACTTTCGAGCCGTTCATTGAAGCCAACTGGTTGCATAATACGCGCAGTTATAACGTGAACATGGATAATGTCCACATCAACCAGGCTGGCGCCCGCAACATTGGCGAAGTCAAAGTGGGTGTTGAAGGACAGATTAACCCTCGGGTCAATCTGTGGGGCAATGTCGGCGCTCAGATGGG